>DASZWO010000001.1:0-62687 GCA_035546595.1 Opitutaceae bacterium
CCCACGCCCGTCGGGCCGAGGAAGAGGAAGCTGCCGACCGGCCGGCGCGGGTCCTTGATCCCGCTGCGCGAGCGCAGGATCGCCTCCGTCACCAGGGTGACGGCCTCGTCCTGGCCGATCACGCGCTGGTGCAGCACGTCCTCGAGGCGCAGGAGCTTCTCCTTCTCGCCCTCGACCAGGCGGGTCACCGGGACGCCCGTCCACTTGGCCACGACCTCGGCGATCTCCTCGGCGGAGACCTCCTCCTTGAAGAGCGTCGTGCTGCCCCCGGCCTTCTCCGCCTTCTTCAGCTCGGCCTCGAGCTGGGGGATGCGGCCGTGGCGCAGCTCCGCCACCTTGTTCAGGTCGTAGGCCCGCTCGGCCTTCTCCATCTCCAGGCGGGCGGCCTCGATCTCCTCGCGCAGCTTGCGGGTGCGCCCGACCGCGCCCTTCTCCTTCTCCCACTGGAGGCGGAGGCCCTTGGCCTTCTCCCGCACCTCGGCCAGCTCCTGGCGCAGGGCGGCGAGCCGGCGCTTGCTGGCCTCGTCCTTCTCCTTGGCCAGGGCGGTCTCCTCGATCTCAAGCTGGAGCGCCCGGCGGGTGAGCTCGTCCAGCTCCTGCGGCATCGAGTCCATCTCGGTGCGGATCATGGCGCAGGCCTCGTCCACCAGGTCGATGGCCTTGTCGGGCAGGAAGCGGTCGGTGATGTAGCGGTGCGAGAGGGTGACGGCGCTGACCAGCGCGTTGTCCTGGATGCGGACGCCGTGGTGCAATTCGAAGCGCTCGCGCAGGCCGCGCAGGATCGAGATCGCGTCCTCCACCGAGGGCTGGTCCACCACGACCGGCTGGAATCGGCGCTCCAGCGCCGCGTCCTTCTCGATGTGCTTGCGGTACTCGTCGAGGGTGGTGGCGCCGATGCAGTGCAGCTCGCCGCGGGCGAGCATGGGCTTGAGCAGGTTGCCCGCGTCCATCGCGCCCTCGGTCTTGCCCGCGCCCACGATGGTGTGCAGCTCGTCGATGAAGAGGATGACGCGGCCCTCGCTCTGGCGGACCTCCTGGAGCACGGCCTTCAGCCGCTCCTCGAATTCGCCGCGGTACTTGGCGCCCGCCACCAGCGCGCCCATGTCCAGGGCGAAGACGGTGCGGTCCTTCAGCCCCTCCGGCACGTCGCCGCGCAGGATGCGCTGGGCCAGGCCCTCCACGATCGCCGTCTTGCCCACCCCGGGCTCGCCGATCAGGACGGGGTTGTTCTTGGTCTTGCGGGAGAGGATGCGGATGGCGCGCCGGATCTCCTCGTCGCGGCCGATCACCGGGTCGAGCTTCCCCTTCCGGGCCTGCTCGACCAGGTCGATGCCGTACTTCTCCAGCGCCTGGTAGGTGGACTCGGGGTTGTCGGTGGTTACCCGCTGGCTGCCGCGGAGCTCCTTCAGGGCCTTCAGCACCTTGGCCCGGTCCAGGCCGAAGCTCTTGAAAAGCTTCTTCAGCCCCTCCGGCCGCCCCACCTCCAGCAGCCCCAGGAAGAGGTGCTCGGTGCTGACGAATTCGTCCTTGAGGGAGTCGGCCTCCTTCTCCGCCCGGGTCAGGACGTCGTTCACCGCCTGGGTGACGTAGATCTTGGAGGTATCGACGCTTCCGGTGACCTTGGGCAGCCGATCCAGCTCCCGGTCCACCGCCAGCTGGAGGGCGCTGGCCGTCAGGCCGAGCTTCTGGACGAGGCCGGGGACGATGCCGTTCTCCTGGCCGAGGAGGGCCGATAGCAAGTGCCACGTCTCCACTTCGTTATGATTGTGGCGGCGGGCGATGTCCTGGGCCTCGGTCACGGCCTGGCGGGACATTTGGGTCAGCTTGTTCGGGTCCATGGGTATTCTCCACCTTCGCATAGGGCGGGCCAAAGCGCCAGATAGTCCTCCCGAGGGGAATTCCCCGCCCCTCTGGGACAGCTTCCCCAAAATGTCCCACTCTTTCTTAAAGAGCGGGAAAGAATGTCCGATTTAATCCCCCAGATTAGTTACCCCATGTCGCACGACACCCCACCCCTCACCCGCCCGGCCAGCGCGGTCTCCGCCGGGGTCAAGCCGGCCAGCCCGCGCGATATCATCTGGGACCGGCCGGTCTTCCGCGCCCCGGCCCTCCCCTCGCACCGGGCGATCTTCGACCCGCTGCCCTTCCGGTCCTTCGGCAGCCACCGGCTCGTCGCCGGCCGCTAATCCCACCCGCCCGCCCCGCGGCCCGCCTCCCCGGCGGGCCTTTTTCGCGGCCGGAAACCGGCGCCTAGCGGCGGGCCGCCGCCAGCTCGTCCTCCACTCCCTGGAAGAAACTGTCGCTCAGGGAATTGTCGGCCTTGTTCAGCCGGAGGACCAGGTCCGTGCCCGCCCCGAAGCTGGCCTGGAGCTCGATCACGGCGGAGAGCTGGTTGGCGCCCTCCCCCCGCACGGCCTCGATCTTCCGCTCCGAGACGCTGCCTCCGGTGATATGGAAGCCAAGGTGGGCGAGCTCGCCGCGGCAGGCCCGGTAGGCCGTCTGCTCGTCCGCGGCGACGTTGTGGCGGCGGGACGAACCGGATGATTTTGCGAAGGCGGTGTCGCAGCCGATCAGCAGCAGGACCGCCATCAGGGGTACGATGAGGCGCATGGCCGAAGCCTAGACCGCCGGGCCGGCGAAAGGACAGTGAAAAAAGGCGCGGCTCCCCGAAAGGCAGAGGCCGGAAAGGATCCTCAGACCCCTTCCGGCCTCACCTACCTATCGTCCCCCAAAAGTGTTTTCGCGCTCGGTGCGCTACTCAGAACTGATCGACAAAATTCGCGTCGGCTTGAGCGGTGGCGAAGCGCGGGCTGTGTTTTCCGTGCGCGCCGTTGCTGCCGTTGGCGCCCTGGCTGCCGTTGGCGCCGTGGCGGACGCCGCGGCCGCGGCCCGGCAGCACCGGGCGCACCACCGCGCCCGCGCCGGCCGCCGGCACCTCGCAGGAGGCGCCCGCGCCGCCGTCGACCATGCGCATGAGCTCGCCGACCGCCGACTGCACTTGCTCGGCCTGCGCCTTGAGCTCGTCGCTCGAGGCGGCCGACTGTTGGGCCAGGGCGGCGTTGGACTGGGTGATCTTGTCCATCCCCGCCATGGTGTTGTTGAGCTGGCCGATGCCGTCGCTCTGCTCGTGGGAGGCCTGGGCGATCCCGGCGATCATCTCGTCGAGCTTGCGGATGCGCTCGACGATGCCGCCGAGGTTCTCGGCCATCTTGCCGCTGATCGCCACGCCCTGCTCGCTCTTGGCGGCGGAGTCGGAGATCTTGTCCGAGGTCTCGTGGGCCGCCTGGGCGCAGCGCTGGGCCAGGGTCCGGACCTCGTCGGCGACGACGGCGAAGCCGGCGCCCGCCTCCCCCGCCCGCGCGGCCTCGACCGCGGCGTTGAGCGCCAGGATGTTGGTCTGGAAGGCGATCTCGTCGATGGTCTTGATGATCTTGGAAATCTCGGCGCTGGAGGCCTTGATCGCCGACATCGCCGCCTTCATCTCCTCCATCTCGCGGGCGCCGGCGTCGGCGGTCTCGCGGGCCTCGCTCGCCAGGGTCTTGGCCATCTGCGCGTTCTCCGAGTTGCGCGCGGTCATGCTCGCCATCTCGTGCAGGGCGGAGCTGCTCTCCTCGATGGCGGAGGCCTGCTGGCTGGCGCCGTCGGCGATCGACTGGCTGACCTGCGAGACCTGGTAGGCGGCGGAATTGGTCTGGGCCGACTCGCTCGAGAGGCGGGTGGCGATGGCGCTGATCGGGCCGCTGATGCCCCGGCCGATCCAGACCGAGACCACCAGGCCGATCAGGCAGCCCAGGGCCGTGCCCCAGGTGACGAAGAGCTCGTTGCGGCGCTGCTCGACCCGGATGCGGGCGTCGAGGTCGGACTGGAACTGGGCCACCGCCTGGCGGACGCTGGCCAGCGCCGCGGTGAACTGCGGGGCGATCCGCTCGATCTCGTTCTTCACGATCTGGTCGCGGGCGGTCTTGAGCGCGATGGTGTGCTCGAGCCCGCCGGAATAGGCCGCCATCGCCGCCTCCAGGGCGTGGATCAGCGCCTCCTTCGCCGGGTCCTTGAGCGAGGCGTCGGACTTCTCCAGGTCGGCCTGGTCGCGCTGGATGCGCTTGACCTGGTCGAGGGCGACCCCGAGGGCGTCGCGGGCGGCGGCGGCGCGGTGCTCGTCCGAGGTGAGCAGGAAGGAGGTCTCGTCGCTGGTGCACTCGAAGAAGGCCTTGAGCGCGCTGGAGAGCTTGAAGGCCGCGTTCATGTCGCCCTGGTCGCGGGCGGAGCCGAGCATCTTCTGCAGGTCGCCGGCGATCTCGTTCGAGGCGGGGGTCAGGGTCTCGCGGTCGACCTGGGCGAGCAGGCGGTTGTTGTCGACCAGCCGGCGGAAGGCGTCGTCGTACTGGACGAGGAAGCGGTTGGCGGCGGCGATCTGCGCGGCGCGGCCGGAGTCGACGATCCGCTTCTGAGCCGCGGCGAAGTCGGCGTCGAGCACGGTCTTGGCCCGGGCGTAGGCGTCGACGCTGGCGCTCGAGCCGCTGGCCAGGAAGTCGTTGGCCTCCATCTTGAGCGAGAGCATGGCCGACTCGAGGCCGGCGGCGGCGTTGGTCTCCTGGGCGCTGGCCGCGTACTGGGCGAGCTGGCGGCTGGAGGCGCCGAGGGCCAGGTAGGCCACCGCCATCACGGCGCAGAGCAGGGCGAAGACGATGGTGAAACCGCCGGCGACCTTCCGGCCGATGGTCCAGTGCGCGAACTTGAATCGGGGGGCGGAGGGCATGGCAAAGCTCAGTCGTCGTAGGTGAAGCGGATGGGGATGCTGACCCGCAGCGGCACGTGGGCGCCGGCGCGGACGGCGGGCTTGAACTTCCATTTCTTCAGCGCCTCCATCGCGGGCTGGACGAAGGCCTCGTTCGAGGCCTTGACCACCTGCATGTCCTGGACGTCGCCGTGCGCGTCGACCAGGCAGCTGACCGTCACCACGCCCGAGACCCCGGCCCGCCGGAGCTCGTAGGGGTAGTCCGGGGCGGTCGTGCGCACCGGGACGGGAGGCTCGACCTGGTCATCCGCCCGTGCGGACACGGCGAAGAGCAGGGCGATGCCAAAGGCAAAGGAGAACAGGGCTTTCATGAGACAAACACGCACCCCGTATTTCGTCCCGGGCGGCCCCGAATTGAGACAAAAGACCCCGCGTAGGGTGCGGACCCTAGCCGGGCTTCCCGCGCCGGTTGCGGATCCGGCCTAAATCCGGGCCCGGATGGGCCGATACTCCCCCGTTTCGCGCGGGCCGTTCCCGTCCTTGCCGCCGAGGGGGCCGGCCCTCAACCTCCCCGCTGGAAAGCACTGCTCGCTTCCCCCCCGACCTTCATGCCCCCGCCGCGCCCGTCCTTCCGCAGCGCCCGCTTCGCTGCGGGCATCACCGTCAGCATCGGACTGCTGCTGCTGCTGGGAGCACGCTTCAACCCGCTGCCCGGCTCGCCGGGCCCGCTCGCCCCGGGCATCCTGGCGGTGGCGGTGGGCCTCGGGCTGGCCGGGGCCAGCCTCTGGCTCCTCAACCGCGGGAGCGGCGAGGGGACCCGCCGCGCCGCCGCCGCCTGCGCCGCGCTCGCCGCGGCCGTGGCCCTGGCGGCGGTCGCGGGCTGGCGCGCGCAGGTCTCCCTGGTGACCTGCGGCTCGCTCGGCTGCGGCTCGCTCGCGCTGCTGGCGCTCCACGGGCGCGGGCGCAACGCCCAGGCCCTCTCCGGCGGCCTCGCCCTGGCCACCGCCACCGCCGCGCTGGTCACGCTGCTGGACGGCCTGCTCCGCTTCTCCGGCCTGCGCAGCCCCTACGAGAACATCCTCTTCAGCGGCCTCCCCCCCGCCGCCGGCCTGCTCGCCCTCAGCCTCGGTGTCCTGCTGGTCCAGCCCGAGCGCGACTTCCTCCGCGTCTTCCTCGGCGAGCGCAAGGCCAACCGCCGCGCGCGCCAGCTCCTGGTCGCGACCCTGGTCGCCCTGCCCGCCCTGGAGGTCCTGCGGGTCGAGCTGATCAGCCGCGGCCTCCTCGCGGTGCGCCCGGGCGTGGCCCTCTTCACCGGGCTGGAGATCGCCCTCTTCCTCATGGCGGTGGCGCTGATCGCCCGCGCCTCCGAGGCGCCGGCGCTCGACGGCAACGGCCTTCCCCTCAGCCGGGACGACATGGCCCGGCTCCAGACCCAGACCGCCACCCTGCAGCAGGAGGTGGCGATGCGCACCCGCGAGCTGCAGATGGCCAACTCCAACCTGCGGGTGGTGGCCAAGGTCAACGCGCTGCTCGCCCTCACGACCCAGCACACGCCCAACGGGGTCATCATCGCCGACGCCCAGACCAGCGTGCTCTGGGCCAATCCGGTGTGGGAGCGGCTGAGCGGCTGGAACCAGGCCAAATCCGCCGGCCAGCGGGTCGACCAGCTCCTGGGCGGCATCTGGGGGCCGGCCGCCGAGGCGCGCGCCCGCGAGATCCTCCGCTCCGGCCAGCCGGGCAGCCTGGAGGTCAGCGGCCCCGGGCCGGACGGCCGCACCCGCTGGCTGCGCATCACCTTCCAGCCGGTGCGCGACCCGGAGCAGTCCCTGACCAACTTCATCACCATCCTGGACGACTTCACCGCCTACCGGGAGGCCGACCAGCGGCTGCAGACGGCCAACGACCGGCT
Organism: Opitutaceae bacterium; assembly: GCA_035546595.1. Taxonomy (GTDB): domain Bacteria; phylum Verrucomicrobiota; class Verrucomicrobiia; order Opitutales; family Opitutaceae; genus Palsa-1447. The sequence goes on from DASZWO010000001.1 coordinate 6,645, forward strand.
GCAGTTCGCGCTCCGCTCCTCCGGCTACGGCATCTGGGAGACCCACTTCCCCAGCAACCGGATGAACTGGGACGAGCACATGTTCGAGATCTACGGGGTCAGCCCGGACGATTTCGGCTGGCACTCCGACGACTGGATGCGGCTGATCCATCCCGAAGATGCCGACGCGGTCACCGCCCACCGCCAGCGGGTGATGGACGGCACGGAGAAGGCCTTCGACATCGACTTCCGCATCATCCGCCCCGACGGCCGGGTCCACTACGTCGAGGCCCACGGCTTCCTCGTCCGCGACGAGACCGGCCATCCGGTGCGGATGGTGGGCCTGAACCGGGACATCACCGCCGAGCAGGAGATGCGCGAGACCCTGCGGGTGACGGAGGAGCGGCTCGGGCTCGCGCTCCTGGCGACCAACGAGGGCGTGTGGGACTGGAACGTCTCCAGCGGCAAGATCTTCCGCGACCACCGCTGGGCCGAGCTCTTCGACGCCGGGCCCGAGGAGCTGGGCGACATCGCCGACTGGTCCTCCCGCGTCCACCCGGAGGACTTCCCCGCGGCCCAGGCCGCCCTCGACGCCCACCTCCAGGGCCGCACCCCGATGTACGTCGCCGAGTACCGCTGGCGGACCAGGCCCGGCGCCTGGCTCTGGACCCTGGACCGGGGCAAGGTCGTCTCCCGCGACAAGGAGGGCCGCCCGCTGCGCATGGTCGGCACCCAGGGCGACATCACCGCCCGCAAGAAGCTGGAGGAGCGCCTGCGCCACAGCGAGGAGATCTCGATCCAGGTCAGCCGCCTGGCCCAGATCGGAGCCTGGGAGTGGTCGCTCGACACCCAGACCCTGACCTGGGCGCCGGAGCTCTACCGCATCTGCGAGGTCGAGCTGGGCTACGCCCCCACCCTGAGCTCGATGCAGGACTTCTTTCCCGTCGAGCACCGCGACGCCTTCATGCGGGCGATCGAGCAGGCCACCCGCGGGGGCCGGGCCTTCGACCTGCGCGCCCCCTTCCTCACCATGCGCGGCCGCCGGCTCTGGGTCCGGGTCATCGGCCGGGCCGAGTTCAAGGACGACCGGGCGGTGCGGCTCTTCGGCGCGGTCCAGGACATCACCAGCCAGCACGAGGCCGAGGAGTCCCAGCGCAAGCTCGAGACCCAGCTCTTCCAGGTCCAGAAGATGGAGACGCTGGGCACCCTGGCCGGCGGCATCGCCCATGACTTCAACAACCTGCTGACCGGCATCATGGGCTACCAGGACCTCTCCCTGGACACCCTCGCCCCGGGCCACCCCTCCCGCTCCTGCCTGGACGAGGCCCGCAACGCCTGCCTGCGGGCCCGCGAGCTGGTCGAGCAGATCCTCACCTTCAGCCGCCAGACCGAGGGCGGCGAACGCGTCCCGGTCGACATGAGCTTCGTGGTCGAGGAGGCCCGCCGCTTCCTCCGCGCCACCGTGCCGGCGACGATCCAGATCGAGGTGGAGATCGCCGACAACCTCGGCCGGGTCCTGGCCGACCCCACCCAGCTCCACCAAGTGCTGCTCAATCTCGGCACCAACGCCGCCCACGCCATGCGCTCGACCGGCGGCACGCTCAAGCTCTGCGTCCAGACCGTGGTCATGACCCCGGCCCAGGCTGCGATCCACGGCAACCTGCCCGCCGGGACCTACCTCTGCCTGAGCGTGGCCGACACCGGCCACGGCATGGACGCCGAGACGCAGAAGCGCATCTTCGACCCCTTCTTCACCACCAAGGACGTGGGCGAGGGCACCGGCCTCGGGCTCTCGGTGGTCCACGGCATCATGCGGGCGCACGGCGGCGCGATCGAGGTCACCAGCTCCCCGGGCCAGGGCTCGACCTTCGACCTCTACTTCCCCGTGGCCGAGGTCCAGGAGGAGGCTCCGAGCGCGCCGGCCGCGCCGATGCCGCTGGGCCGCGGCGAGATGGTCTGCGTGGTCGACGACGAGCAGATCGTGGCCCACGTCACCCGCCTGAGCCTGGAGCGCTTCGGCTACCGCACCATGGTCTTCACCTCGCCCGAGAAGTGCTTCGAGGCCCTCAAGGCCGACCACGCCGAATGCGCCGCGCTGCTCAGCGACCAGACCATGCCGGGCATGACCGGCCTGGAACTCTCCGCCCGGGTGCGCGAGTTCGCGCCGGGCCTCCCCATCGTGATCATGTCGGGGTACTTCTCCAAGATCTCGCCGCGCTCGCTGGAGAGCCTCGGCAACATCAACCTGCTGGCCAAGCCCTTCACCATGCACGAGCTGGCGCGGGTGATCCACCGCGCGCTCCACCCGGAGGCGGCCCTGGCCGGATGAGCCGGCGGGGCCGGCTGGGGATCGCCCTCGGCGGGGCGCTGGTCCTGGCCGCCTTCGCCGCCTGCACCGCGCCCAACCTGCTGCGGCTGCTCGGCCAGGGGCCCGAGAAGGCCTACTACAACCTCCAGGTCGAGGGCTTCCGCGCCGGGCGGCTCGACTTGGCGCGGCCGGTGCCGGCGGGGCTCGCGGCGCTGCCGGACCCCTGGGATCCCCGCGCCAACCAGCCCTTCCGGGACGCGGCCGACGGGGTGCACGACCTGACCTTCTACCGCGGGCGCCTCTACCTGTACTTCGGGGCGGCGCCGGCGCTGCTCCTGTTCTGGCCCTACGCCGCCCTGACCGGGCACTTCCTCTACCATTCCGGCGCCGTCCTCCTCTTCTGCGCCGCGGGCTTCGGCGCCGGCCTGCTCCTGCTCGCCGCCCTGCTGCGCCGGCACTTCCCCGGCCTCGGCGCCGGCACCGCCTTCGCCCTGACGCTCGCCCTCGGCCTGGCCGGGAGCATCCCGCTGCTGCTGCAGCGCCCCGACGTCTGGGAGGTGCCGATCGCCTGCTCCTACCTGCTGGAGGCCCTCGCCCTCGGGGCGCTCTGGCGGGCCATCGGCCCGCCGGAGGGGCGGGCGCGCTGGAGCGCGGCCCTCGGCCTCTGCCTGGGGCTGAGCGTGGGGTGCCGGCCGCACACCGCGCCGGCCGCGCTGCTGGCGCTGCTCCCGGCCTGGGCCGAATGGCGCGAGCGCGGCCGCGCGCGCGTGCCACGTCTGCTGCTGGCCGCGGGGGCGCCGCTCGCGGCCTGCGCCCTCGCCCTCTGCGCCTACAACGCGGCCCGCTTCGGCGATCCGCTGACCTTCGGCCAGCGCTACCAGCTGTCCGGGGACCAGGGCTACTACCCCCGGCACTTCAGCGCGGGCTACCTCGGCTACAACCTGCGCACCTACTTCCTGGAGCCGGGCCGCTGGACGGCGGTCCGCCCCTTCTACCGCCCCCCGGCCGGGCCGCCGCCGCCGGCCGGGCACGTCGGTGTCGACCCGACCAGCGACCCGTTCGCGCTCCTGCCCAACATCCCCTTCCTCCTGCTCGCCCTGGCCGCGCCCCTGGCCTGGCGCGGGAGGGAGCCTTCCGAGCGGGCCCGCCTCCGGCGGCTGGCCGCCGCCCTCGCCTGGCTCTTCGCCGCCGCCGCCGGGCCCCTCCTGCTCTACTTCGGGTGCTGCAGCCGCTACGAGTTCGAGTTCCTGGCCCCCCTCCTCTGGCTCGCCATCCTCGGCGCGGCCGGCCTCGAGCGCGCGCTGGCCGGCCGGCCCGTCCCCCGGCGCTGGGCCCGGGCGGGCTGGTCCGCCCTGCTGCTCGCCTCCCTGGCGTTCAACGCCGCGGCCGCGGCCGAGCATGCCGCGCAGATCCGCTATGCGCTCGGCAACAGCCTGCTGGCGCTGGGCCGGCCGGCGGCGGACGCCGCCGCCCAGTACCAGATCGCGGTGGAGCTGGAGCCGGACTTCGCCGAGGCGCACGGCAACCTCGGGGTGGCGCTGCTGCGGGCGGGCCGCCTGCCCGAGGCGATCCTCCACGACCGCGAGGCGGTGCGCCTGCGCCCCGGGTCGGCCGGGGCGCATTTCAATCTCGCCGGCGCCCTGCGGCAGGCGGGGGCGACGGCGGAAGCCGCCTCGGAATACGGCGCGGCGCAGCGGCTGCTCGCCGGCGCGGGGCGCTGATGGCCTAGTCCCCGAGCAGGGCCAGGACCGAGGCGGAAGCCAGGTTGGCCTGCGCCGCGAGGGTCGAGGGCTGGGCGGAGAGGAGGTTGGCCGCCACCTTGTTGGCGGCGGAGGCGGCGTCGCTGTCGGCCAGGGCCGAGAGCTGGTTCTGCTGCGCCACCTGCTGCGCGGCGGCCAGCGGGGCGAAGACGTCGCCCGAGTCCTCCTGCGCGGCCGGGCTCTCCGGGTCGCCCAGCGGCGCGGGCTGCGACGCGTTGGTGAGGTTGATCAGGGGCTGGCCCAGCGGGGAATACGCGCCGGCGTTGGTCGGGAGGTTGGAGGTGATGGTGCTCATGGCGGGATCAGGCGGCGGGACGCTTGGATTGGAACTTGGGGAGGTTGAGGCCGGGCATGGCCGAGCCGGCGGGGGAGGACAGGGCCGCCGCCTGGTTGGTGGCGGCGATGTCCGACTGGATTTCCTTGCGGAAGATCGGGATCTCGCGGGGGGCCTGGATGCCCACCTTGACGATGTCGCCGTCGATCCGGTTGATCCGGATCTCGATCGAGTCGCCGATGATGATCGACTCGTTGATCTTGCGGGAGAGGACGAGCATGGCGGGTCGCTCCTTTAGGCGCAGGCCGCCTGCGCGGAGACCAGGGGGTGGCGGGCGCTGAAGCGCGAATTGTTGGCGATGATCAGCTGCCGGCCGATGCGGGTGCGGCGGTTGACCACGATGGGGCCGACCAGGTTCACCGTCGCCGCCAGCGCGCTCTTGGGCTGGAGGGTGACGATGTTGAGGATCATGGCCTGGCTGGCGTCGGCCAGGTCGAGGGCGGCGGCGTCGAGGTCGAAGAGCTCGATCTCGTAGTCGGGCACGACCCCGGCGGGCTCGACCACGACGAAGTTCACCGAGCCGGTGGGGCCGTTGAGCTTCATCCAGAGGAAGGGCAGCTGGTCGGGCACGTAGAGGAGCTCGGCCTGGCGGTAGGCGGGGAAGCCGATCAGCCCCTGGGGGAGCGTGAGGGCGTTGGCAACCGCGGTCTCCGGGTTGCTCGGGTAAAGGTCGGGGACGACTTTCATGGGTGGGTGGCGCTAGTGGATGTAATCGACGAGGGAAAGCTGCATGACCTTCGAGGCGGTCTCGAGGGCGGCCTGGTAGGCGAGCTGGGCCTGGCTCAGCTTGGTCAGGGTGCTGGGGAGGTCGGCGTTGGTCTGGTTGGAGATGAGCTGCGAGAGCTCGGTGGCGCCGGACTGCTGCTGGGTCTGCTCCGACTGGATCCGCAGCTGCACCGCGCCGTTCTGGGCCACGGCGTCGGAGAGGGTGTTCTCGTCGTTGGCCAGGCTGGTCTGGGCGGCGGAGAGCGCGGAGGCGCTGCCGCTGTTCATCGCGTCGCGCACCGCGATCATGTCGTTGATCATCGTCGCCAGGCCAGCGTTGGTCGCGCCGGTGGTGCCGGGCGCGACCGAGCTGGTGGCGGAGACGGGCACCGAGGTCTGGGCGCTGTTGCCGGCGTAGGTGACCGCGGTGATGTTGCCGTTGGCGTCGGTCGCGGTGGTGAAGGGCGCGGTGTTCACCGCGGTGCCGGCGTAGATGTAGTTGCCGTTGAACTGGCTGTTGGCGGTGGAGACCGCCTGCTCGATCAGCTGGTTGAGCTCGTCGGCGTAGGCCGAGTTGGCCGAGGCGCCGAGGCTGCCCGAGCCCAGGGTGGCGAGCTGGGTGGCGCGGTCGTAGACCGAGGTGAGGGAATTGAGGCCGGCGTAGGAGGACTGGGCCAGGTTCAGCGCCTGGTTGGCGTTGGCGGTGTACTGGGCGATCTGGGAGCTCAGCGCCTGCTCCTGGATCACCTGGCCGAAGGCCGAGGGGTTGTCCGAGGGCTGCGTGACCGCCAGCCCGCTCGAGACCTCGGCCTGGAGGGTGGACTGCTGCGTCTCGAGCTGCTGGAGCTGCGCTACGATGCTGCCGGTGACCATGCTGTTGGTGACGCGCATGGGTCAGGCTCAGGTGAGCGAGGTCAGCGTGCTCATCAGGTCGGAGAGCAGCGAGTTGATGGTCTGGAAGACCTCCGCCGAGGCCTGGTAGGCCTGCTGGAAGGACATGAGGTTGGACATTTCCTGGTCGAGCGAGACCCCGCTGGCGCTGGCCCGCTGGTTGTTGACGATGGTCTGGACGTTGGTCTGGTCCGTGACCTGGGTGTTGGCGGTGTCGAGGGCCTGGCCGATGCCGCTGGCGGTGTTGGCGTAGTACTGCGAGAGGGTCCCGTTGAGCACGTCGCCGCCCGAGGTGGCAAAGGCCCGGTTGGCCAGCTTGGAGACGGCCAGCGCGATGGAATTGTCGCCCGCGGCCCCGCTCCCGGCCGTCAGGGTGGCCGAGGTGAGGTTGGGGTCGACCGCGATGGCGCCGGCGGTGATCCCGGTGCTGAGGAAGAAATTGCCTCCGGAGGTGTTGGAGGGGTTGTAGGTGGCGTTGACCGCGGTGACGATCTGCTTGGCCAGGGTGTTGAGGTTGCCGATCAGGGTCTGGACCCCTCCGGTGCTGGCGGCGATGGTGCCCGCCATCGACCCGGAGCTGACCGCCAGCGCGGTCGTGCCGGCCAGGAGCTGGCCGCCGGAGTAGCTGAGCGAGTTCGGGACCGTGCCCTGGCTCACCAGGGTGACCGAGCCCGGGCTGGAGCCGGTGGCGGCGGTGATCGTGTCCTCGCCCTGGGCGTCCTCGGTCACGGTGATCGGCAGGAGCGAGGAAAGCTGCTCGAGGTCCCCCTCGCGCTGGTCGCGCAGGTCGACGGCCGAGCCGGGGTCGTTCACCTCGAAGCTGGCGATCTGCGCGTTGAGCGAGGCGATGTTCTGCAGGAGGTTGTTGGCGGCGGTGACGCTGCTGCTGACCGAGGCGTCGGCGTTGGCCTGGACCTGGGTCAGGTTCTGGCTGACCTCCTGGAAGCGGTCGGTCAGCACGCCGGCCTGCTGCACCAGCGCCTCCTTGGCGCCGCTGTCGGTCGGGTTCGCGGCCAGGGCGGAGAAGGCGTTGAAGAAGGCGTTGAGGGCCGTCCCCAGGCCGCTGTCGGTCGCGGTGGAGGCCGTGCCGCCGGTCGAGGAGCTGGTGATGTTCTCGCCCAGCGCCGCCTGCGCCTGCTGGAAGAGGTCCTGCTGGGCGGTGAATCCGGAGGTGAGCGAGTTCTCCTGGCGCACCATCCCGTCGAGGACCGTGCTGCGGTTGGAGGAGAGCGTCACCTTCATCCCCAGGCTCTCGGCCCCGGAGGCGGTCTGGACCATCCCGAGGGAGAGGAAGTTGGCCGACTCTTCCGCGTAGTTCGGGTTGTTGACGTTGGCGATGTTGTTCCCGGCGATGGCGATCGCCTGGCTCTGGGCGTTGAGCGAGGCCGCCGAGGAGCGGAGGGTGGTGAAGAGCCCGGACATGGCTGGAGGTGTCCGAAGGTTGGGTTTCTCGGCCGGGCTAGCCCGCGCTCGAGAGGCTGGGCTCGGACCGGAGCCGGGCGACGGAGACCCGCCCGTCCTTGGCGTAGGTCTTGGTGAAGGCGGAGGGCCAGAGCCGGCGCATGAACTCCTGCTGGCAGTCCAGGCTGGTGGCGAGCAGGCGCTGGTTCAGGGCCATCTGGCGGCGGACGCGGTGGATGAGGTGGTTGGTCTCGGCGATCAGTGCGGCCACCAGCGGCCGGCCCTCCTCCCCGACCGAGGGGAGCAGCGCGCGCATGGTGGAGCCGGCCGGCCGGCCGTGGGCGGCGGCGAAGGCGGAGACCGCCCGCTCGCGGGCCTCGCGGCACTGGTGGAGCACCGCGATCTGGGCCTGCAGGGCCGGGTTCTGCCGCAGGATCGCCTCGGGATCGCGCTGGAAGATGAGTTTCTGCTGCTCCTCGATCAGGGAGAGCAGCCGCCCGTATTCGGCGATCTCGCCGCGGAGGCTGTCGGCCAGGCCGGTCCAATCCGGTTTCATGATTTTCCTTTCGCCTCGGCCTCCGCGGCCGGCTGGCCGCGGGGCGTGAGCTGTTGTTCGATGATTTTGGCCATGCCCAGGCCGCCGCCCGACGCCATGGATTGGGCGAGGGTGTCGGTGAGCAGGTAGCCGTAAATGCTGCCCTGGGCGCTGTCCTCGCCCCCCATCATCGAGCCCACGCTCTTGCTCAGGAACTGCCGGAGCAGGATGGCCTCGAACTGCCCCGCCACCGCGTTGCGCTGGGCCTCGGGGGACTTGTTCTGCAGCCCGCGGAGGGAGAAGGAGCCGGGGAGCTCGCCGGTCGAGGCGACGGCGCTGAGGGCGGAGACGTCCATGGGCTCAGTTGATGATGAGTTCGGCCTGGAGCGCGCCGGAGCGCTTCAGGGTCTGGAAGATGGCCATCATGTCGCGGGTCGAGACCCCCAGGGCGTTGAGGGCCGCCGCCAGCCGCTCGATCGTCGGGGGCTCGTTCAGCACGGTGAAGCCGCCCTTGCCGCCCTCGTTCACGCTGGTCTGCGTGCTGTTGGTGGTCTGGGTCGAACCGCCGCTGAAGGCGCCGGGCTGGCTGACCCCCTGGTTGGAGGTCACGGTGATGGTGAGCGAGCCGTGGGCGATCGCCACCTGCGAGATGCGGACGGTGGAGGTGGCGACGATCGTGCCGGTGCGCTCGTTGATCACGATGCGCGCCAGGGTGTCCGGCACCACGTCGATCACGCCCAGGTCGGCGATGAAGGGGACGGTGCGGCCGGCGAAGGCGGCGGGCACGCGCACCTGCACGGTGGCGGCGTCCGTCGCCATCGCGGTGGTGGGCCACTGGCTGTTGATCGCCTCGGCCATGCGCTCGGCGGAGTTGAAGTCGGGGTTCTGGAGCAGCAGCCGGAGGATGCCGTCGTGCACGAACTGGGTCGGGATCTCGCGCTCGACGATGGCGCCGTTGCTGATCACGCCCACGGTCGGGTGGTTCTTGGTCACGGTCGAGCCTCCCGCCCCGCCCTGCCCGCCGGTGAAGCCGCCGATCGCCACCGGGCCCTGCGCCACCGCGTAGACCCGGCCGTCGGCGCCGAGCAGGGGGGCCTGGAGGAGGACGCCGCCCTGCAGGGTCTTGGCGTCGCCCAGGGAGGAGACGGTGACGTCGATCCGCGAGCCGGGCTTGAGGAAGGCGCCGATGTCGGCCGTGATCATGACCGCGGCCGTGTTCTTGGAGGTGAGGTTCTGGACGTTCTCGGTGATGCCGTAGCGCTGGAGGAGGTTGACCACCCCGTGCAGCATCGCGATCGAGTTGCTGTCGCCGCTGCCGGCCAGGCCGGCCACCAGGCCGTAGCCCACCAGCTGGTTGTCGCGGCCGCCCTCGACGATGGTGATGTCCTTGATCCGGGAGGCGCTCAGCGGCAGCGCGGCCAGGATCAGGCCGAGCGGGAGGAGGAGGAAGGGGGGCTTGCGCATGACGTCCGTGTCCGGTCCGGGCTCAGAAGGGCCGCAGCTTCTCGTAGAGCTTGCTGAACCAGCCCAGCTTCTGGGCGTCGCTCAGGGCGCCGGTGCTGACGAATTCCACCCGGGCCTCGGCGATGTTGCTGGAGAAGACGGTGTTGTCCGAGCCGATGTCGTCGCCGCGGATCACCCCGTGCAGCACCACGTACTGGGTCTCGCCGGAGAAGGTGACCAGCCGGACCCCCTCGATCACGAGGTTGCCGTTGGGCAGGGCGTCGGTGACCATGACCGCGGCGCGGCTGGTGACGGACTGGGAGTTGCTCACCTGGCCGCCGCCGGTGTAGTCGGTCTTGCCCGCGAGCGACACGCTCGGGGTGGCGCCGTTGTGGGTCAGGCCGGCGGGGAAGAGGAACTGGGAGACCGCGTCGTTGACCGAGGTGGTCCGGGTCGACTCCTTGCTCTGCGAGGTCGAGGCGGCGGCGGACTCCTGGACCACCACCGTGACGATGTCGCCGGCGTGGGTGGCCTTGTGGTCGGCCAGGAGGCTGCGGGGCTCGTTGCCGCTGGTGTTCCAGAGCGAATCGGCGCGGGCGCCGAGGGCGAGAAGCAGCGGCAGGGGGGCGAGGAGGAAGAGGCGGAACAGGCGCATGGCGGATCAGAAGTGGACCTGGACCCGGTCCTCGTCGACCACCAGGCCGGTGATGTCCTTGCGGGTCTCGAGGTTGCGGACGACGACCAGGTCGCCCTGCACGCCGTTCTCCACGGCCAGGGCCTTCATGGTCACGATCAGGCTGCCCTCCGAGGCGACGACGTCGACCACCTCGCCCTTGCGGACGAGCGGGCGGCGGGCGATGTCGTGCCAGGTGACCAGATGGTCGGCCTGGACCTGGCGGGCGAAGATGTAGGAGCGGTCGCCGACCGCGGCCGGCAGGGCGTCGTGCTCGCGGAGGAAGTCGGTGCGGCGGGCCTCGAGCGCGGCGGAGTCGAAGGTGGCGTTGGCGGCCAGCGGCTGCCGGGCGTACCAGGCGTCGCGCCAGAGCGCGGCCCGCACCAGGAGCGTGACGTCCGCCGCCGGCTGGCCGTCGGCCAGGACCGAGCAGCGCACCATCATGGTGGGCGCGGGAATGGCGGGATATTCGGTCACGACCACGTCCCAGGCCGCCGCCTTCTTCTCCGGGGCCGTCCAGGCGCGGACCAGCTCGAGGCGGAAGTCGCCGTCGAGGCGGAAGTGCCCGGCCAGGTCGTGCTGGAGGGCGCTGGCGAGCTGGGCCGGGGTGAAGGCCGCGGCCGGGACGGCCTCGGCGCGGAGGGCCGCGCCGGAGGCCAGGGCCGTGGCCAGGGCGAGAAGGGTGCGCAGGGTGCTCATCAGCGCTTCATGTTGGCCGCGTTCTGCAGCATGTCGTCGGAGGCCTGCACCGACTTGGAGTTCACCTCGTAAGCGCGCTGGGCGGTGATCAGGTTCACCATTTCCTCGACGATGTTGACGTTGGAGCCCTCCAGGTAGCCCTGGAGGATGCTGCCGAAGCCCGCCTGGCCGGCCGCGCCCGTCTGGGGCGCGCCGCTGGCCGCGGTCTCGGTGTAGAGGTTCCCGCCCATGCTCTCGAGGCCGGCGGCGTTGGGGAAGCGCACCAGGTTGAGCTGGAAGGTCTGCGGGCCGTTCGGGCCCTGGACCGTCACCATCCCGGTCTGGGAGATCGTGATGTTGGTCGCGCCGTTCTGGATGGTCTGGAAGCCGCTCCCAACCGGGAGGCCGTCGGCGGTCACCACCTGGCCCTGCGCGTTGAGCTTGAAGGAGCCGTCGCGGGTGTAGGCGATGGTGCCGTCGGGCTGGGTCACCTCGAAGAGCCCCTCGCCCTGGATGGCCAGGTCGAGGTTCTGGCCGGTCTGGCTGACCTGGCCCTGGGTGAAGACTTTGGAGGTCGCGGCCACCTTGGCGCCGTTGCCCACCTCGATGCCCGTCGGGATCTGGCCGCCGTTGCCCGAGTCCGCGCCCGCGGCGCGGGGCTTGGTGTAGAGCAGGTCCTGGAACTCGATCTTGCTCCGCTTGAACCCGGGCGTGTTCACGTTCGCCAGGTTGTTGGCGATCGTGTTGAGGTTCATCTCCTGGGCCTCCATCCCGGTGGCCGAGGAATAGAGCGAGAGGTTCATGCGCGGCTGGCTCCGGGGGAGACGGTGACGGTGACGACCAGGGACTCCTCGATCGGGCCGTCGGAGGAGGTGCCGCCCAGCGGCGCGAAGGCCGGCGGGCGGACGGGCGGGGAAAATGGGGCCGGCGCGCCCCCATCGCGCGCTCGGCCATGCAGTCGTGATTGCGGTTGTCTACTGTATGGGGAATTCATGGGGGTCCGTCTCAGCCGAGCGCGTCGAGCTCCTTCTGCATCTGCTCGTCGGCGGCCGTGATGACGTGCTGGTTCGCGTCGTAGGCGCGGGAGATGAGCACGAGGTTCACCATCTCGCGCATCGGCGCCACGTTGGAGGATTCGAGGAAGCCCTGCAGCAGCTGCGGCTTCATCACCGGGGAGGCGTCCGCGCCGGGGTTGGCGATGAACTCGCCGCCGGAGACCGGGGCCAGCAGGGACTGGTCGGCGAACTTCTGCACCGAGATGCGGCTCACCAGGGTCGTGCCCTGGACGACGCTGCCGTCCGGGTTGATGGTGATCTTGCCCTCGCCGGGGAGCATGATGGGCGAGCCGGCGTCGCTCAGCACCTCCTCGTTGGCGGTGTTGATGAGGGTGTGGTCCGCCCGGAGCTTGAACTCGCCGTCGCGGGTGTAGTGGTGGGTGCCGTCCGGGGCCATGACCTCGAAGAAGCCCTGGCCCTGGAGGGCGATGTCCAGGTCGTTGCCGGTGGCCTGGGGCTCGCCGCCCTTGAAGCTGATGCCGTTGGTCGTGGTCGGGAAAACCGCGGCGACGCCGTCGGAGTCGTTGGCCGGGTCGACCGAAAAGTTGCCGGCGGGCTGGCCGGAGAACTCAACCGTGCGCTGGCGGTAGCCCGTCACCTGCCCGGAGGTGATGTTCTGGGCCACAGCGTCCTGCCACCGCTCCAGGGCGGAAAGCGAGGCGGCGCTTTGGTAGACTCCGATATCCATTTGGCTCCGGATTAAGCACTCCGGATGCCAAGATCATAAGTAGCATTTTAACAGCCACTTACAAATTGATCCGCCCTCCCGTCCGGCCTGCCGGGCCCCAGGGGGCAGATTCTGCCTAGGCCATCAGGCCCCGGCCCGGTAGAGGCATTCGACCTCGGTCCGCTCGCCACAGGCGCAGGTGATGATGAGGCGGACGACCTTCTCGCCCTCCTTGACCACCTCGACGTTCGGGCCCCCGGCCGCGGCGGGCGGGGTCACCCCGGGGAGGGGCAGCACGGCCTTCACCTGGGGCGCCTGGAGGGCGCCGGCGCTCAGGTTCTTCTTACCCTGGAGGAAGGGGCGCATGGAGGCTTTCAAAGGGGGCGGTTGGCGGCGGCGGCCGGCGCCGCGGCGGCGGTGGCCGGCCCGGCCGGAGCGGGGGAGCTCGGGGCGGCCTTGGCCACGGGCGGGCGCTTGGGCGCGAGCGAGAGGCTGAGGGTGATGCGCTGGTTCGACTCCGAGGTGGCCGGTTCTCCGGAAAGGGGCTTGGTGTCGGCGTAGCCGCTGACCCGCTCGATCATCTGGGGATCGACCGCGTAGTAGACCAGGCTCCGCCGGGCGGCGTTGGCCCGGTCGGCGGAGAGCTCCCAGGCGCCGTAGTCGGGCCGGGGAAGCTTGAGCTGGGAGCGGGTGTGCCCGTCGATCATGACGTGGAAGCCGTGGCGGTCGATCAGCCAGGCCAGGTTCTGCATCACGAACTTCCCCCAGGGGGTGAAGTCGGCGCCGTTTTCGGCGAAGAGCGGCTGCTTGCCGCGGTCGAAGAGCGTCACCCGCAGGCCGTCGCTGGTCACCTCGATGTCGATCGGCTTCTTCTGCAGGTCCTGGTCGATGTGGAGCAGGCGGTAGAAGTCGGCCGCGACCGAGTTGAGGAAGCTGATGTCGATCGCCTTGTTCTCGGCGGCGGGCTTGGGCGTGCTGGTGTCGTCGCTCTTGGACTCGCTGGTGTTGTCCTTGTTGAAGGGCATGACGCCGGAGTGGTCCTCCATCGGGCTGCGGAACGGGCTCTGGAAGTAGCGGGAGGTGGCGATGAGGATCTTTTTGTCCTGGGCGGAAATCCACAGCACCATGAACAGCGCCATCATGGCGGTGACGAAGTCGGCGTAGGCCACTTTCCAGGCCCCGCCGTGGTGCGCTGCTGCCTTCTTCTTGGCCATGGCGCAGGGCTACTTGGCCGCGCCGAGGGCCTTGGTCGCGGTTTCGAGGTCGTCGCCGCCGGGCTGCATCCCGCTGTCGAGCGAGCGGCGGGCCACCTCGACGGCGGTGAAGGGCGCGAGGCCCTTGGCGAAGCCGGCCACCGCCTGCTTGATGCAGCGCAGGTACTGGGCGTCGGCCGAGTTGTTGAACTTCACCCGGTTGGCCAGGGGGTTGACGAAGCCGTAGGCGACGAAGATGCCGAGCAGGGTCCCGGTGAGGGCGGCGGCGACGTGCTCGCCGACCGAGGCCGGTCCCTCCGCGATGGCGGACATGGTGTTGATGATGCCGAGCACCGCCGCGACGATGCCGATGCCAGGGAGCGAGTCGCCCACCAGCTGGAGGAGGTGGATCGGGTGCTCGTGCTCCTCCATCTTGGCGTCGAGCTCGGCCTCGAGCAGGGCCTCGAGCTGGTCGGGCTTGATCTTGCCGTCGATCACCGGCTTGAGGCCGTTGCAGAGGAACTCCAGGCGGTCGTGGTGGTGCGTGACCGAGGGATAGCGCTGGAAGATGGCGCTGCTGGAGGGGTCGGTGACGTGCTCCTCCAGGGCGATCAGGCCGTTGCGCCGTCCGACCATGAAGAGCTCGTAGAGCAGCTTGAGCAGGTCGAAGTAGTCCTGCTTGCCGGTCTGCTTGCCCAGGACCGCCTCCTTCACCTTGTGCAGGACCTCCTTCAGCATCCGGGCGGGGCTGGCGATGACCAGCACCCCCAGGGCCACGCCCAGGATCACGATGAACTCGGAGACCTGGATGAGGACGAACGGCTTGCCGCCCTCCAGCATGAACCCGCCGAGGGTGGAGGCAAAGACGATGAGGGCTCCGATCAGGACAAGCATGCGGCGGTAGCCTCAGGCCCTCCCGGTCAGCGGTTGCGCGCCCGGCCGAGATAGGCCCGGAGGCCGAGGATGGTTTGGGAATGGATCTGGCAGATACGCGACTCCGTCAGGCCGAAAACAGAGGCGATTTCGGCCAAGCGCATGTTCTCGAAATAGTACATGGCTAGAATCTTCCTGGGTATATCGGGCAGTTCCGCGATTCGTTGAGAGAGAAGTTGCAGCAGCTCCTGCTTTTCCACCCGGTCCCGGCCGGTCTCGTCGGTCTCGTCGGGGAGCAGCTCGTGTAGGGAGATCCCCTCAGAGTCCTCCCCGGAGGAGAGCTGGTCGATGGCGATGAACGTCACCGGCCGCGACTCCTCGAGCCACTTGGCGTATTCCTTCGGGGTCAGGTCCAGCTCCCCGCAGATCTCCTCCTCGGTGGCGGCCCGGCCCAGGCGCTGCTCCAGGCCGTTGATCGCCTCCTTGATCTTGCGGGCCCGCGCCCGGGTGCGGCGGGGGCACCAGTCCATCCGGCGGAGCTCGTCCAGGATGGCCCCGCGGATCCGGGTGGCGGCGTAGCCGGCGAAGGTGTTGCCCTGCTCGGGGTCGTACTTGCGCACCGCCGCGATCAGGCCGGTCACGCCGACGCTGTAGAGGTCCTCCGCCTCGACGTGCGAGGGAAGGTTGAGCTTGATGCGGTCCACGACATTGCGGACCAGCGGGAGGTAGCGCTCGATCAATTCCTTTTCATCGACAGCGCCCGTGGAAACACCCTGATAGGCGCGCCAGGCGGCGGCCGCGGGAGAGGCATCCATGCCGTTTTCGGGGGGGAGGACGGCGGTTTTCATGACAGTGAAAGTCTGGAGGGATTAGGCATTCAATTCTTGGCGGCCTTGGCCGGGGCGGCCGGCGCCGGGATGCGCTGGTTGGCCTGGTAGGTCTCGTGGAAGCCGCGCAGGCAAACCAACCAGAACCAGCGGAAGAGCCAGCCGCCGACCAGGCAGCCGGCGGCCCCGTCGAGCAGGACCCGGTCGGCGCTGTGGCCGCAGTAGAGGCCGGTGCCGCCGGCGAGCGCGAATCCGGCCACCCCGCCGGCGAGGAAGATGAACTTCATCGGGCGGCGGAGGCCTGGGCCTCGGTTTCAATTTCCGCCTCGTCCCCGGCCGCGGCCGGCACGAGCGTGCGGCGCACCAGCGCGGAGCAGACGTCCTCCTCGCAGTCCCCGGTGAGGGACGGGCCGGTGGCGAAGAAGACCGGCTCGAGGGCGCCGTCGATCAGGTAGTCCCAGAGCCGGCCCCATTGCGGGACCTCGTCCAGGTGCGTGAAGACCAGGTGGGTGGCGCCGAGCGATCGGCCCGCGGCGTAGGCGGTGCGGAGCGCCGCGTGGTCGTAGGCCGCGTTCAGCACCAGCACCCGCTGCTCGATCTGCTCGCGGGCGAGGAAGTCGGCGATGGCCTTGTTCTCGCCCGGGTCGCGGGTGGAAAGGCCCGGCAGGTCGAAGTAGACGAAGCCGCCCGGGACGGCCGGCCGGGTCGAGGCGGGGAAGCGGGCGACGGGCACCCCGAGGGCCTCGCAGAAGACCGGCAGCGGCCCGGGGGGATTGGGCCGGTCGAACTCGACCGAGACGACGTGGCCCAGGCGGCCGCGGCGGAAGACCTCCATTCCGAGCCACTTGCAGAGGGCGGTGGTCCGGCCCACCCCGGGGGCGCCGAGGAACGCCGCGCGGGTCAGCGGCCGGCCGGCCGGGCGGTCCGCCTCGAGCCGGAGGCGCGCGCCGGCCTCGGCCAGGGCGCGGTGGAGCGGAAGGGACTGCAGGCCCTCCCAGCCCGGGGAGGACTGGAGGCGGCCCAGGGCCAGCTCGGAGAGGCCGGTGCGGCGCAGCAGCGCGGCGAGCGAGCGGGGGGCGCGGTGCGGCACCCGCGGCAGCTCCGGGGCGGGTTCGACCGGCAGCGGGGGCGGCGGCACGAAGGCGGAGGGAGCCGGCGGCGACGGGGCGGCGCCCGGGAGCGGCGCGGCCTCGGCCGGCACCGGCAGGCTCGCGTCGATCTGCGCGATCACCTCCAGGCGCGGCGCGGACCAGAGCCGGGCCAGTCCGCCCGCCTCCACCGTGCGGACCGAGAGGACCCGGGCCTGGGCGCCGAGCCGCTCGCGGATGAGGGTCGCGGCCTCGTCGGCCGAGCGGACGGTGAACTTGTAGCAGGGGCCGGGGACGGGCTGGGCGGCGGAGGACATGGGCGGTCAGGCGGCCTTGAGAGCGGTGGCGGGCTGGGGCTGCGCCAGGTGCGGCGGCAGGGTGATGACGCCGGCGTTCTCGATCTCGATCGCGCTGGGGAGTTCCTGGAAGGCCAGGACCACCAGGCGCGGGAAGGAGGGCTCGAGGAAGCGGCGGAGGGCCAGGCGGGTTTCGGCCGACACCACCAGGACGGCGGGAAGGTTCTGCTGCACCAGCTCGGCGGTGCGGCGGCTGAGCTCGTCGAGCAGGTGGCGGCCGGTGGCGGGGTCCAGGGCCAGGCCGATCTCGGTCGGCGAGCGGTGGATCTTGCCCGCCAGCCACTGCTCGAAGCGGGGGTCGAGGGTGGCGGCGCGGACGATGCCCGGGCGGCACTCGTATTCCGGGACGAAATAGAGGCCGAGCCGGCGCCGGACCAGCTCCACCAGGTCGTCCGGATTCTTCGAAAGCGAGGCGAAGTCGGCGATGCCCTCCAGGATCAGCGGCAGGTTCACGATCGCCACGCCCTCGCGCAGCAGGTTCTGGAGCACGCGCTGGATGATGCCGATGTTGACCAGGTCGGGCAGCAGCTCGGCGATCAGCGCCGGGTGGGTCTGCTTGAAGTGGTCGACCAGGCCCTGCACCTCCTGGCGCCCGAGCAGCAGGTGGGCGCTGCCCTTGAGCGTCTCGGAAAGGTGGGTGATGAGGACGGAGGAGGCGTCGACCACGGTGAAGCCGTTGATTTCGGCCGTGCGCTTCTCCGCCTCGTCGATCCAGGTGGCGTCGAGCTTGAAGACCGGCTCGCGGGTCGGGACCCCCTTGAGGGCGATCTGGGAGCCGGAGACGTTCATCGCCAGCCACCGGCCGGCCATGATCTGGCCGCGCGCCACGGCCTTGCCGCGGATGAGGAAGCGGTAGTCGTTCGCGGCCAGCTCGAGGTTGTCGCGGACCGAAATCGGCGGGACGATGATCCCGCGCTCCCGGGCCAGGTTCTTCCGCACCCCGGTGATGCGGGCCAGGAGGTCGCCGCCGGCCTTGGCGTCCGCCAGGCCGAGCAGGCCGCAGCCGATCTCGATCGCGAAGACGTCCACCTCGATCAGCTTGCGCACGTCGTCGCTCGCCAGGGCGGGCGCGGGCCCGGCCGCGCCCGGGGCGGCGCCCTTGGCGCCCGGCTTGCCGGACTTCCCCTTGGGGGAGGCGGGCGCGGCCGGGGCCGCGGCCTCCGGCGCCTTGAGGTTGCGGGCCAGGATCCCCGCGCCGGCGGCGAGGAGGAAGAAGGGGATGGCGGGCATGCCGGGGACCAGCCCGAAGACCGCCAGCATCCCGGAGACGATCGCCAGGGCGCGGGGGTAGCGGAAGAGCTGGCCGGAGATCTGGGCGCCGAGGTTGGCGTTCTCGTTGGCCCGGGTGACGAGGAGGCCGGCGCCGATCGAGATGATCAGGGCCGGGATCTGCGCCACCAGGCCGTCGCCGATGGAGAGGAGGGTGTACTTCTGCAGGGCCTCGGCCAGCGACATGCCCGACTGGAAGACGCCGATGGCGAATCCGCCGACGACGTTGATCAGCATGATCAGGATGCCGGCGACCGCGTCGCCGCGGACGAACTTCGAGGCGCCGTCCATCGCGCCGTAGAAGTCGGCCTCCTTCTGGATCTTCACCCGCCGCTGCTGGGCGGTGACGTCGTCGATGATCCCGGCGTTGAGCTCGGCGTCGATCGCCATCTGCTTGCCGGGCATCGCGTCCAGGGTGAAGCGCGCGGACACCTCGGCGATGCGGCCCGCGCCCTTGGTGATGACCACGAAGTTGATCACCACTAGGATGACGAAGACCACGGCCCCGACCACGTAGTTGCCCCGGATCACGATGTGGCCGAAGGCCTCGATGATGTGGCCGGCGTACCCGTTGCCCAGGATCCGGCGGGTGCTGCTGATGTTCAGCGCCAGGCGGAAGAGGGTCAGGGTCAGCAGGATGGTCGGGAAGCCCGAGAATTCCGGCGGGTCCTTGACGTAGATGATGGCCAGGAGGACGAGGAAGGAGAGGCCGATGTTCAGCGCCAGGAGCACGTCGAGCAGGAAGGCCGGCACGGGCAGCACCAGCAGCATCACCGTCGTGAACAGCGCGAAGGTGAAGAACAGGTCCGCGCGGCTCAGGAGCTTGGAGATGGTGTCGTTGGAGCTGGTCGGCATGGTCGGGCTCATGCTCCGGCCTCCAGCCGCCGCGAACGCAGGCGGTGGAAGTAATAGCGGTGGGTGCGGTAGACCAGGGCCAGGATCTCGGCCACGGCCTGGTAGAGCTCAGGCGGGATCGCCTCCCCCACCCGGCCCATGGCGAAGAGCAGGCGGGCGACGGGCTTGTTCTCGACCGTCGGCACCCCGTGCTCGGCGGCGATCGCCTTGATGCGCTGGGCGAACCGGTTCTCGCCCTTGGCCAGCACGATCGGGGCGCGGTCGCGCCCGCGCTCGTACTTCAGGGCCACGGCGAAGTGGGTCGGGTTGGTCACGACCACGTCGGCGGTCGGGATCGCGTCCAGCATCTGGGTCTGGAGGAGGCGGCGGGCCAGCCGGCGCTGCGCGCCCTTGATGCGCGAGTCGAGCTCGTTGCCCTTGGTCTCCTCCTTGACCTCCTCGCGGGTCATCATCAGGTCCCGCCGGATCTTGTATTTCTCGTAGCTGTAGCGGAGGGCGGCGAGGACCCCGAGCGCGGCCAGCAGCCGGCCGAAGAAGATCGTCACGGCCTGGTTGAGGAAGGTGCCGAGGTAGACCGCCTCGATCGGGGCGGTGAAGAGCGGGTCCTGCAGCAGCTTGCGGGTCCCGAGCCAGAGCGTGCCGGCGACGGCGATGATCTTGAGGATGTCGATGCCGGTGCGGACGAAGGAGCCCTTGTCGAAGACGTTCTTCATCCCGTCCAGCGGGTTGAGCTTCCCCCAGTTGAGCTCAAGCGCCTTGGAGGCGACCTGGAAGCCGCTTTGCAGCCCGCCGGCCAGGAGGGCCCCGATGCAGCAGGCGACCAGAACCGGGATGATGATCGGCCCGAGCAGGAGCATGATCTCCTGCAGCATCGAGGGCACGGTCTCGGTCCGGACGCTGATGGCGGGGAAGCGGGTGAAAATCGAGACCGCGTAGGCGGTGACGCGGTCGACCGCGGGCCGGCCCACCATCCCCAGCGCGCCGAGCACGGCGGCGATGGTGAAGAGGACCTGGATCTCCTGGGCCCGGGCGAACTGGCCGCGGTCGGCCGCCTCGGAGAGGCGCTTCCCGGTCGGTTGCTCGGTTTTTTGATCCTGGTCTTCGGCCATCCCCTGCCTTTAGCAACGGCGATGCCAAGGGGGGTGATCGTATTGTAAGGCGCTGCTGCTTAACCGATTAAACTTACGAGGCGATCTTCGGCTCAAGTTTTTCGGGAATGCGCCTCCCGGGCGCCAAAACGGACGGAAAAAATTGCCGGAACGCGCCCGGCCGGCGCCTCAGTGGCGGACGACCTGCAGCAGCTGCGTCGGCAGGTTGCCGTATTCGATGTAGAGGTACCGCGCGATCAGCGCCGCCGCCCCGCTGAGCAGGCCGAGGCCGGCGATGCTCCGCAGCGAGGCGCTGAGGACGAAAACCTGCATCCGGGGCACCGCCCGCCCGATGACCGAGAAGGCCAGGTTGACCAGGAAGTTCAGCGCGAGGAAGGGGGCGGACATGCGCACGCCGATCTCGATCACGTGACTGGTGCCGGTGACGAAGAGGTCGTCGGCCCCGGGGCCGAAGACCGCGCGACCGGGGGCGGCCAGGACGAAGCTGCGCGCGAAGGCGGTGAGCAGGGCCAGGTGGCCGCCGAACATGAAGAAGAGGACCACCGCGAAGGAGGAGAGGAAGGCCGCCATCGGGTCCGAGGCCATGTCCGGGCCCATGATGCCGGGAGCCACCGAAAGTCCCACCTCCGAGGACATGACGTGCCCGGCGAACTCCACCCCGAGGAAGGCGAGCTGGGTGATGAAGCCGAAGGCCAGGCCGAGCAGGAGCTCCCCGCCGGCGGCGATCATCATGTCCCAGAAGTTGAGCGGGACGACGGCGGAGGGCACGACGCCGACCAGGAGCGTCGCCAGGCAGGTGGCCAGGCCCACGCGGACCATCGCCGGCGGGGTCCGCCCCGCCATCTGCGGGACCAGCACCACCACCCCGCACGCCCGGAAGAACACCATCAGCCAGGTGTAAAGGTAGCCCAGGGTCATGGCGCTGGCGTCGGCGTCAGTGCGCCAGCGTGGACATCCGGGTGAAGATCGAGATGGTGAACTCGCCGAGGGTCCGGAGCAGCCAGGGAGCCACCACCAGGGAGATGACGGCGAAGACCAGCAGCTTGGGCGTGAAGGTGAGGGTCGGCTCCTGGATGCTGGTCACCGACTGGATCAGGCTGGTGATGAGCCCGATCACCAGCATCGAGATCAGGAATGGCGCCGCCAGGTAGATGGCGAAGATGACGGTGGTCTTGAAGACGTCGATGGCGACCTCGGGATTCATGGCGGGTCAGAAGGCGAAGCTCTGCACCAGGGAGCGGACGATCAGGTGCCAGCCGTCCACCAGGACGAAGAGCAGGAGCTTGAAGGGCAGCGAGACCACGTTGGGCGGCATCATCATCATGCCCAGCGCCATCAGCACCGAGGCGACGAGGAAGTCGATGACGAGGAAGGGCAGGAAGAGCAGGAAGCCCATCTGGAAGGCCGTCTGCAGCTCGCTGATGACGAAGGCTGGGATCACCACCCGCAGCGGCAGGTCCTTGACCGCGGTCGGGCCGAAGCCCCCGAGCTCGAGGAAGTACTCCAGGTCCCGCGTGCGGGTCTGCTTGAGCATGAATTCCTTGATCGGCTCGCCCGCCCGGTCCAGCGCGGCGGTGGCGGTCATCTTGCCGTCGAGATAGGGCTGGAGCGCGTCCTTGTGCACCCGGTCGAAGACCGGGCCCATGATGAAGAGCGTGAGGAAGAGCGAGAGCCCGAGGATGATCTGGTTGGAGGGGGCGCTCTGCACCCCGATCGCGGTCCGGACGAAACCGAGGACGATCACGATCCGGGTGAAGCTGGTCATGAGCAGGATGATCGAGGGCGCCAGCGAGAGCAGCGTCATCAGGATCACGATCTGGACCGCCACGCTCATCTGCGCCGGCCGCTCCGTGCCGTCCAGGCTGATGTTGAGTCGCAGCGGCCCGGCGTCGGAGGCGGCGGAGGGCGCCGCCGACGGGGCGGCGGCCGGGGCCGAGGTCGGGGTGAAGACGATCGGGGGCGGCGCGGCGGGCGCCGCCGGCTGGGCGCGGGCCGCCAGCGGCAGCAGGGCGAGCCCGGAAAGGAGCAGCGGGGCGAGCTTCACCGGGAGAAGGGTGCGTCCTGGTCGAGGGGCGCGAGCAGCTGGATCCGGCCGGGGCAGACCCCGAGCAGGAATTTCCGGTCCTCGTAGGCGGCGACCACCAGGTACTGCCGGTTGCCCAGCGGGCGAGTCTCGGCGATCTCCAGGTTGCGCGCGCCGCGGCCGGCGAAGGTGGCCCCGCCGGCGCGGCGGCGCCACCAGAGCCAGAGGCCGGCGGCCGCGCAGGCGGCGACGAAGACGATGGCGGTGACGCTGATTCCGCCGCCCGCCTGGCCGTGGGCCAGCGGCTCGGGGCCGAGGCCGGAGTTGGAGGGATAGAGCACGGTCCCCGGCGCGCTGGCCGCCGCCATGACGGGCGTGCTCATGGCTTGGCGGGGGCGCTGCCGACCAGCTCGGTGATCTTGATCCCGAAGTTGTCCTCCACCACCACGACCTCGCCGTAGGCGACGAGCTTCTCGTTGACGTAGAGGCCGACCGGGTCGCTGGCGTGCTGGTGGAGCTGGACGACGGAGCCGGGCGCCAGCTCGAGGACGTCGCGCATGGGCAGCATGCACGAGCCGATCTGGACGGCGACCTTCACCTTAACGTCGAGGACGATATCAAGAGTTTTTTCTTCCATGGGAGTGAGGGAGAGCGGTTTCGAGATCCTGATGCGGCAGCTTCTTGGTGATCTGGACGGCGGTGCGGTCGGCATCGAGGCCGACCGTCCCGACGAACTTGGGGGTGCCGTTGAGGAGAATGCGGGTGTTCTGCAGCAGGTGGCTGGGCAGCTCGATCACGTCCCCCACCTTGAGGCAGGTGATCTCCCGGAGGGAGACGTCGAACGCCTCCCACTCAGCGCGCACCGGCACGGCGATGTGGTCGTAGGCCCCGATCCAGGTGGCGCGCTTTTCCGTGGTGGAGACGGCGTTGTCCTTCTGGCGGCGCGCCTGCATCTTCCGCACCATCGGCTCGATGGTGTAGTAGGGCACCCCGATCTGGATCTGCTCGGTGCAGTCGCCGAAGCTGACCTCGATGGCCAGCACCAGGACCACGGCGTCCTTGGGGGAGGTCTGGAGGAAGCGGCCGTTGCTCTCGTGGCCGATGAAGACCGGCCGCAGCTCCTGCTCGTTCTTCCACTGGGCGCACCACTCCTCCAGGACGATGACCAGGACGTCCTCGAGCAGCGCAACCTCGATCTCGGTCAGGTAGCGCTCGGCCTTCACCGAGTGGCCGCGGCCGCCGAGCATGCGGTCGGCCAGGGTCAGGGCGAGGCGGGGATTGATGTCGAGCACGCCGACGCCGGTGAGGGGCTCGGCCTTGAACAGGCAGATGTGGGTGGGATTGGGCAGCGAGTCGGTGAACTTGGCGTAGGTCACCGTGGTGAGCTGGGCCATCTTCAGGCTGCACTCCATCCGCAGGAAAAGCGCCAGGCGCGCCCCCAGGTAGCGGATGAAGTCCTCGTGCATCAGCCGCAGGCGCCGCAGCTCGATCTCGGAGAGGAAGACCGGGTGGCGGAAGTCGTAGTTCTCGATCTTGACCGGGGCGCCGCCGTCCGAGCGCCGGCCATCCGCCGAGACCAGCAGCGTCTTGGCCGCCGGCTGGGTGTTGGTCTGCGCCAGCAGCTTGTCGATCTCGGATTGATCGAGGAAGTCGGTGGCGGGCTTGTTCGGTTCGTCGGCCATCGGGGGTCGGCGGGGGGCTTACTGGACGACGAAGTCCGAGAAGTAGATCTGGTCGGCGATCTTGTGGTCGAGCGCCTGGTTGTACGCCCCGACCAGCTTCTCCCGCAGCACGTTCTTGGAGCCGGGCTCCTCCAGGTCGGCCAGGGTGAGCGAGGAGAGGACGTTGAGGGTGACGTCCGTGAGCTTGGCCTTGTTGTCCTCGAAGATCTTCTGGAGGTTCGAGTCCTTGCCGCCGGTGACGATGAAGGAGGTCTTGAGATAGCGGGTGCCCATGGTGCCCGCCAGGTTCACCACCACGTTCTGGAACTCGTAGGTCGGCGGCGCGGCGGTCTTGCCGTCCTTCTTGTCCTCCGCGCTCACCGCGGGGCCGGCGTCGGAGGAGGCGGCTGCGGCGGGGGCCGACAGCTTCTTCTCCAGCTTGGGCAGGAGGACGAACTGGGCCACCCCCAGGCTCAGCACCGGGGCCAGCACGACGGCGGCCGCGGCGATGATCAGGGGGCCCTTGCCGCCGCCGGCGGCGGGGGCCGCCTCGGCCGCCCCGCCCTTCTCCTTCTCGGCGGAGGCGGACTTCTCGGGCGCGGGCTTCTCCTTGTCGGCGGGCGCCGGCTTCTCTTTTTCCTTTTCGGCCATGGGAGGGAGCGGGGGCTAGGCGGAGCCGGTTAGGGGCTCTTGAGGTTGACGATGTCCTGGAGGATGGTGTCCGAGACGGTGACCACGCGGGAGTTGGCCTCGAAGGCGCGCTGCATCGTGATCATGTCCGAGAACTCCTGGGTCAGGTCCACGTTGGACTGCTCCAGGGTTCCGGCCTGGACCGTGCCGAGGCCGCTGGAGCCGGGGGCGTTGGCCGAGGTCAGGGAGATGGCGCCGCCGTTGTAGCTGTAGAGGTTGTCGCCCTGGCTCGAGAGCTGGGTGGTCGGATCCGTCGGGTTGAAGAGCGCCACCTGGCCGACGGTCGTCTGGGTGCCGTCGGCGTAGGTCGCGACGACGTTGCCCGACTGGTCGATGCTCTCCGACTGGAGGGCGGCGCCGCCGGTGTTGGTGGCGGGGATCTTGATCGAACCCATCGAGCCGCCGACCAGGCCCTGCACCCGGTAGCCCTGGGCGTTGACCAGGTAGCCGTTGGGGTCGATGGTGAACGAGCCGTCGCGCGTCAGGTACTGGGCGCTGCTGGTGTTGTTCAGGACCGTGAAGTAGCCGTTGCCCGAGATGCCGAGGTCGGTCGAGACGCCGGTGCTGCTGAGCGAGCCCTGGGAGAAGTTCACCGGGTTGCCCACGACCTGCACGCCCTGCCCGTTGAAGGTGTCGGCGAAGTCGGTGTCCTGCGCCTTGAAAGCGGTGGTGTTGACGTTGGCGATGTCGTTGCCAATCGCGTCGAGGCCCTGGCTGAAGCTGCGCAGCGCGCTGACGCCGGAATTGAGGGTCGGAAGGAGTGACATGTGGCGTTGGGATTAAGGATTGCGGATCGGATCTTGGTTGAAGGGTCAGCTGCCGGCGTTGGTGCCGGCGGTGGACGAATTGGAGCTCGAGGAATCGGTCGACGAAGTGGAGGAGGCCGAGTTGGCCACGGCCGCCGAAACCACCCCCTTGATGGAGGTGAGCGGGTATTCCTGGTTGAGGCCGCTGATGATCAGCTGCGGCGGCCCGCCGCTGGCGACCCCCGAGGAGTCGACCGCGAGCACCGTGCCGGTCTGGGTCGTGGCGTTGGCGCCGCTGCCGACCTGGACCTCGACTTCCTGCCCGAGATAGGAGTTGGCCGTGGCCAGGCCCTGGGTCTGCGACATCGAGGTCATCTCCTGCAGGGAGGTGAACTGCGCCAGCTGGGTCATGGTCTGCGTCGGATCCATCGGCTGGAGCGGATCCTGGTTCGACATCTCCGAGCTGAGCAGCTGCATGAATTCGGTCAGGCTGACCTGCTGCTGCTTGGTCGACACGGCGGTCGCCGCGCTGTTCGCGCCGCTGGTGTTGGTGGAGGAGCCGACGGGGGGTACGCTCATGGGATCAGGCGAAGGTTTGGAGGCGGCCGGAGCCGGTGCGGGGGGCCGCCGGCGCCGGGGAGGCGGCCGGAGGCCGGGGGCCTGGGGTGGCGGCGCGGCCCGCCCCGGCCTGCCGGGACTGGCCCTGGTGGCGGGCGGCCGACTCGCCGCCGGCCGAGGCGAAACCCTGGCCGCCGGCGGCGGAGGAGCCGCCGAAGACCGGCGGCGCGAAATGGACGGAGCGGTCCGCCAAGCCGGGCGAGATGGACTGCCACTGGCTCGCCAGGGCGGAGCGAAGATCCTCGGAATCGGTGCGGAACTGGGTGTGGACCTCGCCGTTGCGCCATTCGATGCGGACCGCGAGGTCTTCGGCGCCGACCTGGAAGTTAAGGTTGACGGCCGACACGGTCTGCAGGCCCCGGCTGGCCTGGGCCTCGACCAGGCGCACCACGGTCTCGACCGTGGCGCGAACCGGCGCGCTCGCCGCCGCGCCCGGTGCCTGGGGCTGGGCCTGGGGCGAGGAGGGAGCGGGCGCCGCCACCGAGGCCGCCGGCGCGGACGAAAGCGCGCGGGCCAGGACGGCGGTGTCGGAGGGTGCGGAAGGCATGGCGGAGCCCACTTGAGCAGCGCCGATGCCAAGCGGACGCGCCGCCTTTGCATCCCTCTGCTGCCCAGAGGCTAGAGAGTGTTTTTCTGGGCTGCCCGCCGTTTCGCCGCCGGACCCCTGGGAATCCGCCTGCGCCGCGGCAATTTTTGCCCCGAAAGGGGCCGGCGGCGGGGCGGAGGCCGGAACGCGCGCGGGCGGAGCGGCGGAGCTCGCCGCGGCGGCGGGCGCCGATGAGTCGGCACCGCCGGCCGGCGCAGCCGGCTTGGCCGCAGGATCCGCCCCGGCTTCCGCGCGAGATTCGCGGCCGCGGCTTGGCTTGGCGGCGAGGACCGGAGCGTCCGGGAGCGGCGGGGCGGAGGCGGCGGAATCGGCGGAGCCCGGCGCTCCCGAAGGGCTGGGGAGAGGGCCCGAGGCGGCCGCCGCGGTCGGAACCGGGAGCGGCGGGGAGGCGGAAGGCGCGCCGGCATCGGCCGAGCCGTCCGGTCCGGCGGGAGCCGCGCCCGCCGGTGCGGCTAGGCCGGCCGTGACCACGGCCGCGCCCGCCAGCGAAGCGGCGGCCAACTCCGGCGGCGGAGGGGCGGGCGGAGGAAGGGAAAGCATCAGATCCGCCGCGTCCGGCGTTCCGGAAGCGTCCGCGGGTCCGGCATTCTTCGGGTCCTTGCCGTGGGCGGCCGAGGAAACGGTGGCGTCGGCGGAGTTCGCCCCCCGGCCCTGGCGGATGCGGTGGTGCGCGAAGCGGCCGCCGTGTCCC
This sequence comes from Opitutaceae bacterium, assembly GCA_035546595.1. Classification (GTDB taxonomy): domain Bacteria; phylum Verrucomicrobiota; class Verrucomicrobiia; order Opitutales; family Opitutaceae; genus Palsa-1447. The sequence goes on from DASZWO010000001.1 coordinate 33,680, forward strand.
GGCTCGGAATCATCCTGCCCGCCGCCCGAGGCCGGCGCCGCGCCCTGGCCCGCGGCGGGCGCCGGGGAGGAGGCGGCCGCGCCGCCCGGCGGGGATCCCGGCCGGGTGCCGGAAAGGACCTGATCGAAGTTGCCCGCGGGAGCGTCCCCGGGGGCGGGCGCCGGGGGCGCCGGGGCCGGCAGGATGCCGCCCGAGGCGGAGGCATCCGAGGCGGAGCTTGAGGCGGCGATGGACACGGCCGCGGGCTCAGTTTGCGGTCACCGGGTTCGGCGCCGCCGTCTTGATCATCCGCAGCTTCTCCGAGAGCTCGGCGGCGTGCTGGGCCATGGTCGTGTCCGTCCCGTTCGGCTTGGCCATCACCTCGAAGATGGGCCCGACCACGTCGGGCTTCATCAGCGAGAGGATCTTCACCGCCGTGGCGTCGTCCATCTCCTTGAGGATGTTGACCGCCCCCTCGGGCGTGAGCGTGGCGTAGGTCTGCGCCAGGACGTGGAGGTTCTTGCTCTCGTCCGCGTTGATCGCGATCACCCGCTCGTCGATCTGGCGGCGCAAGCCGGCCACGTCGTCGCGGATCTTCTCCAGTTCCTGCTTCTCGGCGGCGATGCTCTTTTCCTTGCGGTCGAGATCGTCGGCGCGCTGGCGCAGCCGCGCCTTCTCCTCCTTCAGCTCGGAACTGAGGTTCTCGATCTCGACCGTCCAGAAGTCCCAGCCCTGGGAGCGGGTCTGGGCCCGGGCCTTCTGCGCGGCGAGCTGGCGCTGCGCGGCGACCTTGACCACCAGGGTGGCGGCCTTGGACCAGAACCAGAGCGGTCCGGCCACGCCGCCCCCCAGCAGCGCCAGGGCGCACAGGATGAGGGGAAGGGTCTTTTTCATGAAAGGGGCAGGCGCCGCTGCGCCGAGCGCCGCAGGGCGATCTCGTCGATCTCGACCTGCTCGGCGCGCTGCGACTCGTCGCGGTGGCGGGTCCGGGCCTTCTCCTCGAGCTTGGAGATGACCTTGAGGTCGCGGTTGGCCTCGATGCAGGCGCCGCGGCGCTTCTCCATCGCGGCGTGCGCCCCGGCCAGCTGCTTCTGGGCCTCGAGCTCGGCGCCGCATTCGCGGCGGTAGGCCAGGCCGGCGGCCACGGCCTCGGCGGCGCGGAAGGTGCCGGAGCGGCCCGCCCGCATCACCGCCTCCAGCCCGGAAATCCGGCCGCGGGCGGCGAGGACCTTCTCCTGGGCCAGGCGGACGCCCTCGATGGCCGCGGCCAGGGCCTCGCGGGCGCGCAGCTCGCGGTCGGCGCGCATCACGGCGACGGGGCGGAGGGGGAAGCGGAAGCGTTTCATGCGCCGAGGAGGGACTTGAGGCGGGCGTAGCTCTCGGCCCGGGGGGACAGCTCGTCGACTTTCTGGCGGAGGAACTGGCGCAGGGGCTCCTGCAGGGCGATGGCCTGGTCCAGGCCCGCGCTCGCGCCCTTCTGGTAGGCGCCGATCGCCACCAGGTCCTCGTTCTTGCGGTAGAGGGCCAGGTGCTCGCGGGCGCGGGAGGCCAGGGCGAGCTCCTCCGGCGTGCAGATGTCGCGGGAGAGGCGACTGACGCTTTCCAGGACGTCGATCGCGGGGTAATGGTTGAAGTTGGCCAGCGAGCGCGACAGCACGATGTGCCCGTCGAGGATGCCGCGCACCGCGTCGGTGATCGGCTCGTTCAGGTCGTCGCCCTCCACCAGCACGGTGTAGAGGGCGGTGATCGCGCCCTTCTCCCCCGCTCCGGTGCGCTCCAGCAGCCGCGGGAGCATCGCGAAGACCGAGGGGGTGTAGCCGCGGGTGGCGGGGGGCTCCCCGATCGCCAGGCCGATCTCGCGCTGGGCCATGGCGAAGCGGGTGATCGAGTCGATCATCAGCAGCACGCTCTGGCCGGTGGCGCGGAACGACTCCGCGATTGCGGTGGCGGTGAAGGCGGCCCGCAGGCGCATCGGCGCGGGCATGTCGGAGGTGGCCACCACCACCACCGCCCGCTTCATGCCCTCTGGGCCGAGGTCCTTCTCGATGAACTCGCGCACCTCGCGGCCGCGCTCGCCCACCAGCCCGACCACCACGACGTCCGCGGCGGAGCCGCGGGCCATCATCCCGAGGAGAGTCGACTTGCCCACGCCCGAGCCGGCGAAGAGCCCGAGGCGCTGGCCGCGGCCGACCGGCACGAAGGCGTCGATCGCGCGGACGCCGGTCGGCAGCGCCTCGCGGATGCGCTGGCGCCGCAGCGGATGCGGCGGGGCGGACGAGGCCGGGGCCGAGCGGTCGATCGGCACCAGGCCGAGCGCGTCGTAGGGGCGGCCGAAGGCGTCGAGCACCCGTCCGAGCAGCTCGGGTCCGGGCCGAGGCATCCCCGGGGGATCCGAGGCCGCGACCTCGCATCCGACGTGGAGCCCCGAGGTGTCGCCCAGGGGCATGAGCAGGTTGCGGTGCTCGCGGAAGCCCACCACCTCGGCGCGGACGTTGAACTCATTGCGCGGGGAGCGGATGAGGCAGATGTCGCCCAGCCCCACGTTGGGTCCCTCGGACTCGATGATCAGCCCGGCCATCCCGGTGACCGCGCCGACGCGCTGGACCGAGGCGCTGTGGCGCACCTGGAGGCGGACCAGGTCCACCAGGGGGGCGACGGAGGAGCGGGGCAGTTCGTCCTTCACGGCGTCCTCAGGCTCCCACCAGGCTGTGCTCGAGCGCGGCCAGCTTGGTCTGGCGGCGCCCGTCGGTCAGGCCGAAGCGGCTGCGCACCAGGCAGTCGCCCGGGCCGAGGGCGTTGTCGGTGCGGATGCGCAGCCCCGGGTAGCGCTGCAGCCAGTCGGGGTTGAGCTCGTTGAGCTTGGCCGCGTCGCGCGGGCAGAGCGCGAGCTCGAGGCCCTCCCGCTCGGGAAAGAGCTGGTCCAGGGCCTCGCGGCAGAACTTTTCGATGATCTCGGGAGGCGGCTCGAAGCCGGCGAGGAGCCGGCGGGCGATGTCCAGCGCCAGGCCCGGCAGCGCCTCGCGCAGCTGGGCGAGCATCGCCGGCTCCATCTGGGAAAGCTGCTTGAGCACGCCCTCGCTCAGTCCCTCCATGTCCGCGCGAAACTCGACCATCTGCTGGTCGCCGGCGGCGCGGGCCGCGTCCACCCCGCGGCGGTACGCCTGCTCGATCTTCTCCGCCACCTCGGCCTCGCCGAAGAGCTGGCCCTTCTGGCCCGGCAGGATGGCGCCGGCCAGGGGGCGGTCGAAGGCGACGAGCTTGGCGAAGGCCATGGCGGTCCCTCAGGCGCCCACCAGCTGGGCGGAGTCGTTCTCCAGGCTGATCTGGCCCTCCTCCTCCAGGCGGCGGACCACGGCGATGATACCCTCCTGCGCGGCCTCGACGTCCTTGAGCCGGACCGGCCCGAGCATCTCGATCTCCTCCTTGAGCCCCTCCACCGCGCGCTTGGAGAGCGCCGCGTAGATTTTCTCCCGCAGGGGGTCGCTGGCGGACTTCATCGCGGTGGCCAGGCCCGAGGTGTCCACCTCGCGCATGACGCGCTGCATGTCGCCGGCCGAAAGGCGCATCAGATCCTCGAAGCTGAACATCTTCTTGCGGATTTCGGCGCCCAGCGTCGGATTGCGCTCCTCCAGGCGGGCGAGGAGCGCCTTGCTCACGTCCTTCTTCATCTGGTTGAGCAGCGTCGCGACCGAGCGCACGCCGCCGCTCTGGTGCAGCGCCGGGCGGTTCCTGGTGTCGATGTGCTTGCCCAGGCTGCGCACGATCTTGCCCACCACCTCCAGGGGGGTGGACTCGATCGTGCCCAGGCGCTCGATCACGTCCTCGCGCATCTCGGGGCTGAGCAGGGCGAAGACCTCGGCGGTCTTGACCGAGTCGAGGTAGGACAGGACGAGCGCGATGGTCTGGGGCTGCTCGTTGCGGATGAGGTTGAAGATCTGGCGGCCCTCCATCTCCCCCACGTCCTTGACCACGTCGACCGCGGAGTCGGGCGGCCCGAGGTGGCTCATGATGGCGGAGGCCTTGTAGTCCCCCTTCGCCATGCCGAGGGTGCGCTGGGCGTAGGTGGCCCCGCCGCAGACGGAGGCGGCGCCGGAGGCCACCACCCCGGAGAATTCCTCGATCGCGGCGCGCTGCACCTGCTCGGGCACGATCGGGAAGTTCGACATCTCGTTGCAGAGGTTGCGGATCTCGTGGTCGTCGAACTGGCGGAGCACCTCGGCCGCGGCCTCGGCGCCGATCACGATGAGGAAAACCGCCAGGCGCTGCTGGCGGCTGAGCTTGGCATAGTCGAAGTCCATGGCGGGATCAGTTCTTGTTCGCGGCCACCCAGTCGCGGAGCGAGGCGCCGACGTTCGCCGGGCGCTGGCGGATGAGGTCGTTCAGGACCTCGGGGGTGACGCCGGCGGCCGAGGGCAGGGCCCGGGCGGCGGCGTCCGGCGGAAGGCTCAGCACCTCCACCGGGACCGGGTCGATGCGCTGCTTCGAGAGCATGCGCAGGAAGATGAGGAACATGACGGCGGCGCCCACCACCGCGCCCCAGCGGCGCGCGGCGTCGACCCAGTCGATCCATTTGCCGCTGTTCTGCGCGGCCTGGATCTGCTGGATCTCGGGCTCGGGGGCGAAGGGCATCTCGTCGACGGTGACGAGGGAGTCGAGCGACTGGCCGGGGGCGGCCTTGAGGCCGAGGGCGTTGATCACGATCTGGCGCAGGGCCGAGAGCTCCTCGGCGGTCCGCTTGACCGGCTGGGCCCCGGCGGTCGCCGGGGCGCGCGGGGCGATCAGGACCGCGGCGGTGACGCTCCGGACCGTCCCCGGATTGCGGGTGATGTTGGTGACGGTGCGGCCGATCTCGTAGGTGGTGGTGAGGTTCTCGCGGTCCTGGTCGGAGCTCGACGTCGGCCGGGTGGTGTTGGTCTCCGCCACCGCCGCCTTGTCGGGGACGTTGGCGCTGATCCCCACCGTGCCGCCGTTGGAGCGGGACTCGACGGAATTGGAGGAATCCTTCGTCTTGGTCTGGCTGCGGACGACGGCGCCGTCCGGGTCGTACTTTTCCTGGCTGACCGTGGAGGCCTCGGTGTCGATGTCGGCCGAGACGCGCACCACCGCGTTGCCCTCCCCGATCACCGGGGCCAGCATGCTCTCGACCTTCTTCGCCAGGTAGTCCTCCACCTGCTGCTTGTACTTGATCTGGGAGGAGGCGGTGCCGAGCGCCGGATCGCTCTTGAGCTCCTCGGAAAGGGTGCGGCCGTGGTTGTCGATCACCGCCACCTGGTCGGGGACGAGGCCCTGGACGGCGTTGGCCACGAGGTGGCGGATGGCGTTGACCTGCTCGAGCTCAAGGCGGCTGCCGCCAAGATCGACGAAGACCGAGGCGGTCGACTTCACGCTCTGGTCGGTCAGGAGCAGCCGGTTCTCCGGCTGGACGATCAGCACCCGGGCGGCGCGGACCCCCTGGAGCTGGCTGATGGTGCGGGCGAGCTCGCCCTGGATGGCGCGCAGGTAGTTGGTGCGCTGGACGAAGTCGCTCAGGCCGAACTGGCCCTTGTCGAAAATCTCGAAGCCCACGCCGTCGCCGCCGGGCAGGCCCTTGGCGGCGAGGTCCATCCGCAGCTTGTAGACCTGGTCGGAGGGGACGGACACGGCCGAGCCGTCGCCCGAGACCTGCGGCTTGATGTTCTGGCTCTGCAGGTAGCTGATGATGGCGGCGGAGTCCTTGTCGCCGAGGTTGGTGTAAAGCAGCTTGTATTCCGGCCGCTGGGCCCAGAGCACGAGGGCGGTGAGGCCGCCGGCGACGGCGAGCGCCGTGACGATCAGCGAGACCCGCTGGTTGAGCCCGAGCTGCTTCCAGAGCGCGAGGAGGGACGTGGCGAAATTCTTCATGGTTCGGTTGAAGGTGAAAGGGGGGCGGCGCTCACACGTTCATCCGCATCAGCTCCTGGTAGGACTCCACCAGCTTGTTGCGCACGGCCACCATCAGGTCGAGGGCGGTCGAGGCCTCCTGCATCGCGATCACGCTCTGGTGCAGCTGGCTGGAGTCGCCGAGCAGGACCTTGTTGGTGATGGTCTCGGCCTGCTGGGCGGTGGCGTCGACCGAGTTGACGACGTTGTCGAGCAGGTTGCTGAACCCGTCGGTCGTGGAGGTCGACGGCTTCAGGCCGTCCGGCAGATCGGTCGGGCGCGCCTGGATCGCCGGCTGGACCGCCCCGGTGGGCTGGGCGTTGTAGGCGGAGGCGACGGAGCCGATCGGGTTCATGGGCGGACTACTTGCCGATCTCGAGCGTCTTCAGGGCGAGCTCGCGGGAGTTCTTGGCGAAGGAAAGGTTGGCCTCGTAGGCCCGCGAGGCGGTGATCAGGTCGACCATCTCGTACGCCAGGTTGACGTTGGGCATGTGGACGTTGCCGCTGGCGTCGGCGTCCGGGTGCTGCGGGTCGTAGATGGTCTGCCCCGGGGTGGTGTCGGGGGTGATGCTGGCCACCTGCACGCTCTGCAGGGGGCTGCCGTCGAGGCGGTTGAGCAGCTCGGTCTCGAAATTGACCTGCTGGCGCTGGTAGGGGCCGCCGCCGGGCGTCCGGGTGGTCTGGGCGTTGGCGATGTTCTGGGCGACGATGTCCAGGCGGGTCTTCTGGGCGGCCAGCGCGCTGGAGGTGATGTCGATGCCGGGAATCAGGTCCATGGCGGGGATCAGGACGGATTGCCGGTGATGGCGATCCGCAGCTGCTTGATGTTCTGGGAGACGACCTCGGATTCGAAGTCGTACTCCACCGTGTTGCGGTTCATCGCCAGCAGCTCGCGCTCGATGCCGACGTTGTTGCCGTCGGGCCGCACGGCGCGCGCGGTGGGATCCTCGGTCAGGCGCGGCTTGAGCAGGTCGTTGGCGGCGGGGGACTCCCCCGCCTCGTAGGCGGACTTGAGCTGCTGGGAGAACTCCGGGGCGACGTCGATGCGGTGGTACCCGGGGGTGTCCACATTCGCGATGTTCGAGGCGATGGCCTCCTGCCTGAGCGCGGAAGCATCCAGCATCTTTTGCGCGAGCTGGAAGCTGCCGGATTGCAGGATGGGATCGACCATGGCTCCGCTGTATAGGCAAAGCGCGTGCCATCCGGGCAACCGCCGCCGCAAATGGCTGCGGGATAGCCGCATACAGGATTCTGAAAGCGGCGGGCCGAAGGCGCCGCCTTCCGTCCGGGCCGGCGGGCCGGCTCGGGGGCAAAAATTGCCGCCGCTTTCCCGGGCCGCCGTGCAACCAGGGCTACATCGGGCACGCGGACGTGCCGATACTTCAACGATTAATCATGCAATGACGGACAGCGAATTCGAGTTCATCCGGACACTCGTCTATGAACGCAGCCGCATCAGCCTAGGTTCCGACAAGCGCGAGCTCGTCGGGGCGCGCCTGGCCAAGCGGCTGCGCTACCTGCCCGTCTCCTCGATCGGCGGCTACTGCCGCCTGCTCCGCTCGCCCGAGGGCGAGGAGGAGTTTGTGCACCTGATCGACGTCATCTCGACCCACCATACGGCGTTCTTCCGCGAGAACGACCACTTCGAGTTCGTCCGCTCCACCGTCGTGCCGGAGCTGCTCGGCCGCTTCCGCGCCGAGCGCTGGCCCCGCCTCCAGGCCTGGAGCGCGGCCTGCTCCACGGGCGAGGAGCCCTACTCGCTCGCCATGGTCCTGGCCGAGTCGCTGGGCCGCTCCGCCTGGCCCTGGCAGATCCACGCCACCGACATCTCGCACCGGGTCGTGGAGCAGGCCCGCGCGGGCGTCTACCCGCAGGGATCGCTCGAGGCCGTACCCCCGACCCGCCGCCAGGCGTTCTTCCAGCGGGGCATCGGCGCCGAGGCCGGCAACTTCCGGGTCAGCGCCGCGCTGCGCTCGAAGGTGGATTTCCGCCAGCTGAACCTGCTCGGCGCCCCGCCGCACTTCAGCGAACCCTTCCATCTCATCCTCTGCCGGAACGTGATGATCTATTTCGACCACGCGACCCAGGAGGAGCTGGTCGAGCGCCTCACCCGCCACCTGGTGCCGGGCGGCTACCTGCTGGTCGGGCACGCCGAGAGCCTGACCGGAATCCGCCACGGCCTCGAGCCGCTCCAGCCGGCGGTCTACCGCCGGCCCGCCGCCGCCTCCATCGCCGCATGAACCCGGCCCGGCCCATCCGCGTGCTGATCATCGACGACTCCGCCCTGGTGCGGCGGATGGCCTCGGCCGCGCTCGCCTCCGACCCGCAAATCGAGGTGGTCGGCACCGCCATCGATCCGCTCGCGGCCCAGGAGATGATTCCCGCGCTCCAGCCCGACGTCCTGACCCTGGACCTGGAGATGCCGCGGATGGACGGGCTCACCTTCCTCCGGCTGCTGATGGAGCGCAGCCCCCTGCCGGTGGTCGTGCTCAGCTCCCTCACCCCCCGCGGCTCGGACTACGCCCTGGAGGCGCTCCGGCTCGGCGCGGTCGAGGTCATGGGCAAGGCCGGCTCGAGCTCGATCGAGGAGCTCGGCGCCGAGCTCGTGGTCAAGGTCAAGGCCGCCGCCGCCGCGCGGCTCGGCCGGCCGATGGGAGCCCTCCTCCCCCATCCGGTCCCGGCCAGCGGCAAGAAGCTCCCGCCGCCCGGCAGCTTCGACCCCCGCTCGCTCATCCTGCTCGGCGCCTCGACCGGCGGCACCGAGGCCCTGCGCGAGGTGCTGACCCACCTCCCGGCGGAGATGCCGCCGATCGCCGTCGTCCAGCACATCCCGGCGGTCTTCTCCCGCAACTTCGCGGCCCGGCTCGACGCGCTCTGCGCGCTGGAGGTGCGGGAGGCCGCGGACGGCGACCGGCTGCGCCCCGGCACCGTGCTGCTCGCGCCCGGCGGCCACCATCTCCTGGTGCACTGGCGGGGGGACCACTATGCCGCGCGGATCTCCGAGGGGCCGCTGGTGTGGCACCAGCGGCCCGCGGTGGACCTGCTCTTCGCCTCCGCGGCCGCCGCGGGGGCCGGCTCGCACTGCGCCGCCGGCCTGCTCACCGGGATGGGCCGCGACGGCGCCGAGGGCCTGCTGCAGCTGCGCCAGCGCGGCGCCCTGACCTTCGCCCAGGACGAGGCCAGCTGCGTCGTCTTCGGCATGCCCCGCGCAGCCTGGCAGGCCGGCGCGACCGACACCCTGCTGCCCCTCGGCGGCATCGCCTCCTTTCTCCTGCAATCCCGCGTTCCGGCGCAAGCCGACGCCCTCACGTCCGCATCCACATGAACCCTGACCAGCCGCAATCCACCCCCCCCGCCATCCTGATCGTCGACGACGAGCCCGTCGTGCTCGCCGCGCTCAAGGAGACCCTCGAGCGGGAGCGCTTCCACGTCGTCGCCTGCTCCAGCCCGCGCAAGGCGCTGGCCGTCCTGGCCGAGCAGGACTTCGGCGTGATCATCTCCGACCAGAAGATGCCGGAGATGCTCGGCCTCGACTTCCTGATCGAGAGCCGCCGGATCCGGCCGGTGGCCTCGCGCATCCTCATCACCGCGGTCCTCTCGCTGCCGACCATCGTCGACGCCATCAACAAGGGCGAGATCTTCCGCTTCGTGGCCAAGCCCTGGCTGCGCGAGGAGCTGATCGCCACGGTGCGCAACGCCATCCAGCGCCACGAGCTCATCACCCACAACCAGCTCCTGACCGCCGAGACCACCCGGCTCAACGGCGAACTCAAGATCGTCAACCAGGCGCTGGAAGCCAAGGTGGTCGACCTCGAGGCCCAGCACCACCAGCTGGACGCGGCCAACGTGGAGCTGACCTCCCGCTACGAGCATTCGCTCGAGCTCTGCCGCCGCATCCTCACCGCCTACGACCCGATCCTGGGCGGCCAGGCCAAGGCCCTGGTGGAGTTCGCGACCAAGATGGCGGAGACCGAGCACTTCAACGAGGCCGAGCGCCACGCCCTGCGCTCGGCGGCCTGGCTCTGCGACCTGGGCCTGATCGGCGTGCCCCGCGAGCTGCTGCGCTCCTTCCGCCAGCGCCCGGACGAGATCTCGCAGCGCGAGCGCTCGATGCTGCACCACCATCCGATCTACAGCCAGACCCTGGCCGCGCTGGTCGACACCCGCGCCGACGTCGGCGAGACCATCCGCCACCACCACGAGCGCTGGGACGGCACCGGCTACCCCGACGGCCTGGCGGGCAAGTCCATCCCGTGGGCGGCGCGCTGCCTGGCGGTCGCGGTCGGCTTCGTCGAGTCGGGCCAGCGCAAGCAGGCCGCCAGCGACTTCGTCATGTCGCAGGCGGGCACCGCCTACGACCCCGAGGCCGTCCGGCTCTTCCTCAAGGTCACCCACCTGGTGAACCTGCCCCGCCAGGTCCGTGAGATCCTCCTGGACGAGCTCGAGGCGGGCATGGTCCTGGCGACCGGCATTTACAGCCCGCACGGGCTGCTGCTGGTCGGCGAGGGCCAAACCCTCGGGCCCAACACCATCGCGAAGATCCACAGCCACAACGAGATCACCCCGATCAACCAGCGACTGCTCGTCTTCTCGTAAGCGGAGCCGGGGCCCCGCGCATGGCGATTTCCACCACCATACCGCCGGCCCTCCGTCACCTCTTCTCCCAGCAGGTGATCGTGGGGATCGGCGACATGGCCGTCTCGGACAACCGCGAGGTGGTCCTCAGCACCTATGCCCTCGGGTCATGCATCGGCCTGGTGGCCTACGAGCCCGTCCGCCGCATCGGCGGGATCCTGCACCTGATGCTGCCCGACTCCGCCATCTCCCCGGAGAAGGCGGCGGCGCAGCCGGCCATGTTCGCCGACACCGGGCTGCCGGAGTTCTTCCGCCAGCTGGCGGCCTTCGGGCTGCGCCCCGGCGCCCTGCATCTCTTCGTGGCCGGCGGGGCCAATGTCATCGCCGGCGAGGACACCTTCCGCATCGGCGAGCGCAACATGAAGGCGACGATCGATTTTCTGGGGCGCAACGGCTTCCGGGTGGCACGCTCCGAGACCGGCGGCTCCGTCAACCGCACCCTCCATCTCGACATCGCCACCGGCATGGTCCGGCTCAAGACCCCGACCGCCGAGGAGGAGTTCAGCCTGCCCTGAGCGGCAGACCAAAATCGCCCGCGACCAGGGCGTTGAGTTTAGCCGCCCCCGGGGCCGGCCGGGATCGAGTGATCTATCGTTACGATCCTTCCGGCCAACTCATCGCGGAGTTCCTCGCGGCGCGAGGTCGTCCATCGGCAATCCGATCCGGCTCGAGGCGCGCCGGCCTCAGGGCGCAAGCTGTCCGAGGTTGATCTTCTCCCCCAGCCGGCTCTGCGCCCGCGCCCGGACCTCGACCATCGCCTCCTCCAGGAAGTCGGCGGTGAACCCGAACTGGCTGAGGAAGGGGCCGTGGAGGGCGAAGAGGAAGCCGTCCTCGGTGACGCCGGGCCCGAGCGCGACCGCCAGGTAGCGGGCGGCGTGGAGGTGGGCGATGAGGGGAAGGCTCGCCTCCGAGGCCTTCTCGGGAGCGAACTGCTTCTCGATCACCTCGACGAAGAGCCGCGGGAATCGCCAGCTCTGCAGGAGGCGGGAGCCGACCTCGGCGTGATTGTAGCCCAGGATCGCCTTCTCGGCCTGCTCCCAGGTGCAGGCGCCGGTCTCGCAGTGGGCCGCCACCTGGGGGTAGAACTCGGCGCAGACATAGGCCAGGGCCAGCTTGCCCACGTCGCACACCAGGCCGGCGGTGTAGGCCAGGGAAGGATCCACCTTCTCGGAGGACTCCGCCAGCACCTCGGCGGCCAGGGCGGTGCAGACCGAATGGCGCGAGTAGTCGCCCGGCGCCCAGCGCAAATTGTCCTTGTGCACCGCCTCCCAGCGGCTGACCAGCACCAGGGCGGCCAGGCGGTAGATCTCGCGCTGGCCCAGCCGCAGGATCGCATGGTCCAGCGAGACCACCGGCTCCGCGCCCGCATAGTACGCCGAATTGGAAAGGCGGAGGGTCGCCGTCGCCAGGGCGCTGTCCAGGGCGATGATCTCCTCGATCTCCGACGCGGTGCTGTCGTCCTGCCCCAGGGCCAGGACCAGCCGGGGAAGCAGGGAGGGTGCGCAGGGCAGCTGCAGGGCCCGGGCGCAGACCTCGTCCAGGCTGGGAATCTCGGGCTTCTCGGAATTCATGCGGCTTCGAGCAGGGAGGCCGGATCGAGGATCAGCGCGATCGCGCCGTCGCCCAGGATGGCCCCTCCGGAGACGCCGGAAAGGCCCTGCATGTAGGCGCCCAGGCTCTTGATCACCACCTCCTGCTTCGCGACCATTTCATCGACGAGGAGGGCGCAGATCCGGTCGGAGGACTCGAGGATGACCACGATGCCCTCGCAGGGATCCTCGGAGCGCGCCGGGATGCCGAAGCGCCGGTGCAGCCGGTGCAGCGGCAGAAGCCGGCCGTGCCAGTCCAGCACCTCGCCGGCGCCCTGGACCCGGCTGATGGCCCCGCGGGCCGGCTTGAGCGCCATCTGGACGGCGTTGCTCGGCAGGATGAAGCGGTCCTCCCCCACCCGGACGACCAGGCCGTCGATGATCGCGAGCGTGAGCGGGAGCTTGATCCGGAAGGTCGAGCCGCGCCCGACCTCGGAGGTGACCTCGATCTGGCCGCGGAGCTTCTCGATGCTGCGCTTGACCACGTCCATCCCGACGCCGCGGCCGGAGATGGCCGTGACCTTCTCCGCGGTGGAGAAGCCCGGCAGGAAGATCAGGTTGAAAATCTCCTCGCGGCCGAGGGCCGCCCCGGCCGGCACCAGGCCCTGCCGCCGGGCCTTGGCGAGGACCTTCTCCGGATCGATCCCGCGCCCGTCGTCCTGCAGCTCCACGATGACGTTGCCGCCCTTGTGGTAGGCCCGCAGCCAGACCTCGCCCGCCTCGCCCTTGCCCGCGGCGGCGCGCTCCGCCGGCGCCTCCAGGCCGTGGTCGACGGCGTTGCGGACCATGTGGACCAGCGGGTCCCCGATCTCCTCGACCACGATCCGGTCGAGCTCGGTTTCTTCCCCGGCGGTGGAAAAGCGCAGCTGCTTGCCGGTCTCGCGGGCCAGGTCGCGGGCCAGCCGCTCCATCTTCTGGAAGGCGGGCTTGATCGGGATCATCCGCAGGGCCATCGCCGTGCGCTGGAGATCCTTCGTCAGGCGGCTGAGCTGCGCGACGTCGCGCTGGAGCGGGCCCTCCGCCTCCATCCGCTGCGCCGTCTCCAGCAGCTGGCTCTGGACGATCACCAGCTCGCCGACCACGTCCATGAGGGAATCCAGCTTCTCCGTGTTGACCCGGACGGTGTTGCCGGCGGCGCGCGCCGCCGGGACTGCCGCCGCCGCCTCGGGGCCGGAAGCCGGAGCGGGCGCGGCGGCCCCGGCCGGAGCCTGGCCGGCGGCCAGCGTCCGGACGGCGCCGATCAGGTGGGCGACCGGGATCACCCGCGCGGGCATCTTGCCGTCCTTCAGCGCCTCGCCCACCTGGTGGTTGAGGGCCTGGAGGGCGTCGCGGCTGCGGAGGATCTCGGTCACGATCGCCGCGGTCAGCGCCAGCTTGCGGTTGCGGGCGAGGTCCAGGAGCGACTCGACCTCGTGGGCCAGCCGGTTCATCGGCGCCAGCCCCAGGAAGCCCGCGTTGCCCTTGATGGTGTGGAAGGAGCGGAAGATGGCGTTGAGCGCCTCCGGGTCGGCGGGGTGGCGCTCCAGCTCGAGCAGCGCGGCCTCGATCTGCAGGAGGTGCTCGCTCGCCTCCCCGTGGAATTCCTCCAGCAGCTCGCGCTTCTCGGCCAGGTCAAACTCGAGCACGACGTCGACCGCCTCGGCCGGGGCGGCGGCGGCAGCCGGCGCCGGCGCCGCCGCGATCGCCGCAGGCGCGTAGGCTGGAGCCGGCTTGCCCATGCGCAGGGCCGCCACGGCCTTGGGCATCCATTCCACGAAGCCGCGGAGCCTGGCGACTAGCTCGGCGGTGAACGGCTGGGCGGTGTCGAGGCAGCGCTCGAACTCCGGGAGCAGCAGGTCGGCCGCGGCCAGCAGCGCGGGCTCCGCCGCGCAACGCTCCCGCAGCTCCCCGAGCAGGCTGTAGGCGGGGATCAGCCCGTCGTCGCGGCCGGGCTGCGCCAGCACCGCCTCCATCGCGAGGCGGTTCTGGGTCTCCTCAATCTGGCTAAAGGCTTCCTGGGACGGCATGGATGGCGTTCACCAATCTCAAAATATTACGGCCCGAATCCCGGCCTGCTTGAGGCCTTTTCCGCTCAAGCCGCCCCCGCCGGGGACGATGAGATGGCAGCCCGCCATGACTCCCGCCGCCCCCACCCCCGCCGCTTCCGCGGCGGGCAAATACCTCACGGTCGCCCTCGACAAGGAGACTTACGGCATCGCCGTCCTCAAGGTAAGGGAAATCATCCGGCTGCAGAAGATCACGCCCGTGCCGCAGATGCCGCCCCACGTCAAAGGGGTCATCAACCTGCGCGGCCGGGTCATCGCGATCGTCGACCTGCGCACCAAGTTCGGCTTCAAGGCCAACTACGCGGAGCGGACCTGCATCGTGGTGGTGCAGGTCAAGGCCCGCGGCGAACAATCCGTCCCGATGGGGCTGATCGTGGACAGCGTCGACGAGGTGGTGGCCCTGGGGGCCAACGACGTCGAGCCCACCCCGGATTTCGGCGCTACGGTCGACACCGCCTGCCTGCTGGGGATGGCCAAGGTGAAGTCGAAGGTGATGACGCTGCTCGACATCGACCGGGTCGTCGCCGCCGAGGCGGTCCAGGCCACGAAGGCTTAGGGCCCGTCTTTTGGGAGGCGGAGGAAGGGGTCGGCCTTAGACGACCGACACTGGCGCGAACTCCTGCCCAGCTCGGACCATCCATTGGGCGGATCAGAGCCGCCCGAAGCTCCCGCGCGCCCCGTTCGCCTTGGCGCCCGCCTATGACATGCTGCCGATGCTCTACGCTCCTGGGCCGCAGGGCGAGACCGGCCTGCCCCGCCATTTCCGCCGCCTTCCGAGCCATCGCCCGGGACAACAGCGAGTCCCCCGGAAGACCGATCGCCCGGCGCCAGGAGGCGCCTTAGGCGGTCGCCGCCGCGGCCGGCGCCTTGGCCAGGCTGGTTTTCGCCTCCTCGAAGGTCTCGAAGAAGCTCCAGCCCCGCGTGTCCTCGAACTGCTTGCACTCGGTCACGATCGCGGCGCCGGCGACGAGGGCGAACTGCAGGTCGAGCTCTCGGCAGGCCTGCATCGCGGACATCAGGGCCTTGATCACGCCCATGTGCATGGACTTGAGGGCGTGGATGTCGAAGATCGCCTTGCTGTAGCCGGAGTCGACCGCGTCGGCCAGCTTGGCCTGGAGGTGCTGGTTGACCTCGGCCAGGATGGCCGGATTGCTGTTCTCGGGCAGCTTCATCACCAGGGTGTCCCCCTCCATGGAGAAGTACCGCGGCGAGGTGTCGAGGTTCATGGCCTTGGCCATGCGGCCCTCCAGCTCCGGGAGGTCGATCGGCTTGGTCACGACGTAGGCGAAGCCGGCCTGCTGCGCGAGCTGCTGGGCCTGCACCTCGGTCTTGACCACCAGGCCGAAGATCGGGGTGTGCTTGGTCTTGGCGCTGGTGCGCACCTGACGGTAGAAGGCGAACGCGCCCTCTTCCGGCAGGGTCAGGCTGGCGATGACCAGGTCCGGGGTCTGCCGGGAACAGAAGTCGAGGGCCTCGGCCAGCGAGCCGGTACCGTTGATCTTCCAGGGAGTGTGCTTCAGCCCTTCCTGGATCTGCTGGACGATGGCGGGCTTGTCGTCGATCACCAGGATCTCCGCCGGGTCGAAGACGGTGCGGGCCTTCCCCGGGCCGTCGGCCAGGGGCTTGAGCTCAACGATCCGGCCGGCCTTCTCCAGCAGGACCTCCTCCTTGAACGGCTTCACGATGTAGTCGCGCACCCCGATCCGCGCGATCTTCAGCACGTGCTCCTTGCCGCCCTCGGCCGTCAGCATCATCACCGGGATGCCCTTGAGGTGGGGGTCGGCCTTGAGCCGGGTCAGGGTTTCGACGCCGTCCATCACCGGCATGGTGATGTCGAGGAGGATCAGGTCCGGCAGCTCCTTGCCCGCCACCGCCAGGCCTTCGACGCCGTTGCCCGCCTCGAGGATCTCGACGTCGTAGGGCTTGAAGGCCTTCCGCACGATGATGCGGACGGTCTTGGAGTCGTCGATGGTGAGGATTTTCTTGCGCATGGTCGGTCGGGGTTCAGTCCACTGATTTGAGAATGATGTCGGTCGTGACGCGGTGGTTGCCGCATTCGAAGTGGTAGATCCGGCGCTGCGCCGAGCTCATCGGCCCGATGGTGAAGTTGCGCCCGCGCAGGATGGACGGGATGGTCAGCTTGCAGGGATAGCCCTGGTCGCAGAGCGCGTTCTTGAAGCTGCCGACGACCATGTTGGTCAGCTCGCCGATGGCGTCGTTCACCACCTCGTCGCCGTTTTTCTTCAGCTCGAAATCGTTCATGCCCAGCATCTGGCCGGTGCAGAGCTCGGCGAAGGACTGGTCGAAGTAGAGGTAGATCAGGCCGCAGGCCTCGCCGATGAAGCCGACGGTCCCGACCACCTGGGGGGTGGCGGCCTGGGGCATCGGATCGGCGGCTCCGTCCTCGACGGCGGCGTGCAGTTTGACCGGGCGGTTGAGCATGGTCTTGAAGACATCGCCCACGGCACGGGTGATGTTCTCGCGGATGACGCTTTCGGAGATCTCCTCGGTGGCGGGCATGGAAAACGGGGGTGGGGCGCGCGTAGGGCGCGTCCCCTGAAAATCGGCGCAATCGCGCGCCAATTGAGCCCTCTCCGCGAATTTTAACGCGGCGGCGCCCGACCGACCGCCCTCCCTAAGCCGCTCTCAGACCGCTTTTTCGGACTCGACCCCGGCGAAGTCCGGGTCGTTGGCGTCGCGGTACTCCTGCAGCTTGTTGCGCAGGGTCCGGATGCTGATGCCAAGAAGGGTCGCCGCCTGGGTGCGATTCCCGCCGGTTTGCTGCAGGGCGGCGCGGATCGCCTGCTTCTCCAGCTCGGCGATGGAAAGCACGGTGCCGTTCGGCGCGGTGATCGGGATCGCCGCCGCCTCCTCGGCCGCCGCCGCCGGCTCGCCGGCGGGCTCCTCCTGCCTGCCGCCGTCCGCCACCGAGAGGCTCTTCGACCAGTCCAGCTCGGTCTGGTAGGCGGGCGAGGCGGGCAGCCCGAGCGCCGCGGCGGAAATGGCGCGGCCCGCGGGCGAAAGGATGATGGCGCGCTCGATGGTGTTCTGCAGCTCCCGGACGTTCCCCGGCCAGCGGTAGTTCATCATCGCGGCGCGGGCCGACTCGGCGAAGCCCGCCACCTTGATGCCGTGCTTGCGGGTGTAGCGCTGCAGGAAGTGCTCGGCCAGGAGCAGGATGTCCTCGGCGCGCTCGCGCAGCGGCGGCACGTTCACCGGGAAGACGTTGAGCCGGTAGTAGAGATCCTGCCGGAACTGGCCGGCCTCCACGTTGCGCAGCAGATCGCGGTTCGAGGTCGCCAGGATCCGGACGTTGACCTTGATGGTGCGGTTGCCGCCCACCCGCTCGAACTCCCGCTCCTGCAGGACCCGCAGCAGCTTGGCCTGGAGGTTCGCCGGAATCTCGCTGATCTCGTCCAGGAGCAGCGTGCCGTGGTTCGCCAGCTCGAAGCGGCCCTCCCGGCGCTCGGTCGCGCCGGTGAAGGCCCCCCGCTCGTGGCCGAAGAACTCGCTCTCGATCAGGTTCTCGGAAATGGCCGCGCAGTTGACCTTGATGAAGGGCTGCTGGCGCCGCGGGCTGCGGCGGTAAATCTCGCGGGCCATCATCTCCTTGCCCGTGCCGCTCTCGCCGGCGATGAAGACGGTCGCGTCCGTCGGGGCCACCCGCTCGATCAGCTGGCGCAGGCGCACCATCGCGGGGCTGCGGCCGATCAGCGCGTCGTGGTCCTCGCCCTGGTCGCTCAGCAGGCGGTTGACCTGGAGCATCTGCTGGTAGGACTGGGCCTTGCGCAGGATCACGTCGATCTGGCTCGGCGAGAAGGGCTTCATCACGTAGTCGAACGCGCCCGCCCGCATGCAGCCGACCGCCGACTCGATCGTGCCGTAGCCCGTCATGACGATGACCAGCGGCCGCTCCGGCAGCATCGCCAGCTGCTCGAGGAACTTCTCGCCGTCGCCGTCCGGGAGGCGGATATCGAGCATCACCAGGTCGAACGAGTCCTTGGCCAGGAGTGTCTCGGCCTCCTTCAGGCTCTTCGCCGCCGCCACCGAGCATTTCCGGCGTAGGAAAATCTCGTTCAGCAGGCTGCGGACGACCGAATCGTCCTCGATGATCAGGACCTTCTCAAACGACATGAGGGTGAAGCTGGGCTGGGAGGGAGGTCGAAGAAAGCGCTCCCGGCCACGTAGTTCAATCTCAAATATGACCGATAAGATTAATATATTTTCGCGTTTTCCCTAAAGAGGCGGCCCAGGTGCGCCGTAAGGAGCGGAGCGGTTCTTGCATATATGTCCCTCCGACTCACCTCCTTCCTCTCCGCCATCGAAGACGCCCTGCAGGGCGACGCCACCCTCCGCCAGGGCGGGGACTGGGACCAGAGCCGCTCGGTGAACTACCATCTCGGCCTCGCCCGCCTCAATCTGGCGGTGCGCAAGGGCCAGGCTGTCCAGCCGGTCGGCGCGATCCTGGTGCAGGCCTACGACCTGGCCGAGAACAAGGTCTGCCTGAAGGCGAGCCTGACCTGGGCCGGCCGCAACGACGGCGCCGAGGTCTCCTATTCCATTTATCAGCGGCCCGGCATCGATTGGACGGCCGAGGCCGCCCAGGTCGCGACCGCCTTCCAGGCCGGCCCCCCGGCCGCGCCGGAAAAGATCGGCCTGGCCGCGGTCGCCGAGACGGCCACCGAGCCGGCGCTCGCGGTCGCGAGCTGAGGTCCCGGCGGGACCAGGAAGCGTCCGGCCGGAGGCCGGGATCAGCTCAGACCGTCGCGGCCAGCCGCGACCTGGCGGCCGGAGCGCGGCGGTAGGACACCAGGCGCCGCAGCTGCTGGCGGGCGCCGCTGACCCGGTCGCGCTCCGCGCGGAGGAAGGCGCAGCGGGCCGCGATGCCGGAAAGATTCTCGCGGCGGCGGGCCAGCAGCGCGGAAACCCGGTCGCCCAGGGAGGACAGGCCGGGTTCGGTTCCGAGCTGGCAAAGGCTGGCGATGACCGGCGCCGCGCGGCGCTGGAGGGCCGCCATCTGGCTGTAGTGGCCGGCGTGGAGCAGGATGCTTTCCTGCACCACGAAGCGCTCGAGGGTGTCGAGGAGCCGGCGGGCCGTGTCGGCCGCGGTCTTCATCACACCAGGACGGGCTCGGCCGCCGGCATGTGCTGCTTCATCAGCATCTCCGCCCAGGCGTCGCGGATCTCGCCCAGCAGCCTCTCCACTTCGGCCACCGGCTCGGCGTCCTTCCGGAGGTTGGCCTCCATCAGGCGCCGGTTGTAGTACTCGTAGAGGCGGAACATGGTCTGGGCGAACTCCGGGTGGGCGGTGTAGTCGAGCCGGCCCTGGAGCTCGGCGATGATCGCCCGGGCCTTGCTCAGCTGCTTGTTGATCACCTCGAAGCGCTGGAGGTCGCGGGCGGGGCGGCCGAAGGCGATCTTGGCCGCCGCCAGGGCGCCCAGCGCCCCGTCGTAGAGCATGAGCACCAGCTGCCCGGGGCTCGCCGTCAGGATGGCGTTGGTGCGGTAGGCCCGCGCGCAGTCTTGGGCGACCATGGGCCTTAGGACTGATCCTCGGAGAGATCGGGCGAATTGAGGACCAGGCCGGCGATGTGGCTGATCACCGCGGCCGGCGGGTAATTCGGGTCGGCCGCAAGCAGCCGGCCGCGGGCGACGACCTCGGGTCGCACCTCGGGCTGGTTGTTCAGGGCGTCGGAGAGGATCGCCGCGTTCGCGGTCGAGATGCTATCCTGGTCCTGGTGCGCCGGCCGCGGGGCCCGCGGCTGGTTTCGATTCAGGGAAATGGCATCCGTGCCCCCCGCTCTGTCAGACGAAGACGTGGAATGGATCATGTGGCTCGCAATCGTAGTCCGGTCGGCCGCTGATTATTGGCTACAGGGAACGCCGTTGTGTGGTTGTACCCGGCTAATCGGCCCGCCCCCGGCCCGCTTTAGGCAATTCGGGGCTCTTTTCATCGGGCCGGCAGGGTCCGGAAGGTCGTTTCGGCCACATAGGCCCCGAACCGCGTCGGGCTTTGCAGGGCCGAGGAGGTCATGTCCAGGGGCATGGGCCCGGTCCCGGCGTTCAGGTAGAAGTGGCGGACGGAGTTCTCCACCGCGGGATCGGAGGCCGAAAAGACCTCGTCGAAGCTCCAGACCAGGCGCCGGTCCGGCACCGAGGCCAGCTTGGCCCGGATCCCCAGCGTCAGGGGGCGGAAGGGCTGGTAGGCCGTCAGGTCCACGAACAGCACCCCCTGGGCCCCGAACTTCCGCGCCAGGTCCTGGAGGAAGTCGTGCGGGAGCGCGGCGGTCGAGGCGATGTCGGGCCGGCCGAAGCTCGCCTGGCATTCGTCGCGCCCGAGGGTGACCACCTCGAAGCGCATCTGCTTTTCCAGGGCCGTGGCGAAAACCGGATCGAGCGCCTCCACCGCCTCGGGAGGGGCGAAATCCCCCCCATGGACCGGCAGCAGCACCACCCGGCGCATCGTGCCCGGCAGCTTCGGATCGCCCACGAAGTTCTTCGGGGCGAAGAAGGGGCCCTGGCGGGACGCGTCCGTGATCGGCGGATGCAGGCAGCCGCCGGCGAGCAGGGCGCCCAGGGCCAGGCCGAGGAGGGCGAAGCGCTTCATCAGCCCGTGGTGCTCGAGGAGGAGGACGAAGTCGAACTCGAACTCGACCCGGTCGAATTGTTCACCCCCGAGGTGATGTTGCCCAGGGCGCTGGAAGTCGAGGAGCCGCCCGTGCTCGACCCGAACGAGGCCAGGGCGGAGCTGTCGCTCTGATATTTGGTGAAGAAGGCCTCCATCGCCTGGAATTCGGCCTCCAGCTGCGCCTGGGTGGCGTCGAGCTGGGTCTGCATCGACGAAATCTGGTCGCCCAGGTCCCGGGATTCGCTCTGCAGGGTCTGCTGGGTGCTCGAGTTCTGGCTGATGATGTCGTTGATCGCGTTGTTCATGATCGAGCCGAAGCCCGTCGTCGCGGTCTGGAAGAAGGCGGCCACCGCCTTCGGGTTGCCGCTCAGCGCGCTGGTCAGCTTCGACTCGTCGGTGAGCGTGAGCTGGCCCGAGGTGCCGCTGAAGTCGATCCCGAGGTCGTCCAGGCTGTTGATCACCCCGCTCAGCCCGCTGCCGGCCGAGAAGGCCTTGCCCTGCAGGGTCGTGGCCCAGTCGGCGACGTCATGGTTGCTGGAGAGGACCGACCCGCTGATGGTGCCGTTGACCACGTTGACCGTGGTATCGTTGCCGACATCGCTCTGGAAGGTGTTGAAGGCGGTGATGAAGGTCCCGATCGCGCTGGAAATCGCCTGGGTGTTCATCGCCACCTGGATGGTCTGCGTGGTCTGGGAATCCACCGTCACGCTGAGGCCGCTGACGCCCAAGGCGTTGGAAGTGAGGGTGTTGCTCGCGCTGGTCTGGGTCGGACCGCCATTGACCGAGAACTGGGCGTCCTGGCCCTGCACCAGGGTGCCGCCGCCGAGGCCGAGCGCCGCCATCAGATTGCCGCTGGTGTCGCTCACGCTGATCCCGCTGCTGCCGGTGACAGAGTTGGTCAGGAGGATGCGGTCGGCGTTGGCGTCGTAGCTCGCGGTCACGCCCGCGCCGGAATTGTTGATCCGCGCCAGGACCGTGCCGAGGGAGTCGGTGTTGACGTTGTAGCCGATCGATACCCCGTTGATGGTGAAGGCGCCGTTGCCGGAGCCGTCCTGCCCCGTCAGGGCCGCCTTCAGGTCCGCGGACGAGACGGGATCCGCCAGCTGGGCGGTGCCGAGATTGGTCGTGCTGGTGATCGTGCCGGTGTTGGTCCCGTTGAAGAGCTTCAGCGCCTGGAGGAAGTTGCTGCTGTCGTTGGCCGCGCCGAGGACGATCGGGGCCGAGCTGCTCAGGGTGACCTTGTCCGTCGAGGATGAGTAGCCGCCGGTGACGGCCCCGCCCGTGGCCGTGGCGATCGCGGCGAAGACGTCCTGGAGGGACTCCGAGGTCGTCACCGTGATCTGCTTGCCGTTCACCGTGAAGGTTCCGGCGGTGATGGCCTGGGCCGTCGGCGCCGCGGCCAGCGTCAGCCCGGAGACGTCGTCCCCGGCGCTGAGCGGGCTGCTGATGCCGCTGGCGCCCTGCAGCTGGGAGGCGGTGGCCAGGCGGGAGACCGCGATGGTGTAGCTGCCGAAGGGGGTGCCGTTCTGGGCGGTCATCTGCCAGGTCGAGCCGCTGGTGGTCGAGGAGGCCAGGGCGCCGTCGTACAGGCTGGGGTCCTCCAGGGCGAAGACCGAGGCGGAAAGGCTGGTCAGGTCGGTGCTCAGGCTGCCGAGGGCGCTGATCTGGGTGTTAACCTTGGTCTGCTGCGCCTTGACCTGGTTCATGCCGGCGCTGTCAGCGGTAACGATGTCGTTAACGATGAGGTTCCAATTGATGCCGGAAGACAGGCCCGAGATTTGGGGGGAAGCCATAACGTGACCCTTTGTCGGTAGTCGAAAACGGCCGTTTTCCCCGGGACTTTAGCCCGAAAAGGCAAAAAACGCGCCGCGCAAAAGCCGGTTAAGTTTTCGGCGGACCGCGACGATTCCTGCCCTGCCGCGGGTTACCGCCCGCAGCCGGCGCGATCCGGAGCCGACCACCCGGATCCGAATGCAGCACGGACGCTGCGCTTAGAAATCAAGGAAGATCCCATGTCAGTCGTCATCAACAGCAATAGCGCGGCGCAGATCGCCGCCAACAACCTAGCCAACTCGACCGCCATGCTTCAGGACAGCCTGAACAAGCTGTCCAGCGGCTCGAAGATCGTCAACCCGTCCGACGACGCCGGCGGCCTCGCAGTTTCCATGAAACTGACGGCCACCTCGACGCGCCAGTCGGCCCTCCAGAACAACATCGGCGACGCCTCGTCGCTCCTCCAGACCCAGGACGGCGCCCTTTCGGTCACCGGTTCGATCCTGAACCGCATCTCCGAACTCGAGACGCTGTACACCGACCCGACCAAGAACAGCTCGGACCTCGCCAACTACGACGACGAGTTCATCCAGCTGCAGGACGAGCTCACCTCGTTGACCGCCCAGACGTTCAACGGCGTGGCGATGTTCGGCACCACCAGCATCTCGGTCGATGTCACCGATGACCTGAGCGCCGGCTCCGCCGTGACCGTGAACGCCGCCAACCTGGCGAGCACCTCCACGGGCATCGGCTCCCTGGTCGCCACCACCGTCAGCAGCCTGTCGCAGCTGTCCATCGCCAACATCACCGCTGCGATCCAGAACGTCGCGACGATGCGGGCGGTCAACGGCTCCGTCCAGAGCCGTCTGAACTTCGCCAGCACCCTGCTGACGACCAACCAAACCAACCTCCAGGCCGCCATCAGCGACATCACCGATGTCGATGTGGCCAAGGAGACCACCAACCTGGCGAAGTGGAACGTGCTGGTTCAGGCCGGCGCTTCGATGCTCACCCAGGCGAACCAAAGCGCCCAAATCGCCCTGAAGCTCATCACCGGTTAAGCGGTCTCGCCCTGACGCCCGGGGCGCGCGGCCATGATTGCCGGCCGCGCGCCTCACTCTCAAGCGGTTGTCTTCTTCGGGTGTTAGGGCTGGGGCCGTGGTCGATATCCCCCAGCCGGCGCGTCTCCCGCGCGCCGGCACCTCTTTGAGGCTCAAGCCTCAGACGGCGCGGTCCGGAGCCGATTCCCCGGGCACGTGGCGACTACGGAAGTCGCATAGATCAAGGATAGAACCATGTCAGTCGTGATTAACTCCAACTCCGCGGCGAGCATCGCGGCCAATAACCTGGCCTACTCGACCGCCCAGCTGCAGAACAGCCTCAACAAGCTGTCCAGCGGCTCGAAGATCGTGAACCCGTCCGACGACGCCGGCGGCCTCGCAGTTTCCATGAAACTGACGGCCACGGCCAATCGCCAGTCGGCTCTCCAGAACAACATCGGCGACGCCACGTCGCTGCTCCAGACCCAGGACGGCGCCCTCTCGGTCGCCGGTTCGATCCTGAATCGCGTCTCGGAGCTGAAGACGCTGTACACCGACCCGACCAAGAACAGCTCGGACCTCGCCAACTATGATGACGAGTTCACCCAGCTGACCTCGGAGCTCACCTCGCTGGCGTCCCAGACGTTCAACGGCGTGTCGCTCTTCGGTTCCGCCAGCACCACGGTCGACGTGACGGACGATCTCTCGTCCAGCACCGCCGTGACCCTGACGGGCCAGAACCTGGCCTCCACCTCGTCTGGCGTCGGCACCCTCACCGCCACCGCGGTCAGCAGCCTCTCGCAGCTGACCATCACCAACATCACCGACGCCATCCAGAACGTCGCGTCGATGCGCGCGGTGAACGGCGCCGAGCAGAGCCGTCTCAGCTTCGCCGGCACCATGCTGACGACCAACGAGACGAACCTGCAGTCGGCCATCAGCAACATCGCCGACGTCGATGTCGCGAAGGAGACCACGAACCTCGCCAAGTGGAACGTGCTGGTCCAGGCCGGCGCCTCCATGCTGACCCAGGCCAACCAGAGCGCGCAAGTCGCTCTCCGTCTGATCACCGGCTAAACCGGCCAGCGGTTGTTCTGATTCGCCCTAATCCCGGCCGCCCCTCGCGGGGCGGCCGGGACCTGGCGGATCGAAAACGAGTTCCATCACGATCGAAAGGGGGACGGGTCAGGAATCTTGATCCCAGGATCAAGATTCCCGACCTGTCCCCTTTTGACGTTTCAGGCGGCGGGCGGCCGCGGGGCGGCGCAGCGCGCCCGCCACATCTCCCGGAAAGCGCTCTCCAGGCGGCCGGCGAAGCCGGGCGCGTCGCAGAGGGGTCCCGCCCGCATCCGCCCCCGCAGGCGGGCGCGGATGTCCGCCAGCCCGGCCGGGGAGGACGCCAGGGCCCGGCAGATCGCGATGTAGGACGCCGGATCGGCCCCGATCCATTCGGGGGAGCCCAGGTGGGTGAGGAGGCTGGCTCCGACCCGGCTGCGGTGCTCGCGGCCGGCCAGGGACACGACCGGGACCCCCATCCAGAGCGCCTCGCAGGTGGTGGTGGTGCCGTTGTAGGGAAACGGGTCCAGGGCGATGTCGACCCGCCGGTAGCGTTCCAGGTGGGCGGCCATCGCGAGCCTCGATCCATCGAGCTCGAGCCGCTCCGGAGCGATCCCGTGCTCCGCGAAGCGCGTCCGCATTGTCTCCGCGGACTCCGGGTCGGACCAGCCGTGGGAGCGAAGGAGCAGCCGCGAGCCCGGCACCGCGGCGAGGACCTGGGCCCAAAGCTGCACGACCTCCGGTACCAGCTTGGCCGCGTGGTTGAAGCAGCCGAAGGTGACGCCGTGCCCGCCGGCCGACGGGGGCGGCGTGACCAGCGGCGCTTCGGAAGGCGGGCGGTAGCAGGAGAAGGGGCCGGCCAGCCGCAAAAGCTTTTCGCTGTGCCAGGCCTCGGTGGCGCCCGGGGGGTCGCAGACGGCCTCGGTCAGGCGATAGTCGATCGCCGCGAGGCCGGTGGTGTTGGGATAGCCCAGCCAGGTGACCTGGACCGGCGCCGGCCGGCGGGCAAAGGCCAGCAGCCGGTGGCGGGCGGTGTGCCCCGCCAGATCGACCAGGATGTCGATGCCGTCCGCGCGGATCTGCTCGGCGGCCTCCTCGTCGCTGCGGCCCGCCAGGTCCCTCCAGCGCTCGCATTGCGCCCGCAGGCGGCCGGTCGTCGGATCGGCGACCTTCGCGTCCGAATAGCAGGTGACCTCGAAGCGCTCCCGGTCGCGGGCGGCCAGCGCCGGCTCGAAGAAGTAGGCGACCGCGTGGTTGACCAGGTCGGGCGAGACGTAACCGATCCGCAGGCGCCGCTCCGGATCGAAGTCGTTCGCGAGGGGGGCCCAGGCCGCGCGCAGCGGCTCGGCGTGGAGCTCGGCCCAGCGGCGATGCTCGGCCCAGACGTCCTCGGGGGCGATGCCGGCGGGAAAATTGAGGGAGAAAAGGAGGTTGCTGTGCACTTCGGCCTTGGGCTGGGCCGCCACCGCTGCGCGGTGGTGGGCGATCGCCTCGGTCGACCGGCCCTGGGCCTTGAGCACCCGGCCCAGGTTGTCGTGGGCCGCGGCGTAGCCCGGGCGCAGGCGCAAAGCTTCCTCCAGCTGGCGCCGGGCCTCGGCGCAGCGGCCCGCGACCAGCAGGGCATGCCCCAGCACGTTGCGGGCGTCGGGCCGGAAGGGCTCGAGCTCGACCGCGCGGCGGAAGCGCGCCACGGCCTCCTCGGACAGGCCCAATTCCAGGCAGGCGACGCCGAGGTTGAGCCAAACGGCGGCGTTCTCCGGAGCGAGCAGAGCCGCCGCCCGCAGGCTCGGCACCGCCTCGGCGTAGCGCCGCAGGGCCTTGAGGGCGTTGCCCAGCTGATGGTGCGCCTCGGCCAAGTTGGGCTCGAGGGCGAGCGCCTCCCGGAAGGCGGCGATCGCCTCGTCGACCCTCCCCTGCCCCCGAAGCTCCCGGCCGCGCTCGAGCGAGGCGGCGGCCGGCCGGGCCTGCTCAGTCCGCGGGGGCGGCATGGCTGGCCTCGGGCACGGCCACGAGCTCCTCCATCAGCCGCTCGATCTTCTCCACGGAGTGCTCGACGGCGAAGGTCATCGCCCGGGCCTGGCCGGCCCGCTGCAGGCGGGCCATCTGCTCGGGGTCGCGGGCCAGGCTGAGCAGCTGCTGCGCGAGCTCCTCCGCCTTGGGCGCGGGGAAGACCAGGCCGTCGACCCCGTGGCGGATCACTTCGCGGGCGCCGCCCATGCCGCTGGTGACGACGACCAAGCCGGCGGCCATGGCTTCGACCTGCGAGATGCCGAAGGTTTCCGGGACCTGGCTGGGAAAGACCAGCACATTGTTGCGGGCGAACAGGGCGGCCAGGCCCGAGCGGTCGAGGAACCCGGAGAAGCTCACCCGCTCGCCGAATCCGGCCGCCTCCGCCGCGGCGCGCAGCTTGGCCAGGAAGGCCGGGTCGGGGCAGTCTCCCGCGATTTCCGCGGTGAAGTCGACGCCGGCGCGGTGCAGCCGCTCCAGGGCGTCGATCAGGACGTGCGGCCCCTTGTAGGGCAGCACCAGCCCCGCGAAGCAGATGCGCAGGCGGGAGGTGTCCGGGAGGAAGAAGCGGAAGAAGCGGTCGATCCGGGCTCCCGGATAGAGCGTCTCGATCCGAGCCGGAGAAAATCCATTTTGGCGGAGAATCTCGCCGTTCCAGTCGCTGGAGGGTCCGACCCAGTAGCGCGGCGAGCGCGGCTGGGAGGCGGTGTTGTAGCCGGGGCTCTGGTTGCCCAGCGCGTGCAGCACGGGCACGCCCGCCGCCAGGGCGACCTGGACGGGAACGATGTCGAGGAAATCGAGGTTGCCGGCGAGGACCAGATCGGGGTGGAACTCCGCCCCGGCGGCGTGGACGATGGCGATCATCTCCTTCACCCGCGCGTTGCGCGCCGCCTTGTCCGGGAGCAGCACCGGCTTGCCGCCCTGCCATTCGCCGAGAAGCGGAAGGATCCGCCGGACCCGCGCCTCGAGCGCGGCCTCGTCGGCGGTCGGCGCCTTGGCCAGCGCCGGCTGGTCGGCGCAGAGCACGCGCACCTCGTGGCCGCGGGCGACGAGCCCCTGGGCGAACTCCCACATCATGCGGCCGTAGCCGCCGAGCTCCTGGGGCGGAAAGAGATTCGTGATCAGCAGCACCCTCCGCGGGCGCAGGGCGGCCGGCGCCGGCGCCCGGCCGATGGCCCGGTGGTAGAATTCCAGCTCCTTCTTCGGGGCGCCGGCTGAGATCTGCTGCCGCAGCGCCTCCACCCCGGGGGGAAGCGGGGCGATTCGCGCCGCCTCCTCGAGAAGGACCTCGACCGAAGTGGCATCGCCCTGGTCGGCCAGCAGGGCGGCCAGGCCGAGGAGCGCCGTGGTGTTGTTGCGGTCGAGCCCGACCGCCCGCTTGAGCGCCTCGAGCTGCAATGGGGGGTCGCCGAGCTGCCGGGCGTAGTCCGCGAGGGCCACCGCCTCGACCGAGTCGCGCACCGCGGCGATCAGGCGAGGCAGCCGGGCGCGCATCGCCTCCCGCGCGCCCGCCTCCCAGGCCTTGGCCAGGAAAAGCAGCGGCTGCGCCAGACGCAGAACGGGCGAGCCCTTCGCCACAGGCATGAAACCCCAGGCGGAAAGCGACGGCTGTTCCGCCGCGGCCGCGACGGGAGCGAGAATCGTGTCTCCGCCGAAGCGGCCGAAAGGCGCGGTGCCCAGCGCCGGCTCCCACCAAAGGACCGCGCCAGCGGAATCAAGTCGCAGTTCCGTCAGCGGACGGACCTCAAGCCGGGGCAGGTTGGCGAAATCGATCAGCTGTCCCGGCTCGTCGGCGTAGAGCGCGACGCGGCTTGATGTCCGGTGCATCTCCTGCAGCCCCTCGTAGGCTGCGATGCGGGTGAAGAAGTCCGGCGCGGGCTTGGCGCTAACGCGCGGCCACCAGGGCTCGGTCCGCAGGTCGTACCTCGGATGAGGAGCGCCGCCGTCGAGCAGTGCGTAGAATTCCTTCAGCTTCACCTCCGGATGATGATGGCGGACCAGCTCCGCCTGGCCCTCGCGCCGGATGCGCTGGGCCTCGCCCGGGCGCGCGAGGTAATGCCGGATCTTCTCGATCAGCTCTCCCGGGGTGCGCCAGGTTTCGAGATGGCGCCCAGGCTCGAAGAGCCGGGAAAGCCCGGAATCCGGCGCGAGCTGGTCGGTCAGGAGGAAGCCGCCCGCCGCCAGCGCCTCGAAGACGCGGAGGTTAAGGTCGCCGTTCAGGCTGATGTTGAGGGTGATCTGGGAATCGGCGTAGAAGTCGGCCGTCTCCGAGAGGCGGCCGCGGAGCAGCTCAAGCGGAAGGCCGGCGGCCTTGATCTGCTCCAGCACGTGGCAGCGCCACGGATGGAACCGGCCGGC
>DASZWO010000002.1:0-55763 GCA_035546595.1 Opitutaceae bacterium
CAAGCGTCGCGGCCGCGCCCGTTGACCTCGGACGCTATACACCTGATCGGATGCTTCTCGGCCGCCTTGATTTTCCCGGGTGTCGGCACATCGGAGATTTTGAATTCGTAGCCCGATCTCCGACCTGAGTGCGTGACAAAAAGGTCGAGCTCGGCACCGGAATAAGGAGACCAATGGTAGGCGCCGCGCGTCGGCTCCGCAGCGAGAATCTGCGCTCCAGGAACGTGCGAATGAAATCTTCACGCCCAGCAACGCTCTCCCTCTCCGTCCCCGCGAGAAAGGAGCGAGGGAATCCTCCCCGGATCCACCGGCGATCGAGCTCCTTAGCTCCGATCTCGTGAAGGGCGAAGCCCCTGCGGCATCACTGTCCGCATGCGGCCGCTAAATTGAAAGATTGTCGCGGCCGGTGACGCGCTGCCGTGAATCTGGACACCACTTGCGTTAGTTTCTGCGGGATTGCAGACGTCGCGGGCAGGCGTATGGTCCCCCGCCCCATCGAATGACTCCCGCCATCCGGCGCCTACCCCTGCTCTTCCTGTTCCTCGGCGCGGCCGCGAGCCGAAGCCGCGGCTCCGACGCCGGCGTCGCGGCTGAATTGGCGAAGGCCGACGCCCTTCGCGATGCCCACGAGGCGGAGGCGGCGAAGGCCGTCTACGCCAAAATCCTGCGGATTGCCCCCGACAACCCCGAGGCAAACTGCTCGTACGGATTGTACGCGGCCGACGAGGGAGACTGGCGGAGGGCGCTGAAGTGCGAGGCCAAGGCCGTGGCGGCCGATCCGGGCAACGCGCGCTACCAGTACGGCTGGGGCGTCGCCAACGGCAAGGCCGCGCTCAAGGGGGTGGTCTTCGCCAAGATGGCGCACGCCCGGAAATGCCTCGCCGCCTTTCAGCGGGCCTCCGAGCTCGCCCCCGACAATCTGCAGTACCGCTGGAGCCTGATGCTCTATTACGAACAGGCCCCGGCGATCCTCGGCGGCAACATGGACCTGGCCTATGCCGAGGCCACGGCGATCAAGAAGCTGAACGTCGTCTCCGGCCGCGAGGCCTTCGCCCAAGTCTATACCCGGGACAGGAAATACGACCTCGCCTTCCAGGAGTATGAGCAGCTGCTGCAGGCCGCGCCGGACAGCTATTCCGACCTCTATGACCTCGGTCAGCTGACGCTGAGCGCCGGCCGCCACCTTGAGCAGGGCCTGGCCGCCCTCCGGCGGTGCCTGGCCCTTCCACCCGTCCGTGGCGGCCCCACCCACGCCGAGGTGCACTGGCGGATCGGCGGCATCCTCGAGCGGCAGGGCCGTTCCGACCTGGCGCGCGCCGAATACCTCGAGGCCCTGAAGGAAGAGCCCCAGCTCCAGCCGGCCCGGCAGGCCCTGGATCGGCTGGGCAAAGCGTAGCTCCATCGCGGCGGTGAAGGGCGAGCGGAGGCGGCGGTGTTATGGTGGTGTGCCCCCGAGGTCCGCCCGATTCTGGCCGCTGCTTCTGGTGCTGGCCCTGGCCGTGAAAGGGGATCCGGCGCCTGCCGGGGACAGCGTTGTCATCCTGCCGCCGCTGTTCGTCACCGCGCGGCGCGCGGAGCGCCCGCCCTGGCGGTACGCCTGCGCCGGCGGGGTCGAGGTCCTTTCGTGCTGCGATGACCGCACGACCAGGGCCTTCGTCGCGGCCTACCTCCGGCGGAAGTTCCAGCTCGACGACGTCCTGCCGCCGCGGCTTCGCGCCGAGCAGACGGCGCCCACCGCGCTCATCCTGATCCCCCCGGCCGCCGCCCGGGCGATGAACGCCGAGCTGGCCGCGGCGATGCGCGAGAACACCGGCGGCCGGACATCCGGCTACGTCACGCCGGCCGGCGCGCCGATCGATATCTACCGCATCGTGCGGATGATGCCCCAGATCATGCTTTCGGACAGCGATTCGGCCGGGGCCGTCTTCGACCTGGGCGAGCGGGACCTCGGGGACCCGGCCCCCGATCCGCTCGCCCGGCGCTTCTTCCCCGGCGGCCCATCGGCTGACTTCTCCGGCCTCAACTTCACTTCCGGGCGGGTCGCGGAAATGGTGGGGGACCGCGCGCCACCCCTGCCCGAATGGTTCCGCTCGGGCTTCATGGCGTTCTACGGCACCATCGACTGGAATGCCTCGGCCCGCGACTACCACGACATCCTCAGCCTCAGCGCCCCCGGGCCCTTCGCCCCGCCGCTGATCTGGATCTCCGAGCGCGAATCCCGCGCCCTCCGCCGCGCGCCGTCGGCCGACCATCCCTTCCTCGGCGCGGAGGAGCTCTTCGCCCCGCCCGGCGCCGAAGAGGCCCCACCCGCACGCCGCGCGGTGCGGGACGCGGAAATCGCGCTGCTCTTCCACTGGGCCCTTCTCGATCCGGCCCGCTCCCGGCGCGAGGAGCTGTGGCGCTTCGCCGACCGCGCCTCGCGGGAGCCGGTGACCGGCGCCCTGATCCGGGAATGCTTCGGCCTGGACCCGGTCGCCCTCACCCAGGCCCTGAGGGCGTTCCTGCCGGAGGCGTTGAAGCGACCGGTGCGGCTCGGGGATGCGGGCGCCGCCGCGGCGGCGCCCGCCATCGCGCTGCGCGACGCGAGCGAGCTGGAAATCGTGCGGATCCAAGGGGACATGGGGCGCCGCGAGGCCGCCTACGTCCGGGCGGATTATCCCGAAGAGGGCGCGGCCTATGCCGAGCAGGCCGAAGCCGGCCTCCGCCGGCTCTACCGCCAGGGCGAGCGCGACCCGGCGCTGCTGGCGTCGTATGGCCTGTTCGAGCATTTCCAGGACCGCGACGAGGCCGCCCGCCCGCTGCTGGAGGCCGCCGCCGCCGCCCGCGTGCCCCGCCCGGCGCTCTACGCCGTCCTCGCCCGCCTGCGATTCCAGGCCGCGCTCCAGCATCCAGGCGGGCCCGACGGGCTGCTGAGTCCGGCCCAGGCCCGCTCGGTCCTGGAGATGGTGGATGCGTCGCGGCGCTATGCGCCGCCCCAAAAAGAGGCTTATATCGCCGCCATTGACGCTTGGGCCCACAGCGGGCCGGGGCTCGGCCCGGACGCCTTCGCCTTGCTGGAGGAGGCGGCGCGCGACTTTCCTGAAGACCTCGACCTGGTGGAGGGCGCCGCGAAGCTCTGCGCCGAGCATGGCCAGCTGCCGCGCGCGCAGCGCCTGATCGACTGGGCGATCTCCTGCCAGCCCGCCGGCTCGTTCCACCGCGAGAGGCTCGGGAATTTCCGGGAGGAGCTGGCCAAACCCTGAAGTCCGCTTGCGTCGGCCCGCGGCGGGGCCGATGCTGCCGGCCAAGGGCTCCGGCCCTGGGACGAGCCATGCGACGCCTCTTCCGCCTATCCGCCCTCGCAGCCGCCGCGGCCACCGCCGCGCCGCTCGGCGCGCAGGCCCCGGCCGGCGGCAACGGCGACCTCTACGACACGGCGAAGCAGCTCTTCGACCAGTACGCGCCGCCGGAGGTGAAGCAGCAGTACGACTTCCCCACCCGCGCGGATTTTGACCGCTTCGTCCAGAAGGTGCAGGACGCGCTCGAGGGCGGCTCGCTCCAGGAGCTCGCGCAGTACGAGCCCCAGGCCCGCGCCGCCCTGCTGGTGATGCGGCAGTCCCCGCAGTACGCCGACTCCGCCGACTGGCTGGAGGCGCGGCTCAACGAGATCGACGCCGCGCGGACCGCGGTCGAGTCCGAGCCGGCGCCGCCGGCGCCGTCCCCGGCGCAGCCGGCCCCTCCCCGGGTGCCGGTTCCCGAGGCGGGCCGGCCGCCGGCGACCTCCGCCGCGCGCCCGCCCATCCCCTACTACGAGCTCTGGTACCGCCGCGAAAGCGGCCGGCCGGCGCCGGCCAACGCGGCCAGGCTGATGCCCGGGCTGCGCTCGGCCTTCGCGTCGGAAGGGGTGCCCCCGGAACTCGCCTGGATTGCCGAGGTCGAGTCGTCCTTCTCGCCCACCGCCGCCAGCCCGGCCGGGGCGCGGGGGCTCTTCCAGCTCAAGGCCGACACCGCGAAGCGATTCGGGCTGAGCACGTTCCTCCCCGACGAGCGGACCGACCCGGAGAAGTCGGCCCGGGCCTCCGCGCGCTACCTCCGCACCCTGCACGAGCGCTTCGGCTCGTGGCCGCTGGCGATCGCGGCCTACAACGCCGGCGAGGGCCGGGTCAGCCGGGCGCTGGCCGCCCGGCATGCGGACAGCTTCGCCGGCATCGCCCCCGCCCTGCCCGCCGGCACCCGCATGTACGTCCCCGAGGTCTGCGCCCTGGTCGCGGTGCGGACGGGACGGAACCTCCGGTAGGGGCGGGCAACGTTTTGGCGATCGGTCCGTCAGGCCGCCCGATGCACGCGCTCCGTCCCTTCCTGTCCCTCGCGCTGGTTCCAGCCGCCCTGGCGGCGTCGCCCCGTCCGCCCAAGAGCTGGATCGACGCGGATACGGGGCACCGCGTCGTCCGCCTCACCGACGAGCCCGGCTCGGGCAGCCTGTACTTCAACATCAACGCCTACACGCCCGATGGGAAGAGGATGGTCTACACCACTCGGGACCACGGCATCGGCGTGATCGATCTCGCCACCTTCAAGGCCCACATCGTCGTCCCGGGCTCCGCGGCCGGCGGCGGCCCAGGCGGGATCGTGGTGGGGCACAAGACCAACACGGTGTTCTACAACAAGGAGGCCGCCGACCCCCTCTACGAGGAGTTCTGGGCCACCGACCTCGACACCGGGGCCAGCCGGAAGCTGGCCACGCTGCCCCGCCGCGGCGGCATCGCCTCGGTCAACGCGGACGAGACCCTGGCCGCCGGCAGCTACATCGTCGGCGACGGCGAGGATTTCGCGGGCCGGCACTCCGCCAAGGGCGCCGCGGGCCCGGCGAAGATGGAGGTGGCGGCCAACAAGGGCCGGATGATGGCCGAGCGCCTCGCCGCCCGCCTGCCCATGGTCATCTTCGTCCTCGACCTCGCCACCGGGAAGAGCCGGCCCCTGGTCGCCAGCACGGACTGGCTGGACCACCTGCAGTTCTCCCCCACCGATCCCACCCTCTTGATGTATGCCCACCAGGGAGCCTGGAACCAGGTCGACAAGCTGTGGGTCGTGCGGACGACGGACGGCAGCGAGGTCCGCGAGATCGGCCGCCGGATCATGCAGATGGAGGGCATCGGCCACCAGTGGTGGGACCGCACGGACGACATCTGGTACGACCTGCATTTTCCGCTCGGGGGCGATGTCTCCTACGTCGCGGGCTGGAACCTGGCCACCGGCGAGCGCACCTGGTACCGCTACCAGCCCGAGATGGCCTCGATCCACTTCAACCGTTCGCCCGACGGGACGCTGTTCTGCGGCGACGGCGGGCGCGAGGCCGGCGGGCAGTGGATCTATCTCTTCCATCCCCACCTCATCCCCGACAACCACTCCAAGGGGCACGACCTCATCCGGCCCGGCTATTTCGTGGCGGAGAAGCTGGTCAACCTGGGCCGGACGGCGATCCACGGCCCCCACGACTATCGCCTCGAACCCAACGTCAGCTTTACGCCCGACCAAAAGTGGGTGATCTTCCGCTCGAACATGTTCGGCCCCAGCTACGCCTTCGCGGTGGAGGTGGCGAAGGCCGGCGCCCCCGCGCCGGCCCCATGAGCCGCGCACTCGACGTGGACCGCCGGTCCTTCCTGCGCGCGGCCGGCATCGCGGCCGCCGGCGCCTGGCTCGGGGCGATTCCGGCCCGGGCCGTCGCTCCCGCCGCGCTCGACCGCGAGGAGACGGCCCTGCGCGGCAGCGATCCCGACCGGCTCGGCCCCTTCGCGCTGGGCCGGCCGCTCCAGCGCAACGCGCTCGCCTCCGCCGGGGACGTCCGCGGCTTCCGCCTGGAGGGACAGGCGCAGATCTCCTTTCCGGAGGGCCGCCTGCGGCTGGCCAACGCGCTCGATCCCGCCCTGGGGCAGAAGAGCAATTTCGTCTACTGGTTCGATCGGGAGCTGCCGGAGGACTTCGCGGCGGGCTGGGACTTTTGGCCGATCCGCGATCCGGGCCTCTGCATGGTGTTCTTCGGAGCCCGGGCCCGCCGCGGCGGCGACATCTTCGCCCCCGGGCTCAAGGCGCGGACGGGGGAGTATGCCCAATACCACCACGGCGAGATCGACACCCTCCATCTCTCCTATTTCCGCCGCAGCCGGCCGATGGAGCGCGACTTCCAGGTCTGCAACCTGCGCAAGAGCTACGGCTTCCACCTGGTCGCCGAAGGGGCGGATCCGCTTCCGCCCGTGCGCGAGGCCGCGCCGCCCTACCGCGTCGAGCTGGTCAAATGCGGGGCGGAGGTGGCGTTCTTCATCGACCGCCTGCCGGTCCTGCGGTGGACCGACGACGGCCGCGCCTACGGCCCGGTCCTCGGGGCGGGCCGGTTCGGCTTCCGGCAGATGGCCCCGCTGATCGCCGAATACGGCAACTTCACGGTCCGCGAGGTGCGGCGGGCCTGAGCCGGTTCCCGGGCGGACTGTGCGAACAGATTGGGTTGGCGGCCGGGCCGCGCCGGGCCGAGATTTTCCTCCCATGCGCCCCCCGCCCCGCCTGCTCCTGCTCCTGCTCCTGCCCGCGGCCCTGCTCGCCGCCCGCCTGCCGGCCGCGCCCGCCGCGCTCCCGCTCGCCGGCGAATGGCGCTTCGCGCTGGACCGGAGCGCGGCCACCACGGCCCGCTTCGCCGGCACCAAGGACTATCCGGCCCTGCCCGAGGGCGAGGGCATCGCCCAGGAATGGTTCAAGCGGGACCTGCCTGGGCGCATCCGGCTGCCGGGCATCCTCCAGGCCCAGGGCCTCGGCGATGAAATCACCCCCGAGACGCCCTGGGTCCTGACGCTCGGCGACGCCTGGTGGAACCTCCAGCCCGCGGCGCTGCGGGAGCATTTCTCGCAGCCGGGCCATGTCGAGGTGCCGTTCCTCTCCCAGCCGCCCCGGCACTACCTCGGGCCCGCCTGGTACCAGCGCGACGTCGACATTCCCGAGTCCTGGCGCGGGCTGCGCGTCAGCCTCTTCCTCGAGCACCCCCACTGGCAGACGATCGTCTGGTGGGACGACCGCCGCTTCGCCGCGGACGACAGCCTCTCGGCTCCGCACTGCACCGACCTGGGCCCGATCACGCCCGGCCGTCACCGCCTCACCATCCGCGTCGACAACCGCCGGATCCTGGTGGACAACGCCAACAACGGGCACATGGACGACGCCCACAGCGTCTCCGACGCGCTGGGCGCGGCCTGGAACGGCATCACCGGGCGGATCGAGCTCCAGCCCACCACGCCCGTCTGGATCGAGGACGCGCAGGTCTATCCCGACGTGGGCCGGCGCTCGGCTCTCATCCGGGTGAAGATTGGCAACGCCGGCGGCGCCTCCGGCGCGGGGCAGCTCTCGGCGGGCGGCGTCTCCGTGCCGGTGAGCTGGGGGGCGCAGGGCGGCTATGGGGAGCTCGAGGTGCCCCTCGGCCCCGACGCCCAGCCCTGGGACGAATTCCACCCGGCGCTGCAGCACCTCACGCTGGTCCTGGGCGGCGGCGGCGCCGACGACGCGAAGGCCCTGACCTTCGGCCTGCGCGAGATCGGCCGGCGCGACCGCGGCCTCCGGATCAACGGCCGGCCCCTCAACCTGCGGATGACCCATTTCGGGGGCGACTTCCCGCTGACGGGCTATCCGCCGACGGACGTCGATTCCTGGAAGCGGATCATCGCCGTCTGCAAGGCCTATGGCCTGAACGGCATGCGGTTCCATTCCTGGTGCCCGCCCGACGCGGCGTTCACCGCCGCGGACGAGATGGGCTTCTACCTCCAGCCGGAGTGCGGGATGTGGGCGCCGTTCAATCCCGGCAGCGTCTACAGCAAGTTCCTCGAGGAGGAGACCCCCCGGATCCTGCGGGCCTTCGGCAACCATCCCTCCTTCATCCTGCTCTCCCCCAGCAACGAGCCCGCAGGGCACTACCAGCTCGTCACGCCCGCCTGGGCCGCCGAATGGTACGCCCGCGACGGCCGCCGGCTTTACGCGGCCGGAACCGGCTGGGGCGATCCTTCCCAGGTCTTCGGCGGCCCGCAGTACGCCGCGATCGTCCGCTTCAACAACGCCAGCCTCCGCGGCCCCCCGGGCTGGTTTGGCGGCGACTACCGCCAGGCGGTGCAGACCGCCCACATCCCCATCCTCGCCCACGAGGTCGGGCAGTGGTGCGCCTATCCGGACTTCGACGTGATGAAGGAGTTCACCGGCTACCTCCGGCCGGGCAACTACGACATCTTCAGGTACATCGCCTCCCAGGAAGGGGTCCTCGGGCAAGACCACGCCTTCGCCTACGCCTCCGGCCGCTTCCAAATCCAGTGCTACAAGGAGGAGATCGAGGCCAACCTGCGCACGCCGGGCCTCGCCGGCATCCAGCTCCTCGACCTGCACGACTACCTCGGCCAGGGCACCGCGCTAATCGGGGTGACCGACGCGTTCTGGAAGCCGAAGAGCTACGTGACGGCGGATGAGTTCCGCCGCTTCGCCGGACCGACCGTGCCGCTGGCCCGGCTGCCGCGCCGGACCTTCACGCGCGCGGAGACCCTGGCCGCGGAGGTCGAGCTCTACCACTTCGGGAGCGCCCCCCTGCCCCACGCCCAGCCCTATTGGAAGATCGTGGACGGCCGGGGCGAGGCCCTGGCCCAGGGCGCCTGGCCGGCGCGCGCGGTGCCGATCGGCAAGAACATCCCGCTCGGACACCTCGCCGTCGACCTTTCCAAACTTCCGGCGCCCCGCGCCTACCGGCTCGTCGTCGGCCTGCGCGATCTGCCGGTGGAGAACGACTGGAACTTCTGGGTCTATCCCGCCGAAACGGAGGCTCCCGCCCCCGCCGGCGTCCTGGTCACCAAGGACTGGGCCGAGGCCGCCGCGCGCCTCGCCGCGGGGGGCCGGGTGGTCTTCACCCCCGCCGCGGGCGCCCTCGATCCCGCCCGGTGCCCGCCGATGAAGAACGTGCCGGTCTTCTGGAACATCCAGATGACCGTCCGCCCGCCCCGCAACCCCGCCCCCCGGTTCGACGCCATGCTGGGCCTGCTCTGCGATCCGCGCAGCCCCGCCCTGGCGGAATTTCCCACCACCGTGGCCTGCGACTGGCAGTGGACCCCGATCGTCGACAATGTCCGCTCCATCAACCTTGAGGGCGCCCCGCGCGCGCTGGTCCCGATCGTGTCGGCGATCGACGACTGGAACCGCAACTGGCGCCTCGGGGTGATCTTCGAATGCCGGGTCGGAGCGGGGCGCCTGCTGGTCTCGGCGGTCGACCTCGACCGGGCCGGCGCGGGCATCGAGGCCCGCCAGCTGCGCCGCTCCCTCCTGGATTATGCGGCCTCGGACCGCTTCCAGCCGAAAGTCGAGCTCGCCGCGGAGGCGGCCGGCCGCCTCTGGGCGGGGCCCCGGGCCCGTCTCGCGGCCCCGGCGCGCCGCGCCTTCGACCCCGACCTGGACGACGGCTCGATGCGGCCGCCCCCCCGGACGAACTAGAAGCCGGCCTGGGAGGCGATTTCCACCTGATGCGCCCGGCAATAGTCGAAGCCGGCGTTGCTCAGATGGATGAAGGAGTCGTCCGTGGGCTGGAGCGCCACCAGACCCAGTGCCAGGAGGCGCTCGCGGCCGTCGGCCCACTCCGCCGCCCGGGGCGAGGACTCCCGCAGCTTCAGGTTCACCCGACTCTCGCCATCGGGGAACTTCAGGTTCTGCCGGACCCAAAGCAGCTTGAGGACCTTCCGCTCGCTTTCCGCCAGATCGGAGAAGCCGACATCTGGGGCGACCTGGG
Source organism: Opitutaceae bacterium (assembly GCA_035546595.1). GTDB lineage: Bacteria > Verrucomicrobiota > Verrucomicrobiia > Opitutales > Opitutaceae > Palsa-1447. The sequence continues at coordinate 9,770 of DASZWO010000002.1, forward strand.
CGCCGCCATAGACCAGGGGATAGGCGTCGATCTCCGCCTCGTTGCGGCGGCAGAAATCGAGGCCGGCGGCGGTGAATCCCGCGCCGCCCAGCGGGCCCAGGGAGACGTACCCCCCCTGTTCCAGCAGCCCCCGGCCGACCTCGAAGTCCATCCGGTTGGGACTCCCCTCGGGCACCAGCAGCCCCATGTGCGGCCCGTCCTCCTGGCGAACCTGCCATAGCTTCTTCAGCACGTTCTTTTCCGATGAGCTCAGGTGGTCGAAATCGGCCGCGGCCGAGAGGGGCCCGGGGTCGGCGCGCGCGGAGGCCGCGGCCGGCGCGACCGAGGCGCTGCGGTCCGACTCAACCACCGCCGCGGCTCGCGGATGGGGCGGCGCCGGCCCGGCGTCCGGGGGCGGGGCGAACTTCTCATGCAGGCCGATCCAGGCTCCCCCCAGGCCGCCCACGCCCAGGATCAGCGCCGCTGGAATCCAGCCGGCCAGCAGCGCCTTGCCCGCGGCGGCGGCCCGCCCCGCCCCGCCCGGCTTCGCCAGCCGTCCCGCCTCGCTCACCGCCCGGCCGGCGACCGCGAGGACGGAGGGCGTCGCCACCGCCAGGGTGGACTGGACCGCGAGCGCCGCGGCGAGCGCCGCGGCCGAGGAGGCCACCCCCCGCCGCGCGAATTCGGCCCGGAGGCGATCCAGCGCGCGGTTGACCCGCATGCGCGCCGCGTCGGCGCTGAGGGAAAGGGCGGCGCCGACCTCGGCGAAGGTATGCCCCTCGAAGTAGTGCAGCAGCACCGCCTCGCGGTCGCGCTGGTCCATCAGATCGAGCGCCTCGTCCAGGAACGGCTCAAGGCGGTCGGCGGGAATGGCGGGCTCGGAATTCAGCTCTTTCATGGTTTCTGCCTCCTGTTCGTGCGTGCGGCGCCGGCGCTCGGACCGGACGATGTCGGCCGCCGCGAAGCGGGTCGCGGTGTAAAGCCAGCCCGCCAGGTTGGGATGGTGCTGGAGGGAGCCGGCCTTGCGCGCCAGGCCGGTGAAGACGGCCTGGGTCACGTCGTCGGCGGCATGGGCGTTCCGGCCCACCCGGCGGAGGGCCGAGTGGTGGACCAGCTTGAGATGCCGCCGCACCAGCTCGGCGAAGGCCTCCTGCGAGCCGCTTTCGACGTAGCGGCGCAGCAGTTCCGCATCCGTGAGCATGATTTATCGTCTAGCCGTCGGCCGGAGAAAAAACGAACATCTTCGCCCCGTGCGCCTCCCCCGCGCCCTACCCGCCTGCCTCGCCCTCCTCTGCCTCGCCCCCGCGCGGGCGGCGGAGTTTGACGTCGCCGCCTTCGGGGCGCCGCGGGACGGCTCGGCCCCGGCGACCGCCGCCATCCAGGCCGCGATCGACGCCGCCCGCGCCGCGGGCGGCGGCACCGTCATCGTCCCCCCCGGACGCTACCGCTGCGGGCCCATCGCGCTGGCCTCCAACCTGACCCTGGAGATCCAGCGCGGAGCCGTCCTGGAGTTCCCCCCCGCGCGGCTGCCCTACGCCTGGGGTCGGGTGCAGGGCATCGAGTGCCTCGCGCCCGTCCCGCTGATCGGCGCCACCCGGGCGGAGAACGTCGCCATCACTGGCGGCGGCGAAATCACCACCGACAACGCCGCCTGGGTCCGCCTCTTCGGCGGGCCCACGCCCAAGTCCGAGTCGGGCGCCGGCTCCGCCTTCGGGCCCGCCTGGAACCGCCTGCTCGCGCTGCTGCAGCAGAAGACGCCCCAGCCCGAATCCGAATACCTCAAGGCCGCGCCGCTCCTGCGGCCGGACTTCGTGCGCTTCCGGGAATGCCGGAACGTGCGGATCGACGGCCTCCGCCTCGTCGGCTCGCCCTTCTGGTCGATCCACCTGCTCTACTCCGAGAACGTCTCGGTCCGCGGCGCGGTCCTGCAGACCTTTCCCGGAGCCTTTACCGGCGGCATCTACGTCGACTCGAGCCGGGACGTCCGGATCTCGGACTGCAGCCTGGACGACGGCGACGACGCCATCACCCTCAAGGCGGGCAAGGACGCCGACGGGCTGCGAGTCAACCGCCCGACCGAGGACGTCGTCATCTCCCACTGCGTCATCCGCCGGGGCTCGGGCGGCATCGTGATCGGCAGCGAGACTTCCGGCCGCATCCGGCGGGTGGTGGTCAGCGACATCGTCTGCCAGGGAACCCAGGCGGGAATCAACCTGAAGAGCGAGCGGGGCCGCGGCGGCGGCATCGAGGATGTCCGGATGGACAACCTGGTGATGGACGACGTCGGACGGGCCATCAGCATCTCCGAATATTACAGCATGCAGGGCGAGACCCCATCCGGGGCGGAGCCGGTCTCGGCCCGCACGCCCCTCTTCCGCGACATCTCGATCCGCCACGTGGTGATCACCCGCGCCCGGGGCGCGTTCGACTTCGGCTGGAATCCCATGAGCATCAGCGGAAACAAGCCGGGGCAGCCGGTCGCGATCAACATTGCCGGCCTGCCCGAGCGCCCGATCGAGCACCTGCGTCTGAGCGACATCACCGCCTCCGGCGCGGGCGGACTGCGGGCGGAGAACGCCGCCGGCCTCGCCCTGGAGAACATCCGCCTCGCTCCGGCCCGAGGGCCTGGCTTCCTCATCCGCGACTGTCCGGACCTGCAGCTGGAAGGCCTTCACGCCGAGCTGGCGCCGGGCCAGGGCCCAGCCCTCCGCCTGGACCGCTGCCTCGGCGCAACCGTCCGGGGCTGCTCCGCCTCGCCGGGCCCCGGAGCCGTGCTGTCGGCCGATCCGGCGGGGGCCGGAGCGCTGCGGGGGCAGCCCGCCGGCCTTCCGGTGGAAGCCAGCGCCGGCGAGCTTTGGACGGCGGCGCTGGGTCCCAACGGCTGATCAGCACTGGTCGGTGCGCGCCCGCCGCGGCGGCATCTGCTGAGGACCCATCCCCTGCGTCGGATGGCCTTGGCGGTCGCGCGTTTCCGGCTCGCGCCCGGATTTTGCGGCGACGAGAAGTAGGCCAGCGAACCGAGGCCCGCCGCAATTCGCTCGCCTCCCCGCCCGATTCGGACAGGTGTCTTTTTCCGCATCGCCCGCCGCTCCGGTGCGTCATACCTCCGTCCCCTCGCCGCCGTCCACGGCGGCCCCTCCGGAATCGCATGAAGCCCCTCCCATTCGTCCTCGCCGCGGCCGCCGCCGCGGCCCTTTTCTCGCCCCCCTCACGGGCCCAAGCTCAGGCCCCGGCCGAACCCGGGCTGCTTTTCTACCTTTCGGGCGACCACGGCACGACCGCCGACGTCGCCTTTCCCGGTACGGCGAAGCCCAACTGGGACAACGAGGTGACCTCTGCCGCGGACGGCGCCAAGGGCGCGGGCCTCAGCGCCGGGGACCATGACCGCCTGGCCTACTGGGCGCCGGGCAACGCTTACGCGCAGCGCGGCACGCTCTCCCTCTTCTGGCGCTCCCGCACCCCGGTCGGCCCCACGCCCTTCGTGCTTTTCCGCGTGGGCCAGGCCGACAGCTCGACCTGGGACATGTCCTGGCTGCGCCTCGACTACAACGGCCACGGCTTCGACGCCTTCGTCACGGACGCGAGCCTCTCGCGCATCCGGGTCTCCGTCCCGATCTCACCCTTTCCCGGGCCCCAGGAATGGACGCACCTCGCCATCGCCTGGGACGAGACCCAGGGGATCCGCTTCTACGTCAACGGCAAGCTCGCGGCCCAGAAGAACCAGCGGGCCATCCTCGACTTCGGCCTCGACCAACTCGGCGCCACCTGGCGGATCATCGGGCCGACCAACGTCCAGAGCGACTACAACTTCGACCGCGGCTCGGACATCGACGAGGTGCGGATCTACGACCGGGCGCTGGATGGCGCGCAGATCGCGAAGCTGGCCAAGCTCGAGCCGCTGACCGGCCTCGCGCCCCTGGCGCCGCGCAGCCTGCGCGACCGCAAGACGCGCGAGGAATGGTGGTTCAACCACGGCTGGAACCGGCCGGACGATCCGCCGCCGGCCCTGCCGGCCGCCGCCACCACCGTGCGCAAGGTGGAAATCACCGACGCCTACGAATTCGGGCGCTGGATGTGGAAGGCCAACGACGGCATCCGCGAGACCACCTGGCCGAGCATGTACAACCGCTCCCGCCTGCCCGGCCGCGACGACTATTTCGAGCTCCCGGACTGGGACTGCTACGTCGGCAGCGGCAAGAGCATCACCTTCTACCTGCCGAACGAGCCCTGGAATCACCTGGAGATCTCCGGCGCGGCCTGGGGGAGCATGAGCCTGCTCGACGGCACCGACGCCAATGACGCGCCGGCCCGCGCCCTGCTCTTCAACCGGCCCAAGGGCCAGGAACGGACCGTCCACGCCCTCGCCCAGCCGATCGTCGGCCACAAGATCCGCTTCACCAACGTCGAGCAGGAGCAGCCGATCGGCGAGCTCAGCGCCTACAACGTCGTTCCCGGGCGGGAGCCCGCCGGCAGCGCGAAGCTCTCCTACCGGCTGGCCGCCGTCCGCCCGGCCGGCCCGAGCGCCGAGGCGGTGGCCGCGTTCATCGCGGGCCGCCATCCCGCCGACGAGCGCGCCACGCTGGTGGCCGAGCCCGAGAACGCGCCGGCGGCCGCCGGCGGAGCCCAGGTCGTGGCCGCCCCGGGGCTGCCGCTCGTCCACATCATCGTCCCCGACGAATCCTCCGTCCCCGGCTACCGGCTCGACCAGGTCGAGGGCGGCCTCGACGGCATCGCCATCGACCTGCCGGCGTTCCCCTTCAAGCCCACCCACGGCGGGCTCATCCCGTTCAACATCCAGGTCAAGGACCCGCTCTGGAGCTACCGCGACATGCTCGACTTCAGCTTCAGCGTGAAGCCGGGCGAGGCCCGGACCCTCTGGCTCGACCTGCGCGACCGGATCCTGCCCCAGGGCAAGGCGCTTTACCTCAGCATCGCCTGCGCCAGCGGCGAGTTCGGGCCGGCCTCGCTCGCCGGCGCCCGGCTCCGCCTGGTGTTCAAGCCGCGGGCCGACGCCCTGGCCGAGCATGAGCTCGACCGCTTCACCCAGGCCCGCGACAGCTACGCCTGGCTGACCGAGGAACACCCCCACAGCCAGTACCTCAACACCTGGGTGCGCTTCCACGGCGACATCGAGGACCTGATGCGGGTCGATCCCAACCACTGGCCGGGCCGCGACTACTACGCGGTCGGCGTGACCGGCGCGGCCCCGAAGGCGGACCTGCCCGCGGCGCCCCCGGGGGTGCCGCTCTGGGCCTTCCGCCAGGTCGACCTGCTCGGCCGGGTGCAGAATTTCGTCGAATGGTACATCGACCACCGGCAGGTGGCCTACGGGGACTTCGGCGGGGGCATCTCCGACGACGACGACTTCACCAACATGTGGCCGGGCGTCGCCTTCATGGGCGCCAATCCGCCCAAGCTGACCGCCTCGCTGCGCCGGCTGATCGACGCCTGCTACAAGAACGGCATGTTCACCAACGGACTCTCGACCATCCAGGCCGACGAGCTCCACAGCTACGAGGAGGGCATCGAGGCCCTGGGAGAGGGGCTGATCCTGCAATACGGCGACCCCATCCTGCTCGAGCGCGGGATGGAGACTCAGCGCGGGGTCGAGGGCATCACCGGCATCAACGCCGCCGGCCACCGCCACATCATGACCTCCTACTACAACGGCAGGAAGATGGCCACCGAGGGGGTCTGGGGCTGGTCCAAGCCCTCCTCCTACCTGGTGCTCCAGCCCGGCGAGCAGATCGTCAGCTACAACGGCAATCCCCGCGCGAAGAAGATCCTGCTCGAGCTGGCCGACGGCCTCCTGGCCCACCGCAAGGCGGATGAGGACGGCCACTATTCGCTGCCGAGCGCCATCGAATTCAAGACCGACAAGGAGGGCGTCAACCTCCGCGGATCCACCACCTGGCCGCTGTTCTGGGCCTCGTGGAGCTGGACGCACCAGGACAAGTACCTCGGACCGATCCTCGACGGCGGCGTGCAGGGGGTGACCGCGGTCAACGCCAACGCCCTCGACCTCCTCAACCTCCGCCAGAAGCTCGGCCCGTCCATCGTCAACGCCTCCGGGGCCGGCCGGCGGGGCGGGCGGCGCCGGCTCGACGCCGCCGAGGCGGCGGCGCAGGCCCAGGCCACCGGCGCCAAGGGCTCGGCCTTCGAGGGCCGCGGCGGCCCGACGCCCCCCGGCAACATGCGCTTCACCGCCCTCAACCACTTCAAGTGGCAGCTCACCGGCGACAAGAAGCAGCTCGAGGCGCTCTATGCCTCCCAGATCGCCACCTGCGAGCAGCTTAAGTTCATCGACACCGAGGGCAGCCTCTGGATCGACCGGATCGGCATGCCCTATGCCGACCTGCAGCGCGCCCGCCTCGGCGGCGTCGCCCTGGTGCGCGGCGGCACGATCTCGGGCCACGTCGCCAGCTGGGCATTCCAGGCCCCCGCCACCGACCAGAGCGTGGGCATCCTGATCCCCGACGCCACCGCGACCGGCTTCAAGGTGATCGCCTACAACCTCGAGGGCCTGCCGGTCCGCGCCACCATGACCGGCTGGAACATCGACCCCGGAGTCTGGGAGATCACGCAGGGCACCAGCAGCGCGAACGCCGACGACCCCGACTCGCCGGTGCAAAGCCGGGAGCAGGAGTTCGGCAGCTCCCGCTCGGTGGAACTCACCTTCGCCCCGCGCGCCACCACCATCGTCACCTTCAGGCTGAAGACGCCGGGCACGCCCTACTGGCAGCGGCCCGACCTCGGCATCTGCCGCGAGGACGTCCGGATCGACGGCGGCACGCTGGCGGTGAAGGTCCACAACCTGGGCTCGGTGCCCTCCCCGGGCACCACCCTGGCGCTGCGCGACCATGAGGGCCGGATCGTGGCGAGCGCCGCGGTCCCCGCCCTGCAGCCGCCGGTCGACCTCTTCCCCAAGACCGAGGAGGTGCGCCTGAGCCTGCCCGCCGGCGCCTCCGCCGCGGGCTGCAGCCTCGAGCTCGACCCCGGGCACAAGCTCGAGGAAATCACCCTCCTCAACAACACCGTCAAACTCTGACCTTCATGAAGCTCCCCCCCGCCCCATCCCTCGCCCTCTGCGGCGCCTGCCTGCTGGCCGGCGCCCTTCCCTTCCGCGCCGCCGCGGAATCCGCCGATCCGGCCGACCAGATCCATGCGGCGCTCCCGGTCATCCCCGACGCCCAGTTCAAGCTGACGGACTACGGGGCGGTGGGCGACGGCAAGACCATGAACACCGACGCGATCAAGAGGGCCATCGCCGCCGTCGCGCAGGCCGGCGGCGGCCACCTCGAGGTGCCGCCCGGGGTCTACAAGACCCTGCGTTTCAGCCTGGTCAGCAAGCTCGACCTGCACCTCGACGCGGGCGCCACGATCAAGTTCCCCGAGAAGCTGGAGGAGTACGGCATTCCCGACCCGAACAAGCCCCAGCCCGCGGCCGAAGGCGGCCGGCGGCGCGGCTTCGTCCGGCCCCAGGCCCTGATCTCCGGCGACAACCTCAGCGACGTCGCCATCACCGGCAGCGGGACGATCGACGGCTCCGGCCAGATGTTCTGGCAGTGGTCCGACAAGGCCGCCCGGCGCTATCCGCCGGGGCGCACCGTGGTGGCGCGGCCGATGCTGGTCGTGCTCTCCCACCTGCAGCGGCTGCACATCCAGGGCATCCTCCTGACCAACTCGCCCATGTTCCATCTCCTGCTCAGCGGCGACGACATGACGATCGAAGGCATCCGGGTCGAGGCCCCGAGCGACGCGCCCAACACCGACGCGATCGATCCCGCCGGCCACCGCATCATCGTCCGCAACTGCGAGATCGACACCGGCGACGACCACGTGGCCCTGCACGCCGGCTCGAGCGACATGCTGGTCGAAAACCTCACCTGCCTCCACGGCCACGGCATCTCGGTGGGCAGCGGCACCCGCGGCGGCCTGAGCCACGTCTACGTCCGCAACTGCACCTTCGACTGGGCGGACAACGGCCTGCGGATCAAGTCCTACCGCGGCGGCGGCGGCGAGGTGCACGACATCCACTACTCCAACATCACGATGAAGAACGTGCGCCGGCCCTTCGACATCAACACCCGCTACGACGGCAACGACGGGCTCGCGACCGACGTCGGCCCCCGCGAGGCCAAGCCCGGCCAGACCAAGGACATCCCCAACTTCCACGACATCCACGTCGACCACCTCACGGTGGTGAATTCCCCGATCGCAGGCCGGATCATCGGCCTGCCCGAGCAGCCCGCGGCCGACATCACCTTCACCGACGTGAAGATCCAGTCGGCGAAGGGCTTCCTCGTCCAGGACGCGAAGAACGTCACCTTCCGCAACGTCGAGATCGACGCCGCGGTCGGCGAGCCGCTGGTCACCTCCAACGCGAGCGTGAACTGGAACGGGAAGAGCCTTCCCGCCGACCAGGGCGGCGACCCCGAGCGGTTCTACTGAGCCGCGGCGGGGGTCGGACTAACCCCACGATCGTGGGGTTAGTCCGATCATCCGGCCGGCCTCAGGGCACCCGCGTCAGCCGGATCGCCAGGTAGGGCCGGCCCGGCAGGGCGATGGAGCGCTGCTGGGCGTCCTCGAAGTAGTAGTTGTTGGTCTTCGACTCCGCCTGGGTGGTGAAGGTCCCGGCGTCGGCGACCGTCATGTTCCAGGTGTCGAGCACCTCGGCCTTGAATTTTTCCCCGCCCTTCAGCCCGGTCTTGTAGAGCTCGAACTTCCACGAGCTCATCGGCTCGCGCCCGAAGTAGACCAGGTAGTACTCCCCCGGCTTCCCGCCGACGTTGAGGTCCTTCTCCTGCCATTTGTCGATCGGGTTGATCCCCTCGGGGGGCGCGCCCTCCATCACCCGGCGCAGGAACTTCAGCCGGGCCGGGCTCTGCCCGTGCAGGACCCCGCCCTTCGACCACCAGAGGACGTCGTCGGGGCTCTCGTAGGTCTCGCCGTGGCCGACATAGGTGCCCGCCACGTAGCCGTTCCAGAAGCGCACCACCATCTCCTGCGGCGTGAGCTGGCCCCAGCGCGAGCTGATGTTCCCCTCGTATTTCACCTCGTCGTAGACCACCGGCTTGCGGAAGGCCTCGCGGTAGAGCTCGGCCGCGCCCGGGTTGAGCACGGCGCTGCCGTTCTGGATGCTGGAATGGGTCACCCAGGGGTGGCGGTTGTCGTAGATCATCCCGCCGTTGTGGATCGAGCGCAGGTGGTGGTAGGGGTCGTCGGCCTGCACGATCTGGAAAAAGCGGTCCCAATCGGACTCGGTCTTGTTCCGGACAAAATCGTACTCATTGGCCATCGACCACCAGACGTTGCGGTAGGCGGAGAAGCGGGCGACGACGTAGTGCAGGTAAAAATCGTCGTTCTTCGCCCCCATCCGGTCGAAGCCCCAGTGGCCCTGGTCGTAGGGATGGAAGAGGATGATGTCGGCCTCGATCCCCAGCGCGCCCAGCTGCTGGATGCGCTTCTCGAAATGCCGGAAGAACGCGGGGTTGAAGCGGGTGAAGTCCCAATGGTTCGGGGGCGTGCCCTCGTAGGGGTAGAAGATCGGCTCGCTGCGGTTGTGCTCGTACCACTTCGGGAAGACGCAGAAGCGGATCTTGTTGAAGGGGGCGTCGGCCAGGGTCCGCAGCGTCTGCTCCTCCAGCGCCTCGGGCTGGTGGACCCAGGCGTAGCAGGTCGTGCCCAGCTCCCGGTAGGGGGTGCCGTCGTCGTAGGCGAAGTGATAGGTGTGCGCGACATGGACGGGACCGTGGTTGCCAGCCGACGGAGCGATGGCGGTGAAGCTGCCCGTCTTCCCGTCGAGTTCCGGGCGGTTGGCGTGCGTCACGTAGCGCCACTCGCCGGTGGCCCCGGGCATGAAGCGGATCCGGTAGGTGCCGTTCCCGTCGTAGAACCCGTGGACCTGGACCGAAGCCGCACCCTGGCTGAAGGTGGCCCCCAGCTCGACGTCGGCGAAGGGGTTGCCGTCCGCGGGTCCCGGCAGGGCGACCTCGTAGACGCCCCATTTCTCGGTCTGGGCGAGGGCCGCCGAGGCAAAGGCGGCGAGGAAAAGCAGGCAGCGGAGGGGGCGAAGCGCGGGGTTCATGGCGTCCAGACTGGCTTGCCCCCGGCCGGGGGCAAGCGCCCGCCGCCCGCGGCATCCATCCAGGCCTCCCTCTTCTCCTTGATCCCCCGCTTCGGCAGCCAGGCGTTGGCCGGATAAGCGGTGGCGAACCCCAGCTGCATGCCCGCGCGCGGGGGTGCGATTTCCCGCTTGCGCTTTGCCGCCTTACTGTTCACTTGAACAGTATGCTCACGGAAAAACAGCAAGCGGTCCTCGATTTCATCCGGGACTACCAGCAGGGCCGCGGGATGCCGCCCTCCAGCCGCGAGATCCAGCGCCATTTCGGGTTCAAAAGCCAGACCGCCGCTGTCTGCCACCTGCGCGCCCTCGCCGCCAAGGACATGATCGACCAGCTCGACGGCCGCACCTGGGGTCTCCGGGCCAAGGAGATCCAGACCCACCTCTTCCAGCTCCCGGTCTTCGGCACCATTCCCGCGGGCCTGCCGGCCCAGCAGGAGCAGACGCCCGACGAGAGCCTCTCCGTCGACCCCGCCCTCTTCGGGGTCCGCGCGGCGGCCAAGCACAAGATCTGGGCCTTGCGGGTCAGCGGCGACTCCATGGTCGACGCCCACATCCTCGACGGCGACGTGGCGGTGCTGGAGCGGCGCGAGCCCCGCGCCGGCGACATCATCGCGGCGCTGGTGGACGAGACCACCACCACCCTCAAGCGGCTGCTCTACGTCCGCGGCAAGCCCGTGCTCCGGCCCGAGAACAAGCGCTACCGGGACATCATCCCGGAGCGCAGCCTGGAATGCCAGGGCGTCATGCTCGGGCTCATCCGCCGCTCCGCCTGAGCTCCCGCCGCTTGCGGCGCCCGCATGCAGCGCCATGCCCCGTTCCTCCCAGAGTGTTTCCGCCTTGCGGGAAGTGCTGGCTGCGCGCTTTCCGGAGAAGGCGCGCCGCCCGGAGGGCGTCCTGCCCACCGGGATCGCCCCGGTCGACGAGGCCCTGGGCGGGGGCCTGCCGGCCGGCCGGCTGACTGAGCTCGTCTCCGCCGCCCCGAGCAGCGGCGGCCAGCTCGTCTTCTTCCAGCTGCTGCTCGCCACCCGGTCGGCCCGCCAGCGCCTCGCCCTGGTCGACGGCGCGGACGGCTTCGACCCCCAAGACGCGCCTCCCGACGCCCTGCCCCACCTGGTCTGGGCCCGCTGCGCCGGAGCCGCGCAGGCCCTGGCCGCCGCCGAAATCCTCGTGCGCGACGGCAACTACGCCGCGGTGGTCCTGGACGTGCGCGGCCTGCCCGTCCGCAGCCTGCGCCAGATCCCGGCCTCCGGCTGGTACCGCCTGCAGCGCGCGGCCGAGGGCGGCGCCGCCGCGGTCCTGATCCAGTCCACCCTCCCTCTCGTGCCCGGAGTCCCCTTCCGCCTGGTGCTGCCCGATTCCCTGCCCCTCGAGGGCGCCCGCTCGCCCCGCGCCGGGCTGGCCGGGCGCCTGCGGGTCGAGAAGGCCCGCGGCCACGAGGAAGCGCTCCCCTCCACCCTCGGGCTGACCGGATGAATTACGCCGTCCTTCGGGCGGAGGACTTCGCCCTTCAGGCGCTGCGCCGCGCCGACCCCGGGCTGGCCCGGGCGCCGGTTGCCCTGCTGCGCGGCGAGGGCCGGCACGCGCTGGCCGCCGAGGTTTCCCCCGAGTCCGGCCTGCCGCCGGGGCTGCCCGCGCCGCTGGCCCTGGCGCGATGCCCGGGGCTGCTCCTGCGGCCGCGCGATCCCGCCGCCGAGGCCGAGGCCCAGAGCCTGCTGATCGCCGCGGCCTCCACCCTCGCCCCGCGGGTCGAGGCCACCGCCCCGGGCTGCTGCACGGCCGACCTGCGCGGGGCCGATCCCGCCGCGCTGGGGCGCGCGCTGCGGCTGCTCCCGCTCGAGCTGGCCCGCGCCGGCCTGGCCGTGCGCATCGGCGCCGCCGCCACCGCGCTGCTGGCGCTGTACGCCGCCCGCCGCGCGGATCCGGTGCTGGTGGTGGAGCGGGCCGCGGAATTTCTCGCCCCGCTGCCGCTGGATTTCGCGGAGCCCCAGCCGGGGCAGGCCGAGGTGCTGGCGCAGTGGGGCATCCGCACCCTGGGGCAGCTGACCGCGCTGCCCCGGGCCGAGGTCGGCCGGCGGCTGGGCCCGGAGGGCGTGGCCCTGTGGGAGCGCGCCGCCGGGGAGAGCGAGCGGGTGCTGCGCCTGGTAGAGCCGGGCCGGACCTTCGCGGTGGAATGGGCCTACGAGCCGCCGGTCGAGGCGATCGAGCCCCTCTTCTTCCGGCTGCGGCGCTTCGCCGAGCGCGTGGCCTTCGAGCTGCGGGCGGCGGGGCTGGCCGCATCCGCCCTGGCCCTCACCCTGCTGCTGGAGGACGGGAGCGATTATCGCCGCACCTTCACCCTGCCCGAGCCCAACACCGACGTGGACGGCTGGCTGCGCGTCCTCCAGGCGCACCTCGAGACGGTGCGCACCGCCGCCCGCGTGAGCGGCGTGCGCTTCGCCGCGGCCGAGGCGCGGGCGCGGGTGAAGCAGGACGGGCTCTTCGACACCGGGCTGCGCGACCCGCAGGCCTTCTGGGAGAGCCTGGCGCGGGTGGGCGCGATCGTGGGCGAGGGCCGCGTGGGCACGCCCCGGCCCGCCGACACCCACCGCCCCGACGCGTTCACCCTGGAGAAGCCCGCGCCGGCGGTGGCCCCGGCCGCGGACGCGCCCGTCCACCCGCCCCGCGGCCTGGTCCCGCGGCGCTTCCGCCCGCCCTGGCCGGTGCAGGTGGCCTGGGCGGAGGGCCGGCCGGCGGGGCTCGCCGGCCCGGAGCTGCGGGACGCCGTGCGGGAGGCGCGGGGGCCCTGGCGCGCCTCCGGCGACTGGTGGCGCCCCGACGCCTGGGCCCGCGAGACCTGGCAGGTCGAGCTCGCCGGCGGCGGGATCTACGAGCTCGCGCGCGAGGGCGGAAGCTGGAGCGTGACGGCCATCTTCGACTAGCCATGGACTACGTCGAACTCCATGCCCGCAGCGCCTTCTCCTTCCTGCGCGGGGGGTCCACCCCGGAGGCCCTGGGGGAGGAGGCCTCGCGGCTGGGCCTGCCCGCCCTCGCCCTCTGCGACCGCGACGGGGTCTACGGCGCGGCCCGGCTCTTCTCCCGCGCCCAGCAGGCCGGCGGGGGGCGCCCGCTGGTCGGCTGCGAGCTGACGATGGAGGACGGAAGCGTGGTGCCGGTCCTGGCGGCGAGCCAGGCGGGCTACCGCCAGCTCTGCGCCCTGCTCACCACCGCGCACCTGCGCGCCCCCAAGGGCGAGGGGCGCGTGGCCTGGGCGGAGCTGGCCGAGGGCAGCGGCGGCCTGATCGCGCTGACGGGGGACGAGGAGGGGCCGGTGCGGCGGGCCTGGCGGGAGCGCGGCGGCGCGGCCGCGGCCGAGGCGGGCGCGCGGCTCCGGCGGATCTTCGGCGCCGACCGGCTCTATGCGGAGCTGCAGCGCCACCACCTCCCGGGCGAGGAAGAGGAGAACGCCTGGCTGGTGGACTGGGCGCGCGCCGAGCGCCTGCCGCTCCTGGCCACCAACGGCGTGCTCCATGCCGACCCGGCGGGCCGGCGCGTCGCCGACCTCTTCACCTGCCTGCGGCTCCACACCACCCTCGACGGCGCGGGCCGGGCGCTGGCCCGCAACGACGAGCGCCACCTCAAGCCCGCGGGCGCCATGGCGGCCCTCTTCGCCGACCTGCCGGAGGCGGTGGGCAACACCCTCCGCCTGGCCGAGCGGCTGGAGTTCACCCTGGCGGACCTGGGCTACCGCTTCCCGGACTTCCCGGTGGCGCCGGGGGAGACCCAGGCCGGCCGGCTGGCCGCCGAGGTCTGGGCGGGCGCGCGGGAGCGCTACGGGACGGTGGGCGCGGCGGCGCGCCGCCAGATCGAGCGCGAGCTCGCCCTCATCACCCGCCTGGAGTTCTGCGGGTATTTCCTGATCGTCTGGGACATCTGCCGCTTCGCCCGGGAGCGCGGCATCCTCGTCCAGGGCCGGGGCAGCGCGGCCAACAGCGCGGTCTGCTACGTCCTCGGCATCACCGCGGTCGACCCGATCGAGAACCACCTGCTCTTCGAGCGCTTCCTCTCCGAGGGGCGGACCGGCAGCTGGCCCGACATCGACCTCGACCTGCCCAGCGGCGAGCGGCGCGAGGAGGTGCTGCAGGAGCTCTGGCGGCGCTACGGCCGCCGCGGGGCCGCCATGACCGCGAACGTCATCACCTACCGCGGCCGCAGCACGATGCGCGAGGTGGGCAAGGCGCTGGGGCTGCCCGACGACCTCCTCGACCGCTTCTCCAAGCTTTTCCACCACGGCGACTACGCGAACACCCTGGCCTGGCGGGAGCAGCTGCGCATGGCGGGCCTCTCCGACGGCCATCCGCGCCTGCCCGCCCTCCTGGACCTTTCCGCGCAGCTGCGGGGCCTGCCCCGCCATCTGGGCCAGCACAGCGGCGGGATGATCCTCAGCGGCGGGCGCCTGGACCATTTCGTGCCGCTGGAGAACGCCCGCATGCCCGGGCGCTCGGTGGTGCAGTGGGACAAGGACGACTGCGAGGACCTGGGGCTGGTCAAGGTGGACTTCCTCGGCCTGGGCATGATGGCCGTCCTGCAGGACGCCCTGGAAATCTGCTCGCAGCGGGGCGAGCCGGTCGACCTGGCCAAGCTGCCCAAGGACGACCCGGAGACCTACCGGATGATCCGGGAGGCCGACACCGTCGGCGTCTTCCAGATCGAGAGCCGCGCCCAGATGGCGACCCTGCCGCGGATGCAGCCCAAGACGTTTTACGACCTGGTGGTCGAGGTGGCCATCATCCGCCCCGGCCCGATCCACGGCGACGCGGTCAATCCCTACCTCGAGCGGCGGGCCGGCCGCCAGGAGGTGACCTACCCCGATCCCCGGGCCGAGCCCATCCTGAAGCGGACCCTGGGGGTCGTCCTCTTCCAGGAGCAGATCCTGCGGCTGGCGATGGAGCTCGGCGGGTTCAGCCCGGCCGAGGCGGACGAGCTGCGCCGCGCCATCGGCTTCAAGCGCACCGACGATCGGCTGCGGCGCAGCGAGGAGAAGCTGGGGCGCTCGCTGCTGGCCAACGGCGTTTCCCGGGAGGCCACCGCCGCCATCATCAAGTCGCTCGCCGCCTTCAGCCTCTATGGCTTCCCCGAGAGCCATGCCATTTCCTTCGCCCTGCTCGCCTACGCCTCGGCCTGGCTGAAGGCGCACAAGCCCGCCGCTTTTTACACCGCCCTGCTCAACTGCCAGCCGATGGGCTTCTACTCCTCCGCCACCCTGGTGCAGGACGGCCGCCGCCACGGCCTCCGGTTCCTGCCGGTCTGCGTCCGCGAGTCCGGCGAACTGGCGCGGGTGGTGGACGCCCGGACCGTGCGCCTGGGCCTGGCGGCGCTGCGGGGCGTGCGCCGGCCCGCGCTGCGGCGGCTCCTCGCCGCGCGGGCCGGCGGCCCCTTCGCCTCGTCCGAGGACTTCCTCCGGCGGACGAACTTCAATCCCAAGGAGCGGCGCCTCCTCGCCTCCTCCGGCGCGCTCAACGCCCTGGCCGGCCACCGCCGCGAGGCCCTCTGGCGGGTCGAGGCCCTGCGCGAGGGCGACGATCTCTTCCGGGCCGCCCGGGCCGAGGAGGAGGCGACGCTCTCGCCCCTGGAGCGGATGACGCATCTGGAGCGGTTGCAGGCCGACTATGCGACCACCGGGCTCACCGCCGGCAACCACCCGATGCGGGTCCTGCGCCCGCAGCTGCCGGGGCTCTGCCCGGCCGGGGAGCTGCCGCAGCGGCCCAACGGCGAGCGCGTGCGCGTGGGCGGGGCCGTCATCACCCGGCAGCGCCCCGGCACGGCCAAGGGCGTCTGCTTCATCACGCTCGAGGACGAGACCGGCCATGCCAATGCCATCGTCTGGCCGTCCCTCTTCGAGGCGCGGCGGCTGACCATCAACCTCGAGGGAGCCTTGCTCATCACCGGGCGGGTGCAGAACGAGCGGAACGTCACCCACCTCATGGCCGAGGAGATCGAGCCCCTGCCGCTGGCCGGCCTGCCCGTGGCCGGCTCCCACGACTTCCGATAAAACAAAGAGCCCGCGCTCGCGCGCGGGCTCGGCCCAAAAAATCCTGAAAGCGGAGCCTTAGGCGGCGACCGCGCCGGGCAGCGTGTCCTCGTCCTTCTTCAGCAGGCGGCGGCCCACCAGGAAGGCGACGAAGGCGGCGGCGATGAAGGCGGCGGCCGTGCGGGGCTCGGGCGTCGGGACGATGTTGCCCGCGGGGACGATCACGATCTGGGAGAAACCGTAGTCGCCGCCGATGCCGTTCGAGACCGAGGAATTGTTGCTGTTGGTCGACTGGACCGCGCTCAGGCTGCCGGCGGTGAGATTGCGCGTGGCAAAGCCGTAGGAGAAGGGATCCGTGTCGTTGATGTCCAGCAGGCCCAGGCCGGACGCATTGGTCGTGTCGATCAGCACGATGGCGTAGGTCAGGGACGGATCGAGGGCCTGGTTCGGCGTGAGCGTCACGTCGTAGCCCTGGTAGGTCGACTGGTCCGTGAAGGTGTCCGTCTGCCAGCCGCCCGAGCCGGCCGGCGGAATGGTGAAGGACTGCGTGTAGGCGGGCCCGGCGACGGTCGTGTCGGTCGGGTTGGCGCCGCCCACCAGCGTCGCGTTGGGGTCGGTGGGGGCGGTGAAGGTCGTCTTGGCGGTGCCCAGCGCGCCCGCGCCCTGGTTCCACTGCACGAGATAGGCCGAGATGTTCTGGGAAACGTTGTCCGTGCCGGTGAGGGTGAAGCGGAAGGTGATGCTCTGCAGCTCCAGCACGTTGGTGAAGGTCTCGGTCAGGGCGGTGGTGCCGCCGCCGAAACCCTGGATCGCATCGGAGCCGTTGTAAGCCGAGAGGGTTTCGAACGTCTCGACCTGGGCTTGCGCCCGAGGGGTAAACGCGGCCAGCGCGAGCGCGGCCGCGGCGAGGATGGAGAAGCGGATCGTTTTGGGCATGGTCAAAGATTCGGAACAGGAGGCATTTCGGTCAATAAGTCGTTGGTACGTAGTTGCACGCACTTGCAGTGCGTACCCACCGCCCGGGGATTCAGGGCTGGACGATCAAAGAGCGGAGCGTGGCGGCCAATTCGGACTGTCCGCCAGCCCCGGAGATGGCGAGCGCGAGCATCTGGGCCGGCTGGTTGCGGCGAGCCTCCGCCACCTCGGTCCAGCGGGCGCCGAACCAAGACCTCCAACCCGCCCCCTCGGTCGCCAGCGGGCGGTTGCGGCTGGTGTCCCACACGGCGAAGGCCACCGCCAGGTCCTGGCCGGCCTGCCGGAAAAGATAGGCATGGAAGGGAATCGACCCGCCCGCCCAGGAGACGTCGAAATCGCCCAGCGGCCGCTCGAGCTCGCAGCCCGCCATCGGCATGCAGACGGCGGGATTGTGCAGAAAGGGCACGAAGCGGGCGACCTGCCCCTCGTGCCATTCGATATAGTAGGCCGAATAGACCCGGTTCTGCGGGCCCTCCCAGGACGCCGCCGTGTACAGATCGGGCCGGAGCATCTCCTTCGCCTCCTCGGCGAGCGGCTGCGGCCGGAAATTCCAGGCGTCCTGCGGAAGCCGGGCGGTCCAGCGGGGCAGCTGGGCCGTGGCCGACGCGCCGCGCGCATACCACCACCAGACGGCGCCCTGCTCCAGCCACAGCCCCCCGGCCACGACCGCGAGCCAGAGGACCGCGGCCGAGCGCGCGCCGCCGGCGGGCGCCGGGGCAGCCCCGGCCGGGTCGCGCCGCCGCGCCCACCGCCAGGCCACCAGGCCGGTCAGCCCCAGCGTCACCGCCAGCGCCAGCCAGCCAGCCGCGTCGTGGGCGGCCAGCGCCGCCGCCGGGCCCAGGGCCGCGCGCTCGGCCAGGAACACGATCCGAAGGAAATTTCCCAGCACCGCGGCGGCCACGCCCGCCGCGATCAGCGCCAGCCTCCGCCGCCAGCTGAAACGCAGCCATTCCCCGAGAAAGAGCGCCATCATCACCACGGCCTGCAGCGAGCGGATCCCGCCGCAGGCCTCGTCGACTCCCACCCAGGCCCCGCTGAGGCGCACGCTCGTGCCCTCGGCCAGCGCGGGGTGCCCGAGCAGATTGCTGATCTCGGCCGCGAGCCCGGCCATCGCCTCCCGCAGGGGCAGGATGATCCACCGGTTCAGGGCCGACGGCCACGGCAGGGCCCCCGGCAGCAGGACCAGCGGGGCCGCCACCCAAACCGCACCCCGGCGGCCCGCCGCGAGGGCCGCGGCCCCGACGGCGGCGCCGGCCAGCAATCCCGCGTAAAGCCAGACCGCGAGCGGCCAGAGCGGAAAGGGCTCGAGCAGCAGCTGCAGGACGGGAGCGCAGGCCAGGATGGCGGCCGCGGCGATCCAGCCGCGGGGACCCACCGCCGACCCCTCCCCGAATCTCGGCCGGCTCGCCGCCCGCTCCCAGTAAAGATAGCCGATAAGCAGCGGCGCCGCCCAGCCGTGACCGAGGTCGGGAGCGATCTGCCAGGCGTTGGCCAGCGCCACCAGGAGCAGCGCCCCCAGCGCGACGAATCCGACTCCCAGCCAGGGCGCCTTCGTTCCGCCCGCGCGGGACCGGGTCATGCCGCCGGGGCGCGCTTGGTCGCGGGCTTGGGGGCGGGTTTGGGGGCCGCCGGCTTGGGCGGCAGCAGCAGACGGCGATCCAGGGCGGCGTGGGCCTGGAGAAAGAGATTGGCCTCCTCCGGCAGGAAGTCCGTGCCGCGCCCCTTCACCTCGGCCCGATCGACCTCGGCGCGCTGGCGGTTCAGCCCGTAGATATAGGCGAGGTAGGGCTGGCGCGGGGTGTAGTCGCGGTCGAGCTGGGGCAGCGCGGTGATCAGCGCCAGCGCCTCCTTTTCCTTGCCCGCCTGGGCGAGGGCGAACGCGTAGCTGGTCACGTAGAAGCTGTCGTGCGGCTTCTGCTCGTAAAGGCGCTGCAGGACCCGCTTCGGCTGGTCCCAGGTCTCGGTCGGGTTGGTCAGCAGCGAGAGCAGGGCCCAGTCGTGCTGGTAGCGGGGAATGCCCGGATCATTGCTCCGCAGCAGGTTCATCACATCCCGCATGCTCGCGGTGTCGTGGGCGGTGCGGTAGGCGTTGAACAGGGTCTGGTCGGCCCAGACCTGGTCGGGATACTGCCGCGCGATCATCCAGAGCGCCGCCTCGGATTCCGGAAGCCAGCCCCAGAACGCGGAGAGCCGCTGCAGCACCACTAGGGAGCCGAGGTTGCTGCCGGCCCCCTGCAGCGCCTCATCCCAGACCTGCCGGCGGATGGCCGGGCCCCCGTGGCTCCCCACCAGGCGGGCGGACATCGCCAGGCGCACCGTATCCTCGGAGATCGGCCCCCAGGCCCCCCCGGCCAGCAGGCGGGTGAGGCGGTCCCAGTCGTTGAGCTGCGCCACGATTTCCGCGTGGATCGCGAGCACCTGCCTCGAGTCGCGGATCTCCGGCGGCAGGCTGTCGATCCAGTGGTCCGCCTCCGGCACCTTCTTCTGGATGTTGAGCCAGCTGGCGAATTGCGCCGCGGCATCGGGGCTCTTGGCCGCGTCCGCGGCCAATTCGCCGTAGACTGCCGCGAACGGCTGCTTTTCGACCAGCAGCTCCAGATTGGCCTGGTTGAGCCGGTCCGCGTACACCGACTGCGGATCCGCCACCACCGCGGCCGCCCAGCGCTTGGCCGCCGGCAGGTCGCGGCGCAGCTCCGCGTCGCTCATCAGCGCGCGCTTGACGCGCAGGGCGAAGGCCCGGTTTTCCGACCAGCCCTCCAATTCCCGGCGGGCGGCCGCCGCCGTCGCCGCATTGGGGTGGCGAAGATGCAGCATGGCCTGGGAGACCTTGAATTCGTCGTTGTTCGGCGCCACCGCCCGCAGCCGGTCGAGGAGCGCGTCCGCCACCGGCCGGTCGTTGGTGTCCATCGCGAACGACAGGGCCGCGCCCAGCGCCGCGGGCTGATTGGACTCCTCCGGGCTCAGCGAGCCCAGCTCGTCGCGCGCGGCGTTGAACTCCCCCAGCCGGATGGCCGACTCGATCAGGGCGACCTTGTCCGACAGGTTCGCCCCCATCATCTGCACGATGTGCTGGTGCAGCCGCAGCGCCTGCGGCGCGCCCGCCTGGTCCAGCATCACCGCCGCCGTGCGCCAGGTCTCGATTCCCGCCGGCGAGCCGGTGAGCGCCACCGCCAACGCCAGCTGCGCGTTCGCCGCGTCGTGCTTCGAGATGAATTCCTTGGCCTGACGCAGCGCCCGGGCCTGCTTCCACTCGTGATACCGGGCCAGCGCCGGCTGGTACCCCAGCCAACCCGCTACGATCAACGCGACGACGCCGAGGATGGCCCCGCGTTTCATCCAGAGCTTCAGGCGCGAACCGCGCCGCGTTTCCATGATCAGCATAGTGCCTCGAGTTTCCCCATCCCCCCGGGCGAGTCGAGAAACCGTTCATACGTACAATTTCGCAGTGCGATGCAAGGCACGGGAGTCGGCGCCGCACCCGGCGGTTTACTTTCGACGCCGTTCCGTTAGATCCAGCACCTCCGTGAACCTCGCCCCTCCCCGTCGCTCCCTCCGGCATCTTGCGGCGCTGGCGCTGGCGGCGGCCGCGCTCGCGGCCCTCTACCTCTGGGGCCTGGACCGGCCGCTGCTCTGGAGCGACGAGGCCGACACGGGCATCGAGGCCCGGGGCGTCCGGGAGCACGGCCTTCCCTCGCCCTTCGACGGGCGGAACCTCAGCCTCTTCGACAATGGCAGCCAGCTGAGCCGGGGCTTCCTTTCCAAGAAGATCCCCTGGGTCCAGTACTACGTCGGCGCGGCCTCCCTCGCGCTCTTCGGCGACGATACCCGCGGGCTCCGCCTCCTCTTCGCCCTCCTCGGGCTCTCCGCCTGGTTTCCCCTGCGCGCCCTCCTGCGCGGCCGGGTGCGCGCGCCCGATCTGGCCGCCGCCCTGCTCCTGCTCGCACCGCAGATCGTGCTCTTCCAGCGCAACGCCCGCTACTATTCGCTGCTGGTCCTGGGATACGCGGTGCTGCTCTGGCTGCTCTCCGCCCCCTTCCGCCGCCCCTGGATCAGGCCGGCCGGCGTCGGCGCCGTCTTCGTGCTGCTCTTCCACACCCAGCCCTTCGCCGCGGCCTGCGCCGGCGGCTCCCTCTTCCTCTTCGCGCTGCTTTTCCGCCGCGGGGAGGCCGCGGCCCTCCTGCTCGCCGCCGTCGCGGGATTCGCCTCCTGGCTCGCCTGGTACGCCGCGCTGGGGCCGGGCCTCGCCGCCTCGGCCACCACGCTCGAGAGCATCACCTCGGATTTCTCGGGCTGGCTCAGCGTCTTCGCCGACGGGCTTTTCGCGATGGTGCTCGATCTCGACGCCGTCGGCGCCGTGCCGCTGCTGCTGCTGGCCGTCGCGCTGGGGATGGCCCTGCCGCGGCGCAGCCGGGTTCTCGGCCTGCTGCGCGAGCCGCTGGTCGGCCTGGTCGGGATCAACCTCGTGGTCCAGGCGGTCGCGACCGCCGGCCTGCTCGGCTACGAGACCGCCGACCGCTTTGCCATCCTCCGGTACATGCCGCACCTGCTGCTCTTCTCCCTGGCCGGCCTCGCGGTCGCGCTCGAGGGGCTGGGGACGGGCGGCGCGGCCCTGGCGGCGCTCGCCGTGGCGGTCCTCAGCAACCTTGCCAGCGCCTCCTTCTGGATCCAGCCCCGCGCCGGCCGCGTCCCCCTTTCCTGGATGCCCGCGGTCGCCGGCGAGATCTTCCATCCGCCGCCCGACGCGCTGGCCGCAGCCGTGGGGGAACTCCGCGCCTCCGCCCCGCCCGGCGCCCCCGCGCCGGTGCTCTTCGTCTCGCCGGCGTGGGCGCGGGACACCGCCATCTTCTACCTGGGCGACCGCTTCCTGATTTCCCCGGAATTCACCCCCGGGCCCGCGGAGCGCGGCGTCATGGACCGGGTCGCCGGCCTGATGGGGCCGCCCGCCTTCCGCCGCGCCATCGGCGCGCCCGACTGGGTGCTGAGCCTGGGGCATTATTTCACCGCGCCGAGGGGGTATGCGCTCGCGGCCTCCTTCCCCTCCCCCCGCGCCCGGCCCGACGACGGCGCCCGGCCCGAGCTCACTCGCCACTCCTTCCCCCAAGCCGGTCCCGCCGGCACGGTCCAGCTTTACCGGCGCTCCCCGCTCAGTCCTTCGTCACCCTGACGTAGTCGAAGTCGGCCGGGCGCGAGGCCGGCGCGCCGTCGCGCACCGCGAACACGCCGAAGGTCGCCGCGGTCCAGAGGTTGGACTTGTCGATCCCGACCCAGCCGAGGTCGGGATCGCCCTTTCGCCCGTCCCGGAGGAAGCCGCCGCTGGCCCCGAAATAGATCGCGCCGCCGATCGGGCGCCAGGGTCCCGCGCCGGGCCGGAAGAAGCACTGGGCGCTTTCGTTGCCGTCGACGGAGATTTTCAGGTCCACCGTCCGCCCCAGCTCCGGGAACTCCGTCCACAGGTCCTGGCGGACGCCGCGGGCGTACCGCCCCACCGCGATCGCCCGCCGGCCCCCGCGCACGGTCGAGGCCAGCCAGAAATTGCGCTGCGGATCGTGGTAGAAGTGCAGGCCCGCCGCCTCCCGGCCCTCCCGCGCGTCGAAGCGGACCCTGGTCTCGACCGAGAAGCGCTTGTCGATGACGCGCTGCTGGAAAACGCCGGGCAGCGCGCTCAGCGCGCCAAGGTCCCCCGGCAGCGAATGGATCCGCAGCTGCCCCGGCCGCTCGGTCAGGCTCCAGGAGGCGCCGCTCAGGTCCGGCGGGCAGGTGAAGAACCACTGCAGGCCGAGGGCCGGCCCCGAGAAGTCGTCGGACTGCGCCAGGTGGTAGTCGCAGGGCGGCAGGTTCGGCGCCGGGGCGGTCGCGGTCGGAACGGGCCCCGTGGTGGGCCGCCACCAGCCGTCCGGGGTCCATTCGATCGGCTGCATCAGGAGCTCCCGGCCGAGCGAATAATAGGCGGGCTCGTGGGCGTGGAAGGTGACGTACCAGGCGCCGTCGGGCATTTGCAGCAGCGTCCCGTGGGCCGGCCCCTGGAACCGCGCCCCGTTGTCGGTGGAGAAGAGCACCGGGTTGTGCGGGTCGGGCTCCCAGGGGCCCTCGATCGCCCGGGCGCGCAGGACCGAAACGGTGCTCGGCTGGTGCGGCAGGGTGCCGCCGTCGGAAAAGAGCACGTAGTACCATCCGCCGTGGCGGAAGATCGCCGGCCCCTCGAAGTAGCGGTACTTCCGGCGGTCGATCTGCGCGGCCAGCCGCTTGATCGAGAGCCCGTCGGCCGTCAGCTCGTAAATCTGGGCGTGGTTCAGGATCAGGTAGAGCCGCCCGTCGCTGTCGGCGAAGAAGCCCGGATCGATGCCCAGGTGCTGCCCCAGGCTCCGGCGCTGGTAGGGCCCCTCCGGGCGGTCCGACGAGAAGACGAAAACCTGGTAGTCGCGGGTCGGCGCGTAGATGAGGAACTGGCGGGTGTTCGGATTGTAGCCGAGCTCGACGCCCCAGATTCCATCGCGGGTGTCGCCCGGCTGCAGCCCGGGCAGGCTGCCGAACGCATGGCCGATGTACCGCCAATGAACCAGGTCCTTGCTTTGCGCGATCGGCACCCCCGGCTGCCAGCCGAAGGACGAGCGGACGGTGTAAAAGGAGTCGCCGACGCGGATCATGCCCGGATCGCTCCAGTCGCCGGACAGGATCGGATTGGAGTACTCGGCCGCCGCCGCGGCCGAGGCCCAGCCCAGCGCCCCCAGGGCGAGGGCCCATGCGCGGATCCCTCCGCGCCTCACCGGGAGGGGCTCGGCCTCGCGCCCGCGCGGAAGTTCCGGGCCCCGCCGTCGCCCGGCGGCGCCGCCCGGAGCGGGCGGGCCGGCTCGAGCCGGGGCCCGGCGAAGCGGGGCGCCGGCCGGAGGCCGCGCCGCCGGAAATTCGAGACGACGTAGACCGGGATATAAGGGGCGTAGGCGGGCGGGTAGCCGTACCCGTAGGCGGGCAGCGCATCGTTCGGCGCGGCGGCCGGCTCGGCGGAGACCGGGATCGCCGCGGGCGGAGGGGCGTACACCGCCACGGTCACGGCCGGCGCCGCCGGCGCGGGGAAGAAGCCGTCGATGGCGGCGCCGATCAAGCCCCGGATATCGCCCTCGACGTCGGCCGCCGCCGACTGGATGGCCAGGGTCATTGCGGCCGAATCCGGGGAGATGCCCTCGCGCAGCGCGATCTCGCGCGCGTCCCGCATCGCGTCGGTCCGGTCAGCGAGGAGGGACAGCAGGGCGTTGCGCCGATCCGGAGCCAGGTTGAGCCGGGCCAGCTCCGGGGCGTAATGCTGCGCCGACTGGCGGAGGCGCTCGCTGCGCCAGAAGCTCAGGTCCGAGGCGTCGAGGCCCAGCGCCTCGGCCAGCCTGGTGTTCTCGGCGGCGGCGCGCCGCAGGGCCTGGCCGGTGGCCGCCCGCCCCTGCTCCTCCGCCTCGAGCCGGCCGGCCAGCTGCTGCATCTGGTCCTGGCTGCCCGCCAGCTGCGCCGCCTGGGAGGACACGGCCGAACGGAGCCGGGAGATTTCCCGCTGCTGGCGCACCAGGAGCCCGCCCAGCGCCGCAAACAGCAGCGCGAGCGAGGCGAAGATCCAGCTCGGGGGCCGGCCCATGCGCCCACGATGGCCCGGAACCCCGGCCGGTCAAGAGCGCCCCCTCAGCCCGGGGGGGCCGCCAGGGCGGCCTCGAGTTCGGCGATCCGCCGGCGGGCGTTGGCGGCGATCGCCCAGCGCTCCGAGAGCGCGTCGGCCATCTGCAGCGCCTCGATCTTTTCGAAGGGCTTCTTCAGCACCAGCCAGCGCTTGTGCTGGCGCAGGGCCGCGCGGATCTCCTCCCAGGTGTAGTCGGAGTAGGCGGTGCAAATCACCACGTTGAGTTCCCGATCGACCTCCCAGAGCTTCTGGATGGTCGTCAGCCCGTCCCAGCCCGGGGGCATCCGCATGTCGACGAAGGCCAGGGCGTAGGGGGCGCCGGCGGCGCAGGCCGCGGTGACCATCTCCAGCGCTTGCTGGCCCTGCAGGGCGGAGCTGAGCTGGAAGGGCTCGAAGGAGGGCGGCGCCGGAGCCGGCGCCTCCCCGAAGAGCGCCGCGGCGGCGGCGTCCAACTCGGCGTTCCCGGGGTCCACCCGCATCATCCGGCGGAAGTCCTCGTGGATGGCGGGATTGTCATCCACCACCAGGATCCGGCGGTTCGGCGGAAGGGGAGCGCTCATGGCACCGCCGGCAGCAGGAGGGTGAAGGTCGCCCCGCGGCCCGGGCCCTCGCTGCTCGCGAGCAGGTCTCCCGCCATCTCGCGCGCCGCCAGGGCGCAGCTGTGCAGCCCGAAGCCGTGCCCGTCCTTCTTGGTGGTGAAGCCGTGCTGGAAGATCTTGAGCATGTTGTCGGGCGCGATCCCCGCGCCGCTGTCCTGCACCGCGATCGCCACCCTCCGGCCCGGCTGGGCGCCGACCCGGACGATGATCTTCCGGCCGCCGCCCTCGGAGCTCAGGATGGAGTCCTTGGCGTTCTTCAGGAGGTTGACCAGGATCTGCATCACCTTGTGCCGGTCGACCCGCACGGCGGGCGTCCGCTCGAAGGTCTTGACCAGCTCGATTCCATGGCGGCTGAAGGAGTCGCTGTTGAGCAGCAGGGCCTCCTCGACCAGGACGTCGGCCACCACCGCCTCCGTCATGCCCACGCGGCGCGCCGCCGACTGCTGGGCCACGATGATCTCGCGGAGATGGCCGCAGTGGGCGGTCAGGGTCTCCGCGCTCTTGAGCAGGTATTCGTTCTCCGTCTCGAGGTTCGTCCCCAGCTTGGCCATGAAGCCCGGAAGCGCGCGGCCCACCTCGCCCTGGAAGAACTCCGGCAGGCGCGCGCCCTGGAGCTGGAGGGTGGCGGTGACCTGGCGGATGTGCCGGACGCGCGAGGAGCGCAGCCGGTCGCGCACGTCGTCGACGATGAGGTTCACGCTGGTGAGCACGTTGCCGACGTTGTGCAGCACGCCGGTCGCGACCTCGGCCCGCCCGGCCTCGCGGGAGGCCTCGACCAGCCGGCGGTTCGCCGTCTCGAGATCGTGGGTCCGCTCGGCGACCCGCCGCTCCATTTCGTTGAGCAGGCGGACGTGCTCCTCGTGGCGCAGGCAGATCTCCCACATCTCGCGACGCGAGATGAGGCAGGCCCAAAGGAGGATCGCGTCCTCGAAGAGCACCCAGGCCGCGTGCTCGGCGGTGCGCCAGGTCGTGGCATAGGCCACGCCGTAGACGGTCAGCGGGTACCACAGCCCGCGCAGGAGATGGTCGAGGACGACCACCAGCGTCGCCGTCGGCAGGACCCGCCAGTCGCGGTAGAGGGCGAGGAACGCGAGGGACCCGAAGATGTGGAAGTGGGTCTCGATCCTCCCGCCGGTCAGGTCGATGAGGAGGGCGGAAAAGCCGACCTGGGCGATCGCCACCACGTGCCGGGTCAGGAGGTCGTAGGGCCGCAGCCCGATGAGCGCGACCGGGCCGAGGGCAAGCAGTCCGCCGAGGAAGACGGCCGCCAGCAGATGCGGATGGACGGAGCTGGCCGCGCCCTCCCAGGTTCTGGGCGACCAGACCACGGCCAGGACGACGGCGAAGAGCCACTGGAGCCAGAAGAGCCAGACGAAGAAATGGTTGATGCGGGCGAAGACCGCCCGCTCGTACTCGTCGAACAGCGCCTGGACCTCGCCCTGCCGAGCCGGATCGGCGGGCGCCGGCAGCAGCGCCGCGGAGAGGGAGCTGAACGGGCTGGCGATCTTCATGTGGGAGGCGGCCGCAGGCAGGCGTTGGCCAGGGAGCACCCGAAGACCGGCGCCGCGGCTACCCCGGCGCCTTCGCCATGGAGCACGGCCAGGATCGCGTCCTGTCCCGGCGCGGATCCGCGGTGGCCCCGGGAGGGGGTGATGCCGCCCTCGAAGCGGACCTGCCCCTGGGCGTCGATCAGCAGGCAGTGCCCCGAGGTCTCCGCCCCGAGACGGACGGCGAGGCGGCCCTCCGGGTCGGAGAGCACGGGCACCCTCCGGCCGGCCAGCGTCTGGGACCGCGGCGGGGCCGGCCAGCCCGCGGCCTGGTAGCGGACGAGGACGGCGTCGCACGCCCCCTGGGCCCGCGCGAGCAGCTCGCCCATTTCGTCCAGGCTCGCGTCGGTGCAGGGGCAGCGGGGGTGCACCACCATGACCAGCAGCGGCCGGCCCTCGCGCCGGTAGGCGCCCAGCAGGCTGGCGGGCTCGGACGGCCGGAGCGGCTTTCCGGCCGCGCCCGGTCGGTTGCCGTACCGGGTGAGCGCGCCGAAGGCGGTCAGCAGCGACGCCGCCCAGAGGAGGACCCCCAAGGTGAATGCGAGCGGCCTGCGTTCCGTCATCCCCCCAACATCGGCACCCCGCGCGGGCTCCTTTAGGGGGAATACTCCGCCTCCAGCTCCGCGAAAACGCCGTTGGTCCAGCCGAAGCCGTCCTGGGCGGGATACTCGCCGCCCCCGGCGGGGAGGGCGGTGTCCACGACGTTGTATTTTTCCATCAGCCGTCCGGTGCGGGCGTAGACCTGGCGGTTGAGGGCGAGCCAGCGCCGGGCGATCTCCGCCGCCAGCGCGTTCTCGCCATAGTTCGCCAGGCCCCGGACCGTGACCCACTGCAGCGGCGCCCAGCCGTTGGGCGCGTCCCACTGCTGGCCGCTCGCGGCCAGGGTCGTGACGACCCCGCCGGGACGCAGGAAGCGGGCGCGCACGGCCTCCGCCACCCGCTTGGCCTCCCCGGGGGCGGCGAGGTGGAGAAACAGCGGCATGAGCCCCGCCAGCGTCCAGGCGGGGCGGCGCCGGCCGGTCCGCAGATCGTAGTCGAAGAAGAAGCCGTCCCGCTCGGACCAGCACAGCCGCCGGATGGCCTCCCAGCGGCGCGCCGCCGCCTCGTCCAGCCGCCGCGCGCCCTCCGGATCGCCGTCCAGCCGCCGCGCGCGCGCCAGCGCGGACTCGAGATGGCAGAGCAGGCAGTTGAGGTCGACCGGCACCACGTCGATGGTGTCGACGGTCGCCAGGTCCCGCCCGTCGGCGAACCACCGCGTGCTGAAGTCCCAGCCGCTTTCGGCCGCCGAGCGCAGGTTGCGGTAGAGCCGCTCCGCCGGCTCGGCCGAGCGGCGGGCCAGGGCCTCGTCCGCCGCGAAGGCCTCCGGCCGGGGGGTGTCCGCCTGGTCATAGTAGCGGTCCAGCGCGGCGCCGCCGGGCAGCCGCACGAGGTGCCGGGTCGGCGCCGTGCGGTCCTGCCAGTAGTCGAGTTCGGCCCGCAGCGCCGGCTCGTAGCGCCGGTAGACCTGCTCGCCCTCGCGGGCCGCCAGCAGCTCCACCATGAGGGAGAGGAACGGGGGCTGCGAGCGGGTCAGGTAGTAGGTGCGGTTGCCGTTGGGGATGTGGCCGTAGGTGGCGCTGAGCCAGGCGAAGTTGTCCACCATCGCCCGGACGTCCGCCTCGTCGCCGGCGCGGAGCAGCCCCAAGGAGGTGAAGTAGGAGTCCCAGTAGTAGATTTCGCGGAAGCGGCCGCCCGGCACGATATAGGGGTGCGGCAGCGGCAGCAGCGAGGAGCCGGAGACCGGCCGGTCCGGCCGCCGGCGCAGCAGCCCCCAGAGAACGGCGATGTGGCGCTCGATGTCGGGTTCGGGCGGCACCGCGGTCGCGGCGGGCTCCGGGATGAGGAAGTGGGAGGCCACGAAGGCCCTCAGGTCGAAGCCGGGCCGGCCGCGCTGCCGGTCATAGTCGGCCAGGATCGCCGCGGGGGCCGAGCGCGGCACGCAGTCGGCGAAGGTCTTCTGGTCGGGGAAGATCCCGCCGAGCTCCACCCGGGCGTAGAGCTCGCCATAGACCTGGTCGGGCGAGGGCGGATGCTCGAAGGCCGCCGCCGCGGGGCCGGCCAGGGCGAGCCCCAGCGCCGCCGCCGCCGCCAGCCACCGGCCGCGCTCAGGGCGCCTTGGCGGGCGGGCCGGCCAGGGCGGGGGTGACGAAGCGGAAGACGAAGTAGGTGGCCCGCGTCGTTCCGACGTTGCGCATCCCATGGAGATCCTCCGAGGCATAGAAGAAGACTGACCCCGGGCCGGCCCGCTGGGTCCGGCCGTTGATCGTGACCTCGATCGTGCCCTCCTTGACGATGACCAGCTCCTCGTCGGGATGGCGGTGGGCCGGGTGCGGCGACTGGCCCGGCTCGAGAGTGGTCACATGCCCCTCGGCGTTGGCGAAGGTCCGGGTCGGGCCGTCGAAAAGCTCCCGGCGCTCGCCGGTCTTGGTCGGGGCGGGGACCAGCTGGTTCCAGTCGAGCACCATCGAGCCGAGCGGCGCGCGGGCGGGGTTGGCGGGGGCCTGGGCGTTCATGGCGGGGGCAATCAAAGCCAGGAGGGGGAGGAGGATGGCAAGTTTCATGAAGCGGGGAGAGTCCGGCACCTCTACCCTCCCCCGCTGTCCTTATCAAGGTCAGGCCGGCTCCAACCATCCGGGATGCACCCGATCCAGAACCGCTTTCCCCGCGCCGCTGTCGCCTTCGCCGCTCTCTATTTCCTGGTCGCCGGCGCGGCCGGGGTCGCCTTCGGGCTCCACGAGCGGCAATGCTCCGCCCTGATCGACGCCGTCGCCTCGCGGCAGGACCTCAACCACGTCACCAACATGGACGTGAACCTGAAGCCGAAGCAGATGGGGGTCTTCGCCTCCTTCCTGCTCAAGCTGACCAGCCGGAAGATCTCCGACCACGGCAAGGCGCTGGCCAACCGCCAGGAGATCGACGCGCTGATCGCCCGCCTCAAGCCCGAGGCGATTGATTCCCTCAACGCCGCCGCCGCCCTGATCGGCTTCACCGCCCTGTTCCTCGCGGGCGCGAGCCTCCGGCCCGCGGCCGACCCCGCCACCTCCGCGCTGCGCCTTTACCAGCTCCTGGCGGCCTCCCTCGTCTTTTTCGTCCTCGGGATCAGCTGCCCGGTGCTGACCGCCTCCGTGCGGGGCCAGCATATGCTGGTGGGCAGCTTCATCATCGAGACCTCCTCCAAGGGCATCGTCTCGACCGTGGTGACGCTTTTCCGCTCCGGCAACTGGATGATCGGCTCCCTCCTGGCCGGCTTCAGCATCGGCATCCCGATCTTCAAGGGCGCCGCCGTCCTCTACACGCTGCTGCGCTCCTCCCCCGGCGAGCGGGCCCGGGTCGGGCGGCTGCTCGAGGCGGTGGGCAAGTGGTCGCTCACCGACGTGATGGTCGCGGCGGTCCTGCTCGGGGTCTTCAGCCTGGACGCGATCCGCAACAAAAGCGGGGGCATCGTCGCCGTCCCGCGCTTCGCCCTCGGGTTCTTCATTCTCTACTGCATCCTGGCGGCGCGGACCTCCTTCCTCCTGCGCCGCGACGGGCGGCGGACGCTGCCGCCCGCCCCCCGCCCCGGACGGGTCGCGGCCGTCGCCCTGGTGCTCGCCGCGGCCCTCGCCGCCGGCTCCGCCGGCGGCTACTACGGCTTCCGGCTGCTCGACCGGAGCCAGGACGCCGCCATGCTCCGGCTGGTCAGCCCCGCGGTCCACTGAGGCCCCGCCAACTAAAAGGTTGTGGGGCGGTGGGACGGTGATTCGCTGGTGGCGATGCTGTTCTGGCTGAAGAAGTTCGTTTCGTTCTGGCTGATGCCCCTGCCCTTCTGCCTGACGCTGCTGGTGATCGCGGTCCTGCTTCTCGGCTCGGAGCGGCGGCGCCGGCCCGGGCGGCGCCTGGCCGCGCTCGCCGCGGTCCTGCTGCTGCTCTTCAGCAACAAGATCGCCAGCAACGCGCTGCTGCGCCCGCTCGAGACGCGCTTTCCGCCCGTGCCGGCGCTGGAGCCGGACCGCCCCCCGCCGCCGGCCCTCGCCGGCTGCCGCTACGTGGTCGTCCTCGGCGGCGGCCACAGCGACATGGCCGGCTGGGCGCCCAACGACAAGCTGTCGACCTCCGCGCTCGAGCGCATCGTCGAGGGGGTGCGGCTGCTGCGGAGGCTGCCGGAGGCGGGACTGATCGTCAGCGGCCCGGCGCGGCCTGGGCAGCCCAGCCACGCCCTGATGCTGGCCCGGACCGCCGAATCCCTCGGCGTCGCCGCGGGCCGTATCCGCCTGATCGACGCCGCCCGGGATACCGAGGACGAGTCGCAGGCGGTGAAGGCGATCGTCCACGGCGCCCCGGTCGCCCTGGTCACCTCCGCCTTCCACATGCCCCGCGCCGCCGCGCTCTTCCGCGGCGCCGGCGTGGCGATCGTCCCCTGCCCCACGGACTTCCAGGCCCGCTTCACCCCGGGCTTCCACCTCGACGAGTCCAACTGGGATGTCGAATCGCTCGAGCGCAGCACCCTGGCCGTGCGCGAGTACATCGGCCTCGCCTGGGTGACCCTCCGCGGCAAAGCTTCCTACTGACCCCATGTTCTCCCTCAAAAAACTCCTCGGCCGCGACGACAAGTTCTTCGAGCTCCTGGAGGCGGCCTCCCAGGAGGCCCGCTCCAGCGTCGAGCTGCTCGGCCGCTATCTCCGGGCCGTGGCCGAAGGCCAGTCGCTCCAGCTGGACGAATTCGTCCAGGCGCGCCGCAAGGAGAAGCGGCTCCGCCACCAGATGACCGAGGCGCTGGGCCGGACCTTCGTCACCCCGCTGGACCGCGAGGACATCGAGTCGCTTTCCTTCGCGCTTTACCGCATCCCCAAGCAGATCGAGAAGCTCGTCGAGCGCCTCTCCATCTTCCCCGGCCGCCCGCCGGTGGCGGCGCTGGAGCGCCAGGCCGACCTGCTGCGGCAGGCGGCCGACGCGGTCGTGGTCATGGTCGGGCAGCTCCGCCACGGCGCCGCGATGGAGCGGATCGCCGAGGCCAACGACAAGCTCCAGTTCGCGGAGGGCGAGGCCGACAAGGTGATGCTGGCGCTGCTGCAGGACCTCTACCGCCGCGCCGCCGACGCCAAGGAGCTCGTCCTCGTCCAGGACCTGCATGAGATGATCGAGCAGGCGGTCGACCGGTGCCGCAACGCCGGCAACGTGGTCGTCCAGATCGCCCTGAAGAATTCCTGAGCCGCCCATGACGCTCCTCCTGGTGGTCCTGGCGGCCGCCCTGGTCTTCGAGTTCATCAACGGGTTCCACGACAGCGCCAACGCGATCGCGACGGTGGTGTCGACCCGCGTGCTCACTCCGCGCCTGGCAATCCTGCTGGCGGCGGCGATGAACCTGCTCGGCGCGTTCTCCGGCACCGCCGTGGCCAAGACGATCTATTCCGGGGTGGTCGACCCGCACGCCGTGACCATGGCCACGGTCCTGGCCGCGCTGCTGGCGGCCATCGTCTGGGGCCTGCTCACCTGGTGGCTGGGGCTGCCCTCCAGCTCGAGCCACGCCCTGATCGGAGGCCTCTGCGGCGCGGCGCTCGCGACCGGCGGCGGGGAATGGAGCGTGCTCAAATGGTCGACCGGCCTCTGGCCCAAGATCGTGCTGCCGATGTTCTCCTCCCCGCTGCTCGGCTTCGTCGGCGGACTGCTGCTGATGGTCGCCCTGATGGCGGTCCTGAGCCGCGCCACCCCGCGGCTGGTCAACCGCATCTTCGGCAAGGCCCAGCTCTTCAGCGCGGCCTTCATGGGCTTCAGCCACGGCTCCAACGACGCCCAGAAGACCATGGGGGTCATCACCCTCGCCCTCTACACCGGCACGGCCGCCGGCACCTTCCGGCATCTGCCCGCCTGGGCCGACTTCCTCAGGGTGGGCCAGCTCAAGGATGTCCCCGCCTGGGTGATCGTGGTCTGCGCGCTGACCATGGCCTCCGGCACCGCGAGCGGCGGCTGGCGCATCATCCGGACCATGGGCCAGCGGATGGTGAAGCTCCATCCGGTCCAGGGCTTCGCCGCCGAGACCATGGCGGCGACGGTGATCCACGGCGCCGCCACCCTGGGCATCCCCGTCTCCACCACCCACGTCATCTCCGCCTCGATCATGGGCGTTGGCGCGAGCCGCCGCCTCAGCGCGGTCAAATGGGGCGTGGTGGAGCGGATCGTCTGGGCCTGGGTGCTGACCCTGCCCGCGACCGGCCTGCTCGGCTACGCGCTGGCGCGGCTGGTCGGGGCCGGCTGATCCCCGGAGGCCGGCGGCAGGATGAAGAAGAAGGTGGTGCCCTGCCCCGGGCGGCTCTCCAGCCGGACCTCGCCGCCGTGGGCCTGGACCACGTGCTTCACGATCGCCAGCCCCAGGCCGGTCCCCCCCTGCTCGCGCGAGCGCGCCTTGTCCACCCGGTAGAACCGCTCGAAGATCCGCGGCTGGACCTCGGGCGGGAGGCCCGGCCCGTCATCGCGCACCCCGACCTCGATGCGGCCGTCGGGCAGCGCCGCCGCGGTCAGCTCCACCCGGCCCTCCTCGCGGCCGTACTTGATCGCGTTGTCGACCAGGTTGGACAGCACCTGGCGGAGCCGCTCCGGGTCCGCCCGCACCTGCAGCTCGCCGGGGACCGCATTCCCCAGGCCCATCCGGCGCGCGGCCGCCCGCGTCTGGAAGTCCTCCGCGACCTCCTGGGCCGCCGAGCGCAGGCGCACCGGCTGCAGCTCCAGGCGCAGCCGGCCCGAGTCCAGCGTCGAGAGCAGCAGCAGGTCGTCGATCAGCAGCGTCAGCCGGTTGGCGTTGCGGTCGATGATTTCGAGGAAGCGCGCCCGGGTCGCGGGATCCTCCCGGGCGCTGTCGATGAGGGTCTCCGCGGCGCTCTTGATCAGCGAGAGGGGGGTGCGGAGCTCGTGGCTGACGTTGGCGACGAATTCCTGCCGCATCGCCTCGAGGCGGCGCAGCCGGGTGACGTCATGGAAGACGAAGATGGCGCCGGCCCGCTCGCCCTGCGTGTCGCGCAGGGCGAGGGCGTTGATCTGCAGGTAGCGGACGGCGCCGGCCCCCTCCAGGCACATCTCGTAGCCCAGGACCTCCGGCTCGCGCTCGAGCTTCTCCGCCACCGCCCCGACCTCGTGGCGCCGCATCGCCTCCAGCAGGGTCCGGCCCACCGCGGGGGCCTCGAAGCCGAAAAGCTCGCCGGCGGCCCGGTTGGCGAGGCGGATCTTTCCCGCCGCGTCGGTCACGGCGATGCCCTCGATCATCCGGTCGAAGAGCGCGGCGGTCCGGTCCGCCTGCTCGTCGATCTGGGCGGCGACCCGGGCGCGCTGGCGCGCCAGCTCGTCGCCGTGGCGCGACTCCGCCGCCAGGCGCTGCCGCCGCTCGAACCACCAGGCGGCGGCCGCCAGGGCGAACGCGGCGGCGAAGAGGGCGGCCACGGCGGGCAACTCAGTTCTCCGCCGCGAAGCGGTAGCCGACCCCGCGCACCGTCTCGAGCTGGCGGGCGGCCGGGCCGAGCTTCTCGCGCAGGCGGCGCATGTGGGTGTCGACCGTCCGGCTGTCGATCGGGTTCTCGTAGCCCCAGACGTCCTGGAGCAGGCGGTCGCGGGACTGCACCCGGCCGCGGCGGCGGGCCAGGATCTCGAGCAGCCGGAACTCCGTGGCGGTGAGAGTGAGCCGCCGCTCGTTCACCTGCACCACGTGGCTGGGGACGTCGATCTCGATCTCGCCCAGCTTGAGCCGCGCCACCGGCTCCTCCGCGGTCTGGGCGCGCTGCAGCAGCTTGCGGATGCGCAGCACCAGCTCGCGCGGGCTGAAGGGCTTGGTCACGTAGTCGTCGGCCCCCAGCTCCAGGCCGATCACCCGGTCCATCTCGGCGGCCCGGGCGGTCAGCATCAGGATGGGGATGGCGGCGGTGAGCGGATCCCGGCGGAGGATCTTGCACACCTCCAGGCCGTCCACCTCCGGCAGCATCAGGTCCAGGACGACCAGGTCGGGCCGGTCGGCGCGGGCGGCGGCCAGCGCCTTGGCCCCGTCCTTGGCGAAAAGCGGGGTGAAGCCCGCCTCGCGCAGCTTGAACCCGAGAACCTCCAGCGCGTCCGGCTCGTCGTCGACCAGCAGGATCTTTGCCTTCATACCTCCTCGGTCGCCGACTGCTTGTGGGCGGAATGGCGGATGTCGACCGCCTCGTAGAGGTAGACCACGTCCTCCGCGATGTTGGTGGCGTGGTCGGCCACCCGCTCCAGGCTCTTGGAAATCACCATCAGGTGAAGGCAGCGGGAGATGGTGGCCGGGCGCTCGACCATGAAGCTGGAAAGCTCCCGGTGGAGCTGGCGGTTGAGCTGGTCGACCTCGGAGTCCCGGGGAATCACCGCCCGGGCCTTCTCCGGCTCCCGGTTGATGAAGGCGGTGATCGAGTCGCGGAGCATCTCCAGCGACATCGCCGCCATCCGGGGGATGTCGACGTAGGGCTTGAGCTGGGGCTCGCCGCCCAGGTCGATGGCCCGGCGCGCGATGGTCACGGCGGAATCCCCCACCCGCTCCAGGTTCTGGGAGATCTTCATCGCCACGGTGGTGAGCCGCAGGTCGGTGGCCAGGGGCGCCTTGGCCAGCAGGTGGATGGCGGTGTCGTCGATCTCGATCTCGAACTGGTCGAGCACGTTGTCCTCCTGCACCACCTGCTGGGCCAGGGCCTCGTCCCGCTCGACCAGGGCTCGGATGCTGCGGGCCACCGCCGTCTCGGCGTGGCTCGCCATCGCCAGCAGGCTGTCCTTCAGGCGGGTCATCTCTTCGGCGTAGTGCGTCATGGGATAAGGGTTCGCGGGCTCAGCCGAACCGGCCGGAGACGTAGGCCTCCGTCTGGGGGTTGGACGGGCTGGTGAAGATGTGCCGGGTCTCGCCGTACTCGATCAGCTTGCCCATGTAGAAGAAGGCGGTCCGGTCCGAGCAGCGGGCGGCCTGCTGCATGTTATGGGTGACGATGATCACGGTGAAGTTCTCCCGGAGGGTCTGGATCAGCTCCTCGATCTTGGCGGTCGCCAGGGGATCGAGCGCCGAGCAGGGCTCGTCCATCAGCAGCACCTCGGGGCGCACCGCCAGGGCGCGGGCGATGCAGAGCCGCTGCTGCTGGCCGCCGGAGAGGCTCACGCCCGGACGGGAGAGGTGGTCCTTCACCTCGTCCCAGAGCGCGGCGAGCTTGAGCGAGCGCTCCAGCTGCTCCTGCAGCAGGCGCCGGTCGCGCACGCCGTTGAGGCGCAGGCCGACCAGGACGTTCTCCGCGATCGAGAGCGTCGGAAAGGGGTTCGACTTCTGGAAGACCATCCCGATCCGGCGGCGGACGATGGCCGGCTCGACCTCCGGGCCGTAGAGGTTGGCGCCGAAGAGCCGCAGGTCGCCGGTCAGGCGGGTCCCCGGCGTGAGCTCGTGCATGCGGTTGAGGGCCCGCAGGAAGGTGGACTTGCCGCAGCCGCTGGGCCCGATGATGGCCGTCACCTTCTTCGCCGGGATGCGGATGTCGACGTCGTGCAGCGCCTGCCGCGCCCCGTACCAGAGGCAGAATTTCTTGATGTCGAAGGCGATCTCCTCCTGCGACTGCGGCAGCGCCGCCGGGGCCGAGGGGGCCGGGGTCGCGGCGGTGCGGACGGGGGCGGAGGAGGCCGGGGGATCGGAAATGGCGTTCATAGGGGAAGGAGGATTGGCCGGGGCTTCAACCGGATTTGCGCCCCCGGGAGATGATGCGGACGATGACATTGAGGGAGAGGATCATCCCCATCAGCACCAGCGCGCCCGCCCAGGCCTGGCGGTGCCAGTCCTCGTAGGGGGAGATGGCGTAGGAGTAGATCTGGAGCGGCAGGGCCGAGATCGGCTCGCGCAGGTTGTGGTTCCAGAAGTTGTTGCCCAGGGCGGTGAAGAGCAGCGGGGCGGTCTCGCCGGCCACCCGGGCCAGGGCGATCAGGACGCCGGTGATGATGCCCTTGAGCGCCGTCTTGAGCACGATCACGGTGATGACCTTCCACCGCGCGATGCCGAGCGCCAGCGCCGCCTCGCGGTAGCTCTGCGGCACCAGCACCAGCACCTCCTCGGTCGTCCGCATCACCAGCGGGATCATCATCAGGCCGAGGGCCACCCCGCCGGCGTAGGCGGAATAGCCATGGAAGGGCTGGACCAGCAGCAGGTAGATCACCATTCCCCAGACGATCGAGGGAACGCCGTTGAGGACGTCGGCGGTGAAGCGGATCCAGTCGTTGACCCGCTCCGAACCGTACTCGGAGAGGTAGACCCCGCCCATCACCCCGACCGGTACCCCCACGATCGCCGCCATCATCAGCAGCTCGATCGTCCCGACGATGGCATTGGCCATGCCCCCACCCGTCTCGCCGGTGGGCTTGGGCAGCTGGGTGAAGAAATTCCAGTCGATCGCGCTGGCCCCGGCGGCGACCAGGAAATAAATCACCAGGAACAGCGGGGTGATCGCCAGCAGGGCGCAGAGGCAGAGCAGCACGGTGACACCCCTGCTCTTGGCCTTGCGCCAGGATTGGCGGGCGGAACTGCCGGCCAGGCCGGCGGCGGAAAAAAGCTCGGGTGCGGCGGGGGCGGCCATGGCGGGTCAGACGACCTTGATCTTGCCGCCCATGGAGCGGAGGATGAACTGGGCCAGGACGTTGACCAGGATGGTCACGCCCAGCAGGGTCAGGCCCAGCTCGACCAGGACGGAGGGATAGAGCGCGCCGGTGGCCTCGTTGAACTCGTTGGCGATGACGCTGGCGAGGGTGTGGCCGGGGGCGAAGAGGGAGGCCCGGATCTGGGGGGTGTTGCCGATCAGCATCGTCACCGCCATGGTCTCGCCCAGCGCGCGTCCCAGGCCGAGGATCGCGGCGCCGAAGATGCCCCGGCGGGCGTAGCTCAGGACCGCGATCTTGATCACCTCCCAGCGGGTGGCCCCGAGGGCGTAGGCGGCCTCGCGCTGCAGATCCGGGACCGAGCGGAGGATCTCGCGGGAGATCGAGGTCACGATCGGCAGGATCATGATCGCGACGATGATCCCGGCGGAGAGAATGCAGAAGCCGTAGAGCGGGCCGGTGAAGAGCGGGAGGAACCCCAGCGTGTCCTTCAGCCAGACGAAGAGGTGCGTCCGCAGCCAGGGAATGAGCACGAAGATGCCCCAGAGCCCGAAGATGACGCTCGGCACCGCCGCCAGCATTTCGATCATCATGATGATGGGCTGGCGGGCCTTGAAGGGGGCGAGCTCGGTGAGGAAGAGCGCCGTCGCCACCCCCAGCGGCACCGCGATGAGCAGGGCGATGAGGGAGGTGACCAGCGTGCCGAAGATGAACGGCAGGGCCCCGTAGTTGTCGTTCACCGGGTCCCACTTCGAGCTGAAGAAGAAGCCCGGGCCGAAGTGGACGATGGCCAGCCTCGCGCCGCCGTAGAGCTTCCATCCTACCACGACGATCAGGCCGGCGATGGTGAGGGCGGCCGCCAGCGCCAGCCACTTGAAGGCGGCGTCCGAGAGGCGCGAGGTCGAGGCCGGCAGCAGGGTGTGGCCGTGGGTTTCAGCGGTGGCGCTCATGGGAAGCAAAGCGGAGGGGGAGATGGCTCCACCCTCCGCCGAGATAACCGTCGGATCAGCCGAACAGAAGCATCAAATCAGTACTTGATGCTGTCGACCCGCTCCATCACCCGCTTGAGGACGTTGTCGGGGAGCGGCACGTAGGACAGGTCGGGAGCCATCTTCTCGCCGTCGGTGTAGGCCCATTTCAGGAACTGCACCAGCTTCTCGCCCTTGGCGTGGTCCTTCTGCTGCTCGTAGACCAGCAGCCAGGTGGTGGTGGCGATCGGGTAGGCCTGCTCGCCGGGGGGATTGACCATGGAGAAGCGGAAGTCGTCGGGGATGTGCGCGGTCGCCAGCGCCTGCTTCACCGACTCGATCGAGGCGGTGATGTAGTTGCCCGACGAGTTCTTCATCTGCGCGTAGGGCAGCTTGTTCTCCTCGGCGTAGGCCAGCTCGACGTAGCCGATCGCGCCGGGCGACTGCTTGATCTGGCCGGCGACGCCGGGATTGCCCTTGGCGCCGAATCCCGTCGGCCAGCTGACGGCGGTGCCCTTGCCCGGGCCCGACTTCCAGTCGGAGCTGACGCTGCTCAGGTAGTCGGTGAAGCAGAAGGTGGTGCCGCTGCCGTCGGCGCGGTGCACGACGACGATGTCCTGGTCCGGTAGGCCCACGCCCGGGTTCTGTCCGGCGATGGCCGGATCGTTCCACTTGGTGATCTTGCCGAGGAAGATGTCGGCGAGGGTCGGGCCGTCCAGCTTGAGGGTCGGGTCGCCCGGGAGGTTGTAGCTCACCACCACGGCTCCCGCCACGGTGGGCAGGTGCCAGAGGGTGCGCGGGGCGGTCTTCAGGCTGGCGTCGGACATCGGGCCGTCGGAGGCGCCGAAGTCGACGGTCTCCGCGAGGATGGCCTTCTGGCCGCCGCCGGAGCCGATGCCCTGGTAGTTGAAGCGGACCGAGGTATCGACCTTGGAGTAGGCCTCGAACCACTTGGTGTAGATGGGCTGCGGGAAGGTGGCGCCCGCGCCGTTGATCAGCATCTGGGCCCGAGCCGCGCCGCAAAGGGCGAGGCTGCAGGCCGCGAGGGAGAGGAGCTTTTTCATGTTATGGATGAGGTTGAATGATCGATCTGGGCTCGGTGATCAGGGCAGGTCGTAGCGGAGATCGAAGAAGAGCATCCCAACGTGGGCCTTGCTCGGGGCGCCCGGGGCGATGTACCAGGGCTGGCGATTAATATAGGAGGCCTGCACCAGCGCCTTGAGGTCGCCGTAGGTCGCATTCTTCCAGACCGTGTAGGTGTCGCCAAAGGTCCATTCGTCGATCCATTTGTTGTCGGAGCTGGAGGAGCCAACGTAGCCGTAGCCGACGCCGGTGGTCGCGCCGGTCTGCACGAACTTGCGGCCGATGTCGGCCCGGCTGTAGTAGGCGTAGACCTTGTTCGCCGGCATGGTGTCCCATTCCGCCCCCAGGATGTAGGAATCGGATTGGACAAGGCTGAGGGTATCGACCCCCGAGGCGTTGGCCGGGTTGACGATGAAGTCGGGCGCGCCGTCGTTGGCGAGATAGCGGCCGCCGCCGTCGCCGGTGAAGAAAGTACCGACCAGGAGCAGGTTCGGCAGCACCGCGATGTTGCCATTGATCGAGCCCGCGACGCCGGTGGCGGAGGCGTTGGCATTCACCGTCGAGGTCAGGGTGTTGACCTTGAACTGGCGAATCAGGCCGGCCGCGTCGAGGTGGACCGGAAGGTCGCCGAGCTTGCCGTCATAGGCGATCTTGCCGACGAAATCGGGCAAAAGGTTGGGCGTGGCGGTGCCGTTGCCGCCATTGTCCACCGAGGAGGCGTTGAATCCGGCGGGCAGGGTCACGCCGCCGCCGATATACTGATCCGGATTCTCAGCCGAGACGCCGAGGGTCCACTCCGGCGCGGCGTGGTAGATGACCCGGACCTGCGCCTGCCGCGCCCAGGTCAGGCCGTTCTGATAGTTCGTGTCCACGTTCTGGCTGTAGAAGATGTCGCCCGGGATCGGGGAGATGCCCTTGCGGTTGGGCGTCATCATGCTCCAATCCTGACCGGCGAGGAATTCGAGGTCGCCCTGGCGGACGTCGACGAAGTAATTGCGCATCCGCAGCGAGGAGGAGTTGCTGGTCACGTTCTGGCTGGTGGCGGTGTTGCCCAGGAAGTCGGTCTCAAGATATCCGAGAACCTTGGTGCTCTCGCCGATCGTCGAGTCCACCCGCAGTCCCAGCCGCGAGTTCTGCGCGCTGAAGCGGGTCTCCGAGAGCTGCCCGGCCGCGGTGTTGTTGAACGGGATGCTGCCGAAGCCGGTCCCGAGCGCCCCGCCGGTCGTGGTGGTGCGCGAAACCGTGGTGAAGTCCATGAAGCCGAGCGGCGTGAAGGCGGTGCTGCCGATCTGGAAGGCTAGCGGCGACTTGGAGCCGGGCCCGGCGACGAGCTTGAGCGGCGCGCCGCCGCCGGAGGCAGGGGTGGCGGCGGGAGCGGGAGCCGGTTGGGCGGCCTCCTGCAGGATCTGGTCGGCCTCGGCTTGGGAAATGAGTCCCTTCTTTACCAGAAGCTGGAGGAGGGCGCTGTTGCTGACCTGCTGGGCCGAGGCGCCGCAGGCGACGAGGAGCGAGCTGGCGAGCAGCGCGGTCCATTTACGCGGGTTGATTACGGACATAAGGTGCGTGTGTGGGTTAGAGGTGAGACTGAAACGCACCTGTTGTAGCGGAGGATTGTTACAGTCCCGTGACCGCCGCGTCACGAAACCGCAAATCCGCCGCGACGAGCTCCGGAGCCGCTCAGGCGGCCCTCGGCAGCCGCACCCGGAAGCGACTTCCCCGCCCCGGGGCGCTCTCGGCCTCCGCTTCTCCTCCGTGTGCCTGGCAAATGGCCTTGACGATCGCCAGCCCGAGGCCGGCGCCGTCCGGCTCGCGCGAGCGAGCCTGGTCCACTCGGAAGAATCGCTCGAAGACATGGGGCAAGGCGCTCTCCGGGATGCCAATGCCCGTGTCCGTCACCTCGAGCAGCGCCATTCCGCCCTGGGCCGCGACCCGCAGGCTGATCTCGCCGCCCACCGGGGTGTACTTGACAGCGTTGTCCAGCAGGTTGACCACCACCTGCTTGAGCCGCGCCCGGTCCCCTTCGACCATCACCCGCCCCTCCGCGGTGCAGTTCACGGAAATGCGGCGGTCTTCGGCCAGCTGCGCCATCTGCTCCGCCGTCGCGATCGCGAGCGCCGCCAGGTCGAAGGTTACCGCCTCGGCCTGGGCTTCGCCCGCATCCAGCCGGGAAATAGTGAGGAGCTGTTCGACAATGCGCGTGAGGCGCTCGGCTTCCTCGAGGAGGCTGCCGATCCGCTCCCGCTGGCCCGCGGCCAGCGCGGCATCGCCCGCCAGCTCCTCTAATTCGCCGCGCAGGATGGTCAGCGGCGTCCGCAGCTCGTGCGAAGCGTCCGCCACGAAGCGCTTCGATTGCTGGAAGGCCTCATCCAGCCGCTGGATCATATGGTTGAGCGAAAGCGAGAGCCGCTCGAGCTCGTCGCCGCTGCGAACCACCGGCAGGCGCTCGGTCAGGTTATGCTGGGTAATAAGCTCGGCCTTCCGGGCCATGCCGGCGACCGGATCCAGGGCGCTCTGGACCAGACCGTAACCGCCCGCCGCCGCCACCGCCACCACGATCGGCAGACCCAGCCCAAGCAGCAGCAGCAGCCGGTTGAGCATGATCTCGACCGGAGCCCCGTCGATGCCCACCTCGACCAAGCAGGAGGCGCCCCCCGCCAGATTGCCCGGCACCGCCGCGATCAGGAGCACCCTCCCGCCCGGAAGTGACTGGCGGCGGGCAGACTCCCGGGTAAAGGGCGGCCGGGCCAGCGGCACGTCCGCCGGCTCGAAGGCATGGTCCTGGGGCGAGCCGGACAGGTAGAAGACGCTGCCATCGCCCCGGGTCAGACGGATGAAACGGTCGCTCAACTCGGGGGCGTAGAGGCCCTCGATCTGAGCCGCCAGCCGCTCGTCGTTCCCCCCGGCCTTCCCCAGGAGCGTGGCCGCGATTTGCCGAGCCCGGCGGGATTGCGTGTCCAAGAGGCTATGGTCGAGGTAGTGCCGAAGCTGCACGTAGAGCAGGGTCCCCAGCAGCACGAAGACCGCCGTGAAGAGCGT
Organism: Opitutaceae bacterium; assembly: GCA_035546595.1. Classification (GTDB taxonomy): domain Bacteria; phylum Verrucomicrobiota; class Verrucomicrobiia; order Opitutales; family Opitutaceae; genus Palsa-1447. The sequence continues at coordinate 52,370 of DASZWO010000002.1, forward strand.
CGCTTGCCAGACGGTCAGCCGGAAGCGGATCGAGCGGGAGTTCATCCGGCCGAATCGTCGGCTAGGCTGTAGCCCACCCCGCGGAGTGTCCGGATCAGCTTGATGGGAAAGGGGGCATCGATCTTCTCCCGCAGGTGCCGGACGTAGACGTCCACGATGTTGGTCAGGCCCTCGAAGCTCTGGTCCCAGACATGCTCGACGATCATGGTCCGGGAGAAAACCCGCCCCGGCTGGGTGGCGAGGTACTCCAGCAGGGCGTATTCCCGCGGCGTGAGCTCAATCCGGCGGCCGGCCCGACGCACCTGCTGGGTCATCCGGTCCACAACCAGATCCCCCACCCGCACCACCGCGGTCTGCGTCACCGGGCCCCGCCGCAGCAATGCCTTGATCCGGACCAGCAGTTCGGCGAAGGCGAAGGGCTTGGTCAGGTAATCGTCGGCGCCCGCCTCGAAGTTCTCGACCTTGCTGGCGGTGGCATCGCGCGCGGTCAGGACCAACGCTGGGACCTTGGAGTCGCGCTGACGGATCCGCTTCAGGAGATCGAGGCCGCCGATTCCCGGCAGCATCAGGTCGAGGATGACCAGGTCGTACTGGTAGGTGCTGGCCATGGTCCAGCCCACGTCGCCGCTCGCCGCCACATCGACCGCGTAGCGCTCGGCCTTGAGGCCTCGGGTCACTAGGTCGGCGACCTTGGGTTCATCTTCTACGACCAGGATCCGCATGGAATTGCGCGACAGAATATCACATCCCGATGAAAGAAAGGCGAAGCCAAGATTAAATTCCATTCAGAAACTTTTTTCGCCGTGAGGCTTGTGGCAGGGTGCCCGCCTCGTTCCGATGAAAAGCTTAACCGTCCGTTCGGGTTGGTTCACGGCTTTGGCCCTGCTCGCCGCCATCGCGCCCGCGTTCGCCTCCGATTTAACACTCGGTCCGGTCGGTCCCGGCCCCGGGACCGCCCCGGCGGCGACCGGCAGCCTGGTGGTCTACTCGGCCTTCTCCCTCCGCCCTTCCTGGCCCAGCGACCCATCCTACCGCCAGCACTATTCTGACTACGAGTTGGAATCCGACGCCGGCCATGCCCTCCGCAGCGTAGCCAACGATGCCGGCCTGGCCGTCGCCGAGCCCGCAGTCGTGGCGCTGGCCCCCGGTTCCTATCGCGTGGTCGCGCGGGCAAATGGTTATGGCGAAGTGACAGTACAGGTGGTGATCGCCGCGGGCCGTACGACTGTGGTTCATCTCGAAGGCGGCAGTGCCCCCCAACTCGACGATCCGAAACAAGCGATCCGCTTGCCGGACGGGCGAATTGTGGGCTGGCGAGCTCAGTGAAGATGCGGGGGGGCCAACCATAATTTCGACCATGAGAAAAGACCCTTCCTCAGCCCCGCCCCCCCGGTCCCGACGCAGGGATGCGGCCATCCTGACAATCCTTATCGGCGCCGGCGCCGGCGGCGCGATGCTCCTCAGGCACAACCTTCACGCGCAGCCCGCCGCACCCGCGCCGGCGGCTCCGACGGTGGCAACGACGACGGTGGTCCGCCGCGACCTCGCTAACGATCTTTCGATCCAGGCGGAATTTCGGCCCTATCAGGAAGTGGAGCTGCACTCCAAGGTCTCCGGCTACCTACAAAGCATCGCGGTCGACTTCGGTGACCGGGTCCGCGCGGGGCAACTGGTGGCGACCCTCGAGGTGCCGGAGCTGAAGGACGACATGGATCGCGCCGCAGCCACGGCCCAGCGGGCCTTGGCTGACTACCGCGACGTCCACCTTGAATACACCCGCTTGCAGGACGTCGACCACAGCCAACCTAACCTGGTTGCGCAGCAAGACCTGGACGTCGCGGCGGCCAAGGACGGCGCAGCTGCGGCCAACCTTGCCGCGGCCCGATCCGACGAGCAGAAGTACCGCACTCTGTGGAGCTACACTCGGATCACAGCGCCGTTCAGTGGGGTCGTCACCGCGCGCTATGCTGATCCAGGCGCCCTGATTCAGGCCGGAACCTCGGGCCAAGCCAGGCCCGTGGTCCGTATCTCGGAAAACGACCGCCTCCGGCTGGATTTTCCCGTCTCGGTCTCCTACGCCAGCCAGATCGCCGTGGGGGACCCGGTCGAAATCCGGCTGGACGGGACGGAACGGACTCTGGCCGGCCACATCGCCCGCTCCACGCTCCGGATCGCCGCCGACACGCGCACAATGGAGGCGGAGGTCGAGGTCGCCAATCCCGATCTCAAGCTGATTCCGGGGATGTACGCCACCGCGGTTCTGCAGGTGGGCCGCCGGCCGGGGGCCCTGGCGGTTTCGGTCGAGGGCGTCTCGGGAGGAAACGCGCCGACGGCTTATGTGATCGGCCCCGACGGTCGTGTGGAGGAGCGCAAGGTCACGCTTGGGATCGAGACTCCCGGATACTATGAAGTGCTTTCCGGCCTGGCCCTGGGCGACCGGGTCATAGTCGGCAGCCGGGCGGGGATCGCCCCCGGCCAGCGCGTCGTGGCCAGATCGATGAAGCTCGCCTCCAACCCGTGAGCCCGTCCCTGAGCGCATCCGAGTTGGAGTCACTGCGCCGCATCGACGCCTGCCTGATGGCCAACGTCATCGAGTCGTTCGGGGTTCGGCTCCGCAACGAGGGATTCGCCGACGGGTCGATCCGCAGCCTCTTTCCCCGGCTGGCCCCGATGGTGGGCCACGCCGTTACGGTCAAGATCCGCGGCTCTTCGCCTCCGACCGGCTCCGGCCACTATCTCGACCGCACCGACTGGTGGGACTACGTCCTCTCCGTTCCGGGGCCGCGGATCGCGGTGGTCGAGGACGTCGGATCCCAGCCCGGCCTCGGCGCGCTGCTCGGTGAGGTTCATGTCAATATCCTCCGGGCCCTCGGCTGCGTCGGTGCAGTCACCAACGGCTCGGTCCGGGATCTGGCCGCGGCGGAGAGCCTCGGCTTCCCGCTCTTTGCTGGCAGCCTCTCGGTTTCGCATTCCTATGTCCATATCGTCGAGACGGGAACGCCGGTCACGATTGGCGGGCTGACCGTCCGTTCCGGCGACCTGCTGCATGGCGACCGCCATGGCATCCAATCCATTCCGCTCCAGATCGCGGCCGCGATCCCCACGGAGGCGGCCCGGCAGCTCGAGCGGGAGCGCGCTGTCATCGCCCTGTGTCGCTCACCCGGCTTCTCCCTCGAGAAGCTCCGCGCGCTCATCGCCGCGTCCTCGCGCTGAGGCCCCCACGTGTCGCGTTTTTCGATCCGTAATCCCTATTTCATCGTAGTGTTGTGCCTGATCACGTGCGTGGTCGGGGTGACGAGCCTGGTGCGGATGCCGGTGGACCTGTTTCCGCCGATCAAGATTCCGGTGGTGGTGGTGGCAACGTTCTTTTCCGGGATGCCGCCGGAGCAGATCG
>DASZWO010000003.1:0-56929 GCA_035546595.1 Opitutaceae bacterium
CCGGATCTCGCCGCCATCTCCCGCGAGCTGGCCGGCGGCCAGGCGGCGCTGGTCCGCATCGATCTTCCCGCCGAGAGCGCCCTGGCCTCCCCTCCCGCCAGCGCGCGGGTGCGCCCGCTCGCGGGCGCCGGCTCCTGGCACGACGTGGCGCTCCTCGGCGCCGCGCCGGTTTCCGACGCGCAGGTGCAGGGCTCGAGCTTCCTCGCCCTCTGGCGCGGCGCGCCGGCGGCGATCGGCACCACCCTGCGGGCGAGCCTGGCCGCCCCCGGGGAGCCCGAGAAGGGCCTGGTGGTGCCGCAGAGCGCCCTGGTGCGCTATGCCGGCGGGACCTTCGTCTACGTCCCCAAGGACAAGGGCTACGAGAAGCGGGTCGTCGTGGTCTCGCGGGTCGTCCCCCAGGGCGTCGTCCTCTCGTCCGGGGTGGGGCCGGGGGACCGGGTGGTGGTCGGCGGGGCCCAGCAGCTGCTGGCGAGCGAGCTGCTCGGCTCGACCGCCGGCGCCCAGGGAGACAGCGACTGAGCGATGCTCAACGCCATCGTCCACTTCTCGCTGCGCTTCCGCGGCGTGGTCGTCGCCCTGGGGGCGGTCCTGCTGGGCTACGGCCTCTATGTGGCCCAGCACGCCAAGCTCGACGTCTTCCCCGACTTCGTGCCGCCGGAGGTCACGGTCCAGGCGGAATGCCCCGGCCTGACCGCGGAGCAGGTCGAGACCCTGGTCACCCGCCCGATCGAGACCGCGATCAACGGCCTCGGCAACCTCGAGTCGATGCGCTCGCAGTCGATCCAGGGCCTCTCCGTCATCACCGTGATCTTCCAGGAGGGGACCAAGATCCTCCCGGCCCGGCAGCTCCTGACCGAGAAGCTGGGCGAGGTCGCGGGAAACCTCCCGGCCGGAGTGCGGGCCCCGACCCTCTCGGCCCTGACCTCGGCCACCATGGACCTGCTCAAGATCGGGCTCGTCAGCAACACGCTCACGCCGATGGAGCTGCGCACCTTCGCCGACTGGACGCTCAAGCCGCGGCTGCTGGCCGTAGCGGGGGTCGCGCAGTGCAACGTCTTCGGCGGGGAGGTGCAGCAGTGGCAGATCCAGGTGCATCCGGGCGAGCTAGTGGCCCGGAACCTGACCCTGGAGGAGGTGCTGGCCGCGGCCCGCCTGGCCAGCGGCGTGCGCGCCGCCGGCTTCATCGAGACGAGCAACGAGCGGGTGCTGCTGCAGACGGAGGCGCCCGAAGTCACCGCCGCCGCGCTCGGCGACATCGTGGTTGCGGCCGGCGCCGGCGGGGTCCCGGTGCGGATCCGCGACGTCGCCACCGTCGCCCTCGGCGCCGAGCCCAAGTTCGGCGACGCCCTGGTCCAGGGCCGCGACGGCGTGCTCATGACCATGCTGAGCTCGTACGGCGCCAACACCATGGAGACGACCCGGGCCCTGGACGCGGCCCTGGCCGACATGAAGCCCGTCTTCCAGCGGGAGGGGATCACGCTCTACCCCGCGCTGCAGCGCCCGGCGACCTTCATCGAGGCCTCGCTGGAGAACATCCGCCACTCGCTGCTGCTCGGCGCCGTCCTGGTGGCCGCCATCCTCTTCCTCTTCCTCGGGCACATCCGCACCGCCCTGGTCTCGCTCACCGCCATCCCCCTCTCGCTCTTCGCGGCGATCGTGATCCTGGACCGGCTGGGGGTCACGATCAACACCATCACCCTGGGCGGCCTGGCCATCGCCATCGGCGAGGTGGTGGACGACGCCATCATCGACGTGGAGAACATCCTCCGGCGCCTCCGCGAGAACCGCGCGTCCGGCTCCCCCCGCCCGCCCCTTGCCGTGGTGCTCGCGGCCTCGCTCGAGGTCCGCAGCGCCGTCGTCTACGCCACCTTCAGCGTGGCCCTGGTCTTCCTGCCCATCCTCACCCTGACGGGCCTGCAGGGCGCCTTCTTCGCCCCGCTGGCCCAGGCCTACATCCTGGCGATCATGGCGTCGCTCGCCGTCGCCCTGACGGTCACGCCCGCGCTCTCGCTGCTGCTCTTCACCGGCGGCACCGCCGCGGCGCCGGTGCCGCGGATCCAGGTGGTCCTGCGCTCCGGCTACGAGCGCCTGCTCGGCTGGGTCACCCGCCGCACCACGGCGGTGGTCCTCGCGGTCGCGCTGCTCTGCCTCGGGTCCCTCGCCCTGATCCCCTCCCTCGGCGGGGAATTCCTCCCGGAATTCCGGGAGGGGCACTTCGTGACCGACTTCGAGACCGCCCCCGGCGCCTCGCTCGCGGAGACGCTCCGCCTCGGGCGGATCGCCTGCGCCGAGCTGCTGAAGAACCGCTACATCGCCACGGTGGAGCAGCAGGTCGGCCGGGCCGAGAAGGGCGAGGACACCCAGCCCCCGAACTGGAGCGAGCTGCACATCGAGCTCCAGCCCCACCTCCCGGGCAAGATCCAGGCGCAGGTCGAGGAGGACATCCGCCGGGTGCTGGGCGGGATCCCCGGGGTGCAGTACGACGTCACCACCTTCCTCGGCGACCGCATCGGCGAGACCATCGGCGGGGAGGTCTCCCCCGTGGTGGTGAACGTGTTCGGCGACGACCTCGACCTGCTCGACGCCAAGGCCAGGGAAATCCGCGACGCGCTCGCCTCGGTGCCGGGCGCCCGCGACGTCCGGGTCAAGGCCCCGCCCGGCGCCCCCCGGATCGCCATCCGGCTCAAGCCCGGGCGCCTGACCGCGCTCGGCTTCCGCCCGGTCGAGGTGCTGGACGCGGTCGAGGCCGCCTACGAGGGCGAGGTGGTGGGCCAGGCCTACCAGGGCAGCCGGGTCTCCGATATCGCGGTCATCCTCGATCCCGGCCTGCGGCGCGATCCGGAGACGGTGGGGGCGCTGCTGCTGACCAGCATGACCGGCATCCGCGTCCCCCTGCGGGAGATCGCGGACATCTACCTCTCGAGCAGCCGCTCCTCCATCCTCCACGAGGGAGCGCGCCGGCGCCAGACCGTCACCTGCGCGCCCGCCGGCCGCGACGTCCAGTCCTTCGTCGCCGAGGCGAAGGCGGCGGTCGCCCGGAAGGTTTCGCTGCCCGCCGGGATGTACGTCGAGTTCGCGGGCGCGGCCGAGCAGCAGGCCGCCGCCACCCGCGAGCTGCTGCTGCACGCCGCCCTGGCCCTGGTCGGGATCGTGATCCTGCTCTACATCGTGCTCGGGCACTGGCGCAACCTCGCCCTCGTCCTGCTCAACATCCCCCTCGCCCTGGCCGGCGGCGTCGCCGCGATCTGGCTGGCCGGCACCGTCGGCTCGACCACCCTTTCGATGGGCGCTTTGGTCGGCTTCGTCACGCTCTTCGGCATCACCACCCGGAACTCGATCATGCTGATCTCGCACTACCACCACCTGGTGCGCAACGAGGGGCAGGACTGGAGCCTGGCGACGGCGGTCCGCGGCGCCTCCGAGCGGCTGGTGCCGATCCTGATGACGGCCGCGGTGACGATGATGGGCCTGCTGCCGCTCGCCCTCGGGACCGGGGAGGCGGGCCGGGAGATCGAGGGCCCGATGGCCATCGTCATCCTCGGCGGCCTGGTGACCTCCACCGCGCTCAACCTCCTGGTGCTGCCGCCGCTCGCCCTGAAGTGGGCGGTCTGGCGCGAGCGGACCGGCTAGGCCCAGGGCCAGAAGTCCACCGCGGCGCCCGCGGGATAGTTCGCGGGCCCGGGCGGCAGCTCGACGAACCCGTCGGTCCCGACCAGCCCCGCGAAGTCCCCGGAGGTGTTGCCGGGGCAGGGCTCCACCCGCCGCTCGGCCCCCGCGCCCTCCGCCCGGCGAACCGGCAGCAGCCGGGCCAGCCCCGGAATGGCGGGCGCCGCCGCCGCCAGCACCGCCTGCTCGCGCCGCCGCGGCCTGAGGCCGCTGGCCTGCTCCAGGGCCGGGAGGATGTAGCGGTGCAGGCAGGTGTAGGCCGAGACGGGGTTGCCCGGCAGGGCGAAGACCGGCTTCTGGCGGCCGCTGACGCCGAACCAGAAGGGCTTGCCCGGGCGCTGGGCCACGCCCTGGAACACCTTGCGCACTCCCTGGCGGTCGAGCTCGGCCGGCAGGAAATCGAACTTTCCCTTCGAGATCCCGCCGGTGAGCAGCACCACGTCGTACTCCGCCAGGACGTGCCAGAGGAGGTGCTCGATCTCGGGCTGCATGTCCCGGAAGTGGAAGCGGGCCACGCCCGGGCAGCCGGACTGCTCGAGCGCCGCCCGCAGGGCGTAGTCGTTGCTCCGCCGGATCTGGTGGGGGGCGACGCTGCCGCCGACCTCGACGAGCTCGTCGCCCGAGGCCACCACCGCGACCCGGGGCCGGCGGCTGACGGTCAGAACCCCGTGCCCGCAGGCCGCCGCCACCGCGATCTCGCGGCCGGTGAGGCGCGTGCCGGAGGGCACGACGACCTCGCCCGCGCGGTGGTCGCTGCCGCGCCGGTGGATGGCGCGGCCCGGCGCCGCTTCGGCCCCCGGGGCGAGCGCGACCGCCTCGCCGTCGCGGCGGCAGTCCTCGTAGGGCACCACGCAGTCGGCGCCCGCCGGCAGAACGGCGCCGGTCATGATTTCGATGCAGGCGTCGGCGCCGGGGCCCAGGGCGAAGGGCCGCATCCCGGCGGCCTGGACCGCCTCGACGCGGAACCGGCCCGTGCCGGCCGCGACCGAGGCGGATCGCAGGGCGTAGCCGTCCAGCGTCGCGCGGTCGAAGGGAGGCAGGTCGCGGTCGGCCCGGAGGTCGAGCCGCAGCACCCGGCCGTGCGCCTCCGCGATCGGGCAGTCCTCGCGGTGCCAGAGCGGCATGGCGGCGAGGATCAGCTTCTCGGCTTCGGCGGGCGTGAGCATGGGCGGCGCCGGCGATGCTACGTCCGGGCCCGGAGGGAAGTCACGTAATACGTGACTTTGGGCCCTCCCCGCATAGCTTGCCCCTTCGCCGTGCATCCCCGTGACGTCCTCCGCCGCCCGCTGCGCGACCTGCGCATTTCGGTGACGGACCGGTGCAACTTCCGGTGCCCCTACTGCATGCCGAAGGAGATCTTCGGCCCGGGCTACCCCTTCCTCCACGGCTCCCAGCTGATGACGCTGGAGGAGCTGCGGGCCATCGCCCGGGCCTTCGCCTCCCTGGGGGTGGCGAAGATCCGGCTGACCGGCGGCGAGCCGCTGCTGCGGCCGGACGTCCCCGAGCTGATCGCCGTCCTCAAGCGCGAGCTCCGGATCCCGGACGTCGCCCTCACCACCAACGGCTGGCTCCTGGAAAAGCTGGCGCCGGCGCTGCGGGAGTCGGGCCTGGACCGGCTCAATGTCTCGGTGGATTCCCTCGACGAGCGGACGGCCGCGCGGCTCAACGGCCAGGGCTTCGGGGTGCAGCGGGTCCTGCGCGGCATCGACGCCGCCGCGGCCCTCGGGCTGCCGGTCAAGGTCAACTGCGTGGTCCAGCGGGGGGTGAACGACTCCGAAATCCCCGCGCTGGCGGAGTACTTCCGGGAGCGGGGCCATCCCCTCCGCTTCATCGAGTACATGGACGTCGGCAACACCAACGGCTGGTCGGCCGGGAAGGTGGTGCCGGCGCGCGAGATCGTCGAGCGGATCGGGGCGCTCTGGCCCCTCGAGGCGGCCGAGCCCGCCTACCGCGGCGAGGTGGCGGCGCGCTACCGCTACCGCGACGGCCGCGGCGAGATCGGGCTGATCAGCTCGGTCACCGAGCCCTTCTGCCGCGACTGCCACCGCGCGCGGCTGTCGGCCGACGGCCGGCTCTTCACCTGCCTCTTCGCGGCGCTGGGCTGGGACGTGCTGGGGTGCCTCCGCGCGGGGGCGGACGAGGCCGAGCTCGCGGCCTTCATCGCCCGGATCTGGGCCGGCCGGGCGGACCGCTACAGCGACGAGCGGACCGAGGCCCTGGCGGCCGGGGAGAGCCGGCCGAAGGTGGAGATGAGCTATATCGGCGGCTGAGCCGCGCTCAGGCGAACTCCATCACCGAGCGCTCGGCGACGCGGAGGCGGCGCTTCAGCTCCCGCGGGTCGTCCAGCCGCTCGATGAAATCGCTGATCCCCATCTCGGCGGCCCAGTCCTCGTGGCTGGGATCCTCCGCGGGATCCTCGACCAGCAGGGTGTAGGTCAGGGAGCGCACCGGATCCTCGCGCAGCAGCCCGCAGAAGCGGTGCCATTCGAAGTTGGGCACGCGGCCGTCGGCGATGGCCACCCGGATGGTGGAGTCGGTGTCGATCATCTCGACCGCCTCGTCGGCATCCGTCGCCACCACCGGCTCGTGGCCGAGGCGGGCGAGGGTGTGGCCGATCCGGCCCGCGTCCCACACTCCAAATCCCAGTAGCATCACTTTCATCCCGACAAGGTCGGCGCCGAGGGCGCCCCCCGCAAGGGGGGCAACTACGCCCTCGGGCTACGTAGAAGTGCGCGGGGAACCCTCCCTAGAGCCTCCACCGCACCCCGACCGAGAGCAGCCAGCGGGGCTCGAGCTGGAGGCCGTTGACCCGCTGATAGACCGGCAGCTGGACGAAGGCGAAGATGCTGCCGGCCGCGCCCGCCTCGATCGTCAGGCCCGGGCTGAGGAAGACGGCGGTGTCGCCGCTGTTGGGCGTGTCCGCCTCGGGCCCGTGCTCCCGGCTGTCCCAGCGGGCGTTGGCCTGGAGCTGCGGGGTGACGCTGCTGGTGTTGAGGAAGCGCACGCCGGCGTTGAGGTTGACGCTGCTCGAAGGCAGGTAGCCGTCGCGTGAGGCCAGCGGCTGGTCGAGCGAGAGCTGGCCGAACCCGCCCCAGTTCTGCCCCAGGCGGCGGAAATAGGTGGCGCCGGCCAGGGCGTCCGTGGTCCCGGTGCCGAGCTGGAGTCCGCGGTCGAGGGGGCTGCCCGCCTCCGGTCCGTCGAGGAACGCCTGCTGGAAGCGGCCGGTCGGCAGCTTCAGCCCGAACTGGACGTTGAAGCTGCTCATCGGGTCGTACTGCTGCCACCGCGCCTCGACCCGCGCGTCCCCCAGGCCCGAGGCCCGGGATTCGGAGATTTCCGTGTCGCCCGGAGCGATCGTGCTGTGGAAGCGGTCGTAATAGGGAAGCTGGAGGCCGATGCCCCAGGACGGGTTCCCGACCCAGTCGAGGTCGAGCCAGGTGCCGCGCGTCAGCGTGTCCTGCTGGATCTCCTGGTCGTTGGGCAGGGGGTACCGGCCGACGTCCGCGCTCGAGAGGCCCGAGCGCAGGTTGTCCTGGTTGTAGTATTCGAAGCGCAGGTCGCCCTGCAGGCCCGGATGGGTTCCGTAGCCCTGGGCGGCCCAGTCGGAACTGAGCGAGCAGCCGCAGACGGAGCAGCCGAAGGCGGCGGTCGGGGCCGCCGCGGCGGCCGCCGAAATGAGGATGAAAGAGAACGAGGTGCGGAAAGATGGCATGGCGAAGCAGACGCGCTGGGGAGGGAGGGATGCGCGCGCCCGCGCGCGAGAGGCCGCGGCGCACCCGGATGGTTTCGGCTCCGCCCGGCGGGCGGGACCGCTAGCTCAAGCCGCCGCGGCTCGCGGCGGAGGCACCGGGACCGACACGCTCCAGGACACCGGCGCTTCGCGCCGGATTTCCGCCCAGACCGGGCGGAAGGGGATCAGCACCACAGGCGCCGGCCGCTCGCAGACGAGCAGCAGCCGGTCGGCTCCGGCGGCAGGGACCGCCGGCTGGGAACCCTTGGTCTCATCGCGCGCCTTGGCCACCGCCCGGCAGAGGGCGCAGGGCTTGGCCGGATCGAAGGTCTCGCAGGCGGCGGCCGCCAGCGATTCGTGCCGGGCGTAGCCGGCGAACATCCGTCCCCAGGCGAACACCTGGACCACGTCGAGCGCCGCTCCGCTGGCGCAGAGCCAGGCGAGAAGGAGGGCGGCCAGCCGGAGACGGGACGGCATCGTGGCGCACCTTCCCCCCAAATGCCCGTCCTCACAACTCAAATCTATCCCGGTCCCGGCGGCCCGCCGTCCGGGGCGCCGAGCCATCGCGGGAGCGGAATCCGGATCCGCTCCGCTTGCGAAATCGGGCCGGATGGGCGTAGGTCCCGGGTGAGCGCCGAGCATCGCAGCCATCACGAGCGGCTTTTCCGGCGCCTCTATATCGCGGCCATCGCCCTCAAGGGCCTCGACGGGGTGACGGAGACCCTGTCGGGGGCCGTGTTCCTTTTCGTCAGCCAGCATGCGCTCCGCAACTGGATCTTCCGCATCACCGCGCCGGAGCTGATCGAGGACCCCGACGACCTGGTGGCGAACCTGCTGCGGCGGAGCTTCTCCCACCTGCAGACGGGGACCAAGGTCGCCGCCGGCGCCTACCTCCTGGGCCACGGGATCATCAAGATCACCCTGGTCGCCGCCCTGCTGCGCCGGAAGCGCTGGGCCCTCATCTGCGGCGCCGCCCTGCTGGGGCTGGCGATCGTGGGCGAAGCGGTGAGGTACGTCCAAACCCATTCGCTGACGCTGCTCGGAGCCCTGGTCTTCGACCTGGTGGTGCTGGCGCTGGTCTGGCGCGAGTACCGCCGGGGCGAGTTCGGGCGCTGAACGCCTCGCGCGGGCGTTCAGCCCGCCGGCTCGAGCCGCATCTGCAGCCGGGGCCAGGCCCGCAGCGTGATCAATCCCCGGGGCTCCACCTGGAGGCCCGGCACCTGCCTCAGCCGGAACCGCTGCGCCAGGGCGGCCAGGATCAGGATGCCCTCCATCATCGCGAAGCCGGCCCCGATGCAGACCCGCGGGCCGGCGCTGAAGGGGAGGTAGGCGTAGCGGTGGCGCCGCTCGGAGCGCGCCGGCGAAAAGCGCTCCGGATCGAACCGGTCGGGGTGGTCCCAGAGCTTCCGGTGCCGGTGGAGAATCCAGGGCATGACGAAGAGGAAGGCGCCTTTCGGGATCTTCATGCCGCAGACCACGTCCTCCGCCTGGGCCTGCCGGCTCGAAATGGTGAAGACCGGCGGATAAAGCCGCATCGACTCCTCCAGGACCATCCGCGTGTAGGGGAGGGCCTCCAGGTCCGCCTGGGTCGGCGCGCGCCCGCCCAGGGCCCCGCGCAGCTCGGCCCGGAGTTTTTCCTCCACCTGGGGATGCTGGGAGAGCAGGTACCACGTCCAGGTCAGCGCCAGCGAGGTGGTGTCGTGGCCGGCCATGAAGATCGTGACCAGCTCGTCGCGGATCTCCTGGGCCGTGAGGCCCTGGCCCGTCGCCTCGTCGCGGGCCGAGAGCAGGCGGCCGAGGAGGTCGTCGCCGGGCGAGGAGGCCTGCCGGCGGGCGGCCACCAGCCGGCGGATGGCATCGTTGAGGGGCGCGATCTGCCGGCGGACCAGCCGCAGCCGGCGAAAGCCCGCCAGCCGCTCCGGGAATCCCAGGATGTCCAGCAGGTTGGGCGGCGAGGCCGCCTGGACCCGCTCCATGCTGGCGCCGAGCAGCTCCTCGATCCCCCGCGCGTCGCCCGAAAACATCGTCCGGGAGATCACCCGGGCGGTCAGCCGCGCCATCGCGGCGCTGACGTCGACCTCCGCGCCGGCCGGCAGCCGGGCCCACTCCTCCGCCAATTCGAGGGCGGCCCCGGTCATCACCGGCGCATAGCCTGCGAAGTTCTGGCGGTCGAACGCCGGCGCCATCAGCCGCCGGTGGCGGCGCCAGGTCTCGCCCTCGCTCGTCACCAGGCCCTCCCCGAGCGAGGGGCAGAGGACCCGGCGCAGCAGCGGCGACTTCGGGTAGTTGGCGGCGTTGTCGCGCAGGATCCGCCGGATTCCGTCCGGATCGTTGACGAAGAAGCTCCGGAACCAGAGGAAGCGGTTGGCGACGATCGGCTCCTCGAACAGCCGGGCGTTGAGCGCGCCGATCCCGTTGCCCCGGGTGAGGCGGTAGGCCCGCCAAAACGGCAGCTTTTCCGGCCACACTTTGGGGCCGGCCAGGACCGGATCGGCTGGCGGTGGCGGTTCGATCGGCCGATTGAACCGGTCCGGCCGCGGCCCGCGACTCAATACCGCTTCGGCAGCACCACCCGGAAAGTGGTGCCGACGGTGGCCGAACTGGTCATCTCCAGGCTCGCCTCGAGGAGGTCGCACAGCCGCTTGACGATGGACAGGCCGATTCCCTCCCCCGGGGGGTGGATATTGCGGGCGGCCGGGACGGTGCCGCCGGCCGGCGAGGGCAGGACCCCGGCGCCGTGCCCGGGATCGGCCGAATCCGACTCCCGCGCGCTGTCGGTGGCCTCGCGCAGATCGCCGGCGATGGGGCTGTGCGGCCCGCCGCGCAGCCCCGGGCCCGTGTCCGCCACCGCGAACCACCACACGGTTTCCCTCGTCCCCCAGGTCAGGGTCAGCCCGCCCGTCTCCGTGTACTTGAGCGCGTTGGAGACGAGGTTCTGGAGGATGCGGCGGACCTTCGCCGGATCCCCGTGCACCGGCAGGGACTGCGGCCCCTCGGCCCGCAGAAAAAGCCTCCGCTCCGCGGCCTGCGGCTGCGCGGAGGCGGCCAGGTCTCGGATCAGCTGGGCGGCGTCGAAGGGCGAGACGGTCCGGCGCTCCTGGCCGGCCTCGAGCCGGGCCAGCGACATGAGCTCGGTCAGCATGCCGCCGACCGAATCCAGCTCCTTCTGCACGAGCTCGGCGACCTCGGTGCGCTCCTGTTCGGGCACATCGGAATTAAGGAAGAAGTCGGCGGCCGTGCTCACCGATTGGAGATTGGTGCGGAGGTCGTGGACGGCCTGGTGGATCAGGTCGGCCCTGCGCCGCTCGATGTCGGTGATCTGCTTCAGCGCCAGCCGGAGGTCGGCCATGTGGCCCTCCGCCTCGGCCTGGCGCATCCGGTCGTACTGGGCGGTGCTCTCGGTCACGCCGTCGGCGATCAGCGATGCCAGCTCGGAGGCGGTCCGGCCCAGCGCCTCGCGGTCGAATTCCGGATGGGCGGCGGCATAGGCCTCCATTTCCGCCAGCAGCACATGGTTGAGGTGGCCCCATTCGTGCATCAGCTCGGTCAGGCGGTAGCCCTGCTGCCAGCGCTGCAGGCCGTGCTTCACCTCCTCGGGCTTGGCATCGGCCGGACGCTCGCGGGCGCGCAGCCGCCGCTGGAAGGAATCCAGCAGCTGCGGGATGTGGTCGTTGAACTGCGAGCGCGTGAGATGGCCCACCGTGGTCTGCTGGGGGTCGGACGCGGCCTCGCGGTGCCAATTTTCCAGGATGACCTCGCGCCGCGAGGCCAGGTGATTTGCGAGGGCGGCCAGTTGGTCCGAAACGGTCATGCTGCAGCCTAGGCGGCGAAGCTGAATTGGCCAGTGCAGCCATCGGAGCGGGCCCCCAAGACCGCATCGGGGACGTCCCCTGAGGGCATGGCGCCATTTTCCGTCTATTGTTAGGGCGTCCCCCTCATTGCGACTCCTGCGGGGGGCGGGCCCCTTCTTGCATCATCATGGCAGCCCGGACGGTCATGCGGATGCTGGCCGCAGCCCTTTGCGTCGCCGCCTCGGGCCGCGCCTCGGAAATCACCCTCTTCGACGGCGGGCCGCCCCCGGCGGTGGCCTACGAAGCGTCCGACGGCGCCCCCATCGCGCATGCCGCGGCTCTGCTCGCGGGCGACCTCCGCTCCCTCACCGGACGGGACCCCGAGGTCGTCCCGGCCGTCGAAAGGGGCCGGGGCACGGCCGTCATCATCGGGCGCGCCGACTCCCCCGCCATCGCCGCCCTGCTGCGCTCGAACGGGATCAGCGACGCGCCGATCCGGGGCAAGTGGGAGACCTACGGACGCGCGGTCGTTCCGGCGCCCTGGGGCGGGGGCCGGAAGGCCCTGCTCATCTTCGGATCGGACGTGCGGGGGACGGTCTGGGGCGTGATCGACCTGACCCGGGAGATGGGCGTGTCGCCCTGGGAATGGTGGGCGGACGTCACGCCGCGGAAGACCGCCCGGATCGCGGTGGCGGCGGACCTGCGGTACTCGCGGGAGCCCACCGTAAAATACCGCGGCGTCTTCCTCAACGGCGGCCAAAGCGGGCTGGAGCCCTGGGCGGAGAGAGTCGACGATCCCGCCCACCGCGGGCTCGGACCGAAGACCTACGCCCGGATCTTCGAGCTGCTGTGGCGGCTCAAGGCCAACACGATCTGGCCCTACATGGGCGAGTTCAACGACGACCCGGCGAACTACCGGACGGCCGCCGACTACGCCATCGTCCGGGGCAGCTCCCACGTGGAGATGCTGCTGCGCACCAACGGCACGGAGTGGGGCCCCGCGCGCGGCGCCTACAACTGGTTCACGAACCGGCAGGGCATGATCGGGTACTGGACCGAGGCGGTCCGGCGGTGGGGCGGGTACGACAACCTCTACACCGTCGGCCTGCGCGACAAGGACGACTTCCCGATGGAGGGCGTCAAGACGACCGCCGAGGTCGGCGCCGCCCTCACCGACGTGATCGCGGCCCAGCGGAAGATCCTGAGCGGGACGCTCGGCCGGCCGGCGGAGCGAATTCCGCAGGTGCTGACGCTCTACAAGGAAGTCCTCCCGGCCTACATGAGCGGGCGCCTCCGGGTGCCGGACGACGTGACCCTGATCTGGCCGGAGGACGACTTCGGGTACGTCCGCCAGCTCTCGGACCCCCGGCAGCGGCTCCGCTCCGGCGGCTCCGGGGTCTACTACCACACCAACTTCTGGGGGCCGCCCATGTCGTACCTCTGGGTCCCGGCCCTCAATCCCGCGCTGATGTGGGAGGAGATGGCGAAGGCGGCCCGCTTCCAGGCGCGCCGGATCTGGATCCTGAACGTCGGCTCGATCAAGCCGTCGGAATTCCCGATCCAGCTCTTCCTCGCCATGGCCTTCGACGCGGACGCCTTTCCCGACGGCGGCAGCGTCCGGGAATATCTCCGCTCGTGGGCGGCGGAGTGCTTCGGGCCGCGGCCGGCCGGCGCCATCGCCGACCTCCTCGGCCGCTACTACCAGCTGTCGTTCGACCGCCAGGCCGAGTTCATGGCCTGGACGGAGGTCTTTCCCGAAAGCTCGGTCGCGCAGACGAAGTTCAACGCAGTGGCGTTCGGCGACGAGAACGCGCGCCGGGCGGCCGCATACCGCGCCCTGATGGGCGAGGCCAAGGCGATCATGGCCTCCCTGCCCGCGGACCGAAGGGACGCCTTCTATGAGCTCGTCCGCTATCCGGTCGACATCGCCGGCGACCTGAACCTTCGGCAGCTGGATCTGGACAAGTCCATCCTCTACGGCCTGCAGCACCGCGCCAGCGCCACCGTCTACGGCGAGGAGGCCCTCGCCGCCCAGGCGGACGCGCTGGCCGACACGCGGTACTACGACGAACGGCTGGCCGGCGGAAAGTGGCGCGGATGGATGGACGCCCGGCACAAGGACCTGCCTGTCTTCGAGACTCCGCAGGCGCCCGCCTGGACGGCGGGCGGCGAGGTGCGTTGGGGCGTGCAGGCGGAGGGCGGGGAGTACCTCGATAGCCCGAGCTGGTGGATGTCCGATCTGCCCCTGTTCCATCCCGAACTTCCCGTCAGCCACTACGTCGACGTCTTCGTCAGCGCGCCGGTCGCGGCCACCTGGACCGCCAGGCCGAGCGTCCCGTGGATCAAGCTGGACCGGGAATCCGGGGCCTTCTCGCCGGCGACGAAAACCTTCGAAGCCCGGATCCAGGTCTCGATCGACTGGGCCCGCGCCCCCGCGGGCGAGGCCCTGCCGCAGCTCGGGGTCGTCCGCGACGTGCGCGGCACCACCGGCGACGTCGTCATCGCTTGCAGCGCCGGAACCGAGCCCTACCGCGTCCATGTGGTCATCGCTCCGCCCAACCGGGTCCCCGGCGTCTCCTTCATCGAGGCGGACCGGATCGTGTCCCTGTACGCCGTGCATCCCGACGCCTGCTCCGGACCCTGGGAGAAGATCGAGGGCCTCGGCCACGTCGGAGTCGGCGCGGCCATGCGGACCCCCCTGGCGATGAGGTCGGTCGACCCCGGCGACGCCGCGGCGGTCCGGCGGGCCCCCAGCCTGTCCTACCGCTTCGCCACCACCACCGCGGACGACCCGGCGCAGCTCGCGGTCGTCGCCCTGCCGACGTTCCCCATCACCGATGAAAACGGCGTGCGGGTCGGAATCTCGCTCGATGGCGGCCCGCCGCAGGTCCTCGATCTCGCCGCTCCCGAATACAGCCAGCGCTGGCGCCAGAACGTCCTCGCCAACACCGCGGTGGGCACGGTCGGCAACCTGCGCCTCGAGCCCGGAGGCCATGTCCTCACGGTCTACGCCCTCGATCCGGGGATCGTGCTCGACCGCTTCGAGCTCTCGTTCGCGGGCGCCCAGCGCGCCTACGGGGCGGTGCCGGAGACGAAGATCAAATGAAAGCCAATGGAGGATCCCGTCCAGGTTGAGGGCGCTTTCGTCGCATCGGCCGCGGCCGGCCGACGAATTAACCGGACCTGACCGCGACGATGGCGTGAAAGCCGTACCGGTTTTCCAGTTTGACGATGCTCTCCACCGCCAAGCCCCCTCGCCGCAAAAGCGCGGCATACTCCCGCTCCGTCCGCTCCGCCCCGCCATTCAGGCACAACATATTGAGGTCGGCCTGCGCCAGGTTCCGGCCCTGAGCCAATTCCCCGGGCATGACGCGCTCAATGACGACCAGGCGGGCGGATTCAGTCATGCTCTCCCGCACCCGCCGCAGGATCAGCACGGCGCGCTCTTCCGCCCAGTCGTGCAGGATCCACTTCAGCAAATAGACGTCCCCGCCAGCGGGGACTCCAGCGAACATATCCCCGGCGATGAATTCGCAGCGCGAACCAAGCTGGCGCTCCCGGATCACCTGCTCGGCGCTGTCCCTCACGGTCGGCAGGTCGAAGATCACACCCCTCGTTGCCGCATGCGCCGCCAGCAGGTCCGCGACCAGGATTCCCTCGCCGCCGCCGACGTCGACCACTCGCCGGCATCGGTCGAAGAGGGGCAGGCCGGCCACCGCCGCCGAGTATTCGGCGCTGCGCGGTCCCATCGGCCGGTTGAACCGCGCCGCCAGTTCCTTGGAAGCGGCAATCTGCTCGAAAATTCCGGCGCCGTGCGCCTGGCGGTAGGGCACTTCGCCTCGAAGCATGAAATCCTCCAGCCGCCCCCACGCCGAATAGAGGAAACGCCCCTGAAAGAGGATCTGGTCGGCGGGGGATCCGGCCGCGGAATCGACGAAGACACGCGTGGCGGGCGACAAGATGAAGCCATCCGGGACTGATTCGAGCATCCCTGCCCACAGGAGCCCGCGGACCAGCCGCCCCAGGCGGTCTGCGGGCACATGGGTCCGATTCGCCAATTCCTCCAGCGTCTTGGGCCCGGAGGAAAGATGGCGAGGCAGGTCGAGACGCAGGCTCACGTAGATCAGCTGAAAATGCCGGAACGACGCGATGAGGACTTCCGGATCTGACGATGCCTGGGTCATGGCTGGCGAGCGGAAGTCTAGGTTTCCGGAGCCCGTGCAGCCAGAACTTTGAACGGCAGCTGGGCGCGACCGGGGTGCCCTTTCGGGCCTCGAAAATGGGTCCCAAGCTAAGTCTCCGCCGGCCCCGGATTTCCCCTCTGAAGGGGGCGTGCATCACGAGGTTTCGTTCCGATGGCCGCGTCCCGTTTCTGGGAAAATTCGGTCCCATTTGTTCAACAGCCATCGACGCATCGGAAAATTGTTGGATTACGTAGGTGACTCTGGCGAAGTCACCTGCGCAACAATCGACGGATTGGTATAAGGTCTGCTTCGAAACAATTCCCTCACGCTTCCGAGCTCAAAATGATTGCCGACTTAAGATTCACGATCCGCCAGCTCCGCAGGTCGCCCGGGTTCACCGCTGTGGTCGTCCTATCGCTCGCACTCGGCATAGGCGCCAATGCTACTGTGATGTGCTGGCTGAGGGGTTTCGTGCTTCATCCCCTGCCCGGGGTGGAAGACCAGGGCCGGATTGCCGTGCTGGTATCGAACGCGGGCGCCGGCTGCGCATCCCTTCCCGACCTTCGCGATTTCGGGCGATTCAGCCAAGTCTTCGCCGGAACCGAGGCGTCGATGTCCACGCCTGCCTGCCTCACGGTCGACAGGCAGCCCCAATGGATCCAGGCAGAGATCGTCTCGGCCAACTTCTTTGGCCTGCTCGGGGTCCGGCCGATCTTGGGCCGCACGTTCCTGCCCGACGAGGACAGCAAGCCCGGTGGAAACCCCGTCCTCGTGATCAGCGAGCGCCTCTGGCGCGCGAAATTCGGCGCGGCCCCGTCGATCATCGGCCGCACTGTCGATCTGAACCGGCATAGCTTCACGGTGGTGGGGGTTGCTCC
This sequence comes from Opitutaceae bacterium, assembly GCA_035546595.1. Taxonomy (GTDB): domain Bacteria; phylum Verrucomicrobiota; class Verrucomicrobiia; order Opitutales; family Opitutaceae; genus Palsa-1447. Next base: position 16,250 of record DASZWO010000003.1, read on the forward strand.
CGGCGCCTTCCACGGCTCCTCGAGCCCGATGGAGACCGACGCATGGGCGCCGCTCTCGATGATCTGGGAGGTCCGCAACCAGGGCACGTACTTCCTCTCGGCCCGCGGCGCCCGCGGGTGGTTCGACCTTGCTCGCTTGCAGCCGGGGGTGACCATCGCGCAAGCGCAGGCCGCCGTGGCCACGATGGACGCCCAGCACGCGAAGTCCTACCCCCGCAGCGACCTGGGCGTGCACCATCGCGTTGTGCCGCTCTCGAAATGCCCGTGGGGCGGGCAGACGGTCATGGGCCCGACGCTGCAGCTCCTGCTGGCGGTCAGTCTCGGCGTGCAGCTGATTGTCGCGGCGAATGTCGGAAACCTCCTGCTTTCCAGGGCGGTCCGCCGTCAGAAGGAGATCGCCATCCGCCAGGCCGCCGGCGCGAGCCGCTGGCAGCTCGCGCGCCTCTCGATGATGGAAAGCATGCTGCTCGTGTTGATGGGCGCCGGCGCCGGCATCCTCTTGGCAGCCCGGGCGTCAAGCGCGGTCGCCGTCATGATGCCGAGGGAGCTGGCGGCCAACCTGAGGCTGGAATTCCCGCTGGACGGCGCCTCCCTGTCCTTCGCGCTGCTGCTCTGCCTCGCCACCGGCTTGTTCTTCTGCCTGCTACCCAACCTGCACGCCTCCCGCATGAATCTGCAAGCGGTCCTGAAGGAGGGCGGGCGCTCGTCCCAGGGCGGCTCGGCGCACCGCCACCTCCAAAACGCGCTGGTCACCGCGGAAGTGGCGACCGCCCTCGTGCTCCTCGTCGGCGCCGGACTGTGCGTCAAGGGCCTGCGGCAGGCTCGCCAGGTCGACTTTGGATTCAGCCCGGACCACGTGCTCATCGGCGGGATGAGGATCGGCATGAACGGGTACACCGAGGATACCGGCAGGGTGTTCTACCGCCGGCTCCTGGAGCACGTGGAGAGCCGGCCCGGTGTGGAAAGCGCGGCGCTCGCAAGCTGGTTCCCGCTCGGCCTGCAAGGCTGCAAAGGCTACGACGTCGTGGTTGACGGCTACCAGCGCCCTCCCGGCGAGGACACCGACTACAACTTCGCCATCATCTCGCCGGGATATTTCTCGACGCTTCGGATTCCCATCGTCGCCGGGCGCGGGTTTTCCGACTCCGACAGCGCGAGCGCGCCGAGGGTGGCGATCGTCAACGAGGCCTTTGCCAAGCGCTTCTGGCCGGGCAGGGACCCGGTCGGCCGCCGGTTTCGCACCGAAGGCGCCGAGCGCACGGTCGTGGGCGTCGTCAAGACCGGAAAATACAACCAGCTCAATGAGGCTCCCTTGTGCTTCTTCTACCTTCCCTACCTCCAGGGGGTGCCCGACCTGGACCTGAGCGTTTGCGTCCGCACCCGCGCGGACCCCTCGGCCTTCGCAGGATCACTCACCCATGCCGTCCATGAGGTCGACCCAGGCGTCGAGCTGTCCCAGACGATCCCGCTTTCCATCTATTCCGGAATGGTGCTCGTGCCCCAGCGGATGGCGTCGAGCCTGCTGCTGCTTCTGGGAGCCGTCGCCCTTGTCCTGGCCGCGATGGGCGTCTATGCGGTCCTGGGGTACTCCGTCAGCCAGAGGATGCAGGAGTTCGGTGTGCGGATCGCGCTGGGAGCGTCCGCCCATGATATCCTCGGCCTCGTCCTCGGACGTGGCATGCTGCCCGCAGCAGCCGGCGTGGCGGTCGGCCTGGGTTGCTCCTTGGCCGTCACCCGGCTCATGTCGCGCTTCTTGTACGGGGTCAGCCCGTTCGATCCGGCCACCTTCGTGGGCGTGCCCGCGCTGCTCGGGGCGGTCGCGCTCCTCGCGTGCTACGCGCCGGCCCGCAGGGCCACCCGGGTCGACCCCGTCGTCGCCCTGCGCTCAGATTAGCGTGAGCGCGGTTTGGCGGGCCGTTTCCCATGTTGGCTGGCGAAGAGAAGGTCGTATCAGGAAGTGTTGAGGTTTAATTTCTGCCTTCCTGTTCGATCAGATTCTGTAACGACCCCGACTATTCTTAGCGCGGAAGACTTATGTTGGCGCCGATTTCCCAGCTAGTCGTTATCCCTTGAGCGCCCCCGCGGCGATGCCCTTCACGATCCGGCGCTGCAGCAGCAGGTAGACCAGCAGAATCGGCAGGGTCACCAGCACGATGCCGGCGAAGAGCGTGCCGTAGGTCGCGTGGTACTCCGCCTCGATCGAGAGGTTGGCCAGGCCGAGCGGCAGGGTGCGCGCGCCGGGCCCGGCGGCCCCCCCATCGCCGCTGGCGAGCATGAAGGCGTAGAAGTATTCCTTCCAGACCCCGATGAACTGGAAGATCGCCACGGTGACCAGGCCGGGCTTGGCCAGGGGCAGCATCACCTTCCAGAAGGCCGAGAACTCATCGCATCCGTCGATCACCGCGGCCTCGTACAGCGAGCGGGGGAGGGAGCGGAAGAACCCGGCGAGGATGAAGATCGAGAAGGGCAGGCCGTTGGCGGTGTAGGCGAGGATCAGGCCGAGGCGGGAGTTGAGCAGGTGCAGGCCCCGCAGCTCGAAGAAGAGCGGCACCACCGCGAGCTGGGCGGGGATCATCAGCCCGGAAAGGAACAGCCAGAACGCCGCCTTCCCGGCCGGGTGCGAGAAGCGGACCAGGGAATAGGCCGCCATCGCGCCCAGCAGCACGATCAGGGCCACCGAGCTCAAGGTGACCACCGCCGAGTTGAGCGCGTAGTCCCGGAAGCCGGCCTCGCGCCAGGCCTGGCTGTAGTTCTCGGTCCGGAGCGCGTCCGCCGCCGGCAGGGTGAAGGGCTCGCGGAAGATGGCGTTGTCCGACTTGAGCGAGGAGTAACCCACCCAGAGCATCGGGAACACCACCCAGGCGGCGTAGCCGAGGAGGCCGAGGAAGACCACCGCGCGCGAAAGCCGGAAGCCGCGCCCGCTCACAGCTCGATCGCCTCCCGGCGCAGCGTGCGCCAGACCGCGGCGCTCCCGGCGAAGACCAGGAGGAAGAGCACCACCGCCAGCGCGGCCGCCCGTCCGATCTCGAAGTTCTTGAACATGGTGGTGACGAGGAAGGTGCCGAGGGTGTGGGAGGCGGTGGTCGGCGCCTGGGAGGTCAGCAGCCAGATCATCTCGAAGGCGTTGAGCCCGGCGATGACCAGAAAGATCGCCGAAATCACGATCGCCTCGCGGATCAGCGGCAGGGTGATGGTGAAGAACTGCCGCCAGGCCGAGGCGCCCTCGATCTCCGCGGCCTCGTAGAGCTGCGGGTCGATGCCCTCCATCGCCGCGAGGTAGAGGATAAGGTTGAAGCCGCACGCCATCCAGAGGTAGATCGGGATCAGCGCGGCGTAGAGGTGGTAGGGGGCGAGCCAGGGATAGTTGTCGAACGACTGGAGCCAGGGCGAGCCGAGCAGCCGCCCGAGCGAGACCAGCCCCGCGTTGACCAGGCCGCCGTGCGGCTTGTAGGCGCCGAGCCAGAGCAGGGTGGCGGCGATGCCGCCGAGCAGATTGGGGAAGAGGAAGACCGCGCGGAAGAAGCCGGCGCCCCAGACGCCGCGGTGGATGAGCGCGGCGCAGAGCAGCGCGAGCGGCACGACCACCGCCGCCGGCACGACCATGAGGAAGAGGTTGTTGCGCAGGGCGGCCCAGAACACGTCGCTGTCGAACAGCAGCCACCGGAAATTCAGCAGCCCGACCCAGGAGCGGGGGCCCAGCCCGTCCCAATGGGTGAAGGCCCAGCCGACGGCGACCAGCGCCGGCCCGATCACCAGGCCCGCATACAGCAGGAGGGAAGGCCCGACGAAGCCGAGCGCCACCGGCGTCCGGAGCCGGCCGAAGTAGGGCTCCGGGTCGGGGGCGGGCGGGCGGCGGCGCCACCCGAGGTTGGCCCAGCCGAGCCAGCCGAAGAGCGCGGCCAGGACCGCCAGCAGCGCCACGGCCGCCCCGGTGTGGCGGTACTCCACCGTGCCGGGATGCACCAGGTCGACCCGGTCGTGCTCCGCGGCCGCCTCCAGGTTGCGGGCGTAGGCCTCGGGGGTGATCCGGCCGGTCATGAGCGGCAGGCTGCCGTCCACCAGCGCCTGCCGGAGGAAGGGGGGCTGCATCGACTCGTTCGGCATGGCGAAGGCGGCCCGCGCGTTCTCGATCATCGCCTCGGTGTCGCGCAGGCCGGGCGAAAAGGCGCCGAGGGGAACCCCCCGCACCGCCACCGGGCCGTCGACCAGCCGCACGAAGGCCTCCGCGCGGCCCCGCGAGGTCAGGAAGCGCAGGAATTCCAGGGTCAGCCGCGTGCGCTCGGGCCGGCCGGTGTTGAAGACGAAGAAGCAGTCCGCCCCGACCTGGATGGTCGTCGGGTCGCCCGCGCCGCCGGGAAAGACGGGGAAGTTCATCGTGCCGAGGTGGAAGTCGGGGGGGATCCGCCCGCTCATCTCGCTCAGGAACCAGGAGCCGGAGATGGTCATCGCCGCGCGGCCCTGCAGCAGGTCGAGCTCCGCGCCGGTGGCGGTCTCGCCCTCCCAGCCCTGCGCCACGTCCTCCCGCATCACGCGCTGGAGGAGGGCCGCCGCCCGCACGTAGCGGGGATCGCTGCGGGCGCCGGGCGCCAATTCCGTCATCGCCCGCCAGCCCGCCGGGCCCGCCAGGTTGTAGAAGGCGGAGCGGAGGATGGCGTCGGGGTACAGCCAGCGCGTGCCGGGCAGGCTCAGGGGCGCGATCCCCGCCGCCTTCATCCGGGCGCACAGGCCGAAGAATTCATCCCAGGTGCGCGGCACGGACCAGCCGTGCTCCTGGAAGAGGCCCCGGTTGTAGAAGATGCTCCAGCAGGAGTAGGTGAAGGGCAGCCCGTAGATCTTTTCGCCCACCCGCCAGGAATCGAGCGCGCCGGGCTGGAAGGTCTCGCCCCAGCGCGCGTCCCCCTCCCAGTCCCGGAGCCGCGCCAGCGGGCCGGCGAGGTCCAACACCTTGCCCGCCCGGATCAGGCTCGGCCAGTCGACGTAGGGGACCGCCGCGGCGTCCGGATAGTCCCCGTCGATGATCCGGATCCGCAGCTTGTCCTCGATCCGGGGGTCGCCGTACACCCGCACCTTCACCCCGGGACGGAGCTGCTCGAAGCGCCGGGCCGCGTCCTGGTAGAAGCCGACGCCGTAGCCGCCGGCGAAGACGGGGATGTCCAGCTCCTGCGCGCGGGCGAAGCCGGCCGCGCCGAGGAATAGCGTTGCCCGGGCGAGCAGGAGCAGCAGAGTGGCCCGGTTCATAAGTCCAGGTTGGACACTCAGGCGCGATGTACCAAGTCACCTTTTCGGAACAGGCCATGCGGGAGCTGAACCGAATGGACAAGCTGGCCCAGCTCGAGGTGGTGGAGCCGATCAGCAGCCTCCGGACGGAGGACCTGGCCCACCCCCGGGAGCCCCTCGGCCGGTTCAACCGGGAGGGACGGACGTTCTACCGGCTCCGAGCCCACGACCACCGCTTCTATTTCGAGATCCATGGGGACGTGCTCCACGTGAACTACATCCTCCACAAGAACTCGCTGGAGGACTTCCTGCTGCGCAACAAGCTGCCGGTCTCCGAGCAGCAGCTGGTCGAGCAGCACTCGAAGTTCTGGAAGTACTTGGAGAGCATGACCAAATGAGCGACGAGATCGACTGGGACGACGAGGAAATCGGCGACGATATCGCCGGCCGGGCGGACCCCTATAACGTCACCAACGCCAGCCGGATCTACTTCCTGCCCAACCTCATGACCGCGGGGAACCTCTTTTGCGGGTTCATGGCGGTGCTCAACTGCATCCAGGCGCGCCTGGCGGAGTCCTCCCTGGGGGGGGAGTACCTCAACAGCTCCGGCCCCGACCACTACCGCAACGCCGTCTACCTGATCTTCGGCGCCATGGTCTTCGACTCCCTGGACGGACGGCTGGCCCGGCTCGGGGGCCGCGAGTCGCTCTTCGGGGCGGAATTCGACTCCCTGGCCGACGTCGTCTCCTTCGGGATCGCCCCGACCCTGCTGATGGCCTTCGTCATCCTGGCGCCGAGCCAGGGCTACCTCTGGTTCCGCGACATCGGCTGGTTCCTGGGCTTCGTCTACCTCCTGTGCGTCGCCATCCGGCTGGCCCGCTTCAACGTCATCACCAACCCCCTCCTCAGCCGCGGCAAGCAGCAGCTGAGCTCCGACTTCGTCGGCCTGCCCTGCCCGGCGGCCGCCTGCACCGTGGCGGCCCTGGTCCTCTTCATGCTCCGGCTGGCCGACGCCGACCGCTCCCTGGAAACCTTCGCCCTGGGGCTTCCTTTCCTCATGCTGCTCATCGGATTGCTGATGATCAGCTCCGTCCGCTATCCCAGCGGGAAGAAGGTCGACCTCCAGACCCGGACCAAGCTCCGCAACTTCGTCGCCCTGCTCGCGGGCATCGGCCTGGTGGTGCTCTTCCGGGAAGTCGCGCTTCTCTGCGCCTTCCTCGCCTACATCGCCTACGGCCTCATCCGGCACTGGCGGCGCCGGCCGCCGGCCCCGAACAAGGTGTGAGCAACCTGCGCATGGCTGCCGGGCAACTTTCGGCCTCCGCAAAAGTGCCCGGTTGCCCGCATCCGGCCCAGGGTTCCCCACAGCCCAATTTGCCCCGTTTCCCGAGCGAAAACCCCCGGTTGCTGGTCTTGTTCGCAGCCCATATGAATACGGATAGAATTCATTATTGAATAGGTCTTCTTTTATCCTTTGTTAACTTCTCCAACCCGGCTTCGACCCCCGACCCCCTTTCCATGAAATTCAAGATCAACCGCGACCACTTCGCCAATGGGCTCACCCAGGTCCTGAACGTCGTCGGCTCGAAGGCGACCATGCCGATCCTGAGCAACGTGTTGATCGAGGCGGAGAAGGACCGCCTTTCCCTCACCACCACCAACCTCGACCTGGGGATCCGCTGCCGGATCAAGGCCGAGGTGAAGGAGACCGGCTCGGTCACCCTGCCGGTCAAGCGCCTGGCCTCGATCGTGCGGGAGCTGCCCAACGTCGACGTGACGGTGGACGCCTCGCCCAACCACCAGGTCAAGCTCTCCTCCGGCGGGTCCAACTTCCGCATCATGGGCATCGGCAAGGACGAGTTCCCGCCGCTGCCGGAGTTCGGGGACGAGAAGGCCTACACCCTGGAGCAGGGCGAGCTGAGCGGGATGCTGCGCAGCGTGGCCTACGCCCAGTCGACCGACGAGACGCGCTACATCCTCAACGGCGTGTACTTCAACTTCCGCGACGGCAAGCTGGCCCTGGTCGCGACCGACGGCCGGCGGCTGGCGGTGGTGGGCAGGGAGATGGAGGTGCCGGCGGCGAGCGCGGGCGCGATCATCCTGCCGGCCAAGACGGTGGGCGAGCTGGCCCGGCTGCTGGACAAGGGCGGCAAGGTGAAGATCAACTTCAACGACCGGCGCTGCGCCTTCCAGATCGCGACCGACAAGGACACCAGCGGCCTGGTCGACAGCATCTACCTCTATTCCAAGGTGGTGGAGGGCAACTACCCGAACTACCAGCAGGTCATCCCCAAGGAGACCCACCAGCGGATCAAGCTCGAGCGCGAGCTTTTCCTCCAGTGCGTGCACCGCGCGGCGCTGGTCTGCTCGGAGAAGTCGAACTCGGTGAGGATCAAGCTCAGCAGCAACCTCCTCGAGATCACCGCCCAGAGCCCGGACTTCGGCGAGGCCCACGAGTCGATGGCCATCGGCTACAGCGGGCCCGACCTCCAGGTCGCCTTCAACCCGACCTTCCTCCTGGACCCGCTGCGGGCGCTGACCAAGGACGAGGTCTTCTTCGAGCTCAAGGACGAGGTCAGCCCCGGCGTCTTCAAGACCCTGGAGAGCTTCATTTGCGTCATCATGCCCGTGCGGTTAAGCTGAGGAGTGGCGCTTGCGTCCGTGCCTCCGCAGTACCTGATCCTATCCGCCGCCGCGCTCCTGCTGGTGCTGCTCCAGGTCAACCAGCGGGCGGCCTCACCCGTGATCTCGATCGTCGACCGCTGGCTGCGCTGGCTGGTCTTCGCCTTCGGCGCCGCCGAGTGCTGCCGTGAGTTCGGGCTGATCGACCGGCCCTACTGGACCCTGGCCGCCGTCTTCTTCATCGTCTGGTTCCTGGGCGAGACCCTCTACACCTGGCTCGCCATCTCCGCGCTGAGCGTGAGCCCGCTGCCGCTCTTCCCCCGCTTCTCGCTCAACCAGAGCGGCGCGGAATGGCCGGTGCAGCCCCGCCTGCTCAAGGTCCGGGAATGGCTCCGGGCGAAGGGATTCCGGCAGGTGCAGGCGCTCAAGGCCGAGGTGGGCGGCGGGATTTACCTGCGGGTCTCCGTCTTCCAGGACGAGGCGGCGCTCACCCGCGTGCAGATCACCTTCCTGCCCCAGTCCAACGGCGCGATCGTCGTCTGCAGCGCGCTGACCTCGGTCACGGCCGAGGGCGAGCGCTTCCTCACCGACAACGACTACATCCCCTTCGCCGGGTTCTTCCCGGAGAACTGGTTCGTGGAGCGGCGGCCCTGGTGCCGCTCGCTGCCGCGGCTGCTGGCCCGCCACCGGGCGAGGCTGGCGGCCGCCAAGGCTCAGCCGGTGCCGTTCGCGCTCGAGCCCCTGGCCGACCTCAACGCCGGGCAGCGCGAGCTGGACCGGCTGAACACCGAGCTGGGATTCCTCTACCCCCACAACCAGCGGGAGGACCTGGGCAAGATCACGCAGGAGGGCCGCTACCGGGTGTGGAAGGAAATCTGGATGCTGAACTATCTGGGGCGCAGCTCGCGCTACCAGTAGGCGTCAGCGGTTGGAGAGGTGGGTGAGGGCCGCGGCCGGGTTGGCGGCGGTGCCGTGCGGGGAGACGAAGGCCAGGATCAGCCCGGCGATGATGCTCGCGTAGAGCAGGGCCGAGGCGATGCGGTGCAGGTTCATGGTGGAGAGTTTCATGGGATCGATTGGACAAGGGGGGTGACGCCGCCGCGGCCCGGTCCGGTTTCCCGGCCCCTGCGCAAATGGCGCCCTTTATTTCGCCCGGGGCTGTAACCGCCCCGGGCGGGGGGCCGTCCGCGCGCGGTTGCGAACTTTCCCCCGCCGGGCCAATCTAAGCCGTGATGGATTACGAGGTCTTGATCGCCGGCGGCGGCTTCGCCGGGGCCTACGCCGCGCGCCAGCTGGGCAAGGCGCTGGGGCGGGACGCGGAGCGGAAGGTGGCGCTGGTCGCGGAGCGCAACGTGATGGTGTTCCAGCCCATGCTGCCCGAGGTGGTGGGCTCCTCGCTCGGCCCGATGGACGTGGTGGTGCCGCTGCGGCAGTTCTGCCGGCACGCCAGCGTGCTGCAGGGCATGATCCAGCGCATCGTCTGGGAGGAGAAGAAGGTCTACGTCGACGGGGGGCGCTTCACCCGCGACCATGCCATCGGCTTCAAGCACCTGGTGGTGGCGCTCGGGAGCGTCGCCGACCTCGACGCCGTGCCCGGCATGGCGGAATACGGCTGGCCGATGAAGGAGGTCTCGCACGCGCTGCGCCTGCGCGCCGGCCTGATCAACCGGCTGGAGGAGGCCAACCTGGTCGACGACGCCGCGGTGCGCCGGCGGCTGCTCACCTTCGTGATCGTGGGCGGCGGCTACACCGGCGTGGAGACCGCGGGGCAGATCGCGGACTTCGTGCGCGAGGCGCACGGGTTCTTTTCCCACCTGCGCCGGGAGAAGCCGCGGGTGGTGCTGATCCACGCCGGCGAGCACCTGCTCCCGGAGATCGGCGTCAAGCTGGGGCAGTACGCCGAGGAGGTCCTGCGCGAGCGGGGGGTCGAGGTCATCCTCAAGTCCCACGTCTCGGCCATCACCGCGACCCGCGTCTTTTGCCGCGAGGGGAGGGAGGTCGAGGCCAACACCGTGGTGACGACGATCGGCAACAGCCCGCACCCGGTGGTGTCCGACCTCTGCCGCCAGCTCGGGCTCAGCACCCTCAAGGGCAGGATCCGCACCGACGAGCACCTGCGGGTGCCCGGCGCCGAGCGGCTCTGGGCCCTGGGCGACTGCGCCGCCGTGCCCTGGGACGACAGGGGGGAGCAGAAGACCGCGCCGCCCACGGCGCAGTTCGCGCTGCAGCAGGGCGTGACGGCAGGCCGCAACCTGGCGGCCGCGCTGCGCGGCGGGAAGCTCCGCCCCTTCCGCTACACCTACCGGGGGCAGCTCGCCACCATCGGGGAGCGCGCCGCCGTGGCCGAGATCTTCGGCCTCCACTTCCGCGGCCTCTTCGCCTGGTGGCTCTGGCGCACCATCTACCTCGCCAAGCTTCCCAACGCCCTGCGCCGGCTGCGCGTCACCATCGACTGGACCTTCGACCTGCTTTTCCGCCGCGACATCAGCGTGCTGCTGCCGCGGCCGGACGAGGCCCTGCGCAACATCCACCTCGAGCCGGGCGAGCTGCTCTTCAGCCGGGGCGAGCCCTGCCGGAGCTTCTTCTACGTGCGCCGCGGAGCCCTCGCCGCCAAGGTCGGCGGCGGCCCCGCCCGGGGGCTGCCCGCCGGCTCGGTCATCGACCAGGCGCTCGCCTCCGAGGAGGCCTGGGAGGCGACGGTCGCCGCCACCGAGCCGAGCGACGTGGTGGTGTTCCGCGGCCCCGCCTTCCAGCTCCTGCGCCAGGACCTCAAGCTGGTGCCGCGGGAGAAGAAGGCCAAGGAGGCCGGGGCCTGAGCGGCGGGGCCTTGCGCCGGTCGCGGTGCGGGCCTAAGCCCTCAGGGCGCGATGAACCCACCCGTGCCGAGATGGGCGGCAACCTTCCTGGCGCTCGCCATCATCGCCCCCGTGATCCGGGCGGCGGAGGATGCCTGGAGCCGCGCCGCGATCCCGGGTTTCACGGTCTATTCCGACCTGCCGGAGGCGGAGACGCGGCGACGGCTGGCCGCGCTGCTCCTGACGATGGACGACTTCAGCCGGATCTGGCCGACGCCCCAGGAGGACGGAGCCGCCCCCGGCCTGATCGTCTTCTGCGGCCGGCCCGACCTGTATTCCGAGGTCTGCCCCACCTTCGCCCGCCGCCCGGAATTCCAGCGCGGGCCGACGGAGATATTCCTCAACACGCGCTACGCGCCGCAGGACGGGCCCCGGCCGCATATCCCGTCCCAGGGATATTATTTCAAATATCCGCCCCTGTTGGACGTCTGGAACGACCATTTGCTGCAGCGGGCCTACAGCGCCTATTTTCAGCGCCTGGTGGGCGAGCGGGTCCCTCCCTGGCTCTGGGAAGGCCTGGGGCGGCTGATGGAGGGCATGTGCTGCCTGAGCGACAGCATCGTCTTCCCAGCCTTCAAACTGGACCCGACTATGGCTGGCCGCCGGCAGACCGGGGACGCGGAAGCGGCCCTGCGCGCCGCCCTCGCGCGCGGCCAGTTCCTCCCGCTCGAGCGGCTCCTGGCGGAGCAAAAGCCGCTGGCGCCGATCCAGCTTCCCTATTACGTCGGGCGCAACGGCCGCTACACCATCGGGCCGGACAACCGCGGGTTTTGGATCACGCTGCCGGTCGGCCCCTTCATCAACGAGGCCTACGAGCTCGCGTATTTCGGCCTGTTCGCGGACGGGGGGCGGCACCGCGCCGGCTTCGTCCGCTTCGCGCAGGCCGCCTCGAACGGCCCCTTGGACGAGGCGGCCCTCCGGGGCTGCCTGGGCATGGACGGGCCCGAGCTCCAGCGTGAGCTCTGGCGCTGGACAGCCCCGGCGGGTGACCGGGCCTATCCCCTGCCGCCGCGCCCCGGGCCGCCGGCTCCGACAGCCGCGAGCCTGGTATTCCATCCGGCGCGCCCGGAGGAATTGGGGGAGATGACGAGGGCCTGGTCCGAAGCGAAGGCGACCGGCTTCGGCTACGGAAGCCGGTCCTCGCCCTCCTGGGGGGAGGAGATCCGCCAGACGATCTATGATCCGCTACTTGACCCCGTCTCGGAATCGGGGCAATGAGCGCGAGGCCGGGGAAGGCGGGCGCGTAGCGGCCGGCTACGCGGTCGCCTCGGCCACGATCGCGCCGAGGCCCGGCGGCAGCGCGATCCCGCGCGCCAGCGCCTGCGCCGGGCCGCTCATCTTCCGCCAGGTCTTGCGGACGATCTCGACGAACTTCTCGCGCGGGTAGTCCGCGTGCTGGGCGGCGAAGGCCCCGATCTCGGTCTCGAGGAAGACCAGGCAGGCCGCGTCCTCCAGCGCCTGGCTGCCGGGATTGGTCTTCAGGCCGGACTTCGCCACCCAGGCCTCGGCCTCGGCGGCCTCGGCGGGGGGAACCCCGGCCGCGAGCAGCAGCTCCCGGGCGCGGGCCGACTGCTTCGCGTAGAGCGACTTGCGCCATGCGAAATACCCCGCCTTGCCCTCGGGAAAGCTCGCGCGGGGCACCGACCAGCGCTCCAGGTGCTGGCAGCGGGCGGCCAGCCGCAGGATCGGCGGCGCCTCCGGGACGAGCCGGGCGACCCAGGCCTCCATCCGCTCCGCGTAGACCAGCTCGGCCGGGCGGCCGTCGGCGGCGCGGCTCGGGTCGCCCGCATGGGCGGCGTCGATCAGCGAGCGCGCCTGGGCGTGGGGCCCGGTCACCTCAGTAGACCTGCTCCTCCAGCAGGGCGAAGAGCTCCGCCTCCTGGATCCGCCGCTGCTGCATCGAGTCGCGCTCCCGCAGGGTGAAGGAGCCGTCCTTCTCGATGGTCTCGAAATCGATCGTCACGCACCAGGGGGTCCCGATCTCGTCCTGGCGGCGGTAGCGCCGGCCGATGGCCCCGCCCTCGTCGTAGAAGACGGCGTAGCGGCGCTTGAGCTTGGCGTGCAGCGCCTCGGCGCGCGCCACCAGCTCCGGCTTGTTCTTGAGCAGGGGCAGGACCGCCACCTTGACCGGCGCGACGCGCGGGCTCAGCCGCAGCACCGTGCGCTTTTCCACATTGCCCTTCTCGTCCTTCACCTCCTCCTCGGCGTAGCCGGCGCAGAGCACGGCGAGGAAGATGCGGTCGACCCCGACCGCCGGCTCGATCACGTGGGGCGTGAATTTCTTCTTCGTCGCCTCGTCGAAGTATTCCAGCGGCTTGCCGCTGGCCTTGGCGTGCTGGGAAAGGTCGTAGTTGCCGCGGGCGGCGATGCCCCAGAGCTCCTGCACCCCGAAGGGGTAGCGGAACATGATGTCGGTCGTCCCCTTGGAGTAGAACGCCAGCTTCTCCTTGGGATGGTCGTACTCCGAGAGGTGGGAGGAGGGGAGGCCGATGGAGAGGAGCCAGTTCTTGCACCAGTCGATCCACTCGCGGTGGGCCCGGGCCCAGTCCGCGTCCTCGTGGATGAAGTACTCCATCTCCATCTGCTCGAACTCGCGCGAGCGGAAGATGAAGTTGCGCGGGGTGATCTCGTTGCGGAAGGATTTCCCGATCTGGGCGATCCCGAAGGGCAGCTTCACCCGGCCGGTGTCGACCACGTTCTTGAAGTCGGCGAACATGCCCTGGGCGGTCTCCGGCCGCAGGTACGCCACCGCGCTCGCGTCCCGCAGCGCGCCGACGTAGGTCTCGAACATCATGTTGAAGGCCCGCGGCGGGGTCAGGCTGCCGGGCTCGCCGGTGGCGGGGGAGGGGATGAGCGCGACCTCCTCCGGCTTGGATTCGGTCATGTCCCGGGGCTGGACCGGCTCCAGCTTGCCCTGGATCGACTGCTTGCGCTTGAGGTTCTCGGCCGCCTCCTGCAGCTCGGCGGCGGTGCGGTCGCTCTCCAGGGCGCTCACGTAGCCGACGGTCCGGCCGTCGACCACCACCGCGGAGAAGAAAAGCTGATCCGCGCGGAAGCGCTGCTTCGAGACCTTGCAGTCGACCAGGGGGTCGGTGAAGCCGGCGACATGGCCCGAGGCCTCCCAGACCCTGGGGTGCATGATGATGGAGCTCTCGATCCCGACCACGTCGTCGCGCCGGCGCACCATGTCGTTCCACCAGCAGTCGCGGATGTTCTTCTTCAGCTCGGCGCCGAGCGGCCCGTAGTCGAAGAACCCGTTGATGCCGCCGTAGATCTCCGAAGAGGGAAAGACGAAGCCGCGGCGCTTGCACAGGCCGACGATGGCCTCCATCTGGGCGGTGGAGTCGGAGGATGCGGGCATGGGAAGGGGCACTAAACCGGCCCCCGCCCGCGCGGTCAATGCCCCGTTCGGCCGGATGATGCCTGTCGGATGCGCAGGTTTTTGAAGTGCGAGAGAATAGCCGGAACGGCGATGGAACGCCGCATCTCCCTTGTCCATATGGATCCAAGGGAGGAGAATTCAGCCCTGTTTATTCTCCAGCTGCTTTCTCAGCTTCCGGAGCGAAGGAGACCGGCGGCAGAAGCAGGGGAGAATAAGGGCCGCGAGCAGTTAGGTCCCGCACGATCTCTCGTGCCGCTCCGTAGAGCACGCTGGAGCCCGCGCCTAACAAGACCTGAGGCCGGCGCTCTTCCGGAATCGCTATGGTTGGCGCGAACAGGCCCCAAATCTTGATGGTAAATTCATACGGCACGTTCTTATCTTGGAGGACCGCCTGCCTAACGGTCAGGCTAATGCCCCACTGTTTCCGGTCTTTAACGGGGGGCTCCAAGACAGATTCCACCTGGAGATCCGAACTCATGAGCGATGTTGGCTTCGCTGGATCGAAGGCGGAGTTGGCTGCGAAATGCAGCTCTGTGACAAAATAGGATCTTAATTCGATTACCGACGGCTGGGGCTTCATCGTAGGGACTCCGGCACCCGCGGCATGAGCCATTCGCCCGTCTCTTCACACTGCGATACATGGCAGGACTCAACCTGGGTGAATTTGCCCGAGCTCCTTCGGTCGAATCGATAGGCGACGGCATGATTCACATTGGCGAGGTTTTCGAAATCCTCCAACCGTTCACCTCCTTGCCGGAGCAGCTGCATCCACGCAGAACCGCCAGCCAAACATGCTATGGCTGTCTCCAGCCCCGGCAAGACAGCTTCTGAAATGACCATCCCCATTTCCGCTACCTGGTGCTCATCGAGCGACGAATAGATCATGGGCCGGAGGCATAATGGACCTTGGACCATCGCAGACCTGCGCCGGCGGCTTTTAGCCAGGAGCCAATCGATATCGATTCGGCCCTCGTTCAGAGCGCGCAAGAGCAAATTCATCGAACGCGACGGCCGCTCACGGCCCGTCTCCCAGCGAGTCCAAGTCTTCTCGCCTATCTGCAGCAAAGCACAAAGCTCCTTCTGGGTGCAATGGAGCCGCTGCCGCAAGGCGGCGATCTCTGTCCGGGTCAAGATTCCCATGTAACGAGCCTTGATGTCATCCATCTTCTGGATCGCCGCCTCCCCAAGATAGACTTCTCCGGTCTTCGGATCACGGTGCGCTGGCACCACGACCTTGATCGTTTCGGCCATGGCGAGACCGTCCTCGGTCGGAATCACAACCTCCTCTTCCGTCTCGATGGGTTCCCAATGCTCGCGGGGGTCACTCATAAGGTTTCTCCTTTTAAGGGTCTATGAGCCGAATAGATGATGATCACTTGTCCGCTTGGGAGGAGATTGACCTTACCGTAGATTTGGCGGCCTTCATGTTCGAAAATAAATTCATAGACGGTTCCCGGCTCGGCCATCGTCGTTACGAGGCGGCCAGTTTGCATCGGGTTCCGCAGCGCCTTGAGGAAGGCGTCAAATATCTCGGAGTCGAACGCGCCGGGAAACAGAGCTTGCCAATCGCGGCGGGCCCGCTGCCGGATTTCGACGCCCGACAATGAACAAGAAGATAAGATACGGCAGACCGGCTGCCGCCATTCTGCCGGAATCGGGGAGTCCATAGGGTGGGCTCACAGCGATCCATTGGTATCAATTGATACCTACGGCACAAGTTCGTTCCTCTTTAAATCCCCATCTTCTTCCGCCAAAGGGAATTCGGGTAATATCTCCCATTCGGCGCGGTAACGTCGATCCGCGGCAATCGAGCCTGGGGGACCCGGGGTCCCTGCAGGCGGGCGGGATGCGGTGATTATCGGAAAACAGTCGACTTTGGTATGGAGCGGGCCCGCTCGACTCAGACCCTTGGTTCGGCCGCTTAGGCCAGGCATTCGCGCAGCGCGGTCTCGAACTGCAGCGGCGTGAACGGCTTGGTCAGCACCCGGTCGACCTGCAGTTGCACCAGCGCCCGCAGGTCGGTCATCGCCACCCGGCCGCTCACCACCAGGATCCGCCCGGGGAAGTTGCGCTCCCGCACCCGGCTGACCAGGTCGACGCCGTTGAGGCCGGGCAGGTTCACGTCGACCACCAGCAGGTTGTAGCTGCGCAGGTCCTCGGAGAGGTGGCGCCAGGCCTCGCCGCCGTCGGCGATGTGGCGGACGCCGTGGCCGCCGCGCCGCAGGATGGCGGTGACGGTCTGCGCCACCAGCGGCTCGTCCTCGATCAGCAGCACGCTGGCGGTCGCCGGCGCCTGGGTCCGGACGGCCTCGGGCACCGGCGCGGCCTGCTCGTTCGAGGGCCAGATCGGCAGGTAGACGTGGAAGGTCGTGCCCAGGCCCGGCTTGGAGTCGGCCTCGACGCGCCCGCCCGCCTCCACCACCAGGTGCCAGACAGTGGCCAGGCCCAGCCCGGTGCCCTTGCCGACCTCCTTGGTGGTGAAGAACGGCTCGAACATCCGCTCCAGCACCTGGACCGGCATGCCCAGGCCGTTGTCGCTCACGGTCAGGCGCTGCCAGCCCGCCAGGGTTTGGCCGGGCCGCGGCTTGGCGCAGGCCGCCGCGCCGGCCGGCAGCTCCGCCACCGAGACCCTGATATGGGGCACCCAGGAGTCGTCGTGCGGCAGCGCCAGCTTCTCCATCAGGGTGTCGCGGGCGTTTAGGAGGAGGTTGATCAGGATCTGGTTAAGCTCGGTGGCGTTGAAGTTCAGCGTCGCGAGCTGGCCGGGGACGTCGCTGTCCCAGATGATGCGCCGGTCCATCGCCGGCCGGAGCAGCTCGAAGCAGCTCACGATCTGCTCGGCTAGGCTGACCGAGTCCGCCCGCGCGTCGGACTTGCGCCCGAAGGTGAGCAGCCGCCGGGTCAGCTCCGCCGCGCGCTGGGTGGCCTGGGCGATGACCACGATCTCCTGCTGCAGCTTGGCGTCGTCCGCCCAGTCCATCTGGATTTCCCCGACCTTGAGCATCATCGGGGTGAGGAGGTTGTTGAACTCGTGGGCGATGCCGCCGACCAGCTCCCCCACTGCCCGCAGCTTGCGCGACTGGGCCACCTCGGCGTCGAGCAGCTTGCGCGCGGAGATGTCCTCGGTCAGGACGCAGAAGCGGCGCGCGGCGCCCGCGCCCGGCAGGGGCACGATCGTCACCTCGAGGACGCGCCGGGAGGACTCGAGCGGATGCTCGTAGTGGACCAGGCGGTCGTCGGCCGGGATCCGGCCCACCAGGTCCGCGAGATGGGCGCGGTGCGCCGGGACCACCGGCAGCTCGCCCAGCAGGGCGTCGACCGCCTTCTCCGGCTCGATCCCGTAGAGCTTGCCCGCCTCCCGGTTCATCGAGAGCAGGCGGGGCCCGGCCGGGGTGAGCTCGACCACGCTCATGCCGACCGGGATGTGGTCGTAGAGCGCCTGCAGCAGGGCCCGCTGGCGGGCGAGCTCCTCGGCCTGGCGGGCGATGCGCTTGCGGAGCTTGCGCTGCCAGAAGATCACCGCGACCGCCGCGGCCAGGGCCAGCAGCAGCGCAGTCAGGGCGTAGACGATCAGCTGCTGGCGGGTGAAGAGCGGCGAGTCCACCCGGCTGAACCACTTGTGGTAGATTTTGTCGTATTCGCCGGAGCGGTTGATGATGGCCAGGCCCTCGTTGAGCTTGTCCAGCAGCTGCGAGTCGCCCTTGTGGACGGCGAAGCTCTGGCGGATCTCGTAGCTGGGCATGGGATCGCCCAGCATCGCCACGTCCGCGATGCGGGAGTGGTCCATCACCGCCAGCGCGGTCAGGCCGGAGATGAAGGTCCCGGCGCAGGCGCCGGAGCGCACCAGCTGCAGCGCCTCCTCCGCCGAGGTGGCGTTGACCACCTTGGCGCGGATCTTCTGGTCGGCGAGGAAGGACTCGCCCGCGCTGCCGCGGCCGATGATGGCGAAGGGCCGCCCCTGGAAGTCCTCCAGCTGGTGCACCGGGCCGCCCTTCTTGACGAAGATGCAGCCCTCGAGGGTGAGGAAGGGGACGGAGAAATCCCCGGCGCTCTCCCGCGACTCGGTGCGGGCATAGCTCTGGAGCAGGTCGAACTCGCCGGCGAGGAAGCGGGCCTGGAGGTCGCGGCCGGGCATCGACTCCCGGCGCAGGCGGACGCCCATCACCCGGGCCACGGCGTCCAGGATGTCGACGGCGAAGCCCTGCAGCTTGCCATGCTCGTCGATGAAGGAATAGGGGTAGGTGTTCGAGCTGGCCCCGACCAGGAGGACCGGGGCCGGGGGCGCCGCCGGGGCAGGCTCCGCCTGCGCCGAAGCCAGCGCCAGAAGGCCGACCAGGCAGGCGCCCGTCAGCCGGGGGGGCAGGAGCCGAGATTTACCCACGGGATGACCAATGATCCCGAAATTGTAACCGGGCACGGGCGGGATCTACCCATGCGCCGTTAGCCTTTGGGGCTGCGCAAGTTTCATTGATCGGCACCGGCGGCACAAACTGAATCGGAATCGGGCCGGCGGGAACAAACTTGCGGGATGCCGCACACAAATTATCCCTGCGACAATGCCCAGACTGCCCAGTTGGATCCTCCTCTTTTTGGCCGCCGCCACGGTGCGCGCGGACCCGCCGGCGCTGCTCGCGCGGGCCCTGCAGAAGGTCGTCGACGACCGGGAGCGCTGGGCCTACACCCAGACCGCGGTCTGGCGCGACGGGAGGGACCGGGTGCTGAACACCACCGTCCTGCGGGTCGACCCCTCCCAGCCCTACGAGCGCCAGTACGTGCCCCTTTCCATCAACGGCCGGCCGCCGACGGCGGCCGAGATCCAGAAGTACCGGGCCCTGGGGGAGCGCCACGGCCGGGCCCTGGAGAAGGCGGAGAACGCCGGCCGGCCCCCGCCCGGCCGCAGCCTGGGCGACCTGGTCGAGCTCGACCGCGCCGCGGTGGTCTCGCAGGACGCGGCCACCGTCATCTACGAGGTGCCGCTGCGCGCGGACAACAACGAGCGCTTCCCGCCGGACAAGTTCCAGGTCCTGATCGCCGTCGACCGGCAGAGCCAGTCGCTGCGGCACGTCTCCGCGCACCTGCGGGCGCCCTGGCGGAAGGCCGTGGTCCTGAACGTCAAGTCGGGGGAGCTGGACGTGGACTTCGCGGCGGTGGACGCCAAGCACAACCCCGCGATGACCGCGATCCGCGGCGACGGGAGGGGCTCGGTCCTCTTCCTGCCGCTCGGCCGCAGCTACGAGCAGACCCGCGCCGACTTCAAGCATGTGCGGCCCTTCGACGAGCGCTTCGGGGTGAAGATCGGCCCGATCAAGGCCCTGGACTTCTGAGCGGGGCCGCGGGGATCGCCCGCGGGCCATGGTTGCGTCGGGGCGCCGTCCGCGCCACGTTGGGGCCTCCGTTCGAAAGGAGCGCCCCGATGGACCCCCCCGCAACCCCGAGCACCCCCCGGACCGCCACCGCGGCGCAGCCGCCGGTGGAGCTGAAGGGAACGAAGCAGCGCCGGCGCTACCGCGTCGCCGCGGGGCTGAAGGCGATCGAGGAGGTGGCCGAGTACGGCCTGGGCCAGGCCGGCCTCGTCAACACCGTCCGGACCGCCCTGACGCTGAACCAGACCGACGGCTTCGACTGCCAGAGCTGCGCCTGGCCGAACCCCGACGGCGAGCGCAGCGCCGCGGAATTCTGCGAGAATGGGTTCAAGGCGGTGGCCTACGAGGCCACCGCCAAGCGGCTGGGCGGGGACTTCTTCCGGAGGCACTCCGTGGCCGATCTGGCCGCGCGCTCGGACCACTGGCTGGGCGACCAGGGCCGGCTGACCGAGCCGCTGGTGCTGAGGCCGGGAGCGACCCACTACGAGCCCATCGGGTGGGAGGACGCCTTCGGGCTGATCGCGGCCGAGCTCAAGGCGCTCGGCTCGCCGGACGAGGCGGTCTTCTACACCTCGGGGCGCGCCAGCAACGAGACCGCCTTCCTCTACCAGCTCTTCGTCCGGGCCTTCGGCACCAACAACCTGCCGGACTGCTCGAACATGTGCCACGAGTCCACCAGCGTGGCGCTGCCGCCGATGATCGGGATCGGCAAGGGCTGCGTGAAGCTGAGCGACTTCGAGCGGGCCGACGCGATCTTCATCCTCGGCCAGAATCCGGGCACGAACCATCCCCGGATGCTCACCTCCCTCCAGGCCGCGAAGGAGCGCGGCTGCCGGATCGTCTTCGTCAACCCGCTGCCCGAGGCCGGCGCCTTCCGCTTCAAGAACCCCCAGGACCTGCTCCATCCCGCCCGGATTCCGCGCTTCCTATTCGGGGGCGGCACCGAGCTCTCCGACCTCTGGCTGCCCGTCCGGATCAACGGCGACACGGCCTTCCTCCAGGGGCTGATGAAGGAGCTGCTGGAGGAGGAGGACCGCCGTCCCGGCGAGGTCTTCGACCACGAGTTCATCCGCCAGCAGACCGAGGGCTACGAGCGCCTGGTCGCCCAGCTGCGGTCCGCCGGCTGGGATGAGATCGTCGCGCTTTCCGGGCTTTCGCGGGCGCAGATCCGCCAGGCGGCGGAGATCGCCCTGGGCGCCCGCGCCATCATCGCCTGCTGGTGCATGGGGCTGACCCAGCACCGGAACGCCGTCGCCACCATCCAGGACGTGGTCAATTTCCTGCTCCTGCGCGGCAACATCGGCCGGCCCGGGGCGGGCCCCTGCCCCGTCCGGGGCCATTCCAACGTGCAGGGCGACCGCACGGTCGGCATCTGGGACCGGCCCAAGCCGGAATTCCTCGACCGGCTGGCGGCGGAATTCGGGTTCGAGCCGCCGCGCGCGCACGGCTTCGACGTGGTCAAGGCGGTCCGGGCGATGCACCAGGGCCGCGCCCGCGTCTTCTTCGCCCTGGGGGGCAACTTCGTCTCCGCCACCTCCGACACCGAGTACACCGGGGAGGCGCTGCGGCGCTGCTCCCTCACCGCGCACGTCTCGATCAAGCTCAACCGCTCGCACGTGATCACCGGCCGCACCGCCCTGATCCTGCCGTGCCTCGGCCGGACGGAGGTCGACCGCCAGGGCGGGGGCGAGCAGTTCATGACCGTGGAGGACAGCATGGGGGTGATCAATCCGACCCGGGGCAGCCTCCGCCCGGCCTCGCCGCACCTGCGGAGCGAGGTGGCGATCGTGGCCGGCATGGCCAAGGCGGTGCTCGGGCCGGGGCGGCCGATCGACTGGGACGCCTGCGCCGCCAACTACGACCTGATCCGCGACAAGATCGAGGCGGTGGTGCCGGGGTTCACCGCCTACAACCAGAGGATCCGCGCCGGCACTTTCTACCTGCCCAACCCGCCCCGCGACCAGAGGGAGTTCCGCACGCCCTCGGGCAGGGCCGTCTTCATGGCCCATCCGCTCAGCGGCGTGCGGCCGGCCCCGGGGCAGTTCCTGCTCGCGACCCTGCGCAGCCACGACCAGTTCAACACCTCGATCTACGGCCTGGATGACCGCTACCGCGGCATTTACAACGGCCGGCGGGTCATCTTCCTCAACGAGGACGACCTGAAGGAGGCGGGGCTGGTCCAGGGGCAGCTGGTGGACATCACCAGCCATCAGGGGGAGGAGACCCGCACCGCCGAGCGGTTCATGGTCGCGCCCTATCCCATCCCCCGGCGCTGCGCCGCCACCTACTTTCCCGAGGGCAACGTCCTCATCCCGAACGCGAGCGTGGCGGAGGAGAGCAACTGCCCCGCGTCGAAGTCGGTGCTGATCACCCTCCGGCCCTCGGCCGTGCAGCGGATCCCGGAATGAACCCGCCCGACGGTTCCACCCGCGAGTCGCCCAGCCTGCGCTGGTCGGAGGCCGGGGGCCTGGCCTCGCGCCGGGACCGGGTCATCGTCGAGGCGCCGCTGGCGGTCGAGATCGCCTTCGAGCGCCAGGGCCAGGCGGTGGCGCGGGTCTGGGGCGTGACCATGCGCACGCCGGGGCACGACGAGGACCTCGCGCTCGGGCTGCTGCACGCGGAGGGGCTGATCGCCGGCCTCGCGGACGTGCGCGAGAGCGGCCCGCGCGGGGTGAACGCCCGCGGGGAGCGGATCGCCACCTGGCGGGTGGCGCTGGCGCGCGCGCCGCGCGACGAGGGCCGCGTCCTCCGCGACGGCCTGGCGAGCGCCGGCTGCGGGCTCTGCGGCCGGCCCACCCTCGAGGGCCTGCCGCTGGGCGCCCCCGCGGCGGCGGGGCTTCCCCCGCTGACCTGCCGGCGGCTGGCGGAGCTGCCCGAGATGCTGCGCCGCCACCAGCCGGCCTTCCTGGCCACCGGCGGGTGCCACGGGGCCGCGCTCTGCGGCGCCGACGGCGAGCTCCGCCTCGCCCGGGAGGACGTGGGCCGCCACAACGCGGTCGACAAGGCGGTCGGGGCGGCCCTGCGCCAGGGGCTGGACTTTGCCGGGCTGATCCTCGTCCTCAGCGGCCGCGCCGGCTTCGAGCTGGTGCAGAAGGCCGCGGCCGCGGGGGTGCCGGCGGTCATCGCGGTGGGCGCGCCCTCGTCCGCGGCGGTGGAGCTGGCGCACGCCGCGGGCCTCACCCTGATCGGATTCGCCCGGCCGGGCCGCTTCAACGTCTACACCCACGCCGAGCGGCTCGATCTCGCCGACGCGCGCTTCCGGCTGGCCGAGGCCTAAAACCCGTAGAGCCGGGCGGGGTTCTCCACCAGCACCCTTCGGCGGTCCGCCTCGTCCGGAATCCAAAGCGGGATCAGGTCCACCAGGTCGCCGTCGTTCGGCATGAAGGTCGCGTTGGGGTGGGGCCAGTCCGTGCCCCAGACGCAGCGCTCGGGCGCCGCCGCGACCAGGCCGCGCGCCAGGGGGATCACGTCGGCGAAGCCCGGCTCCAGCCGCGAGCTCCGGTAGGGCGCGGAGAGCTTGAACCAGCAGCGGCCGCTGGCGGCGAGCCGCAGCAGGCACTCAAAGCCGGCGGAGCCGGTCCCCTCGGCGGCGGGCAGCCCGCCGAAGTGGTCGATGACGATCGGGATGTCGAGGGCCAGCAGGTCCCGGTCGACGCGCGGCGTGCGGGAGGCGAAGAGATAGAACTGGAGGTGCCAGCCGAAAGGACGGATGCGCGCCACGAGGCGGGGCAGCCCGGCGAGGATCGCCTCCGCCCGGTCCGGGGGCAGATGGATGCGGCACCCCTGCACCCCCGCCCAGTGCAGCTCCTCGAGCTGGCGGTCGGTGGTGGCGTCGTCGACCAGCGCGATCCCGCGCAGCGGAAAGCGGCCGGAGCGCAGCGCCGCCACCATCGCGGAATTGTCGGTCCCGTAGGGGCTGGGCTGCACCAGGACGCCGCGGGAGCAGCCGAGGGTCCGGTGGACCCTGAGGTACTCGTCGAAGGGCGCCAGGGCGGGAAGGTAGTCCTGGTTCCTGACCGGAAAGCGGTCGAAGGGGCCGAAGAGGTGCGCGTGGCAGTCGCAGGCGCCCGGAGGCAGCCGGAAGCGGGGCGTCCGGGTGCGGGGATCGGGCGGGGGATTGGGGCTGCGCTCCGCCATCGCCGCGATCTAACGCGGTTTCCCCGCCCCGCCACAAGCGCGCTTTTTTGTGCGATTGGCGGCCGGCCTTCCGCTGAGGGAAGATGATCGACGGCCCGCGGACGTCCCCGCTTTGCCGCCGGTCCGTTCCCTGGTCCGCGACCAGAACACCGCGCAGCGGGAGAGCCGGCTGCTGATGAAGTCGATCGCCCCGGCCGCCTATCGCTAGACCCTAGGGGGAAGGGGGCAGGAGGCCGCCCGCCAGCGGGCAGCCCTTCAGGCCGCGGATCCCGTCGGCGACCGCGGCCGCGAGCAGCTTGGCGCCGATTTTCCGCGGATGCTGGAAGTCGTTGAAGTAGGCCTTGGCCTTGTCCTCCCCGAGCGCGTCGTACCGGTCGGAGGCCAGCGTGTTCAAGTCGATGAAGAGCGCGCCGCTCTGCCGGGCGGCGTCGGCCGCCCAGCCCGCGTACCCGTCGAAGCCGCGCTTGATCTTGCCGTCCACCCACTGGTCCCGCGGCACCGGCGAGCAGAGGATGGGCGTGGCCCCCTTGGCCTTGGCGTCGCTGGCGTACTGCCGCAGGTACCATCCGTAGGTGTGGACGATCTCGTTCTTAGGCCGGACGCCGATCTGGATCTGCTCATCGCCCGTCCCGGTGATGGTGGTGCGGTCGGGGTAGTTCGCCGAATTCGCGGAATCATTGTGCCCGAACATGATCAGGACGAAGTCGCCGGGCTGCATCCGCGCCAGCGCCTTGGCCCAGGCGCCTTCGGCGATGTAGCCGCGGCTGCTGCGGCCGCCGAGGCCGAGGTTGTAGACGTGGATTTTCGCCGCGTCGAAGAGGGGGATGATCTCATAGCCCATGCCCCAGGGGCCCTTGTCGCCCGGGGGGACCCCCGTGCGGGTGATGGAGTCGCCGACCAGGAAGAGGGCGGGGTGGAGGGTCTCGACCTCGGCGGCCGGGGCCTGGGCGCGGGCGGCGGGGACGGCCAGCAGGACGAGGAGGAGCGAAACCGATGCGAGGGGATGGGGCTTCACGGGGGAGACATTTTGACGCGGACTGTCGTGCCTCAAGCGGAATCGGCTCAAGCCGGGTTCTTGCCGGACGATGATGGGCCCAGGGCGGACATCACCATGTCCCATATCCATCATCTCGGCGGCTCCGGCGCCGCGGCCGACTACCAGGATTACCTGGAGAGGCTGCGCAGCCGGAAAACCCCGGTGCGAACCTTCGATTCCGCGATTGAAGCGGATCGCGAATCGGAGGGCCGCGAGCCGGAGCAGGATCAGGCGCAGTCGGAGCCCGAGCCGAAGCAGGATCCCGAGCCCGAGGCCAAGCGCTACGCCTGACCTCAGCGGTAGGTCTTGTCGTCGAGGCGGTCGAAGTTCACGCCGTCGTCGAGCACCCCGATGGTGACGATGGCGAAGGTGAAGACCGTCGTCCCCGGCTCGAGGTGCCCGCCGAACGCGTGCCGGCTGTCCGCCAGCGTGATGTGCGGATGCAGCCGGCCGTTCATGACGTACCCGTTCATGCTGACGATGTCGGCCGGCCCGGTCGGGTTCTCCACGAACATGTCCTTCGAGGGGAAGGTGCGGTTGCTCACGCTGTGCAGGTGGTAGCCGCGGACGGAGCCGACGGCGGAGAGGATGACGCCGTTCTTGATGTGCTGCTCCCGCACCATCCGCTCGAGGCCGGCCAGGAGGTCGGCCCGGTACTTGAAGCGGAGGACGACCACCCGCTCGAACTTGCCGGTGACGGCGTAGACGTCCGGGACGTCGGGGCTGTTCTCTTTGGCGTCCTGCTGGGGGCTGGGCGCCGGGTTCGTCTTTTCGACGCGGGTCTCCTGCGCCGAGGCCGCGCCGGCGGCCATCAGGAGCACGAGGGCGGTGAGGAGGGGCTTCATGATCGAATCCTGATTGTTACCCTCGCGGTGACAAGTGGGTTTGAACCCTAGGGGCATCACCCCATGCTCGGGGCCGTGATCGCTGTCATTGCCGATGACATCAGCGGCGCCGCGGAACTGGCCGGCGCCGCGCTCCGGCACGGCCTGAGGGCGGAGGTGCAGACCGCCTTCGACCCGTCGGCCGACGCGGAGGTGATCTGCGTCGACACGGACACCCGCTCGCTCGGCGCCAGCGAGGCGGCCCCCCGGACGGCCGAGACGGTGAGGCGCGTGGCCGAAGCGGACCCGAAGTGGATCTACAAGAAGTGCGACTCGGTGCTGCGGGGCAACGTGCGGGCCGAGCTGCTGGCCGCGATGGGCGCGGCGGGCAAGGCCCGCGCCATCCTGGTCTCGGCCAACCCCTCCCGCCGGCGCATCGTGCGCGGCGGGCAGATCTTCGTCGGCGACCTGCCCCTGCACGACACGGCCTTCGCCCGGGATCCCGAGCATCCGCGCACGACCGCGCGCATCGTCGACCTCCTGGGCGGCGAGCTGGGCGGGGTGGCCGCGCCCGACGCGGAGAGCGCGGCGGACTTGGTCCGCCACGCCGCGGCGGTGGACGGCGGCATCCTTCCGGCGGGCGGGGTCGAGTTTTTCGAGGCGCTGCTGCGCAAGGAGGGCTGTCAGGCGGCCGCGCGCGGGGAGGCCTCCCGCGATTCCCATCCGGTCACGCTGGCGGTCTGCGGCAGCGCCGCCTCCTGGCCGGCGCGGCGGGACCAGGCCCGCGCGCTCGGGCTGGCGGTCTTCTCCTTTCCGCTGGAGGCCGCGGCGATCGCGGCCGAGCTCCGCGGCCGCGGCCCTGCCCTGGTGGGCATCGGCGACGGGCCGGCGACGCGGGCGCTGGCTCCCGCCGCCCTGGCCTCGCGGCTCGCCCGGGTCTGCGCCGAGGTCCTGGCGCTGGTCCCGGCCGACCGCCTCCTGCTCGAGGGCGGCGCCACCGCCGGGGCGGTCATCCATCGGCTGGGCTGGCGCCGCCTTGCCGCCTGCCAGGTGGCGGCGCCGGGGGTCGGGGCGCTGCGGCCGGTGGGCCAGGACCGGCCCCTGCTGCTGATCAAGCCCGGCAGCTACGACTGGCCTCCGGAAATTTGGGGCTGATTTGTTCTGATTTAATTCAGGCGGCTGCGTTAGTATATCCGGAGCTGTTCGGATCGGTCCCATGATCCCCCAGTCCTCGTCCCTTCGAATCATCCTGATCGCCTGGATCATGGGAGCGGCCGCCGCATGCCTGGCGGATGACGCCGTTCCGGTGCCGCCCCCGCCGGAGCGGCCGCCCTGGGCCCAGGGCCTGAGCCCGGCGCAGAACCGGGAGGCGCTGCAGAAGTGGCGGGCGTGGCGGGCGGATCTCCAGGCTTGGCGCGACGGCCTGACGCCGGCCCAGAAGGCCGAACTCCAGCGCCGCCAGGCGGCGGAGGCAAAAATCGAGTGGGAGAAGATCGAACGGCTGCAGCGGCTGCCACTTCCCTCTGACGGCTACCGCTGGCAGGACGAGGCGGCCCGCCGGCAGCTTTCGGCCGATGTCGTGGCGCGGCTGGAGCGGGACAAGCTCGCCTACGGGAAGCCGGTTCAGCAGATCTTCGTTCCCTATGACCGGGGCCCGGTATTCGTCACCAGCGATTCGGTGCTGAACGCTTACCAGGTTCTCTTCGAGGAAACCTTCCGCGAGCTGGAGAGGCGACGGGCCCGGGTCCTGCGGGGGCGCCTCGAGGAGGCGCTGGACGCCTTTCGGAGCCTGGCTGGGGACAATATTTTCCCCGCGGAACGCTTTGGACCTGCCTGGCGCCATGTTCAGCGCGTGCTGGGACCGGCGGTCCTGCTGCTGGGGGGAACCGCCGATTCGTTCGATCCGCAGGTGCGCCCCGACATCTCCGACGCGGCGTCCCGGATCGCGCGCGCCGATTCGGTTGCCCTGCCCGGCTGGCTGGCCCCGGCCGACCCGGCGACCCTCCTGTCCATCGACTTCCGGCGGTGCCGGCCGGTCGGCATCTATGCCGGCGACCCGGGCCTCGAGAACTATTTCCGGGCGGTCCGCTGGCTGCAGATGGTGCCGCTCCGCGCCTCGAGGGATCCCGAGCTGCTGTCGGCCGTGCTGCTGGGCATGGCCATTTCCGACCGCAAGCTCGGCGGCTTCTTCGACCAGCTCTCCCGCTTCGTCGGGCCGCCGGACGATCCCTCGCCGCTGGCGGCCTGGGAGGCCTATCCCTCCCGTTCTTCGCCGCAGGCGCAGTTCAGTGACATCGACAGCCCGTTCACCCGGGACCGTTGGGCCCAGCGCCTGCGGAGCTACTATCTGGTCAATTCGGACCTGCGCGCCTCGGACCGGCAGCCTGCCGACTTCTCCCAGCTCACGTTCCGGGTAGTTCCGGCGTTCGCCCTGCCCGACGCAGCGCTCTTCCAGCGCTTGGACGACCGGGGGTCCGCGCCGACGGGCCTGGAGATCGCGGCCTGGCTCGGCTCGGATTTCGCGGTCCGGCATCTCGATGACGCGCAGCGGAGGGCGCTCGCCTCGGTCGGGCCGGAAGTCCCGCTTGCCGGCCTGAAGGCGGCGCCGACGCTCTCCCGGTTCTACTACGCCGCGCTGCGACAGCTCTTCTCGCCGGCTCCGCCCAATGCGCCGGCCTTCCTCGGAGGCGAGGCCTGGCAGGCGAAGTCCTGCGAGACCGCGCTGGGCGGCTGGGTGCAGCTCCGCCACGGCTATACCCTGCAGGCCAAGCTGTCGGTTGCCACCTTCGGGGTCGTGCTCCGTCCGCCGGGATTCATCGAGCCCAATGCCGGCTTCTATGCCGCCATGGCGCGGCTGGTGGACCGGGCGCATGACGCCTTCGCGGACGGCGGGATTTTCGCCGCCGGCCCCCCCGAACGGGCCAGCCTGGAGGACCGGTGGCGCCGGCTGCGGGACATGCTTTCCACGCTGGAGCCGCTGGCGGACAAGCAGATTGCGGAAAGGGACTTCACGCCCGACGAGGCGGATTTTCTGCGCGGGTATGGCGAGAAGCTCGGCGCCATCATGGGGTATTCCGACGACGGGACCGATTTTCCGAAGGACGACGCCCCGAAATGGGCCGAGGTGAACCTGGACCCGAATTCCGGCCAGTCGTTGGCCGTGGGCCTGGGGCGGCCGAGGACGCTCTACGTGCTTTATCCCTGGAAGGGGATGGAAGTGCTCTGCGCAGGAGGCGTGACCACCTATTACGAGTACCCATCGCGGGACCGGCTCACCGATCCGGAATGGCGGGCGCTGCTTGATTCGAAGGAGGCCCCGGTTCCGCCCGCCTGGGCGCCCTGAGCATCCGCGCGGGGCCAGCCTATGGATTGAGCCGGTCCCAGCGGTCGTGCCGGTCCCTGCGCTCCTGCCGGTAGTTGGTTACCTCAAGCCGGATCCCATCGGGATCCTCGAAGAAGGTGGCCCAGTAGTCGGGCGCGTACTCCGGATAGAGGGCGGCCTCGCTGGCGGCGATGCCCGCCGCGCGGAGCCGCCGGGCGACGGACTCGACGTCGCCGGCGGCGTCCACCCGGAAGCAGACATGATGAAGGCCGGGCGAAAGCGGATCGTGCCCCCGGGCCTGCCTCGCCGGGCGCAGCACAAAGCCGAAGTGCCGGTTGTAATACTGCACGTGGGGTTCGCCCTCCAGTTCGAAGCGATTTTTCCGGAAGCCGAGCTCCGCCAGCAGCACGCGGTCGTAGAACGCCTCCGAGCGGCCCAGATCGGAGACCGCGAGATAGATATGGTCGATGCCGGTGACCTCCGTCATGGGCCTGGGTCCCGGTTCTCGTCGGCGCGGTGGAGCTCGAACCAGGTCTGGATGTCGGCGCGGCCGCCCAGGCCCAGCTTCTCCTTCGCCTGCTGCAGGCGCGCGCTGCTGTCGTCGCGGAGGCCGCGCTTGATCATGAAATCATTCCAGATCTCGATCTCCTCGGCGGTCGGCCGCCGCCCGTGCTCGAAGCACCAGGCGAGGATTTCCTCGTCGGCGCCGCCATGCAGGGTGCGGCGGGCGAGGGCGTCATAGTCGACTTGGAGGAAGCGGCAGCAGCGCGCGTCGAAGAAGGTCGGGACGGATGCACCCAGGTTGTAGCCCGGGGGCAGGCGGCCCGCCGCCTGGAGGCGGATCTTGTCGAGCATCCGCCCGAAGAACACGATGCCGCCCACTCGGGCGTCGCCGCGGCGGAGGCCGGGGATGCTCATGCGCCGGAGGAGGGGTCGCGCTCGAGCCGCTTCCCGAGGCAGACGACCGGCTCCTCCTGGTAGCCGAGCTTGCGGTAGAACTCGATCACGGCCGGGTTCGACTGGCGGACATGCAGGTTGATCTTCGCGCAGCCCTCCCCGCGCAGCAGGGCCTCGGCGTGGTCCATCATCCTCCGCCCGAAGCCGCGCCTCTGGTAGCGGGGCAGCACCCCGAAATAGTTGATCACTCCGCGGTGGCCCTCGTAACCGGCCATGAGCGTGGCGATGACCGCGCCCTCGAGGGTGCCGACCAGAAAAAGGTCGGGCCGGACCTTGAGCTTGCGGGCGATGTCGCGCCCGGGGTGGTTCGTCGGCCAGAGCAGCCCGCTCTGCCGCCACACCTCGATCACGGCGTCGGCGTCCCCGGGAAGATAGGGGCGGATTTCGAACATGGGTCGGCGCCGAGCATGGTCCGGCTGGCGCGGCGGGCCAACTTTTTACGCCGGTTGCGCGGCCGGCCAATCCGGCGAGGGTGGAGCATGCGCCGGCTCTTTCTCCTGTCCCCCGCCAACCTGGCGGGCGTCCGCGCCGGCTACCTCCTCAATCCGCGCGCCACCTTCGCCCTGGCCCGCGAATTCCACCGCGCCGGCCTGCCGCTGGGCGAGGTCTTCGCCTTCACCAGCGGGCTGTATTTCCGGGGGAAGCTCGCATACGCCCGCCGGTTCGGCTCGGGGTCGGGCGCCCGGGTCCGCGTGATCACGACCAACGCGGGCCTGGTGGATCCGGCGCGGAAGGTCACGCCCGCGCGCGTGCGGGAATTCGGGGCGTCCGCCATCGACCTGGAAGACACCCGCTATCACGGTCCGCTGCGCCGCGACGCGGCCGAGCTGGCGTCCTGGCTCGGCCCGCGGGGCTCGGCCGTGCTGCTGGGCAGCATCGCCACCGCCAAGTACCGCGAGGTGCTGCTGGAGGCCTTCGGCCAGCGGCTCCATTTTCCGGCCGACTTCGTGGGCCGGGGGGACATGAGCCGGGGGGCGCTGCTGCTGCGCGCGGCCCGGGCCGGGGTCGAGCTGGACTATCTGCCGGTCGCCGGCGCGGTCTTGCGGGGGGCCCGGGCCCCGCGGTGGCACCAAAGCCATCCCGCGCTCCGGGAGCCGGGCGAAAAGATCCGGCCCCGCTCCCGCCGGCGGCCGCCGAAGCGAAGATCCTGAGGGGGTCGGCGGCCGGCTTGAGGTGAGGGGAATCACCCTTACGTTGGGCGGCCTTCATGGTCCGCCGCACCGCCCGCCTCCGTCTCCTGCTCGCCGCCGCCTCCCTGGCGGGGTGCGCGCTGGTCCTGGCCGCGCTGGCACTGCTTCCTCCGGTGCAGCGGTCGCTCCTGCGGCACGCCCTGGCGCGGACGGGGGCGAGGGAGATCGACATCCGGGCATTCCATGCGACTCCCTTCGGCCTGGCTGCGGGGCGGATCGCCTTCGTCCGCGGCCCGCTGGGCGTTCAGGGTGACGACATCGTGGTGCGGTTCCGGCCTTGGGCGCTCCTGCGCCGCCGGCTGGCCCTGAGCCAAGTCCGGGCGCGGTCGCTGGTGCTCTCGGTCGACCTGTCCGCGAATCCAGGCGTCCCGCCCCCCACCGGGCAGGCCCCGCCGCCGGCGGGCGGGCCGCTCGCTTCGGCCGAGGCGGCCCCCAGGTCCCTTTCGGCCTGGCGCGCGCCGCTGCAGCTGCTGGTGGACGGCGTCGATCTGCAGGGGCGCCTCGACATCCGGCGCGGTTCGGCGCCGGTGGCGTCCGCCGACTGGTCGCTTTCGGGCGGAGGACTCAGGCCCGGGGGCCAGGGGGCGTTCCGCTACCGCATCCGCGCGGCGGGCCAGGGAATGCCCGAGGCGAAGGCGGCGGTCCTCGCCGGGCAAATCGACGTGGCGGAAAACGGCTCCGCGGGGCTGGGGCATCTGGGATTTTCCGGGCGGGCCCAGGGCCTTGCCGACACCCTGGCCCCCAGCCTGGGGCTGAGGCTCGACTTCGACCGGCCTTCGGCGGACGACGCCTACCGGCTGCGGATGGGATTAGACCTCGGCGGAGCGAGCTTCAGCGCCGACCTGAAGGGGGCCGGAGGCGCGCCGGTCGAGGGCGAGGTGCGGATGGCCCACCTTCCGGCGGCCTGGGCCGATCGGTGGCTGCGCGCGGCGAACGTCTCCGCCGCGCAGGGGGAATTCAATCTCGCCTGGAAGCTGAGCGCCGGTCCGGACCGGGTCCTCTGCGCGCCCATCGAACTGCCGCCGGACCGGATCCAGCTTACCCGGGCGGACGGGCGGGTTCTCCCTCCCCTGTGGATCCAGGCGATGCCGGAAGTGAGCGTGGACGCCGACTCGATCGGGCTGGAGCTCACCCGGCTGCGGATTGCGAACGGGCACGGCTGGGCGGCCGACCTGACCCTGAAAGGGGAGTCGGGACTGCCGCCGGTCCAGGAGGTCCGGATCGACCTCCTCGAACTGCGGGCGGGCCGCGCGGGCGAGCCCGCCCCGGTCCTCGCGCTCCGGCTGGCCCATCCCCGCCGCTTCCGGCTCGCCGATCCGCTCCAGGGGATCCTGAGCCAGGGTCCGGCCGACCTCGCGACCTTTTCCGTCCGCAACCTTCCCCTCGCCTGGGCGACGCGCTTCCTGCCCGGCCGGACGCTGGCCGGCACCTGGGCTTGCGGCGAGTCCGTCCTCCGGACCGTCCCCGGCCGCGGCCTGGCGCTCGCCACCACCCGGCCCTGGACCTTCGAGGGCCTGCGCTTCGACGAGGGCGGGAAGACGTATTTTCAGGGGCGGCTGGAGGTTTCGCCGGAGTCCGCCTTCGGCCCGGCCGGGCACTGGATCGGGCTGCGGGACCTCCAGGCAGTCGACGACCGCGGCGGGCGCCTCGGCGGCCATGCCGCCTTCGGCCTGAAGCCGGAGGACGACCGGAGCGGCGGCGGGATCGACGTGAAGGGCTATCTGCCGCACGCGCCCGGAAGCGGCGGCAAGCTCGGTCCGGTGCGGTTCGAGCTGGCGGCCGCGGCCCATGCGATCGGCGGCGTGCGGGGGGAGCTGTCGCGCCTGGCGCTGACCGTCACGGACTCCCAGGGGCTCTTGCTGCTGGCGGTGAACGCGGCCCAGCCGATCCGGGTCGAGCGCACCCCGCAGACGGAATGGCTGGTCTCCTCGCCGCAGCCGCTGCGCTTTCGCACCGGCCGGGTGGAGCTGGCGCGGCTCAACTCCTGGCTGGCGGAGCGGAACCTGTCGGTCGCGGGGGTGCTTCCCGCGATGGAGCTGCAGCTGTGGTTCGCGCCGCGGCGCATCCGGCTGGTTGCGGGCACGCCGCTCGCGGTGGCCCGCTTCCATCTCGAGCGCGGCCCCCGGGTGCTGGCCGACCAGGCCCTCCTGCGGTTCGGCACCTCGCTCGACCTGGCCTTCGAGCATCACCTGCTCCCGAAATTCTCCTTCAGCGGCACCGGCACGTGGGCGCTCACCGACGGCCTGCTGGCGGAGGCCGGGAGCCCGCTCGCCCGCTTCAACGGGCAGGTGATCCTGGCGGCGGACGAAAAGGGCTTCGCGCCGAAGGACATCAGGGGCGGGCTCTGGGCCGACTTGGGCGGATTCGGCCGCCAGCCGTTCCTCGCGCGGGCGCGGCTGCCCGCGCGGGGGGACCTCAACCTGCAGATCGGGAAGTCCGGCACGCGTCCGCACGCCCTCGACTTCGCGGGCCGGATCGACCACGTGGTGGGCCGCGACGGAAAGCCCGCGCCCTTTCTCGACATCTCCGGCCACGCGGGCGGCGACTGGAACGGCCGGGTCGGCACCTTCGGCCTCGCCTTGACGCTGGCTTCGCAGCCGCGCCGCAGCGACCTGGCCTTCGGGCTGAAGCTCGACCTGGCGCATCTGCAGGCGGCGAACGTGGCCTCCCGGCTCACCGGGACCTTCGTCGACCTCGACGCGCTCGCGCAATTCGCCGGGGCCTTCTCCCCGGCACCCGCGTTTCGCGCGGCGCCGGCGGCGGCTCCCGCCGCTCGCGCTCCGGCGGAGAGCGGCCCCCCGCCCCGGCCGGCGGCCGCGGCCGCCTCGCCTCCGCCGCCTGCCGCCCTTCCCTCGGCCATCCCGGCGCCCGACGGCCCGCCCTGGGGCGGACTGCGCGGCCATTTCACGCTGGACGTCAAGTCGCTCCGGTTCGCGCCCTACCAGGTCGACCAGCTCCAGGGCCGCCTGGACCTGACCGACGACACGCTGGCGCTGTCCCACTGCTCCGGAGAATTCTTCGGCGGCCGCTGGTCGGCCGAAAGCCGCACGGTCATCCGGCCTCGGGACCCCGCCGATCCTGCGGAGATGACCGCCCATGTCCGCGTCGAGCGCTTCGACGCCGGCCAGGCGGTGCGGCTGCGCTTTCCCTCGCCGGCTGCCGGCTTCGATGGGCGCCTGAACCTGGATGTGACGGTCTCGAGCCGGGCCGACCGCTGGGAGGACCTGCTCTCCCGCGCCTCGGGCCGCTTCGAACTCTCCGCCCGGGACGGCCGGGTGCGCCTGGTGCTGCCGCGCCAGGAGATGCTCTCGAGCGCGCTGCTCATCGGCGGCACCCTGACCTTCTCCAAGGAAATGCGGGCGCTCGGCCGGCTGCTGCCGCAGCTGGCGGACATGCCGATCAACGAGCTTGAAACCTCCGGCACGCTGGATTCCGACGGGAAGCTCGAGCTGAAGCGGGTGGAGCTGGCGACGCCGCAGCTGCGCCTTGTCGGGTCGGGGGACATCCCCAACGCCAAGGTGCGCGACCTGATGGGGCAGCCGTTCGAGGTGCAGGCGTCGCTGGCGGCCAAGGGGGACCTGGCGGTGATTCTGGGCGGCATGAACCTGCTCGGCGCGGCCCAGCAGGACGGCTTCCGCCGGATGACGCAGCTGTTCCGGGTGGGAGGGGAGGTCGGGCAGCCCGACTTCCAGCCCTTCTACGACCTGCTGGCCCGCGCGGTGGACGCGTCGAGCGGCACCTGGGGCCTGCTGATGCGGAAGGTGCAGGCGATGGCGGGCCCCCGCGCCCAGCCGGGGCGTTGACCGGGCCGGCCGCCGGCGATAGTCCTGCCGCCCATGAGCGACGCCCCCGAATTCAAGGAACTGGACGCCTCGATCAAGCATTACCGCGAGCAGGCGCCGGCGGAGCACTGGACCAAGTACGTCTCGCTCTCCCTCATCTTCCTGGCGGTGCTGGCCGCCTACGCCAGCCAGCGCTCCTCGCTGCTCGCCTCGGCGGTGATGCGCTCGCTGAACGAGGCCACCTTCAACCAGGCGGAGGCCTCGGACCAGTGGTCGTACTATCAGGCGAAGAGCATCAAGCAGACCGTGGTGCAGGAGGAGCACGACCGGCTCGCCGCCGCCACCCCTGACGCGCCCCGGCTCAGGGATATCGATTCGCGGATCAAGCGCTATGACGCCGAGATGCAGCAGGTGACGAAGGAGGCGAAGGCCTTCGAGGCCAGGCGGGACGGGGCCCGCGCGGCGGCGGAAGCCGCGGCGGTGAAAGGCCAGCGCATGTCGGTCGACTCGACCATCTTCCAGGCGGCGATCGCGGTGGGGGGCGTGTGCCTGACGGTGAAGAAGCGCTGGACCTGGTTTGTCTCGCTCGCGCTCGGCGTCCTGGGCCTGGTGGTGATGGCCTACCTCACCCTGTCGAAGTAGCGCCCGCTCAGCGGTCGTCCAGCACCTGCGCGGGTCCGATGCGGACCTCGAACCGGTCCTGGTAGCACCTTACCCTCCGATACTCGGAAAAGGTTTTCTCGACCGAGACGTCCCCGCTGTCGCTGCCCAGGAAATGGTAGCGCCCACGCAGGGAGGTCCGCAGGACGAAGGGGGCGTAGGCGGGGTCGACCACGCCGTAATCAACCTCGGCCCGGGAATAATCGATCCGCAGGCCCGCGGTGGACGAGGGGCCGGGGAACTCCTGCACGTGGCGGACCAGGCGCCCGGTGGCCGAATCGAGCGCGAATGACTCCCTTATTTCGCCCATGTGCATCACGAGGAGCGAGCGGCCTGGCCGCTCCCAGCCGAAGGTGGTTTCGGCCCCCTTGGGGGCGCTTTCGAGCACGGGCTTCCTGCCGTGGCGGAGTTCGGCCGCCACCCGGTCGCTGTCGGGCTGGCGATGCCGCCCCTCCTGCTGGTGCCACCACGCGAGCTTCTTCCGGCGGTAGGACGCCTGCTGCGCGTCGTCCGGCGGCGCGCCGTTGTGCGAGAGCAGGGTCCAGAGCGCGGGGTCGGGCTGGGAAGGGTTGAAACGCGCCACGTCGACCGTCGCCACGCCCTTCTCGCTGCGGCGCTCGGTCACGGTGTATGCCCAGCAGCCGCGGGGCTGCTCCTGGGCCTGGAGGGCGGCGACGAGCCGCAGGACGCCGGTGTCCGTCCCCTCCGCCCGCGCAAGGCGCAGGCTCAGCAGGGCGGCGGCGCCGGCGAGGCGGAGCGGGGTGGTCAGCCGCATGGGGCGGGAAGGAGCCGACCGCCAAAGATATTGTGGGTCAATCCGAACCCAATCAGCCTGCTGCCGCGTCTGGCGCCCGCCCCACTCCCATGAGAATCTCCTTCGCCCTGCTTGCCCTCGCCGCCTCGGCCCTTTCCCTCCACGCCGCCAAGGACGTGGTCACGGTCACCGCGGAAAAAGTCCGCCCCGCGCGGCCCCGGATCCCCGGCCGCACCTTCAGCCTCGCGGACTTCGGGGCGGTGGGCGACGGCCAGACCCTCAACACCTCCGCCTTCCAGGCGGCGATCGCCGCGGTCCAGCGCGCCGGCGGGGGCACCCTGATCGTGCCGGCCGGCACCTACCTCACCCGTCCCTTCGTCCTCTGCTCCAACCTCAACCTCCACCTGGAGGAGGGCGCCGTGGTCGCGGCGCCCCGGACCTTCACCGAAGCCGGCATGCCCGAGCCGGAGACGCTGCATTCGCAGGCCGAGGTGGAGGCCCGGGAGAACAAGCCCGCGCCGCTCATCACCGCGCAGGACGTCCACGACCTCGAGCTGACCGGGACCGGCACGATCGACGGCAACGGGGCCCACTGGTGGGCCTGGTCGGAGCGGGCCGGCCGGGCCCAGGCCGGGCGGCTGGTGTATTCCCGGCCCAACCTGGTCGAGATCAACGGCTGCGAGCGCCTCCTGGTCTCGGGCCTCACCTTCCTCAATTCCTCCCGCTACCATCTCAAGGCGGAGAACGTGACCGACGTCACGGTGGACGCGGTGACGGTGAAGGCGCCGTTCAACGCGCCCAACACCGACGGGATCGACCTCGGGCCGGGCCGGAACTTCCTGGTCCGCAACTGCCGCTGCGACACCGGCGACGACGACATCTGCGTCAAGGGCGGGGGCGTGAACGTCCTGATCGAGGACTGCACCATCCTGCACGGGCATGGCATCTCGATCGGCTCCCCCACGCAGCAGGGCGTGGACAACATGCTGGTGCGGCACTGCACCTTCGACGGCAACGACTACGGCCTGCGGATCAAGTCGATGCGGGGGGCGGGCGGCCTGGTCCACAACGTGAAGTACACCGACATCCGCATGAGGAACATGGGCAACGCCATCATGGTGTTCTCGGACTACACCGACAACAACCGGCCGAACTTCAAGGGCCAGGCGGGCAAGATCCCCTCCTTCCACGACATCCTCTTCGACCACGTCACCTGCGAGAGCACGCGCAACGCCGGACGGATCGTCGGCCTGCCGGAGAGCCGGATCACCGGGATCACCTTCCGCGACGTGGCCATCACCGCTGCCATCCCCTTCGAGATCAAGGACGCCGACCCGCCGTCCTACGTGCGGTCCACCATCACGGTTGTCCCGCCCGCCGCACCGCCAGCACCATGAAGGAGCCGGGCATGACGGCCGGCCGGCCGGCGGCGCCGGGGGCGTAGGCCGCGGTCGGAAGGTAGATCGTGTGGCTCCGGGGATCGATCCCGAGGGTGCGCGCGCCCGGCTTGGTCCGGACGGTCTGGGCGTCGACCCAGGCGCCGCCATCCTCGCGGGCCACGGTGAGCGTGCCGTCGCGGCAGCTGGCGAAGGCCAGGCCGGAGTCGAAGCCGCAGGCGTCCACGCCGGCCCCGATCGCCACGTCGCCGAGGACCTTGCCGCCGGCGGTGCTCATCACTACCAGCTTCTGGGGATTGCGGCAGCCGATGAAAAGGCGCCCGTTCTTGCGGTCGATGGCGAGGCCGACGGGATGGCCGCCGGGCGCCACCGGCCATTTGGCGACGACCCTCATTTCCCGGGTGTCGACCACGGCGAGCTGGTCCTTGTCCTCCAGGTTGATGTAGAGGCGGCCCTTGCCATCGGAGGCGAGGAATTCCGGCTTGCCGCCGAGGTCGATCGAGGGGTCGGCGTGGCCGTTGATCGGGTCGACGTCCGGCGAGATCGGGATGACGCAGGCGGAATCGCCGCAGACGACGAAGACCTTGTTGCTGGACGGGTCGTAGATGATGCCGTCGGCGTCGTCGGCGGCCTTGACCTTGCCCAGCAGCTGGTAGGTCTTCAGGTCGAAGATATGGACGGAGCCGTCCTCGCCGTCGGAGATGAAGCCGCGGCCGGCGGCCGGCACCAGGGCCACGCCGTGGTTGTGCTTCTGGCCGGGGATGTCGGCGATCACCTTCCCGGAGGCAGCCTCGACCACCTGGGTGTGGCTGGCGCGCGGAAGGAAGAGCAGGCCGTCGCCGGCGTCCACCGTCACATAGTCCCAGGCGCCCTCGCCCCCGATCGCCAGGGTGCGGGCCAGATGATAGTTGATGTCGGCCGAAAGCGGCGAGGCGGCCGCGAGCACGGCGAGGGGAAGCAGGGAACGGAACGGATTCATGGAGGAAGGAGGGCATCCTAGCCCGGCCCACATTAGGGCCAGATGATGCCCTCGGCCTTTGCGGGCCGCCCGGAACTTTGGAGAAAAATCGGCTTGCCATATATTCAACCATAAGGTTGAATATCGGCATGTACCGCCTGGACCACACGCTGAACGCCGTGTCCCATCCCGCCCGCCGGGCGATGCTGGCGCGCCTGGCGGAGGGGAGCGCCCGCGTCACCGAGATCGCGGCCCCCTTCGAAATGTCGCTCAACGCCGTCTCCAAGCACCTCAAGGTCCTGGAGGCGGCCGGTCTGATCGAGCGCGAGAAGCGGGGGCGGGACCACATTCTCGCGCTCCGCGCCGGGCCCCTCCGGCAGGTCTCGGCCTGGGTCCACGAGTACGAGCGCTTCTGGACCGAGCGCCTCGACCGCCTCGAGGCTCATTTTCGGCAAAAACGAAAGGAAAACCCATGATCAAGAAAGTTAAGACCATGGAGCTCACGCTCCAGCGCACCATCCCCGCCTCGGCCTCCGAGGTCTACCAAGCCTGGCTGGACCCCGAGAACCCGGGATGCCCCTGGAGCGACGTGGAGAAGCTGATCCTCAACCCGAAGGTCGACGGCATGTTCTATTTCCGCCATGTCGCGGACAACGGCGAGAAGCTGCCTCACGCCGGCCGCTTCACCGAACTCAGGCGGGGCAGGCGGATCCAATACACCTGGATGTCGCGACACACCCAGGGACTGGAATCGGTCGTCACCGTGACCCTCAAGCCGAAGGGCAGGGACACCGAGCTCACGCTCAACCACGCGAACCTTCCGGATAACCCGCTGGGCCGCCGGCACAATATGGGCTGGAACTACTTCCTCGGGATCTTCGCGGACGGTTTCGCGGCCCGGAAGCGCTGAGGAATTTTCCTCGCGCCCCCGGGCGGGGCCCGGTCCAAGATCGGTCCATGAGAACCGGACTGATCCTCCTCGTCGGCGCCCTGGGCTTCGCCTCCGGCCTGCGGGCCGTCAGCATGCCCGCCGCCGGCCGGCCGGTCCGGCTGGCCATCATCGGCGATTCCACGGTCTGCAACTATCCGAAGGATCCCATCCGCCGCGGCTGGGGCATGTACATCCAGGGATATTTCGACCCCGCCAGGCTGGTGGTCGAGAACCTGGCCCTTTCCGGACGCAGCACCCGGACCTTCGTCACGGAAGGGCACTGGGCCGCCGCGCTGGCGTGGAAGCCCGACTATGTCCTGATCCAATTCGGGCACAACGACTCGCATGGCGCCGGCCATCCCGAGGCCACGGACGCCGCCACCAGCTACCGGGAATTCCTCCGGCAGTACATCGACCAGGCCCGGGCCATCGGAGCCCGCCCCATCCTGGTCACCCCGATGTGCCGCCGAAACTTCGGCCCCGACGGGCGGATCAGGAACGAGCTGCTGCCCTACGTGGAGGCGATGAAGGCGGTGGCGGCCGAGCGAGGGGTGCCGCTCATCGACCTGAACGCCGCCAGCGTCGAGCTATGCGACCGCCTGGGGCCCGCCGGCAGCCTGGCGCTGGCGAACGATCCGAGGGACGCGACGCATTTCTGCGCCCGGGGCGCGCGGGAAATGGCGCGTCTGGTCATGGAGCGCCTGCCGGTGGCGGAGCCGTCGCTGCGGATGTTCGAGGCCGGAACGGCGGTGGCGGCAAAACCGTGAGCGCCGGGGTTGCGGTCCGGACGGTGGGCCCCGGGGACGCCGCCGCCTACCTCGCCCTGCGCCAGGCATCCCTGCGGGAGGCGCCGCACCTGGTGGGTCCCCGGGCCGAAAGGGAGGCGCGGGCGGACTCGGTCAGCCTGGCCTCGATCCTTGGGTCGTACCC
Organism: Opitutaceae bacterium; assembly: GCA_035546595.1. GTDB lineage: Bacteria > Verrucomicrobiota > Verrucomicrobiia > Opitutales > Opitutaceae > Palsa-1447. Next base: position 56,567 of record DASZWO010000003.1, read on the forward strand.
CCGCGAAGGAGTTCATGCCTTTGGAGCCTTCCTCGGCCCCGAATGCGCGGCCGCGGCCGCCCTGGCGCGCCCCGCCGACGTGAAGTATTCCCACAAGATGTTCCTCTGGGGGATGTACGTCCTTCCCGCCCACCGCGGCCGCTCGCTCGGCCAGGAGCTGCTCGCGCACCTCGTCGGCTTTGCGCGGGGCCAGGCCGGCGTCCGCCGCCTGACGCTGCAGGTCACGACGACGAACGCCGCGGCCAAGGCGCTCTACGGGAAGTTCGGCTTCGTCACCTACGGCATCGAGCGGCAGGCCATGCTGCTGGACGGCGAATCCCATGACTTCGAGCTGATGGAGCTCGACCTCGGCCGCTGATCCTT
>DASZWO010000004.1:0-131195 GCA_035546595.1 Opitutaceae bacterium
CATGATCATCACCTGGCTCACCGGGGGTCTCGGCAATCAGATGTTCCAGTACGCCGCCGGCCTGGCGCTGGCCGAGCGCCGGCGCACCGTGCTCAAGCTCGACGTGAGCTGGTACCGCGACGACCCGACCTATGAGGCCCACAACCGCTATGCCCTCTCCTGCTTCAACATCACCGAGCAGTTTGCGACCGAGGAGGAGGTCGACCGGATCCGGGGCGTCAATTTGAGCCGGATGGAGCGGGCCTCGGTCCGCCTGGCGCGCGCCCTCCGCTTCTACCGCTACGCCGCCCGCCACGAGCGCCCGGGCCGGTGCCACTACGCCGAGAATTTCTGCTTCTACCCCGGTTTCTTCGAAATCTCGGACGACACCTACATCCACGGCATGTGGCAGTCGGAGCGCTTCTTCGCGCCGGTCGCGGACCTGCTGCGGCTGCACTTCAGCTTCCGCTATCCCGCGCAGCCGGCGGTCGAGGAAATGGCGCGGCGGATCCGCGGCCAGGGGCCCTCGGCCGCGATGCACTTCCGGCGCGGCGACTACGTCCGCAACGAGACCTTCAACCGGCAGATCGGCGTCCTGGACCTGGACTACTACCGGCGCGCCGAGGCGCGGCTGCGCGAGCGCGAGCCGGGCGCGACGCTCTACATCTTCTCCGACGACATCGATGCCATCGAGCGGGAATTCCGTCCAAGCGGCCCGCACGTCTTCGTGCGCGCCACCCAGCACTGGCACTCCTACGACAAAATCCGGCTGATGAGCCTGTGCGACCACGCCATCATTTCGAATAGCACCTTCGCCTGGTGGGGGGCATGGCTGGGCTCCAAGCCGGGAAAGCTCGTGATTGCCCCGGATCCGTGGATGGCGGGCGGCCCCCACGACCACCGGGACGTTGTGCCCGATACATGGACTCGACTTCCCCGCGCTGGCTGAACGAGGCGGCTGTCGCCGCCGCCCTCCTCGCGGCCGGGGCGCTGGCCATCGGGCTGGCCGGGCCGGTCCCGCAGACGATCTATCCGTCGGACACGGCCAACTACCTCGACGCGTGCCACAGCCTCGCGGCCGGCCTGGTGCTTGATCGAGACTTCAGCGCTCCGATCGGACCGGCCGCCTTCTGGCCGACCGCGATCTTCGCCCGGATGGGCGGCGCTTCCGCCGCCGCGCTGGCGCTCGGCGAATGCCTCACGTGGATCGCCTATGGGGTCCTGGGGTGGCTGGCGACCCGCCGGCGCATGCCCGGCTGGCTCGCGGCCGGATTCGCCCTGTTCGTCGCCGCGACCGCCGCCGCGCCCTATACCCTGGACTTCGGCAACTGGCGCTCGCTCTCGTACGGGATGATGTACAACCGGCTGGCCTGGGCGGCGCTGGCGCTGGTGGCGGTCCCTTCGTTTCTGCCGCGCCGGGACGGCGGCCCGCCCTGGGCGGCGGCGGCGGGCCACGGCGCCTGCGCCGTCTGGCTTTGGGCGATCAAGCCGAACTATCTCCTGATCCAGTTTCCCCTTTCCTGCTGGAGCCTGCTCGGCTCCGACCTCCGGGGGCGCCAGTACGGCAAGGCGCTGCTTTGGTTCGCCGCCGGCGCCGGCGGAATGCTCGCGGTGGTGGCCGCCGGGGTGCCCTTCGATCCGCTGGCCTACCTGAGGCACGATCTCAGCATGGCGCAGGCCGCGCCGGGCGGCCTCCTCCACGACTGCCTCGTCCGCACCGCCCGCGCCAACCTTCCGGTCGTCGGGCTCCTCCTGGCCGGCTGGGCCGCAGCCTGGGGGCTGGACCGCCGCCGAGCCACCGGGGCCCGCCTCGGCCTCTTCGCCGTCGTCGCCGCCGCGACCGTCGTCGCCAACATGACCAACTGCCAGTTCGGTGAGATTCCGGTATTCGGCGCCGCGGGGTGGATCCTAGCCGCCTGGGCGGTGCCGATCCGGCGGCCCGCCGCGCGCGGGCTGGTCGCCGCGGCCGCGGTGGTCGGCCTGGCCTACACCTGGCAGCCGTGCCTTTCTCTTCCCTACGCGCTCTGGCGGAAGGTCCATCCCTCGTCCGCCGGACCGGACTCGGCGCTGGTCGCCAGCCCCGCCTGGTCGCGGATGCCGATGCGGTTCTTTCCCTCCGAGAGCGCGCCCAGGCGCCCCGATCCGAACGGGTCGGCGGGCGACTATGCTCTCTGGCTGGACGACGGCCTGGCGCTCTGGCACCGTGCGGGCGCCCCTCCGGGCCCCGTGCTCTGCCTCGACTGGAATGATCCCTTTTCCCTGGCCCTCGCTCAGTCGCCGCTGCGCGGGGACGACATCGCCTGGCATGTGGGGCGCTACCTGGATGCGGGGCATCACCCCGACGCCCGGGCGCTGATCGCCCAGGCCGCGGCGGTAATGGAGCCCCGCGACTCCGTGCAGCCCGCCTCGCTGGCCTTCAAGCGAGAGCTCTTCACTCCCTGGCTTCGGGCCGAATTCAGGATCGCGGCGGAGTCCGCCGACTGGCGGCTGTGGGTGCGCCGCTCGCCGCCGCCGCCGTGAACGCCGGCGACTTAGTCAAAGCCTCCCTCGGCCGCTTCGGCCTGATCGCGCTGAGGAAGTCCCATCCGGCGGCCCCCTACCTCGCCGATCCACCCCGCAGCGCGCTCGATTCCATACTGCTGCGCGTCTTCCGCGAACTCCACGGCCTGCGCTTCCTCCAGATCGGGGCCAACGATGGCGTCCGCGCCGACCCCGTCCGGGCCAAGGTGCTGCGCCACGAGTGGACCGGTCTGCTGGTCGAGCCGCTTCCACCGCTCTTCGCCCAGCTTCAGGCCAACTACAGCGGGCGCCCGGGCCTGGACTTCCTCAATGCCGCGGTGGACGTGACGGCCGGGACGCGGAAGCTCTACTTCATCCGGCCGGGTCTGCCCGGAATCCCGGACTGGGCCGGGGGGCTCGGCTCCTTCGACCTCCTCCGGCTCCGCCAGGCGGCCAGCGAGCTGAAGCTGGACGAGGCGGCCATCGCCGAGCAGACGGTGCCGACGGTGACCTGGGATGACCTGCGGCGGCGCTTCGGCCCGCGGCCCTGCGACCTGCTAGTCATCGACACCGAGGGCTATGACCTGACGTTGCTGCGCGCCGCGCTGCTGGCCCGCTGGCGGCCTCGGGTGATCCAGTTCGAGCACGCCTGCTCGCCGGCCGACGAGCGCCTCGCGATCTATGGCGAGCTGCTGGCCCTCGGCTATGAAATCGCCAGCGACGAGGGCGACACCGTCGCCTGGCTCCGCCAACCCGCCGCCGCGTGAAGATCGCTTTCGTCTCCACCATTCTCGCCTATCCCTGGGGCGGCGCCGACACGCTCTGGACGCGCGCGGCCGAAGCCGCCCAGGAGCGCGGGGATTCGCTCCTGCTGGCCGTCACCGCCTCCGTGGCGGCCCACCCGCGGGTCCGCCGCCTGGTCGAGGGCGGCGCGCTCCTCTTCGTTCGCCCCACGCCGCCCGCCTGGCCCACGCGGGCGCAGCGACTGACCCGGCGCCTCCGCCGTCTCCTGCGCCCCGCCGATCCGCTGGCCGAGGCGCTGCGCCGCTTTGGCCCCGACCTGGCGGTCTTCAGCTGCGGCGGAACCTATGACCTCCTGCTCGAGACGCCGGCCTGCGAGGCGCTGTGCGACGCGGGCGCGCGCTACCGCGTGGTGGCGAACTGGCAGTCCGAACATCCCCACCTGGATGAGCCGAACCGGGCCGAGGTCACCCGCCGGCTCGAGGGCGCCGACGCCCTCTTCTTCGTCTCGGGCCGGAATCTCGCGGTCACCCGCCGTCATCTGCTCGCGGCCCTGCCGCGGGCGCGCGTGGTCCACAACCCCCTGCGCTGGACGACGGCCGACGCCACGCCGTGGCCGCGCGGCGAACCGTGGGGCCTGGCTACGGTCTGTCGTCTCGATCCGGGCAAGGGCGTCCATTGGCTGCTGCACGCCGCCGCGGAGGCCCTCGGGGGGGAGCCGGGCTGGCGCCTCGATGTCTTCGGCCGGGGTCCCGCCGAGGAGTATTGGAAGGCGACGGCGGCGCACCTGGGCTTGGCGCAGCGGACGCGTTTCCGCGGCTACGTGCCCCGCCTCGCGGACCTCTGGGCGGAAAACCATCTCATGATCTCGCCGGCGGTCGACGATGGCGTGCCGATGACCATTCCGGAGGCCATGCTTTGCGCCCGCCCGGTCTTCGCCACCGCCGTCGGCGGCGCCGAGGACTGGCTGGCGGGGGGCGGCGGTTTCCTCTGCCCGGCGCCGACCGTTCCCCTGCTCGCCGCCGGCCTCCGCCAGGCATGGGATCTCCGGGGCGAATGGGAGGCGATGGGCCGCACCGCCGCCGAACGGGCCCGCGCCTTTTACCGGCCCGATGACTATCTGCAGCTGATCGCCCCATGAGCGCCCGCTCCGTCATTCTCGGAATCGGCGGCCTGCTCGGCCACGACGCCAACGCCGCCCTGATCGTCGACGGGCGGCTGGTGGCGGCCGCGCAGGAGGAGCGATTCACCCGCCGCAAGCATGACGGGGACTTCCCGCGACGAGCCATCGCGGAGTGCCTCGCCATCGCGGGGCTGGCGCCGGCCGATGTCACCGACGCGGTCTTCGCCGAGAAGCCCCTCCAGAGCCTGCTTTTCGACCTTTCAGGCCGGCCCGGCAGCGCCGCGACCCGTCTCATCGGCAAGCTCGTGCCCGAACTCTGGGGCGGCTACTATCAGCGGCCGGCCCGCGCGCTGCTGCCCGCGGCCCGCTTCCACTATTCGTGGCATCACCTCAGCCACGTGGCGGGGGCGTTCCATACCTCGCCGTTCGCCCGCGCCGCCTTTCTTTGCGTCGACGGGAAGGGCGAGGACTACAGCGCCAGCGCGGGCGTGATCGACGGCGGTGAAATCCGCCTGCTTTGGGAGCAGCCCTACGCCAACGGCCTGGGACTGCTCTATACGCTGGTGACCTACTACCTCGGTTTCCTCTCCTTCGGCTCGGAATACAAGGTCATGGGCCTGGCCCCGTACGGCAAACCGGTCTACACCGGCGAGCTGGCCCGGCTCTACGAGACCGACGCCCGCGGGGGGCTGCGCCTCAAGGCCGACGTCGACTTCCGCTGGGACCGGACGATGGCGGCCCTGCCCCTGGTCGCCGAGGCGATCGGGGTCCCGGTCCGCGGACCGAAGGACCCGCTGACCGAGGCGCATGTCGACATCGCCGCCTCCCTGCAGAAGGTCTTCGAGGACGAGATCTTCAAGATGGCGCGCTTCGTCCGCGCCGAGTCCGGGGAGGAGAACCTCCTCTTTTGCGGCGGCTGCGCCCAAAACTGCGTGGCGGCCGGCCGGCTCCGCGCCGAGAAGGTCTTCACCCGCCTCTTCAACTCCCCGGTCGGCGGCGACATGGGCAGCGGCCTGGGGGCGGCGCTGATGCTGGAGCGGGAGCGCCGGGGGCGCACCTCCTGGAAGATCGCCGACCGCGGGTTCTACCTCGGCTCGGAGCCGGGCCCCGCGCCGGCGGAGGCCGAGGCCTGGCGGGTGCCCCACGGCGGCGATCTGCACGCGTTCATCGCGCGCGAACTGGCCGAGGGCAGGATCGTCGCTTGGGTGCGCGGCGGGATGGAGCTGGGGGCCCGCGCCCTCGGCGCCCGCTCGATCCTGGCCGACCCTCGGCAGCCCGGGATGCAGTCCCGTCTCAATCTCGCGGTGAAGTTCCGCGAATCCTTCCGGCCGTTCGCCCCGGCGATCCTGGCGGAGCATGTGGGCGAGTGGTTCGATTCCGCCGAGGAATCCGACTACATGAACTATACGGCGAACCTGCGGCCGGCCCTGAGGGCGCCCATGCCGCCGGCCTTTGCCGGCCTCAAGGAGCGGCTCGACTTCCCCCGCTGTTCCATCCCGAGCGTGGTCCACGTCGACTTCTCCGCGCGCCTCCAGACGGTGCGGCGCGAGGTCCATCCCGACTTCCACCGGCTGATCAGCGCCTTCCACGCCCTCACCCAAGTGCCGATCATCATCAACACCAGCTTCAACGTCTCCGGCCAGCCCATCGTCCGGACCGGCGCCGAGGCCTGGGACTGCTTCCTCAACACCGACGTCGACCTCCTGGTGGTGAACGACGCCGTCTACCGGAATCCCGGCCAGAAGACGCGGGCCGAGAAGCTGGCCTGGCTGGCCCAGTTCGCCCATTCCGCCTGAAGATGCGCCGCCTCCGCCAAGTCGCCTTCCACCTGGTCGTCGTGCTGCTGCGCGCCTGCTCGCCCGCCCCCCGGGCCGGCTGGGCCCGCAGCCGGCGCGCCCCCCGTCTGCAGGGACGCTGAAGCCGCCCGCCCTGAACCCACTCGGTCCGCCCATGGCCGAACCCGATCTTACGGTGGTTGTGCCGACCCACAACCCCGACCCGAGCCGCCTCCGGCGCACGCTCACCGGCCTCGCCGCCCAGACCCTGGCGGCAAACCGCTGGGAGCTCCTGCTCGTCGACAACGCCTCGTCTCCGCCTGTCCGCCCGGAGCCGGGCTTCCCCCCGCTGCGGCTGGTGCGCGAGGAGGCCCTGGGGCTGACCGCCGCCCGCCGCCGCGGCTTCGCCGAGGCCCGGGGCGCGGCGATCGTGCTGGTGGACGACGACAACGTGCTCGCGCCGGACTATCTTGCCCAGGTCCTGCGGCTCTTCGCGGAGCACCCGGAAGTCGGCGCCCTCGGGGGCAAGAGCCTTCCGGAGTTCGAGCGGCCGCCCGAGGCCTGGCAGATGGAATTCCTGCCGCTGCTCGCCCTGCGCGACCTGGGGGATGCGCCCGCCATCTCGCACGGCCTGCGCTCGGTGACCGGCGAGTCGAAGCACGACTATCCGGTCGCGTCGGCCCCGATCGGAGCGGGCATGGCGATCCGCCGCGAGGCCGCCCGCCAGTGGAGCGAGTCGTCGGACGGGCTTCTCTCCGACCGCCGGGGCCGGGAGCTGGCCTCCAGCGGCGACAACGACATCGTGCTGACGATCATGCGCCGGGGGTGGGAGGTGGGGTATTTCCCGGAGCTGGCGCTGCGCCACCTCATCCCCGCCAGCCGGCTCGACCCGGAATACCTGGCGCGGCTGAACTACGGCATCCAGAAGTCGTGGCTGCAGGTCCTCCTCCGGCACGAGGCCAGCCCGTGGCCGCAGCTGGCGGCCTGGACCGTCCCGCTGCGGCAGGCCAAGGCTTGGTTCACCCACCGCGGGTGGGCCCGCCCGGCCGGCTTCATCCGCTGGCGGGGTGCTTGCGGCCACTTTCAGGGTCGCGCGGCCCGCTCCGGGGGCGCAGACTCCGCCCGATGAGCGCGGCCGAGCCTCCTCTGGTCAGCATCGTGGTCCCGTGCTACAACGCTGAGGCTTGGGTGGCCCAGGCGATCGAGTCGGCGCTGGGCCAAACCTGGCCGGCCCGCGAGGTCATCGTGGTCAACGACGGCTCGCGCGACGGCTCGTTGGCCGCGGCCCGCCGGTTCGAGCCCAGCGGCGTCCGCGTCCTCGATCAGCCCAACCGCGGAGCCGCCGCCGCCCGCAACGCCGGCCTGGCGGCGGCCCGGGGCGCCTATATCCAGTTCCTCGATGCCGACGACCTGCTCGCCCCGGACAAGCTCGAGCGGCAGCTCGAGCGAATCTCCTCCCTGGGGCCGCGGGTGCTGGCGTCCGGCGCCTGGGCGCGCTTCACCCGCGAGCCCGCCGAGGCCTCCTTCGAGGAGCAGGCGAACTGGCGCGACCTGACCGGGATCGAGTTCCTCCAGCTGCACTACGAGCAAATCTGCATGATGCATCCCGCGGCCTGGCTCGCGCCGCGCGAGCTGCTCGACCGAGCCGGACGCTGGGACGAGACCCTGTCGCTCAACGACGACGGGGAGTACTTCGCGCGGGTGATGCTGGCCGCCGAGCGCATCGTCTTCTGCCGGGACGCCCGCAGCCTCTACCGCTCGTCCCTGCCCCAGAGCCTGAGCGGCCGACGTGATCCGCGGGCCCTCGACTCGCTCTACCGGTCCACCGAGCTCACCCTCCGGCATCTGCTGGACGCCGACTCGTCGGCCCGATCCCGGGCCGCCGCCGCCTTCGCCTGGAAATGGACCGCCTTCGAAATGTATCCCGACGCGCCGGCGCTGGCTCGGGCCGCGGAGCGCCGGGCCGGCGAGCTGGGCGGAAGTTCACGGCCCTTTCCCGCCGGCGGCCGCTTTCAGCTGGCCTCGCGCCTGCTCGGCTGGCGCCTCGCGAAAAGGCTGCTTCTCTCGCGATGAGCCTGTCGTCCAACCTGCTTCCCCGGCTGCGGCTCCTGCGCATCGCGCTGACGCGCCGATTCATCTATCCCGAGATCACTGAAATGGCCGCCGCCTACGGCTTGGACTACACCGACGTGCCGGGGGATCTGCAGCCTTTCGCCCTGGTCCGCGCCATCGAAGGCGGCCTTCCCCCAGTCGACCTGGGGAAAATCGAGCCGGTCGAGGCCTTCACCCCCTCGGATGCGCCGGCGCAGTTCAACTCGGAGCCGAGCGTGGCCCGGTTCCTGGGCGAACTGGCCTTTCGCCGCCGCGCCCGGACGGTGATCGAGCTGGGCTGCTTCGTCGGCTGGACCACCGCCCACCTGGCGATGGGGATCCAGGCGCACGGCGGCGGGCGCGTCGTGGCGCTGGACCCCTGCCAGCAATACCTCGACACGATGATGGCCAATCTCCGCCGCAACGGCGGCCTCGACAGCCTGGTGACGCCGGTCCGCGGAATGTCGCTCGATCCCGGGGCGCTGGCCGCGCTGCCGCCGCAGGCCGACCTCATTTTCCTCGACACCTCCCACGCCTATCCCGCCACCCGCGACGAAATCCTGGCCTATGCGGGGCGGCTGACTCCGGGCGGCTGCTTTGTGCTTCACGACTCGGTCAACGCCTCCGGCGTCCGCCGTTCGATCGCCGAGGTGGCCGGCCGGTTTCGCGTCCATACCTTCGCCACCGAGCGCAGCAACGGCGTGACGGTGCTGCTGCCGCGCCGCGCGCCATGAGCCATACCGAAGGCTTCGTCTACGTCGCCACCGGTCCGCACTATCGCGCCGAGGCGGCGCGCTCCGCCGCCTCGCTCCGGACCGCCCATCCCGGGGCGCGCATCTGCCTGGTGGCGGAGGCGGCCGAGGGTCCGAAGTTCTGGGACGACTTTGTCCTGCTGCAGAAGCCGGCATTCGGCTTTCGCGACAAGATCGCGATGCGCCGGTGCCCCTATGACCGCTTCTGTTTCCTCGATTGCGATACCCAAGTCATCGGCGACCTGGCGGACGTGTTTCGGCTTCTCGATCACTTCGACTTCGCCGGCCATCAGCTCTTCGAAGGGCATGACTGCCCGGTGCCGGGCCTTCCCGACGCCTTCCCCGAGTTCAACACCGGCATCCTCGCCTTCCGCCGCTCGCCGGTGACCGAGGCGCTTTTCGACCGCTGGCTGGAGCTGTACGACAAATTCTCGACGCTGCTCCAAGGCGGCGACTTCCACTATTCGAACATCAGCGACCAGAAGAGCCTGCGCCTGGCGCTCTATGAGTCCTCCGTTCGGCTGACCGTCCTCGGGCCCGAGTACAACTTCGTGCCCCAACAGGTGGAATTTGCCTGCGCCCCGGTCCGCGTGCTTCACGGGCGCGGCCCCCTGTCCGCGCTGGCCGCGCGGATCAACCGCCGCCTGATCAACCGGGTCTATGTGCCGCGCTTCGACGCGATCCTCTCGGATGAGATGGATACTTCCGAGCTCCGTCGCCTCTGGACGATGTCCACGTTCCAGCTTCTGCGGAATGCCGGAGTGGCGCTGACGCCGGAGCGGCTCCGCGGCGCCCTGCGCCGGAGCCCGCTGGTCCGGCGGATTTTCCTGCGCAACGACTTCGATACACCGCCGGCCCACGCGTCCGCCTCGTGGCGCCGCCCCCCCGCCCCGTGAGAAATACGCTGAAGCGGCTTGGCGCCGGCCGACTCGCCTACCAACTGCTTTACCGTCCCGCCGGAGCCTTGGTCGAATCCGTCCGCGCCGGCGGACCCGTCGAACAATGGCGGACCGCGCGAGGCCGCCGGGCAATGCTGTCCGCCGCCCGCGGACTCCTGCGCCCCCTGCCCCCTCCCGGCCCGGAGGCTCCCGAGATCCATTTGCTGACCGGCAGGAGCCTCTGGTACCAGACGGCCTTCTTCCTCCGCTCCCTGCAGCGTTTTCTTCCGGTCCGGCCCGTCATCCATAGCGACGGCTCGTTGGAGGGCTCCGCCCTCGCCTCGCTCCGGCGGGTGGTGCCGTTCGCCCGCTTCGTCGCTCCGGCGGAGTCGGAGGAGCGGGTCGATCAGTTCCTGCCGCGCTCGCGCTTTCCCTCGCTTCGGTCTCGCCGCGACAGCCTGGTCCTCTTCCGCAAGCTGCTGGACGTGCATGCCGGCGCCCAAGGCTGGCACCTCTTCTGCGATTCGGACATGCTGGTCTTCCATCCGCCCCGCGCCCTGGCGGAATGGCTGGACGGGCCGTCCGGCGCCGTGCACATGACGGACGTCGAGCGGTCCTATGGCTACGAGCTCTCGCTGTTGGAGGAGCTCGCCGGCGGGGCGGTGCCGGACCTGGTCAACACCGGCATCCTCGGCCTGCCGAGCCACCGGCTGGATTGGGACTGGCTGGAGTACGGCTGCCGCGCCCTGATCGAGCGCGCCGGCACCCACTACTACCAGGAGCAAGCGGTGGTCGCGCTGGCGCTCGCGCGGCTGCCCCACGCGGCGCTCAGTCCGGCGGAATACCGGGTGCTGCCCGACGAGGTCGAGGCGCGCTCGCGCACCGCCGCCGTGCATCACTATGTCGCCGGCTCCAAGCGCTGGTATTTCCGGGAAAACTGGCGTCAGGTTCCCCTCTGAACCCCGGGAGCGGAGTCCGCGCCATCCTTCCGTGAGCTTTCTCATCTCGCATCCCAGCGTCGCCCCGTTCGTCCAGCAGGCCGCGCGCGCGCTGCACGAGGCCGGCCAGTTGGATCGGTTCATCACCAGCCTGCGGTACGACCCGCACAGCCCGCGCCAGCGCCTTGCCTGCCGCGCCGCCCGGGTGGTCGGGATCGATCTCGAAAGCCAGCTCCGGCGCCGCTCCGTGACGGAGCTTCCGGCGGAAAAGGTGGAAAGCCACCCCTGGGGCGAGGCTGTCCGCCTCCTTTCCGGCCGCCTCGAGCACAGCGGTCGCCTGACCGACGCGATCTGGGCCCGGACCGAGCCCGCGTTCGATCGCATGGTGGCCCGCCGGCTGCGCCGCGAGCACACGGGCGTCTACGGCTTCGAATACTGCTCGCTGGCGACCTTCGAGCGCGCCCGCGAACTCGGCGTGCCGGCCGCCTACGACATGCCCGCGCCCGAGCCCCGATTCGTGCAGGGAATCCTCGACCGCGAAATCGCGGGGTTTCCGGAATTGCGCACCCCTTACCACCGCTACACCGCGGCCCGCGAGGAGAAGCGCATCGCCCGGCGGCGGGCGGAATGGAATGCCGCCAGCTTGGTGATCGCGGCCTCGCAATTCACCCGCCAGAGCTTCGCCGGCGCCGGCCTGCCGGTGGAGCGCGTGCGCATCGTCCCCTACGGGGCCCCGGTGCCGCTGCCGGCCGCCGAGGCCATCGGAGGGGGCTCGCGCGAAGGCGCCCCGCTGCGCCTGCTCTGGGCCGGAACCTTCGGGGTCCGCAAGGGCGCCCACTACCTCCTCGAGGCCTGGCGGCGGGGAAACTTCGGCCAGCATGCGACGCTCCGCGTTTTCGGCTCGGTCGCGCTGCCCGATCGCCTGCTGCAGCCCTCGCCCGCCGGGGTCCATTTTGGCGGGGCGGTCTCCCGCGCCGAGCTGATGCAGGAATATCGCCAGGCCGACGCGCTGATATTTCCCACCCTGTGCGACGGCTTCGGCATGGTGGCCACCGAGGCCTGGTCGTGCGGCACTCCCGTCCTCACCACCGACCGGGCCGGCGTCGCGGACCTGCTGCGGCCCGGTCACAACGGCCGGATCTTCGCCGCGGCGGACGCCGCCGCGATCGGGGCCGCGCTCTCCTGGTGCCTCTCCCACCGCCGCGAGCTCCGCGCCATGCGCGAGGCCGCGTATTCCACCGCCGCTAACTGGCAGTGGTCGGACTACCGGCGCGGGCTGGTGGAAGCCCTGCGGGAAATCGCGCCGTGACGCCCTCCTCCCCCGCCCTCTGCCTCATCACTCCGGGCCATGTCGCCTCGACGCCGCGGCTGGTGAAAAACGCCGACGCCTTGGCGGCCGCCGGCTACCGCGTGCACGTGGTGTGCGGGCGGCATTTTCCGCCGGCCGACCGGCTGGACGCGGAGATTTTCGCGATGGCGCGCTGGACCCATACGCAGGTTGAATTCGGCGGCGCCGCGGCCGCCCCCGCCAAAATAGTCGGCCGGGCCGCGCGGCTTCTTGGGCGGACCGGAGCGTTGCCGGGCTTTCTCGCCGCCCGCGCCCACCAGCCGCTGGTCGGCGCGCTGGCGGCGGCGGCCGCGCGCGTTCCCGCCGACCTGTATTTCGGCCATGGCCTGGCGGGGCTGCCCGCCGCGGCCGCCGCCGCCCGCCGGAGGGGCCGGCCCTATGGCTTCGATGCGGAGGATTTTCACGATGCGGAGACCGCCGAGGCGGCGGCGGATCCCGTCGAATCCGCCGCCCGGCGGCGGATTCAATCCGACCTCATCCCGGGCTGCGCGGTATTCACGGCGGCATCGCCCCTGATCGCGCGGGCCTATGCGCGCGCCTATGGCCGGGAGCCCCTGCCATTGCTGAACGTCTTCCCGCTCGAGCAGGCGCCGGCGGCTCCGGCTGTGCCGGCGCCGCTGTCTGACGGCCGGCCGGCCCGCCTGTACTGGTTCTCCCAGACCGTCGGACCGGGGCGGGGCCTCGAAGCCATGGCCGCCGCGATCGGCCGGATGCGGATTCCCGCGGAGCTGCACCTGCGGGGGTTCGTCGACCGGCGCTACGCCGCCGAGCTGGAGGCCCGCGCCGGCGCCCCGGGGCGCATCCACTTCCTCGCGCCGGCAGCGCCCGGGGAGATGGCGCGGCTCGCGGCCGAGTTCGATCTCGGACTCTCCACCGAGGAGTCGAATCCGCCGAATCGCGACCTCTGCCTGACGAACAAGATCTTCATCTACCTGCTGGCCGGAATTCCCCAGCTGCTCTCCGATACCTCCGCCCAGTCCGCGCTCGCCCCCGAACTGGGGGCGGCGGCGCTTCTCGGGAGCCTCGCCGATCCGTCGGGTGTGGCGCACCGGCTCGACGCCTTCTTTGCGGACTCTCCCGGAGTGGCCGCGGCGCGGGCCGCGGCCTGGCGCCTCGCCCGGGAGCGATTCTGCTGGGACCTCGAGCAGCGCCGCCTGCTCCAGGCCGTCGCGGGGGCCCTCCCTTTATGAAAAAACACCTGCAACGCGCCCGCCTGGTGATGCGGATCCGCCCCGCCATCGCCGCCGCCCTGGTGAAACGGCTGCTTGGCGTCCGCCGGCGCGAAGCCGACACCGTCGCCGGACGCTTCTGGGTCGATCCCGCCAGCTACCTCGGGCTCACGCTCCTGGAGCACGGCGCCTACGAGCCCGAGATGATGGCGACCGTCGAGCGCTACCTCCAGCCGGGCGACACCTTCGTCGACCTCGGAGCCAACGAGGGGTATTTCACCGTGGCCGGAGCCCGGCGGGTGGGAACGGCCGGACGCGTGCTGGCGATCGAGCCGCAGCGAAGGCTGCAGGAGGTGCTGCGCCGCAATCTCGCGCTCAACGGCTGTTCCGACCGCGTCGCCCTCGCCGCCGTGGCCATCTCCGACCGGGCCGGCGAGGCGTCGCTGCACCTGACGCCCGGGGTCAACAATTCCGCCTCGTCCCTCTCGCGCCCCACCCGCTATCCCCTGGCGCGGCAGCGGGTCGCCTGCGACACGCTGGAGCGGACTCTGGCGGCCCACGGCATCGCCGAGTGCGCCCTGCTCAAGATCGATGTCGAGGGCTGGGAATACGAGGCGGTCCTGGGCAGCCCGGAATTCTTCCGGCAACGCCGGGCCCGGGCGGTGGCCCTGGAGCTGCACCCCGCGGTTCTCGCCCGGCGCGGCCTCGACGGCGAGAAGATCACCCGCTTCCTCGGCGAATGCGGGTATGTCGCAGCCGACGCTCCGACCTTGGTCTACGTCCGGACCTAAGCCCGAGCCGATGCGAATCCTCCTCACTGCCGACCCGATCCTGCCCGTCCCTCCTGCCGGCTATGGCGGCATCGAGCGGATCGTGGACGCCTTGGTCCGGCACTACCGAGCCGCGGGCCACGAGGTCGGGCTGGTGGCGAGGCCGGAATCGACGTCGCCCGCCTCCGCACGCTTCGCCTGGCCCGGCCTGCGCCCGGGCTCGAAGCTCGACGACCTGCGCAACGCGCTCGCGCTGCGGGGCGTCGTGCGCGGCTTCCGGCCCGAGGTCCTGCACAGCTTTTCCCGGCTCGCCTATCTGGGGCCGCTGTTGCCGACACGGCTGCCGAAGGTCATGTCCTATCAACGCCATACCGGCGGGCGCCAGATCGCCTGGGCCGCGCGGCTCGGCGGCCGGTCGCTGTGCTTCACCGGCTGCAGCGAATTCATCTGCTCGATGGGACGGCCCGCCGGCGGAGACTGGAGCGCCATCCCCAATTTCATCGAGCCGGAGAAATTCCACTTTGTCCCCCAGGTCCCGGCCGACGCGCCCCTGGCCTTCCTCAGCCGGATCGAGAGCATCAAGGGGCCCGACCTGGCGATCGCCATCGCCCGCGGCGCGGGCCGCCGGCTGCTGCTGGCCGGGAACCGGCCGGAGGGCGGGGGCGGCCGCGAGTTCTGGGAGCGCGAGATCGCCCCGAACCTCGGGCGTGACGGGATCGAATGGATCGGGGAGGTGGACGACGTTCGCAAGGACCAGCTGCTCGGCCGGGCGGCCGCGCTGCTCCTGCCGATCCGGTGGAATGAGCCGTTCGGGATCGTTTTTCCGGAGGCATTCGCCACCGGCACCCCGGTAATCGCCTGCCCTCGCGGTGCCGTGCCCGAGATCGTGGCCGACGGCCAGACCGGCTTCTTCATTTCGACGGTGGAGGAAGGCATCGCGGCCGTGCACCGCCTCCCGGAGATCTCCCGGGCCGCCTGCCGGCGCGCGGCGGAGGGGCGGTTCAGCCTCGCCGTCTGCGCCGAGCAGTACCTCGGCCTCTACCGGAAGCTGGCCGCCGGCCCATGATCTATTCCCCGAAGGATTGGGTCCGCCTGCTCCTCGCCGGTCATTTCCGCCGAAAGCTGGCCCGGGCCAGCCAGGACTATGATCCGGCGGCCGCGAGCGCCCTGGTCGTTTCGCCCCACCCCGACGACGAATCGCTGGGCTGCGGCGGCCTGATCGCCGCCAAGTGCAAGGCCGGGCAGCGCGTCGATGTTCTCTTCCTCACGGCCGGCGAAGCATCGCACCCCGGCCATCCCCTCCTCGCCGCCGCTGAGCTGTCGGAGCGGCGGCGCCAGGAGGCGCGGTCCGCCCTGGCCCTGCTGGGCGTCCCGCCGGAGCGGATGCATTTCTGGGACCTGCCTGACGGCCGCCTCGGTGAAGCCGGGGAGGCAAATGCGGCTGGGGAACGCCTGGCCCGGCTCATCCGCCAATTGGGTCCGGGCGAAATTTTCACCCCGTTCCACGGCGGAGGCAGCTCCGAGCATTCCGCCGCCTTTCTGCTCACGCGCCGGTCCCTGGCGGAGGCCGGCGGAGGCCGGCTGATGGAATACCCCGTTTGGGGTTGGTGGAACGCCTTCCGCCTCAGCGGACGGCTCGACAGGGGCCGCGAGCCGGGCAACCGGCGGCTGCCGCTGGGGGGACTGCGCGCGCTCAAGCGCCGCGCCGTCGCCTGCCACCGGAGCCAGGTCGAACCCACGCCGCCCTGGGCCGAGCCGGTGCTGCCTCCGGTCCTCGTATCAGCCTGCTGCGGACCGGTGGAGTTTTTCTTCGCCAGCGATATCCCTCCCGCCCAGACTCCCTAGGCCCATGCCCTCCCTTCGCCACCTTCGGGACCGCATCGTCCAGAAATTCGTCCGCGATCCCGCGGGCTACGGGCGGCCCGTGCCGAAGGAGGCGCTGGACGGGGAGTACCGGTCCGGCCATTGGGACCATTTTTTCGGTTTCGCCGAGCTCCCGCGCAACCTGGTGCTGGCGGGAGCGGTGAGCCACCGCTACCCGCGCCCCGCGGTGCTCGACCTGGGCTGCGGCAGCGGGCGGCTGGCGCAGGTATTCCGGGTCTATCCCTTTTCCCGCTATCTGGGGGTCGATCTCTCCAGCGAGGGCGTGGCCCGGGCCCGCGGGCTGAACCTGCCCGGCACCGAATTCATCGAGGGCAACTACGAGACCTGGCGGCCGGATGAGAGCTTTGACGCGATCATATTCAACGAGTGCATCGGGTACGCGCGCGATCCCGCCGCGACGCTGGCCGCCTTCGCCCGGCACCTCTCGCCCGACGGCCGCTTCTTCCTGTCCCACTTCCGCTTCGGCAGCTACGCCGCGCAATGGAAGCGAATGGAGACGGTCTGCACCGTCGACCTGGCGACGGCGGTCATGAGCCCGGAGGGGCAGATTTGGGACATCAAGATTCTCCGGCCGCGCGCCGCCGCATGAAGGAGGCTTCCGCCGCGCCCTTCCGGCTTCCGCCTCTGCTGCGGGCGCTGCGGGGCATTGAGTTCCCGCACAAGCTGGGAATCTGCGAGCGGCTCTTCGCCCGCCGTCTCGCCCGGGAGGGGGTCCGTTGGGTTCCGACGGCCCCCGGCCCGATCTGGAAGCTGGATCTCGCCAATTCGACCCACCGCTGGATCGTCTACGGCGACTATGAGGGGCCCGGCTTCTGGCGGTGGCTGCGCGGCCGCGCCGCCTCGGTCGCGAGCGTGGTCGATTCGGGGGCCAACATCGGCCAAACCGTCCTTTACTTCGCGGCCCTTCTGCCGCGGGCGAGGATCCTGGCGTACGAGCCCGGGCAGGCGGCCCGGCACTGGCTGGAGGAAGGCGTGGCCCGCAACCGGCTCGCCCAGGTGATGGTCGAACCGCGCGGGCTCGGCGCCGCGCTGGGCCGGGCCGGCTTGGCCGCGGTCGGAGAGGGCTCGCTCCACGGCTCCTGGAACCGGATCGATGCGGCCGGCGGCGAACCGATCGAAATCGCCCCGCTCGACAGCGAGCTGGACCGGCACGGCCTGGGCCAGCTGGACCTGTGGAAGCTCGACGTCGAGGGCTATGTTTCGGAAGCCCTGCGCGGCGCGCGGGGCTCGCTTGCCGCCGGCCGAATCGGTGCGATCCACCTGGAACTCGACGATTCCTCCGACGAGGGCGCGGCGCTCCTGCGCCGGCACGGCTACTCGGGGTGGGACATCCAGCCCTCCGGGCGCCTCGCGCCGCTCGGCGCCGCCAGGCGCTGGGGCAACGCCCTCTTCCTCGCCCCGGGCCATCCCTCCGTTCCCCACCCGTGAAGCGCGTTCTGATCGTCAGCCCGCATTTCCCGCCGATCAACGCTCCCGACATGCAGCGGGTGCGGATGAGCCTGCCCTACTACCTGCAGAACGGCTGGGAGCCGGTCGTGCTCGCGGTCGGCCCGCAGTGGCAGGACGCAGTCTCGGAGCCCGAGCTTCTCGCCACCCTCCCGCCCGGGGGGCGGATCGAATACGTCCGCGCGATCCCTCCCCAGCTGGCGCGCCGCTTCGGCATCGGCAATCTCGGGCTGCGGAGCTGGCCGCACCTGCTGCGGCGAGGGAGCGGGCTGCTGGCCCGGGAGAAGTTCGATCTGGTCTTCTTCTCCAACACCCAGTTCGTCACCTTCGCCCTAGGCCCGTTCTGGCGCAAGCGCTTCGGCGTTCCCTACGTGATCGACATCCAGGATCCGTGGCGCACCGACTACTACGAGCGCCCCGGCTCGCGGCGGCCCCCCGGGGGGTGGAAATACCAGTTCGCCCGGCTCCAGGCCCGGGCGCTGGAGGGGCCCACCTTCCTCCGGGCCGCCGGGGTGATGAGCGTCTCGCCCAGCTATCTTGAGGATCTTCGGGCCCGCTACGCCGGATTCGCGGATATACCCCAGGACGTCATCCGCTTCGGCGCGAGCCGCCAGGACCTGGAGGCGGCCCGCCGAATCTCCCTCCCGGCGCACTCCTTCCAGCGGAAGCCCGGAGAGGTGCACCTCCTCTATACCGGCGCGTCCGGTCCGGTTATGCCCCACGCCCTGACCGTGCTCTTCACGGGGCTGCGGCAGTTCCGCGAGCGCTATCCCGACGCGGCCCGACGCCTGCGCCTCCATTTCATCGGCACCAGCTACGTGGCCCCGGGACGGGGCAAGCCCTCGGTGCTGCCCGTCGCCGAACTCTGCGAGGTCGCCGACATGATCGACGAGGTGCCGCACCGCGTCGGCCATCTCGAGGCCCTTCGGCTCCAGCTCGAGGCCGACGCCCTGCTCCTTCCCGGTTCCAGCGACCTCGCCTACTCGCCCTCCAAGGTCTATCCGTACTATCTCACCGGCAAGCCCATGCTCGGGCTGGTTTTCCGCGACAGCGTGATGGAGCGGCTGCTGGACGAACTCGGATGCGCCTATCTCGTGCGCTTCCGGCTCAACGAGCCGAAGGACGACGCCCATGCCGGCCTGCACCGGTTCCTCCAGCTGGCGCTCGACGGCTTCCCGCCGGGGTCCCTCCCCCAGCGCAACGACGAGCGGTTCAACCAGCTCTACCTCGTGGACGAACTGACCCGCCGGCAGTGCGCGCTGTTCGAACGGGCGCTGGCCCAGGCCCGATGAGCGACTCCCTCTCGTCCGGCGAAGAGACCTCGGCCGACCCGGTGCTGGCCTCGGTCGAGGCCGGCCGGCTCCTCGCCCTGCGGAAGAGCGCCGCCAGCCAGCGGGAGGCCCGGCGCCAAGGGAAAAGGCTCTTCAACATGGGCATCGTCGGCACCGGCGCGGCGCTGGCCTATTTCGGGTTCAAGTCCAACGTCGCCGACCCCCTGCATCTCTATCTCGGGCTCGTCATATTCGTGCTGGCGGTCCTGCCCTCGCTGATGTGGGCGCGGCGCGGCGAATACGGCCTGCCGGTATTCGAGGCTTTCATGCTGCCGGGAGTGAACACCTTCGCCGTCCCGCTGCTGCACGGCAAGGAGGCGCTGCGCCTCTACCAGCCCGATACCATCACGCTGGCGGCGCTCGGAGTGATCCTGTTCCAGGTCAGCGCCAACCTTTGCTTCTTCATGATCAAGGCCAGGCCCAAGCGCGGCCGGGCCTGGCGGGAGGAGATCATGTCGAAGAGCGTCTCGCGTCTGCTGGGTTATGGCATGCTGGTTACCACCCTCTACACCGTGGTGGTCCAGTTCGCCGACTGGATCCCGACCGCGATTGTCCCGGAGGTCCGCGCGGTCTGCACCGGCGTCGGCATCGTCGCCGCGTTCGTGCAGAGCCGGCGGTGGGGGGAAGGCCAGCTGCCCTACTACGACAAGATCATCTTCGTCGTGCAGCTCATCCTCCAGGTGGTGTTCAACTGGGTGGCGCTGTTCCTGGTCCAAGGCGTCACCATCCTGGTCCTCTCGCTCCTCGGCTATGTTTCGGGCAGCCGCCGCATCCCCTTCATCCCGATCATCGTCTGCCTGCCGATCATCGGCATCCTCTACAACGGCAAGGCCCAGATGCGGGCCAAGTACTGGAACGCCACCGCCGCCGCCGTCACCATTCCGGAGGTCCCCTCTTTCTTCAGCGAATGGGTCGAGGACGGGCTCAACCAAGACAAGGACCCGGACGCGGCCAAAAGCGCCGGGGTGCTCGACCGCACCTCGCTGATCCAGATCATCTGCCTGGTGGTCAAGGTGAGCCCGAACGAGAAGCCGTTTCTCGATGGCGAAACCTACTGGCAGATCCCGGGCCAGTTCATCCCGCGGTTCTTCTGGAAGGACAAGCCGCTCGGCCACATCAGCACCTATACCCTCACGCTCTACTATGGCCTGCAGGGTTCGATGGAGGAGGCCCAGCAGACCACGATCGGATTCGGAGTGGTCGCCGAGTCCTACGCGAACTTTGGCTTCTTCGGCATGGCCGTGATCGGCTGCTTCTTCGGGTTCTTCTTCAAGAAGGCGACCGGCTGGTCGTCGGCCAGCCCCATCTTTTCCTATCCCGGCCTGTTCCTGGTCGTCCTGATGGCCTGGACCTTCCAGACCGAACTGCCCCTCAGCGCCTGGCTGGCCTCCCTCTGGCAGGCCTGCCTCAGCGTCCTGGGCCTGCCCCTCGTCCTGCGGAATTTCTTCAAGTGAGCGCACGTCCTCCGCCGCGGCTGGCGGTGGTGCTGTCCCACCCGATCCAGTACTACAGCCCCTGGTTCCAGTGGCTGCGGGCGCGCACCGGCCTGCCCTTCCGGGTCTTTTACCTTTGGGACTTCGGCGTCGCGGTCCGTCATGATCCCCAGTTCCGCACCTCCTTCCGCTGGGACGTCGATCTCCTCGAGGGATACGACTCGGAATTTGTCCCGAACCGGGCCGCCCGCCCCGGCCCCGACCATTTCCGGGGCTTTGACAACCCCCAGCTGGCGAGCCGGCTGGAAGCCTGGCGACCCGATGCGGTGCTGCTCTTCGGCTACAAGTGGCTCAGCCATCTTCGGGTCGTCGCCTGGGCCCGGCGGCGGCGCGTTCCGCTGCTCTTCCGCGGCGATTCCCACCTCCTGGGACGGCCCGCGCCGCGCCCGCCCGCCGCCTGGCTTCAGCGGACCCTCTTCGCCCAGTTCGCCGCCTTTCTCCCCGTGGGCCGCGCCAACCGGGACTATTTCCGGGCCTTCGGCGTCCCCGAGCGCAAACTTTTCTTCGCACCCCATGCGGTCGACCACCGCCGCTTCGATCCGGCGGACCCCGCGGCGGCCCAGGCCGCCGCCCGCCTCCGCCGCGAATTGGAGATCGCGCCGGAGCGGCGGGTGGTGCTGTTCGCCGCAAAGTTCACCCCCGCCAAGCAGCCGGGTGCGCTGCTGCGCGCCTTTCTCGAGCTGCGCCGCTCCGATGCGGTCCTGGTCCTGGCCGGCGGGGGCGAGGAGGAGGCCGCCTTGCAGGGCCTGGCCGCCGGCCAGCCCCAGGTCCGCTTCCTGCCCTTCGCCAACCAGAGCGAGATGCCCGCGCGTTACCGGCTCGCGGACCTGTTCGCCCTCCCCTCCCGCGGCTTCTACGAGACCTGGGGCCTGGCCGTGAACGAGGCGATGCATCTCGGCGTGCCCGCGCTCGTGAGCGAGCGCGTCGGCTGCCAGCAGGACCTGGTCACCGAGGGAGAAACCGGCTGGGTCTTCCGCTCCGGGGACGAGGCCGATCTCCGCGGCCGCCTGGGCGCGGCCCTGGATGCGCTGGCGGACCCCGCCCGCCGGGCCGCGCTCCGCGCCGCCGTCCTGAAGCGGATCTCAGGCTACACCTACGAGCAGACCACCGGCGGCCTCGAGGCCGCGCTGGAGGCGCTGCCGGCCCGCTAGCCCCATGCGCCTGACGATCGTCACCGGCTTCTTCCTCCCGGTTCCCCCGGTGCGCGGGGGTTCGACGGAGAAGATCTGGCACCGCCTGGCCCAGGAATGGGCGGCCGCGGGCGAGGATGTGACCCTGGTCTCCCGCCAATGGCCCGGATTTCCCGACCGCGAGGTCGCCGGCGGCGTCCGCCATCTCCGCCTGCCGGGCTCCGACCACTCCGCCTCGCTGGTCCGCAACCTCTGGCAGGACTTCCGCTGGGGCCTCCGCGTGGGCCGCGCGCTGCCGCCGGCCGACGTCGTGATCTGCAACACCGTGACGCTGCCGGTTTGGCTCCGTCGCTTCCGGCCCCGCGCCGGCCGGGTGGTCGCGGTCGCCGCCCGGATGCCCAAGGGGCATGGGCGTGCCTACGGCGCGGTCGACCTGGTGTTGGCCCTGGGCGAGCCGGTGGCCCGCAAGCTGCGCGAGGAGAATCCTTCCCTGGCGGCGCGCATCGCGCCCTTCCCCTACCCGATCGACTGGGAGCTGCATGCCCGGTCCGCCGGGCCCAAGGCGGGGCCGGGCCAGCCGGTCACTCTCGGCTACGTCGGCCGTCTCCATCCGGAGAAGGGGCTGGAACTGCTGCTCGGCGCGGCCTCCGAGCTCGCCCGCCGGCCCGGACTCCCGGAATGGAGGCTCCGGGTGATCGGCCCGGCCGGGGTCGCCGCCGGGGGCGGGGGCGAGCGCTGGTGGGAGGCGCTGCGCGGGCGGCACGCCGGCGCGCTGGGGCGGCGCCTGGAATGGTCCGGCCCGGACTTTGACGCGGCCTCGCTGGCCCGGAGCTACGGGAGCATGGACCTTTTCTGCTATCCGAGCGTGGCCGAGCAGGGGGAAACCTTCGGCGTGGCGGTGGCGGAGGCGATGGCGGCGCGCTGCGCCCCCGTCGTCTCGGCGCTCGCCTGCTTCCGCCAGCTGGTCTCGGACGGGGACACCGGCCTGGTCTTCGACCACCGGGCGCCCGACGCCGAGAAGCGGCTGGCCGGCCAGCTCGCCGCGCTGGTGGCCGATGCGGGGCGGCGGCGCGCGATCGCCGAGCGGGCCCAGGCCCGGGCCCGGGAATTCGACTTCGGGCCTGCCGCCCGGGCGCTCTTGCACAAACTGGCCGAATTCGGTTCCAATCCCGGCTGATCCGACATGTCCGGCGAACCGCCCTATCTCGGTCAGGATTGCGTCAGTCCCTACCCCGCCGGCGCCCTCGCCCGGCGCCTGGCCTGGGCCGCGGCGCAGGCCACTCTGTTCCGCTGGAGCCCCCGCCCCTGGCACGGCTTCCGGGCCCGGCTGCTGCGCCTGTTCGGGGCGGACATTCCCGAGCCGGCAAGGGTCGTGATCTTCCCCACCGCGAAGGTCACCTTCCCGTGGAATCTTTCGCTCGCGCCCCGCGCCATGGTCGGGCCCCACGTCCGACTCTACAACCTGGCGCCCATCAGCCTGCGGCGGGGCGCCACCCTCAGCCAGCATTGCCACCTGTGCGCCGGGACCCACGACTACCTCCGCTGGAGCATGCCGCTGGTGGCCCTTCCGATCGTGATCGGCGAGAATGCCTGGCTGGCGGCCGATGTGTTTGTCGGGCCCGGCGTGACCGTGGGGGAACTTTGCGTGGTCGGCGCGCGCTCCGTGGTGGTGCGCGACCTGCCCCCCTCCCAAGTCTGCGTCGGCCATCCGTGCCGCGCGGTGAAGGCCCGGCCCCCGCCCACCCGAGGATGAAGCTCTGCCACGTCGTCCCGAGCCTGGAGCAGCGGTATGGCGGGCCCAGCCGCTCGGTCTCCGAGCTCAGCCGGGCGCTGGCCGACGCCGGGGAGGAGGTCGAGCTGCTCGCGACCTCGCCGGGGCCGGCGGAGTCCCGCCGGGAGGGGGCCCTTCGGATCGCGATCTTCCACCGCGACTGGCCGGCCCGGATCTGCCGCTCCGCCGGCCTGCGGGCCGAACTGGAGCGCGCCGAACCCGCGCTCATCCACCATCACTCGCTCTGGCTGCGCACCCTCCACTATGCCCACCGGGCGGCGGCCCGCCGCGGAATTCCCCTGGTGATCTCGCCCCGGGGCATGCTCAGCGACTGGGCCTGGCAGCACCGCCAGCGGCGCAAGCGGATCGCCTCGCGCTGGATCCACCCGGGCGCCCTGCGGGGCGCCGCCGGCTGGCACGCCACCAGCGAGGCGGAGGCGAAGGAGATCCGCTCCCGCGGCTTCGCCCAGCCGATCTGCATCGCGCCCAACGGGGTGGCCGCGCCCGCCGCCGCCGCCCTCGAGGCGGCGGCGGAGCATTGGCGCGCGGCCTGCCCCGCGGTGGCGGAGCGGCCGGTGGCGCTGTTCTACTCGCGGTTCCACCGCAAGAAGCGGGTGCTTGAGCTTATCGACCTCTGGCTGGAGCGGGCGCCGCGCGACTGGCTGCTCCTTCTGGTCGGCATCCCGCAGGACTACACCCCGGAGACGCTCGATGAATATGTCGGGCGCAACGGCGGAGCGGGCCGGGTCGAGGTGTTTTCCGGCGCCGGGCGACCGCCGCCCTATGCCGTCGCCTCGCTCTTCCTGCTGCCCTCCCACAATGAGAACTTCGGGATGGTGATCGGCGAGGCGCTGGCCCACGGCGTCCCCGTCATCGTCACCGACAGCACCCCCTGGGCGGCTGTCCACGCCGCCGGGGGCGGCTGGTGCGTGCCCTGGCCGGAATTCGCCGCGGCCCTCCAGGCGGCCGCGGCCGAAGGGCCTGAGCGCCTGCGCGCGCGCGGGGCGGCCGGCCGCGACTGGGTGCTGCGCGAGTTCGCCTGGGATCGCCCGGCCCGCCTGCTGGCGGATTTCTACCGGAGCCTCGGCGTCCGATGAACACCTCCGCCGATCGGCCGCAGCACCGCTCCTCCCGCCGCGGACGGCGGCTTTCCGGCCTGGAGATCGGCGTCCTCGCCCACGTGGGCATCCTCCTGGCCGCCGCCTCCTGGATCCAGGGCGGAAGCCCCGCCTGGGTCCGCGACTGGCTCGCCGCCTGGGGCAGCCTCAGCCTCCCGCTGCTCCTGGCCGCCATCCTGCCGCGCCCCTCCGGCATCCCTCCCCGCGGTGCGCCGCTGCGCTGGCTCTGGCCGGCCGGCCTTTTCACGCTGGTCACCCTCGCCGCCTGCCTCACGCCGAACTACCGCGAGGTGCATTTTGGCCCCCAGGTGCTGCTGACCGCCATTCCGATGGGCGCATGGCCCCCGAGCGCCGCGGTCCCCGCGGAGACGCTGCGCGCCCTCTGGCTCTTCGACGCCCTCTATCTCTCCTGCTTCAACCTCGCGCTGGTGGCGCGCCGCCGCCGCGGCCTGCGGACCCTCCTGATCTTCGCGGCGCTGAACGCCATCGCCCTCGGCGTCTTCGGGAGCATCCAGCGGCTGGTCGAGTCGCCCAGCATGTACTTCGGGATGCTGCCCAATGTGAACCACGCCCTCTTCTTCGCCACCTTCGCCTATCACAATCACTGGGGCGCCTTTGCCCTGCTGATGATCATCATCTGCCTCGGGCTGGGATGGTACTACCTCCGCCAGGGGGACGCGACGCAGCTGGTGCGCTCGCCCGCGATGATGGCGCTGGTGGGCGCGGCGCTCCTCGCCCTCACCGAGCCTCTCAGCGCCTCGCGCTCGTGCACGCTGCTGCTCCTGCCGGTCTTCGGCTGCGCCCTGGCCCAGTGGGTGGCGCAGCTCCTGCGGCAGCGCCGGCGGCTCCATGAGTCGGTCGCCGCGCCGCTGCTCGCCACCTTCGCGGGGGTAGGGGCGCTCATCGCGGCCGGCTGGATGCTGGCCGGCAACATCGTCCTAGCCCGCCTGGAAACCACCCGCTTCCAGCTGGCGCAGATCGAGAGCGGCCACGGCACGATGATCAGCCGCTACCGCGACACCTGGCGCATGGCCCGCGACAAGCTCTGGTTCGGCTGGGGCATGGACTCCTACCCGCATGTGTTCATGCAGTACAACTCCCAGCTGATCAACCCGGCGGACGGGCTCTACAACTATTACTACAACGCCCACAACGACTGGCTGCAGTCGCTTTCGGAGCATGGGCTGATCGGAACCGCCCTGCTCGCCGGCTGCGGCCTCGTTCCCCTCGCCTCGCTGCGCGGGCGCCGTCCCGGGGTCCTGGCCAGCTATCTCCTTTTCGGCTGCGGGCTGATCCTGCTCTATTCCCTGATGGAGTTTCCCTTCGGCAACCCCGCGGTCGTCCTCAGCTGGTGGCTCTGCTTCTTCACGGCCCTGGCCCACACCCGCCTGAGCGACCGCCCCGCCTCCTCGGCGGAGGCGCCGGCCTGAAGCCCATGACCTGCCCGATCTCCGTCCTCATCCCCGCGAAGAACGAAGCCGGCAACCTCCGGGCCTGCCTGGAATCGGCCCGTTTCGCCGATGAGATCGTCGTGGTGGACTCCGGCAGCACCGACGGGACGCGGGAGATCGCGCGCGAGTGCGGCGCGACCGTGGTCGAGTTCCGGTGGGACGGCCGCTTCCCGAAGAAGAAAAACTGGGCCCTGGCGCAGGTGCCGTGGAAGCATGAGTGGGTCTTCATCCTCGACGCGGACGAGCGCATCACCCCGGGGCTGGCGGCCGAGCTGGAGCAGGTGGTGCGCGCCCCGGCGGCCGACGGCTACTACGTCAACCGGCGCTTCTGGTTCCTGGATGGATGGCTCCGCCACTGCGGCTACTACCCGAGCTGGAACCTGCGCTTTTTCCGCCATGGACTGGGGCGCTACGAGCAGTTCGAGGGCGTGGCCGATACCGGCTCGGGCGACAACGAGGTCCATGAGCACGTGGTTCTGCGCGGCGCGAGCGCGCGCCTGCGCCACGAGATGGAGCATTACGCCTTTCCCTCCATCGCCGTCTGGCTCGAGAAGCACAACCGCTACAGCAACTGGGAGGCGCGCCTGCTGGCCTCGCCGGCCGGGCGGATCTCCGCGCGCCAGGCCGACCTCGATCCGGCCCTGGCCCGCAAGCGCCGGCTGAAGGCCCTGGCCGGCCGGCTCCCCTTCCGCCCGGCCCTCCGCTTCGCCTACCACTATTTCTGGCGGGCGGGCTTCCTCGACGGCTATCGCGGCTATGTCTTCTGCCGGCTGATGGCCTTCTACGAGTTCCTCAGCGCGGCCAAGGCCGAGGAGATCCGGCGGGAGCAGCAGCGGCGTTGACCATCCACTTCATCAACCGGTTCTACCGGCCCGACGAGCCCGCCACCGCCCAGCTCCTGGGCGACCTGGCCGGGGCCCTGGCGGCGCGGGGCCACGCGGCCGGCGTGATCGCGAGCCGGCCGGCCGGGGCGCCGGCGGATGAAATCCTCCAGGGGGTCCGGATCAGGCGGGTCGGGCCGGCCCGAGCGCCGGAGGGCGGCCTGGCGGCGAAGGCCTGGAATTTCGCGGCCTTCGGGGCGGGCGCTTTGGCCCGGCTGGCCCGCGTTCTCCGGCCGGGCGACCTGGTCGTGGTGATGACCGACCCGCCGCTGCTGGGCGTGGGCGCCGCGGCCCTCGCACGGGCCCGCGGCGCGCGCTGCGTGCACTGGGTGCAGGACATCTACCCCGAGATCGCCCTCGCGGTCGGGGCTCCCCCCCCGCTGGGCTGGCTCCGGCCCGCCCGCAACCGCGCCTGGCGGTCGGCCGCCGCCTGCGTGGTCCCCGGGCGCGACATGGGGGAGGTGGTGGCCGCCGCGGGGGTTCCGCCGGAACGGATCCGCGTGATCCCCAATTGGGCTCCGGAGGGGCTCTCGCCCCCGCCGCCCGAACGCGCCCGCGCCCAGCGCCGCGCCTGGGGGCTGGAGGGGCGCTTCGTCGCCGCCTATTCGGGCAACCTGGGCCGGGTCCACGACCTCGCCCCCATCCTCGCCACGGCGCATCTCCTGCGGGAGGATCCGGCGTTCGTCTTCGCGTTCATCGGGGGCGGAGCGCGGCTCCCGGCGATCGAGGCGGAGGCGCGGCAACGGGGCCTGCCCAATGTCCGCTTCTTTCCGGCCCAGCCGCGCGCGTCCCTGGCCGAATCCCTGGCGGCGGCGGACGTCCACCTCGCCAGCCTGCGCGCCGGCTGCGAGCGCTTCGTCTTTCCGAGCAAGATCTACGGCGCGGCGGCGGTGGGCCGGCCCGTGCTCTTTTTCGGGCCGCCCGGCTGCGAGCCGGCGCGGACCCTCGAGGAAAACGGGTTCGGCCGGGCCTTCGGGCCCGGCCAGGAGGCGGAGGCGGGCTCCTGTCTCCGCGCCTGGCGCGCCGACGAGCCGGCCCGCGCGGCCCTGGGCGAGGCCGGGCGGCGCTTCGCCGGCGCCCCCCGCTGGCGGGAAGCGTGGGAGGAAGTACTGGATTCGGCTAAGCAATTACCCTGATACTTATGCCGTTGGTCACCCCGGCCCGCGGCCCCAACCTTACCCCATGACGACGCAGCGAAAGACCTTCCTCGCGCTGCTGGCGCTTGATGTCGCCGCGGCCGTCCTCGTCTTCAACCTCATCGCCCATTACCGGGGCATCGCCGACCATTTCGTGGCCGCCCCGCTGCTCGGGCCCATCCTGATCCTGGTCCTCGCGCTGCACCTCATCGACGGCTACCGCGCCCGGACCGACATGCTGAGCCTGGACTACGCCAGCCTACACGTGATCGCGCTGCTGAGCGCGATGGTGGCCACGCTCCTGCTGACCTTCGTGTTCGTGCCGGGCGGCTATGAGCTCAAGTCGAGCCGGGCGGTCATCGCCTTCGGCTTCGCCGTGCTGCTCCCCCTCACCCTCAGCTACCGGCGGCTGCTCTACCAGAACCGCTCGAACTCGCGGCGGGACCGGTGCTTCATCTTCATTGGCGACAGCCGGAGCTGCGGCCTCTTCCGCGAGGAATGCCAGAAGATGGGGGCGGTGGAGCCGATCGTCTTCGCCAGCGCGGCCCCCCTCACCCCCGAGCGCACCGCCGAGGCGGGCGTGGCGCCCCGGCCCGTCTCCGAGGTGCTGGAGGACGTGGCCCAGGGGCGGCTGATCCCCGCCGCCATCGTGCTGCGCGAATCCAACCGCGAGATCCGCTCCGACGAGGCCGAGGAGCTGGTCCGGCTGCATTTCCGGGGCATCCCCACCTACACCCTCGAGCTGTTCCACCAGCTGCACTGGCGCAAGATCCCGATCTACCGGCTCAATCCGGCATGGCTGTTCCAGGAGGGCTTCGCCATCGCCCGGGAGCCGGTCTTCGAGCGGGTCAAGCGCGCCAGCGACATGGTCTTCGCCGCGATCGGGCTGGTCCTGGCCGCGCCGGTGGTGGCCGCCGCCGCGCTGGCGATCAAGCTCGACGACCATGGGCCGGTCTTCTACGTCCAAAAGCGGGTGGGCAAGAATGGCGTGCGCTTCGCCATCGCCAAGCTCCGGACCATGCGCCGCGGCGTCGGCGGCGACCTCTACACCTGGCCGGGCGACTCCCGCATCACCCGCGTGGGCCGCTTCCTGCGCGCCTCCCGGCTCGATGAGCTGCCCCAGCTCTGGAACGTGTTCCGCGGCCAGATGAGCCTGATCGGGCCGCGCGCGGAGTGGGAGGAACTCGCCTCCCAGTACGAGCGGCAGATCCCCTGCTACAATTTCCGCCACCTGGTGAAGCCGGGGATCACCGGCTGGGCCCAGGTCAACTACCTCTACGGCTCGAACCTCGAGGACACGGTGCGGAAGCTGGAGTACGACCTTTACTATATCCGGCACTATTCCTTCATCCTCGACGCCTCGATCATGCTCAAGACGGTCCAGGTGATGCTGTTCGGAAAGGGACGATGAAGGCCGCGTTCCTCCGGCGGGCCAGCCGTTGGCTCGCCCGCAGCCCCCTCGGGCGCTGGCCCGTGCGGGTGCGCGGCGGCGTGGCCGAGGGGGCCCGCTGGACGCTCTATCCCTGGACCTCCTATTGGCGGGGCCACCATGAGCCCGCGCTCCAGGCCTGCCTCCTCGCGCTCGGCGACATCCGCGGGTGGAGCTGCTGGGATGTCGGCTCCCACTACGGCCTCTACAGCGTCGGCCTGGCGCGTCGCGTGGGCCCGACCGGCCAGGTGGCGGCCTTCGAGCCGAATCCCCTGAGCTTCGCGCGGCTGGAGCTGCACCGGCGGATGAATCGCCTCGACTGGCTCCGGATCTACCCCTGGGCGGCGTCCGACCGCGACGGCACGGCCGAACTCATCACCAACGCCGACTGGGAATCGACCACCACCCACCTCCCCTACCTCGGCGAGAACCGGGCGGCGGTGGCCGCTTCCCGGGCCGTGCCGGTCCGCACCCTCGACCGGCTGGTCGCGGCCGGTGAGCTGCGCCTGCCCCATCTGGTCAAGATCGACGCCGAGGGCCACGGTGCCGCGGTCCTGCGCGGGATGGCCGCCTCGCTCCGCGCCGCCCGCCCCCGCGTGATCATGGGCTTCCACGATCAGTCCGAAGTGGAGGGCGCCCGCGAGGTCCTGGATCCGCTGGGCTACCATCGGGAGCCCATCCCCGCGGCGGCCTTGATTGCCGACGGCCCGATCGGGCATGATTTCCTCTTCACCCCCGCGCCATGACCCCCCCTCTCTACGACCTCGTCGTCATCGGCGGAGGCTCGGGCGGCTTCAACGCCGCCCGGACCGCCGCGGGCTTCGGCCGGAAGGTCGCGGTGGTGGACGGGGCGCGCGAGCTCGGCGGCCTCTGCATCCTGCGCGGCTGCATGCCCTCCAAGACCCTGATCTACGCGGCCGAGGTGCTGCACCACGCCCGACAGGGGCGGAGGTTCGGCCTCCGCATCCCCCACGCGGCGCCCGATCCCCGGGCGGTGCGGGCCCGGAAGCGGAAGGTGATCGCCGAATTCGCGGCCGACCGGGTGAAATCGCTGACCTCGGGGAGGTTCGAGCTCATCCGCAGCCGGGCCCGCTTCGTCGACCCCCACACGGTTGAATTGGACAACGGCCGCCGCCTGCGCGGGCGCCGCTTCCTGATCGCCACCGGCTCCCGCGTCAGCACGCCCCCGGTGCCCGGCCTGGCCGCGACCCCCTCCTGGACCAGCGACCAGGTGCTCGACCTCGGCTTCGTCCCCGCCAGCGTCATCGTCCTGGGCGGAGGCATCGTCGCCTGCGAACTGGCCCAGTACCTTCTGCGCATGGGATCGAAGGTGACCCTGATCCAGCGCAGCCCCCACGTGCTGCGGGAGCATTCGGCCGAGGCCAGCGAGGTGGTGGTCCGGGCCTTCCGCGACGAGGGCATGAAGGTCTACACCGGCACCCTCCTGAGGCGGATCTCCGGCGGCAAGTCCGGGGTGGCCGTTGAGTTCGAGCACGGCGGCCGGAAGCGCACCGTGCGCGCCCGGCACCTGTTCAACGCCCTCGGCCGGGAGCCCAATACCGAGGGGCTCGGGCTGGGGGCGGCGGGCGTGAAAACCGACGGGAAGGGCCGGGTGCGGATCAACCGCTGGCAGCAGACCTCGCAGCCGCACATCTACGCCGCCGGAGACGTCTGCGGGCCCCACGAGATCGTCCACCTGGCGGTGGCCCAGGGCGAACTCGCCGCGCGCCATGCCTTCCGCCGGAAGGAGGCCAAGCCGATCGACGAGAAGCTGCTCCTCACCGTGGTCTTCACCGATCCGCCGCTGGCGACGATCGGCCTCACCGAGGCGGCCCTCCGCCGGGAGGGGACGCGCCACCACGCCGCCTCCTATCCCTTCGACGACCACGGCCGGTCCATCCTGATGGAGGCGAAGTACGGCTTCGTGAAGGTCCTGGCCGAGCCCAAGCGGGGCCGGATCCTCGGGGCCGAGATCGTCGGCGCCGACGCCGGGGAGCTGATCCACTGCTTTTCCGGCCCCCTGGCGATGCGCGCCACCGTCTTCGACCTGCTCCGGGCGCCCTGGTACCACCCCACCCTGGCCGAGATCATCACCTATCCGCTGGAGGAGATCGCCGAGAAGATCCGGGGGCGGGCGGAGCCGGTTGGGCCCCACCACGCCTGAGCCGATGACCGGCCCCCTCCAGTGGCTGCCCGATGGCTGGAAGGAGCGTCTGCGGCGGCGGGCCGGGGCGGTCACGCTCGGGGCGCGGCTGGAAAACCTGCGCCGGGCCGGCTTCGCGCCGGGACGCATCGTGGACGCGGGAGCATACCGCGGAGCCTGGAGCGCGGCGGCGGCCGAGGTCTTCCCCCGGGCGGCGCTGCTGCTGGTCGAGCCGCAGCCCGGCCGGACCGCGGAGCTGGAGGCTTTCTGCCGTTCCCATCCCGCCGCCCGCCTGCGCGCGGCCGCCCTGGGGCGCCAGCGGGGCGTGGGCCGGCTGCTGCTCGAGGAGACCAACAGCCGCCTGGTGGGGTCCGGCCAGGCTCCGGGCGCCGGCGCGGTCTCGGTGCCGGTGGAGACGCTCGCGGACCTCCTGCCGGAGGAGGGGTTCTGCCCCTGCGACCTGCTCAAGCTCGACCTCCAGGGGCACGAGCTGGAGGCCCTGCAGGGGGCGGGGGCGGCGCTGGATCAGGTGGAGGTCATCATGACCGAGGTGTCCCTCATCCCCATCGGCGGGGCGCCGCTGGCCCTGGAAGTCGCCCAGCTGCTCGACCAGCGCGGCTTCCGCCTCTACGACATCCTCGGCCACAACTACCGGCCGCGGGACCGGGCGCTCTGGCAGGCGGACTTCCTCTTCGTGCGCCGGGATTCGGCGCTGCTCGCCAGCGCCAGCTGGGCCTGAGCCTCAGGCGAGCGCGAGCTGCAGCAGGTCCGCCAGCTCGACTTTCTTCTCGTAGAGCGCGCGGCCGACGATGACCCCGTCGAGGTTCGGGCGGCGCCGGGCCAGGTCGGCCAGCTTCGCCACGTCCTCCCGCCGGCCCACGCCGCCCGAGGCGATCACCCGGCAGGAGACCGCGGCCAGCATCGCCTCCTGCGCGGCGTAGTTCGGGCCCGTGAGCATGCCGTCGGTCGCCACGTCGGTGTGGATCAGGGTGCGGACACCGAGGGCGTCCATCCGCCGGGCGAAAGCGACCGCTTCGGCGCCGGTGGTGCCGACCCAGCCGCGGACCGCGACCTTGCCGTCCTTGGCGTCGATCCCGACGGCGATCTTCTCGCCGTGCGCGCGGACCAGACCGGCGACAAAGTCCTCGCTCTCGGCGGCGCGCGTCCCGATCACGATGCGGCTCGCCCCCTGGGCCAGGGCCGCCGCCACCGCCTCCGCCGTGCGCAGGCCGCCGCCGAACTGCACCTTGAGCCCGAGGGCGGCCACCCGCCCGACGGCGGGAAGATTGGCCATTTCGCCGGTGAAGGCGCCGTCGAGGTCCACCAGGTGGACCCAGTCCGACCCCGCCGCCTGGAATTCGCGGGCGACGGAGACCGGATCCTCGGCGTAGACCGTCTCCCGGTCGGCCCGGCCCTGAGCCAGCCGCACGCAGCGGCCGCCCTTCAGATCGATGGCAGGATAGACCGTCAAGCCGCGTCGGCCGCCGGCTCGTTCTTGCCGTGCCGGCGCAGGACGGGCCGCTTCCGGCCGGCGACGACGCCGGCGTCGATCACCACCTCGGCCACGTCGTCCCGCTGGGGCAGGTCGTACATGACCTCGAGCATGAGATTCTCCATGATCGAGCGCAGGGCGCGGGCCCCCGTCTTCAGCTCGATCGCCTTCAGCGCGACCGCCCGGACGGCGTCCGGGGTCAGCCGCAGCCGCACCCCGTCGATCGCGAAGAGCTTCGAGTACTGCTTGATCATCGCGTTCTTGGTCTTGAGCAGGATCTTCTCCAGGTCGGCGGCCTGCAGCGAGTCGAGCACCGAGACGATCGGCAGCCGGCCGATGAACTCCGGGATCATGCCGAAGCGCACCAAGTCCTCCGGCGCGATCTTCTTCATCATCACCTCGGGCTCCATCTCATGGTCCTGGGCGTTGATGTGGAAGCCGAGGGAGCGCTGTCCCAGCCGCTTCTTCACGATCTGATCGAGGCCGACGAAGGCGCCGCCGCAGATGAAAAGGATGTTGGTGGTGTTGACCTGGATGTACTCCTGGTTCGGATGCTTCCGGCCGCCCTGCGGGGGGACGTTGCACACCGTGCCTTCGAGGATCTTGAGCAGCGCCTGCTGCACGCCCTCGCCGGAGACGTCGCGGGTGATCGAGACGTTCTCGGTGGTGCGGCGGATCTTGTCGATCTCGTCGATGTAGATGATGCCGCACTCGGCCCGCTTCACGTCGTAATTGGCGTTCTGCAGCAGCCGGAGGACGACGTTCTCCACGTCCTCGCCGACGTAGCCCGCTTCGGTCAGGGTGGTGGCGTCGGAGATGGCGAAGGGCACATCGAGGATGCGAGCCAGCGTCCGGGCCAGCAGCGTCTTGCCCGAGCCGGTGGGCCCGGCGAGCAGGATGTTGCTCTTCTCGATCTCGACGTCGTTGAACTCGGGGGAGAGCGCCGCCGGCTCCTTGGCCGCCTGCCCGGAGTCGAAGAGCAGCCGCTTATAGTGATTGTAGACGGCCACCGAGAGCACCTTCTTGGCGTGCTCCTGGCCGATCACGAAGTCATCCAGGACCTTCTTGATCTCGGAGGGCTTGACCAGGCGGAAGGCGGGCTTGGCGTCCACCACCGGCTGCTTCACCTCGCGCTCGATGATGGTCTTGCAGACGTTGACGCAGGAGTCGCAGATGTAGACTCCCGGCCCGGCGATGATCTTCTTCACCTCGGCCTGCGACTTGCCACAGAACGAGCAGAGGGTCATGCGCGAGGACTTGGCCATGGCGGAAGGGGTTTAGGCGGCGCTCTTCACGGCCAGGTTGGCCGCCTCGCGGGTCGACTGGACGACGTGGTCGACGATGCCGTAGGCCTTGGCCTCGGCGGCGCTCATGTAGTAATCGCGGTCCGAGTCCTTTTCGACGTCGGCGGGGGTCTTGCCGGTGTGGCGGGCGATCACCTCGTTGAGGGTCGCGCGCCAGCGCAGGATTTCCTTGGCGGCGATAGCGATGTCAGCGGCCTGGCCCCCGGCTCCGCCGGAGGGCTGGTGGATCATCACCCGGCTGTTAGGCAGGGCGAAACGCTTGCCCTTCGTGCCGGCCGCGAGAAGCACGGTGCTCATGCTGGCGGCCATCCCGACGCAGAAGGTCTGCACGTCGCACTGCAGGAAGTTGATCGTATCGTAAATCGCCATGCCGCCGGTAACGATGCCGCCGGGGGAGTTGATGTAGAGGTGGATGTCCTTCTTCGAGTCCTCCATCTGGAGGTAGAGCATCTGGGCGATCACCAGGTTGGCGATGACGTCGTCGATCGGCGTGCCAATGAAGATGATGCGGTCCTTGAGGAGGCGCGAATATATGTCCATGGACCGCTCTCCGCGGCCCGTGTTCTCCAGCACGATTGGGACATAATAGCTCATCAGGAAGCCTTCGCCGATACGGTTTTGATGGTAGCTTTTGAAACGAGGAAATCAACCGCTTTGTCAAAAATGATCGATTGCTGCACCGACCGCAGCATATCCCGATCCTTTGACAGCTCCCGCGCGAGTTTGTCCGGCTGCTGGCGGGTGCGCATGGCCTCCCGGTAGATGAACTCGTCGAGATCCTGGGAGGCCACCTCGATCTTCTCGGCCTCGGCCACCTTGGCCAGGATGAGGCGGGCCTTCACCCGCTGCGCCGCGGTGGTCCGGGCCCCGGCGTACAAGGCCTGCTTGTCCTTCTCGAATTGCTCGGCGGGGACCCCCCGGCGCAGGTTCTCCTCCATGAACTGGCGCAGGACCGACTGGGTCTCGGACTCGATCAGGCTCTCGGGAATGGGGAATTCCACCTTGGCGGAGAGCGCTTCCGTGACCTGGCGCCGTTGGGCGGCCCGGTTCTGGTAGTCCTTCTGCTGCTTTAGGTTGTCGCGTATCCGCGTCTTGAGGGCGTCGAGGCTGTCCACCTGCTGCGACTTGAAGAACTCCTCGTTGAGCTCCGGCAGGATGCGCTCGCGGACCTCCAGGACCTCGACCGCGTAGACGGCCTTCTTGCCGGCCAGCGCCGGGACGGGCGGAAACTCGGCCGGAAAGGTGATGGCCACGTCCTTCTTGCCGCCGGCGGCCAGGCCGGCGAGCTGGGCGCCGAGGCCCGGAATGATCCCCTCCTGCGCCCCCTCGACCTCCTCCCAGGTCTGGGGCACCTGCGCGTAGATCTGCTTGTCCGGGGCGAGCTCGGCGATGGGCTTGCCGTCCACCGTTCCGCTGTAGGCCAGCTTGACGTAGTCGCCCTTCTGCGCGGGGCGGGAGGCGGTCTTGAAGTCGGCCCGCTCGTTCCGCAGGGCCTGGAGCACGTTGTCGACCTCGGCGTCGGTGGGATCCACCGGCTCCACCTCCGTCGGAAGATTGCTGTAGTCCGGGAGGGTGAACTCCGGCCGGACATCCACCGTCACGGTGATCTCGGCGGCGGTGCCGGGCTCGATCGCGCCCTCCTTGACATCGACCACGTTGAGCACCTCGAGCTTCTTCTCCTCCATCGCGCCGCGGTAGGCCTTGGCCACCACCTGCTGCTTGAACTGCTCGGCGATCTCCTTGCTGTAGCGCTTGACCACCATCGCGGCGGGGGCCCGGCCGGGCCGGAAGCCCGGCAGCCGGACCATCTTGGTGAATTCCCCCACCACTTCCTGGTGCTCGGCGTCGATTTCCTTCGGCTCGAAGGTGACGACGAGGCTCTTGCGGGTATCGGAGACGCTGTTCAGTTGGACGTTCACGGGAATCGATCGGGGGGATGGACGGTTGGGAGAATTGTCCAGCGTAAAGCGTCCGGCCGCCCGGTCAATGCCGGACTGACTTGCTTGCCGGTGGCGGCTGCTCTTCCCTGAAGGCCGATGCCCAGCCTCCGCCAGGTTCTCGGGGCGCACGCCCCGCTCCTGCTGATCGACGCCGCCTCGGCCCGCATCCAGGTCGGCTGGTGGGAGGGCGGCTGGGAGCCGCGCTGGACAAGCTCGGAGGCGGAGGCCGGAGTGGGCATCTTCCAATGCCTGGAGGAGCTCGGCGCCGATCCCGCCCGGGCCCGCGGGCTCGCCTTCTGCTCCGGTCCCGGCTCGATCCTGGGCATCCGCACGGCCGCGATGGCCCTGCGCGCGTGGCGCTCGGGCTCCCCCGCCCCCGCCTTCGGCTATTCCAGCCTCGCGCTCGCTGCCCATGGCGCCCCCCCGGCGGCCTCCCTGATCGCCGATGCCCGCCGCGGGGCCTGGCATCTCCTTCGGCCGGGGGAGCCGCTGCGCCGGGTTCCGGCGGCCGAGCTCTCCGGCGACTTGGCCATGCCCGCCGGCTTCCGCCACTGGTCGCCGCTGCCCGCCGGCACGGCGTCGGTGTCCTATGAGCTGCCCGCGCTTTGGGCGAAGGCGGCCGATGCCGACCTGCTGCTCCCCACCGAGGAACCCGACGCGTTCCTGCACGCCGAGCCCGCGTATGCGCTCTGGAGCGCGCAGCCCCACCATGGCTGAGCCCGGCCCCGCTTCCCGCCCCCTCCGCTGCTGGGCTGAGATCGACCTGGCTGCGCTCGGCCGCAACCTCAAGCTGATCCGCTCGGCCCTGCCGCCGCGGATGCGCTATGTGGCGGTGGTGAAGGCGGACGCCTACGGGCACGGGCTGCCCCAGGCGGCGGCCCACCTGATGCACGCGGGCGCCGACCTCTTCGCCGTCGCCAACGTCGCCGAGGCGGCCGCGCTGCGCGAGCTCGGCCCGGGCTGGCCCATCCTCATCCTGGGCCCCCTCCTGCCCGAGGAGGACCGCGTCCTGGCCGAGAACGACTTCGCCGCCACCATCTCCTCGCCCGAGGAGGTGGCGCGGCTCGAGGAGGCGGGCCGCGCGGCGGGCCGCCGGCTCGCGGTCCACCTGAAGATCGACACCGGCATGGGCCGGCTCGGGGTCTGGCATGAGGAGGCCGCGGCGCTCTACGGGCACCTCGTCGCGGCGCCGCACCTGCAGCTGGCCGGGGTCTACACCCATTTCGCCAGCCCCGACGAGGACGCCGCCTTCACCGCCGAGCAGCGCCGCCGCTTTCTGGCGGCCCTGGCCGGCTTCCCGGGCTTCGATCCGGCGGCGCTCTTTGTCCACGCCGACAACAGCGCCGGGATCGAGACCATGCCCGGGGCCAGCCCGTTCAACGCGGTGCGCGTCGGGCTGCTGCAGTTTGGCGTCCTGCCCCGCCCCGGCTCGCTGCTCGAATCGGTTCGCACCGAGCCGGTCTTCAGCTTCCGGACCCGGCTCGGCCTGGTGAAGCGGCTGCCGCGGGGCACCACCATCAGCTACGGCCGCACCCGGACCCTCTCCCGCGACTCCTCGGTGGCCGTGCTCTGCGCGGGATACGCCGACGGGCTTCCGCGGGCGGTGAGCAACCGCGCCCAGGTGCTGATCCGCGGCCGGCGCTGCGACGTCCTCGGGCGGGTCACGATGGACCAGACGATGGTCGACGTGAGCGACCTGCCCGGCGCGGCGGCAGGCGACGAGGCCGTGCTGATCGGCCGCCAGGGCGAGGAGGAGATCAGCGTCTCGGAGTTCAGCCGGTGGGCCGACACCATCCCCTGGGAGACCCTCTGCTCGATCACCAAGCGCGTGCCGAGGGTCTACAAGACCGCGCTCGGTACCTGACCATCGGGGCGCGCCCCGGGGGAGGCGGTGACAAAACGGCCGGCCCGTCACCGCCCCGAAACCAAGCCGCCCCCCGGTCGTCATTGAGGACATGGCGCTGACGCCCTCCCTTCCTCCCGACGCGGCCTGGCAGCCGCTTCCGGCCGCGGCCTGGGACGCCGAGGCGGCGCGCCACCTGCTGCGGCGGGCCGGCTGGACCGCCCGGCCGGAGGAGGCGGAACGCGCGAAGCGGGAGGGGCTGGAGGCCACCCTCGACCGTCTCTTCCCGGAGCGGCCGCACTATTTTCCCGAACCGGCGCTGGCCGCGCAGGTCGGCGAGGACTCCCCGGCCTACCGCTCCCGCATCCGCGCCGCCGCCGGGCCGGAGGAGCGGCGGACGATCCAGAAGGAGGAACAGGAGCGGATCCAGGCCGCCCTCCAGGACCTCTCGCTTCGCTGGCTGGAATACGCCCGCCAGCCCGAACACGCCGCCTTCGCCAAGTGGGTCCTCTTCCTCGGCGATGTCTACGTGGTGGGCGCGGACAAGGTCCGCGACGTCGACCTGGTCTTCCGGCACTTCGACCTGCTGGCCCGCGGCGGCCTGGGCCGGGCGCCCGAGCTGACGAAGGCGGTCTCGCGCTCGCCGGCGATGATGATCTACCTGGACCTGAATCAGAACCGGAAGGAGGCGCCGAACGAGAACTTCGCGCGCGAGCTCTTCGAGCTCTTCGTGCTGGGCGAGGGCAACTACACCGAGCGGGACATCAAGGAGGCGGCGCGGGCCTTCACCGGCTACCGCGCCCGCCCCGCCACGGCGGACTTCGTTTTCGCGGCGGGCCAGCATGACGGCGGGATCAAGACGGTCTTCGGACAGAGCGGCGATTTCGGGGGCGACGAGGTGATCGACCTCGCCTACGGGCAGCGGGCGGCGGGCGCCTTCCTCCCGCACGAGCTGGCCAAGTTCTACCTCTCCGACGCTCCCCTGCCCCGCGAGCATCTGCTCGCCCTGGGCGACGCCTGGCGATCGGGCGGCTATGATCTGCGGTGGCTGGCGCGGCGTTTCTTCGGCAGCCGGCTCTTCTTCGCCCCGGAATACCGGGGCAACTTCATCAAGAGCCCGGTCCAGTTCTACCTCGGGATGACGCAGGATCTCGGCTTGAGCGTCCCGCCGCTGCCCCGCTTCGTCCTCTCCCCGCTGCGCCAGATGGGGCAGGTGCTTTTTGTCCCGCCCAACGTCCGCGGCTGGGTCGGCGGGCGGGCCTGGATCAACTCGACCTCGCTGGCCGCCCGCCGCACCCTGGCGGAGATGCTCTTCACCCCGGTGGACGACCTGCGGCTCAACGCCGACGAGGCGCGGGCGCTGGCGGCGGCCCGCGCCGACGGGGCGGGCCATTTCTCCGTCCCGGCCGCGCGGCTCGATCCCTTCCTCGCGGAATCGCCGGCGGAGGCGGCCCGCCGGATGCAATCCGAGTTCCTGGCGGCGCCTCCCGAGCCCGCGCTCCAGCAGGGCCTGGCCGATTACCTGGCCGCCGCCGCGCCCGGCCCCGACCGCTTCCGCCGCGTCCGCCGGGCGGCGATCACCCTCCTGGAAACCCCCGCCTACCAGCTCTGCTAGCCTCTTCCCGCCATGGCCTCAAACTCCTCCACTCCCTTTCTCCCCTCCACCCGCCGCGAATTCTTCAGCCTCTCGGCCAAGGGCGCCGGCCTGCTCGCCTTCAGCCGCTTCGCCCCCTCCTTCCTCGTCCGCTCCGCGCTGGCCCAGGCTCCCGCGCCGGAAAAGGACCGCCGCATCCTGGTCCTGGTCCAGCTGGCCGGCGGCAATGACGGCCTCAACACCCTCGTCCCCTTCGAGGACCCGAAGTACTACGCCCTGCGTCCCACCCTGGCCATCGCCAAGGAAAAGGTGCTGCCGGTCGCCGACGGCCAGGGCCTGAACCCCGCCTGCGCCGCCCTGCGCGGGCTGCTGGGCGAGGGCAAGCTGGCGATCGTCCAGAACGTCGGATATCCGAACCCCAACCACAGCCATTTCCGCTCCTCGGAGATCTGGGAGACGGGCAGCGCCAGCGACCGGTTCCTCGCCACCGGCTGGCTCGGCCGCTTCCTGGACAACGCCTGCTCCGGGATGCCGGCGTCGGATCACGATCCGGTCGCGGTCCACGTCAATACCCTCAACGGCCTGCCCGAGACCCTGATGGGCGAGCGCGAGCACCCCACCTTCGGCCTGTCCGCCTATGCGGCGCGGCGGCGGGACGGCGAGGAGACCCGCCGGCTGCTCGAGGCGGACGCGGCGGTGCCCCCGGGCGCCCCGGACGACGACGCCTCCTTCCTGCGCCACACCCTGATGGATTCCCTCGTGACCGAGACCAAGGTCCAGGCCGCGCTCGGCGGCTACCGGCCGCTGGCCGCGTATCCAGCCAACGCCTTCGCGGCCTCGCTGCGCAACGTCGCGGGGCTGATCGCCGCCGGGCTGCCCACCCGGGTGTATTTCGTGACGCTGAGCGGCTTCGACACCCACTTCAACCAGCTCGGGACCCAGGAGCGCCTGCTTGAGACCCTCTCCACCGGCCTGGCCGCCTTCCAAAAGGACCTGGAGGCGCACCGGCTCGAGGGGCAGGTCGCGACCATGACCTTCTCCGAGTTCGGACGGCGCCCGTTCGAGAATGAGAGCAAGGGCACCGACCACGGCACCGCCGCCCCGCTTTTCCTGATGGGGTCGGGCCTGCGCGCCGGCCTGCACGGGGCCGCCCCCTCGCTCGACCTGCCGAAGAACGCCGACCTGGCGTTCAGCACCGACTTCCGCAGCGTCTACGCCAGCGTGCTGGAAAACTGGCTCGGCTGCCCCTCCGCGCCGGTGCTCGGGCAGCAATTCCCGCTCCTGCCAGTCTTCGCCTAAAATGGCCTTCCGGGCCGAATGGCGGCCCCGCCAACTAAGCGCGGATTGAATCGGGTGGACGAACAGATTGCTTCGGACAGAAGCGCCCGCTCGACTTACGGGAAGCCATCCTCCCTGGCGCTTAAGGGCCGGTTCATTGGATTCGCCGTGAATTCCACCTCGCCCGCCATTGTGCGGAATTCAGAGTGAATTCAGGCCGCATTCAGGGAGAATTCAGAGCGAATTCAAAGGAGCGGCCTGATGAGCCCGATTCAAAGCCAGGATCGATGCGTCCTGGTGGCGCCCTTAGCCCCAGCGCCGCCTCCCGCGGAAGCCTCCGCTCAGGACTTTCCGATGCCGAAGGCGCGGAAGCCGATCTTCCGCAGCGCGGCGAGGTCGGTGATGTTGCGCCCGTCGAAGAGGAAGGCCGGTTTGGCCATGGCGGCGTAGATCTTGGCGTAGTCGAGGTGCTTGAACTCGTCCCACTCGGTCACGACCGCCAGCGCGTGCGCCCCCTCTGCCGCCGCGTAGGCGCTGGAGACGACGGTGAGCCGCGGATCGTCCTTGCCCGCCCCCAGCACGTCGCGGCGGATCTCCTCGGCCGGAACCTTGGGGTCGTAGACCACCACCTGGGCCTGCTCGGCCAGGAGGTCGCGGCAGACCGCGATCGCGGCGGATTCGCGGGTATCGTTGGTGTCCTTCTTGAAGGCGAAGCCCAGGACCCCGACCTTCTTTCCCGCGGCGGAGTTGTAGAGGGCGCGCACGATCCTGGTCCCGAAGCGGTGCTTCTGCCAGTCGTTCATCTTCACCACGCTCTCCCAGTACTGGGCCACCTCGGGGAGTCCGAAATGCTCGCAGAGGTAGACCAGGTTCAGGATGTCCTTCTGGAAGCAGGAGCCGCCGAAGCCGACCGAGGCCTTGAGGAACTTCGGGCCGATCCGCGAGTCGCGGCCGATGGCGTGGGCGACCTCGTCCACGTCCGCCCCGGTGGCCTCGCACAGCGCCGAGATGGCGTTGATCGAGGAGATGCGCTGGGCGAGGAAGGCGTTTGCGACCAGCTTGGAGAGCTCGGAGGACCAGAGGTTGGTCAGGATGATGCGCTCGCGCGGCACCCAGCGGGCGTAGACGTCGGCCAGGGCCTTGGTCGCGGCCTCGCCGCCGCTGGTGCGCTCGCCGCCGATCAGCACGCGGTCCGGCGCCATCAGGTCGGCCACGGCCGTGCCCTCGGCCAGGAACTCGGGGTTGGAGAGGACCTCGAACTTGCAGCCGTTGGAGTTGGCGGCGAGGATGTCCTTGATCGTCTCCGCGGTCTTCACCGGGATGGTCGACTTCTCCACGATGATCTTGGAGCCGTTGCCGGCGGTCTCGGCGATGGTGCGCGCCACCGACTCGATGTAGCGGAGGTCGGCCGCCCTGCCCGCCCCGACGCCGTACCCCTTGGTCGGGGTGTTGACCGCCACGAAGATGATGTCCGATTCGCGGATCGCGCCCTTCACGTCGGTGGAGAAGAGCAGGTTCTTCCCGCGGGTCTGGCGGACCACCTCGTCCAGGCCGGGCTCGTAGACCGGGAGGGTGTCCGATTCCCAGGCGGCGATGCGGGCCGCGTTCATGTCCACCACCTTGACCGTGATGTCGGGCGCCTTGAGGGCGATCATGGCCATGGTGGGGCCGCCGACATAGCCCGCCCCGATGCAACAGATTTTCATGCTGGGAGATGCGATTTTAGCCTCTCCGGGCCGAAAAAACCAAGAGCGAAATCGCCGGACCGGGAGGCGAGTCGCAATGACCGCGCCCCCACCGCCGCGTTCCCGTGGGGACCGCTAAATCAGGCCGGCGCGGGCTCCGCTCCCCCGTGGGCGATCGGGGGAACCGCCGTGGCGACCGGCTTGCCCGGGGGCTTGCGATCGGCCGGCTTCTCGCCCGCCTTGGGCAGACCGAGGATGATCGGCGAGCGGATCTCGCCGTACTGGAGAATCTCGAGGACATGGCGGCCCTCGATCGTCTCGTGCTCGAGCAGGGCGTCGGCGATCTTGTCCAGGGCCGGCCGGTGCTCGCTCAGGATCTGCTTCGCGCGCTCGTACTGCTCGGAGATGATCTTGTGGATCTCTTCGTCGATCTTGCGCGCGGTCTCCTCGGAGAAGTTTTCAGTGCGCTGGATCTCGCGGCCCAGGAAGACCGTGTCGGAGTTGTCGCCGTAGGCCACCGGGCCGAGCGAGCTCATTCCCCAGTCGCACACCATGTGGCGGGCGATCTTGGTGATCTGCTTGATGTCGCCCGCGGCGCCGCTGGAAACGTCGGCCAGGACCAGCTCCTCGGCCACCCGGCCGCCCAGCCCCATGGCGATGTCGTTGAGCATCCGCCGCCGCGCCTGCGTGAGGATGTCCTTCTTCGGGATGAACATGGTGCTGCCGAGGCTGCGTCCGCGGGGAATGATGGTGACCTTGTGCACCGGCATCAGGCCGTCGTCCAGGATGGCCTGGACCAGGGCGTGCCCGGCCTCGTGATAGGCGGTCAGCCGCTTCTCCTCCTCGTCCATCGCCCGGCGCCGCTCGCGCCCGAATTGAACCTTCTCGCGGGCCTCGTCCACGTCCGCCATCTCGATCTTCTTCTTGCCGCGGCGGGCGGCGAGGAGGGCGGATTCGTTCAGGAGATTGGCCAGCTCGGCGCCGGAAAGGCCCGGCGTCCCGCGGGCGATCACCGCCAGGTCGACGT
Source organism: Opitutaceae bacterium (assembly GCA_035546595.1). GTDB lineage: Bacteria > Verrucomicrobiota > Verrucomicrobiia > Opitutales > Opitutaceae > Palsa-1447. Next base: position 43,440 of record DASZWO010000004.1, read on the forward strand.
TCTCGCTCAGATTGATCTTCTTGGCGTGGACCTTCAGCACCTGCTCGCGGCCGACCAGGTCGGGCAGGTCGACATAGATCTGCCGGTCGAAGCGGCCCGGCCGCAGCAGCGCGCTGTCCAGCACGTCGGGCCGGTTGGTCGCGGCGATGATGATGACACCCTCGGTGGTGTCGAATCCGTCCATCTCGACCAGGAGGGAATTGAGGGTCTGCTCGCGCTCGTCGTTGCCGCCGCCCAGGCCGGCGCCGCGCTGCCGCCCGACCGCGTCGATCTCGTCGATGAAGATCAGGCAGGGCGCGTTCTTGCGGCCCTGCTCGAACATGTCGCGAACGCGCGAGGCGCCCACGCCGACGAACATCTCGACGAAGTCCGAGCCGGAAATGCTGAAGAACGGCACGTCGGCCTCGCCGGCGACCGCCTTGGCCAGGAGGGTCTTGCCGGTGCCGGGGGGGCCCACCATGAGGATGCCCTTGGGCATCCGCCCGCCCATCTTGGTGAACTTCTTCGGGTCCTTGAGGAATTCGATCACCTCGGAGACCTCCTCCTTGGCCTCGTCGCAGCCGGCCACCTCCGCAAAGGTGACCTTGTCGCGGTCGCGGGTGAGGAGCTTGGCCCGGCTCTTGCCGAAGTTGAGCGCTCCCCGGCCAGCCTGCCGCAGCTGGCGAACGAAGAGGAAATAGAGGACCCCGATGATGAAGAGGAAAGGCAGGATCTGGACCAGGATCTGCGTCATCAGCGTCTGGGCCGGAGGCTCGTCGAACTTCTTCGACTTGCTCAGGATTTCGGCGTCGGCGTCGGTCAGGCGCCCCTCGGCGCGGAAGGCTGTGGTCTGGACGTTGCGGTCGTTGGTCAGCTTGGCCGAGTCGACGACATTGCCGGTGATGATGGCGTAGTCCTTGCCGCTGGAGGTGTCGTAGCGCACGACGCCGGACTTGATCTTGCCGGCTTCGGCCAGCTCCACAACCTCTTGCGGCTTAAGGTTCTTCGGAGAATCGGCGATGGTCGGCGACCACTTGTAGACAATCACAGCCAGCGCCGTCAGGGCGAGCCAGATCAGCAGGGCCTTCGGCTGGAAGCGATCCGGCGGGAGGCTCTTCAAGGTGCGGCGGGGCTGCTTCTTGTTATCGGGGTCTGGCATCGGGTATTTTTGACTCAACTTCCAAAGTAGTGTTCCGGCTGGTTCAAGTCAACCACCCCCTCCGCCGACTGGGGGGAACTGCCCAGTCCGGCGCTCCGGTCCGTATCCGACTATCGGTTGCCGCGGCTGAATCTCAAGCAGCCGGCGCGGATGACCGCGAAACCGCCGGGGCCCAGGCTCTGGCAGGACTCCCGGCCGCGCTGGAGGGCGGCGAGCAGGAGTTCGAAGCCCGGCCGGGAAAGGTGGGGGCTCCGGCCGTGGCGATCAAGCCAGCGCCGGAGAATCCGGCGGAGGACCGCCCGCGGCAGGCCCCGCACGCGGGCGAGCGGAAGCTCGCCCCGCGCGCCGAAGCGGGCGGCGGCGGCGGCCCAGGCCTCGAGGGCGTCGTCGTCCTCCTCCAAAAGCTCCCGCGCCAGCGCCGCCCCGCCCAGCGCGTCGCGCCCGGCCGAGGCCCGCCGCCAGGCGGGCAGCACGCGGCGGCGGATGCGGTTGCGCAGGAAGGCGTCCCCCGCGTTGGTCTCGTCCTCGCGCCAGGGGGCGCCCGCCGCGCGCAGCGCCGCGGCGAGCTCCGCCTTCTTCAGCCCGAGCAGCGGGCGGATCCTCGCGCCGTCCGGCCCCGCCTGGAGCGGCCGGGGCGCGGCCAGCCCGGCCGCGCCGCTGCCGCGGGCCAGACGCATCAGCATCGACTCGGCGATGTCGTCCTGCTGGTGGCCGAGCCAGAGAGCGCGCAGGCCGCGCCGGCGCATCTCCCGCCGGAAGAAATCGAACCGCGCCGCGCGCGCCCCCGCCTCCCCGGCGGCGGCGTCGGGCCGCGCCCAGGCCCCGGCCGTCAAGGGCACGCCCAGGCCCCGGCAAACCCGCGCGCAGAAGGCCGCGTCGGCCCGCGAGGCCCGGCCCCGCAGCCGGTGGTCGAAATGCAGGGCGCGCAGCCGCCGGCGCCGCGCCGGCCAAAGGGCCCAGAGCAGCAGCAGCAGCGCCAGCGAATCGGCGCCCCCGGAGAAGGCCACCGCCCATCCCTCGCGGGCCGGCCGGCGCTCGGCCCAGGCCGCCGCGGCCGGATGGAGGCGCGAGCGCGGGAGGGCCGCCGCCAGGCGTTCCGCGCGGCGGCGCCAGGGGCTCATGCGAAGGCGAGGAAGTCCCGGCCGAAGTGGGGCCGAAGCGCGGCGGGAATCCGCACCCGGCCGTCGGGGCCGAGGTTGTTCTCGAGCAGCGCCGCCAGCACCCGCGGCACCGCCAGGCCCGAGCCGTTGAGCGTGTGCACCAGCTCGGCCTTGCCCGACTCCTTCGCGCGGAAGCGGATCTGGGCGCGGCGCGCCTGGAAGGCCTCGAAATTCGAGCAGCTGGAAACCTCGAGCCACCGCTTCTGGCCCGCGGCCCAGACCTCGAGGTCGTACTTCTTCGCCTGGGCGAAGCCGAGATCGCCGCCGCACATCAGCAAGACCCGGTAGGGCAGTTCGAGCTTCTGCAGCAGCCGCTCGGCGTCCGCCCGCAGCTTTTCCAGCTCGTCATAGCTGGAGGAGGGATGGACCCACTTGAGCAGCTCGACCTTGTCGAACTGGTGCAGGCGGTTGAGCCCGCGGACGTCCTTGCCGTAGCTTCCCGCCTCGCGGCGGAAGCAGGGCGTGTAAGCGCAGCGATAGACCGGCAGCGCCGCCTCCTCCAGGATCTCGTCGCGGAAGAAGTTGGTCAGCGGCACCTCCGCCGTCGGCACGGCGTAGAGCCGGTCCGGGGTGGTTTCGTACATCTGCCCCTCCTTGTCCGGCAGCTGGCCCGTGGCCGTGGCGCTAGCCGCGTTGACGAAGATGGGCGGGCTGACCTCGGTGTAGCCGGCCCGGGCATTTTCCTCGAGGAAGAAGCCGAGGAGGGCCCGCACCAGCCGCGCGCCCTCGCCGATGAAGAAGGGGAAGCCCGCGCCGGTGACCTTGGCGCCCCGCTCGAAGTCGAAGAGCCGGGCGAAGCCGGGGATCTCCCAATGCGGAACGGCGCTGGGCGAGGCCGAGCCGACGTCGCCGTGCTGGGCGTGGACGAGGTTCTGCTCCGGCCCGGCGCCCTCCGGCACGCTGGGGTGCGGCAGGTTGGGCAGAGCCAGCATCGCCTCGCGGAACCGCTCCTCCATTTCCTTCAGCCGGGCCTCCCGCTCCTTCACCTGGGCGGCGACCGCCTTCATCTCCTGGACCTTGGCCTGGAATTCCGGCGAGCCCTTGGGCAGGGCGGCCATGGCGCCGTTGGCCGCCTTCTGCCTGGCCCGGCCCTGCTCGGTTTCCTGCAGCAGGCCGCGCCAGTCGGCGTCGATCGCCAGGACCGCGTCGAGGTCGACCTTGAGGTGCTTGCGGGCGATGGCCGCGCGCACGGCGCCGGGGTTTTCGCGGAGGAGCTTGGGATCGAGCATGCGGCCCCTTCTTTGCCGGGTCCGGCCGCCCTTGTCAGGCCTAACCTACTTCCGGGCGATCCGGTCCCGGATCCGCTGGAATCGGGCGTAGACGTCCTTGGCGGTGAGGAGCTTGAGGTCGCCCACCGGGGCCTGGAGCACGAAGTTGGTCGGCGCCTCGGGCGGATAGGGGCCGAAGAGCCGGGGGTCGGTCGGGCCGAAGATGCCCAGCACCCGCACGCCCAGGGCCGCCGCCAGGTGCATGGGCCCGCTGTCGTTGGTCACCACCCAGTCCGCCCGCCTGATCAGCGCCGGCAGCGAGACCAGGCTGGTGTTGCCGGTGAGGTTGAGGAACTGCGCGGCCGGGAAGGCGCCGCGGTCGGGCACGACGCTGCTGCCGGCCCAGATCACCTTGCGGGCCGGCTCCTCCCGCAGGAGCAGCTCGGTCAGCTGCTTGAAGCCGCTCCAGCGCTTCTCCGCCCGGCGGCTGTCGGGAAACATCAGGATCGGGCGCGAGCCTCCGCGGCCGTCCGCGAAGCGCAGGCTGAGGCTGTCGCCCTCCCGGAACTTCAGGTGGCCGCGCAATTCCGGCTTCGCGTCCAGCACCGGGCAGAACTGGAGCAGGATGTCGATGGCATGGCTGCGGCGCCCCCCGGCCGGGAGGGGGACGCGGCGGCGGTAGAAGAGGCCGGCGCCCTCCCGGGCGTCGGTCCGGCCGACCTTGATCCGGCCCCGCGAGCGGGAGGTCATCAGCCCGGTGCGCAGCAGCCCCTGCATGTCAAAGACGTAGTCGAACTTGGTCTGGCGGACCTCCTGCATCAGCCGCAGGAACGCCTTCGCCCCGCCCTTGCGCTCGAAGACGTAGACCCGGTCCACCGCCTCGGCGATGCGGACCAGCGGCGCGAAGATCTCCCGCACGATCCAGGAGATGCGCAGGTCGCTGCGCTGGGCCTTGAGCGAGGTCGCGACCTGGAGCGCCTGCACGATGTCCCCCAGGGAGGAGGGCTTGATGATCAGCAGCTCGGTCATGCGGCGCGCGGCCACGTTCAACTCTCCGCGCTCGACGCTCAATCCCCAATTGTGGGAGGATGCAGTGGTGGTAATGCCGCTGCTGCAAATCCTTGGCTGGGTCCTGGCCCGGACGCCGGAGGCGCTGCTGCGCCTGGCCGCGGCCGCCGGCGGCGAGCTGCTCTGGCGGCTTTCGGGCCGGCGGCGCCGGCTGATCCTCTCCAATTTGTCGCACGCCTTTCCCGACCGGAGCCGGGCCTGGCGCCGGCGCCTGGCCCGCGCCTCCTGCCGGCGGCTGGCCGAGACCGCGCTGCTCTCGCTGGCCACGCCCTACCTGAGCGAGCGCCGGATCCGCCGGATCGCCCGCCTCGGCCCCTCGGTCGAGGCCTGGGCCCGCGACCGGGCCGCCCGGCCCCGCCCGGTCGTCTTCGGCACCTGCCACCTCGCCCTCTGGGAGAGCCAGACCTGGCTTCCGCTGCTCAGCCCCGTCCCCCTTCCGGAATTCGGGACCATCTTCCGCCCGCTCGACCACCCCCAGGCCGACGCCTACATCAAGCGGACCCGGGAGCGCTTCGGCATGCGGCTGCTCTCCCGGCGCGAGGGCTTCGCCCAGGCCCAGCGGATCCTGCGCGAGAACGGCTGCGTCGGCGTGCTCTTCGACCAGAACGCCGGCCTGCAGGGCACCCTCACCCTGCTGCTGGGCCGCGTCTGCTCCACCACCGACCTGCCCGGGCTGCTGGCGGCGAAGTTCGGGGCCGAGCTGCGGACCTTCTATCCCCGGCGCACCGGCTTCTGGCGGGTGGCCTTCGAGTCCGACCCGATCGCGCACGACGGGACCGCCGCCGGCGCCACCCTGGCCCTCAACCGCTGGCTGGAGGCGACGCTGGAGCGCGACGAGGCGCTCTGCGCCGGCTGGCTCTGGGCCCACGACCGCTGGCGCCACCAGGATATCCCGGCCGCTCGCCTGCGCCTGGCGTCCAAGCGCAACCTGCTGGCGGCCGACCTGGCGGCCCGCGGCCTCGCCGAGCTGCCGCGGCGCCTGCGGGTGCGGGTGCGCCTGCCGAACTGGCTGGGAGACGTCGCGATGGCGGTGCCGCTGCTGCGGGCGCTGCGGAAGTCGCGGCCCGACGCCGAGCTGACCCTGGTGGCGAGGAAGCATTTCCTGCCCCTGCTCGCGGTCTGGCAGGCCGGCGACCGGCTGGAAGCCCTGCCGCCGCGCGGCCCGGCCTACTTCGCGCATTTCCGGCGGCGGCGCGCCGACTACCCCGACCTCACCCTGCTCTTCACCCAGTCCGCGCGCGGGGACCTCGAGGCCTGGCTGACCGGCTCGCCCCAGCGCTTCGGGATCGTCCGTCCCGGCCGCCGGCGGCCCCTGCTGACCGCGGCGTATCTGGTTCCCGGGGACTTTGATGAAGCCGCCCACCCCCAGCTGGAGCTCTGGGGCGACTTCCTCCGGCACTTCGGCCTGGCGGAGGCCCCCGACTGCGCGCCTCCCGGCTTCGACGCCGGCCCGGGCCTGCCCGGCCTGCCGCCGCCGGCCGACGGCGGCCCGATCGGGCTCATCCCCGGCTCGGAGAACACTCCGGCGAAGCGCTGGCCGGCGGAGCACTGGCGAACCCTGATCGCCGCCCGGCCGGACCGCCGCTTCCTCATCTTCGGCACCGCCCGCGACGCCGCCATCGCCCGCGCCGTGGCCGAGGGCACGGACCCCGCGCGGGTGGCGAACCTGGCCGGCATGACCGACCTCCCGGCCTTCGCCGCCTGCCTCCAGACCTGCCGCCTGCTCGTGACCAACGACACCGGCGGGATGCACCTGGCCAACGCGGTGGGAGTGCCGCTGATCGCGCTCTTCGGCCCGACCAATCCGGTGCGGACCGGGCCGGTCTTCCGCGCGCCGGTCCGCATCCTGCAGCCGCCCGGCTGCCCGCCGCAGGGCGGGCGCCCGCTGGCCGACCTGCCGCCCGACCTGGTCCTCCGCGCCATTGCAGAAATGGAATCCAGCCGCAGTCTCAACCGTCTCGCCCGCTGATGCCGCTGCTCTCCGTCACCGACCTCCGCACCTATTTCCACACGCGCAGCGGCGTCTATCGGGCGGTCGACGGGGTCAGCTTCAGCCTGGAGCGGGGCGAAACCCTCGGGATCGTGGGCGAGTCCGGCTCGGGCAAGTCGGTGACTTGCTATTCGATCATGGGCCTGGTGCCGCAGCCGCCCGGCCGGATCGAGGGCGGGACCGCCCTCTTCGACGGCGTCGACCTGCTCCGCTGCCCCCCGGCGCAGCTGCGGGCCATCCGCGGCAAGCGCGCCGCGATGATCTTCCAGGATCCGATGACTTCGCTCAACCCCTACCTGCGGGTGTCGACCCAGCTGACCGAGCCGTTGCGGATCCACGAGCGCACCTCCTCCCGCGAGGCGCGCCGCCGCGCCCTGGCCATGCTGGAGGCGGTGGGGATCCACGACGCCGCGCGGCGGATCGACCAGTACCCGCACGAGTTCTCCGGGGGAATGCGCCAGCGGGTGATGATCGCGATGGCCCTGATCACCCGGCCCGAGCTGCTGATCGCCGACGAGCCGACGACCGCGCTCGACGTCACGGTCCAGGCCCAGATCCTCGAGCTGATCAAGGCCATGCAGCGGGAGATCGGGATGGCGGTGATCTTCATCACCCATGACCTGGCGGTGGTGTCGGGGCTGTGCGACCGGGTGCAGGTGATGTATGCCGGCCGCCTGGTGGAGACCGCCGACACCCGCACCCTCTTCCGGGACCCCCGTCATCCCTACACCCGCGCCCTGCAGCGCTCCATCCCGGCCCTCCAGCCCAAGGGCGCCGAGCTCTTCACCATCCCGGGCCTGCCCCCCGACCTGTCCAAGCCCCTGCCGGGCTGCCCCTTCGCTCCGCGCTGCGAATTCGCGGCGGAGGCCTGCCGCCGGGAAATCCCGCCGCTGCTGGAGTGCGAGCCGGGCCACGCCCACGCCTGCCTGCGCGCCCAGCGCGGGGAGATCTGACCATGGACGACACCATCGTCCTCGAGCTCCGCGACGTGCGGACCCATTTCCCGGTCTACGCGGGCTTCGTGCGCAAGCGCCGGATCGGCGCGGTCAAGGCGGTCGACGGGGTGTCGCTCAGCCTCCGCCGCGGGGAGGTGCTGGGGCTGGTCGGCGAGTCGGGCTGCGGCAAGTCGACCCTCGCCCGCACCATCCTTCAGCTGGTGCCGGCCACCTCCGGCTCGGTGCTGCTCGGCGGCCGCGACCTCGCCCGCTGCTCGCCCCGCGAGCTGCGGGAGGCCCGCCGCAGCCTGCAGATGGTCTTCCAGGACCCCTTTGCCTCCCTCAATCCCCGGCTGACGGTTTTCGACACCCTGGCCGAGCCGCTCAAGGTCCACGGCCTCTGCCCCGCGGCGGAGGCGCCCGCCCGGGTGGCCGAGCTGATGCGGCTGGTGGGCCTGGCCCCGCGCTTCATGCAGAAATATCCGCATGAGTTCTCCGGCGGGCAGCGCCAGCGCATCGCCATCGCGCGGGCGCTGGCCCTGGAGCCGCGGATCGTCGTGGCGGACGAGCCGGTCTCGGCCCTGGACGTCTCGATCCAGGCGCAGATCCTGAACCTGCTCTCGCAGCTCTGCCGGCGGATGAACCTGAGCCTGATCTTCATCGCCCACGACCTCTCGGTGGTGAAGCACATCTCCGACCGCGTCGCGGTGATGTACCTGGGCAAGATCGTCGAGCTGGGGCCCGCGGCCGAGGTGATCGAGCGCCCCCGCCACCCGTACACCCGCGCGCTGGTCAGCGCCATCCCGGTGCCCGATCCCGAGGCGGAGCGGCGGCGCCAGCGGATCGTCCTTCCGGGGGATCCCCCCTCCCCGATCAACCCGCCGGCCGGCTGCCCGTTCCATCCCCGCTGCCCCTACGTGCAGGAAAAGTGCAAGGCCGCGGTCCCGCCGCTGATCCCCGCGGGCCCGGACCGGGTCGCGGCCTGCGTCCGCCTGGACGAGATCTAGCGGCTTTCGGCGATGGCGCCCAACCTAGACCTGCGGTGGCTGACCGCGCCGGGCGCGCTCGGGCTCCTCGCGGACGCCGCCCTGGTGGGATTCCTCGCCCGGGAGGCGGCCGCGCTGCCCGGAGGCCTGCCCCGCCATCCGGCCGAGCGCTGGCTGCGGTATCTGAGCGCCGCGGCCGCCCTGGTGATCGCCTCGGCCTGGGTGCTCAGCGGCTTCGGGCAGCTGGGAGGCCGCGGGTTTCTCCTCCTCCACGCGGCGGCCGCGGGGCTCGTCTTCCTCTGGCGGAAGCGGCGGCCCGTTCGCTCCGGCCCGAGCCCCCTGGGGCTGCCCGCGATCTTCGGCCGGCGCGGGCTGCCGGCGGCGGCCGGCTGGATCCTGGCGGGGCTGCTCGCCTACCTCTTCCTGCTCGCCGCCGCGGACTTCGCCGTCAACTGGGATTCCCAGACCTACCGGCTGTCCCGGGTCGGCTTCTGGCTGCAGGAGGGCCGCGTTTCCCTGGCCTTCGCCAACGACCCCCGGCTGATCTTCATGCCGGTCAATACCGAGCTGGGCATGCTCTGGCCGGCCAGCTTCTTCCCCGCCGGCTATCCGCTGGTGAACCTGGTGCAGTTCTTCGGCGGCTGCCTCCTCCTGCTCAGCACCTGGGAGATGGGGCGCCTGGCCGGCTTCTCCCGGGCGCGCCGCCTGGCCGCGGTCTTCCTCGCCCTGGGCGCCCCCATCGTGGTCCTCGAGTTCGCCACCAGCCAGGCCGACCTCTTCACCGCCGGCCTGCTCAATGCGGGCCTGGCCTTTCTCTGGCGCGCGCTGCGCCGGCGGGGCGGGCCCGACGCGCTGTACGCCGGGCTGGCCGCGGGCCTCGCCCTCGGCGCCAAGGGCACGGTGCTGTACTGGGGCCCGGGGCTGGCGCTGTGGGCCGCGCTGCTCGCCTGGCGCGAGCGCGCCGGCTGGCGCCGGGCCGCCGCCGTGGTCGGCCTGGCCGCCGCGGTGGCCCTCGCGGCCGGCGGCTGGAAATATGCCGACAATCTCCGGCGCTACGGCAACCCCTTCGCGCCCGCGGGCGAGATCGCCCGCGTGCACCAGGCGCATTCGCCGGCGCGGGCCGCCGAGCAGCGGCTGATCGTCCTGACCCACCTCTGGGAGCTGCTCCTGCCCAATTCCAACCCGCGGTTCCTCGCGCCGCTGCTGGCGCGGCCCCAGCAGGCCCTCGCGGCAAAAATTCAGTCGTTCGCTCCCGACGATTCGGTCCGGGCCGGCTTCCAGCGCGTGCTCCAGGCGCACCCCGGCGACTATGTCTTCGAAGACGTGGTCTCCTTTGGCCTGCTCCTGCCGCTGCTCGCGGCGCTGGGCTGGGCCGTGGATCTGGCGCGGACGGCGCGCACCGCCGGCTCCCGGCCGCCGGCCCGGCTGGCCATGGCCGCCGCCGTCGCCGGCTTCCTCGCCGTGCTTTTTCACGAGATGCAGCTCGACGCGGTCTCCTACCGCTACCTCACGACCGTCGTGCCCTTCTGCGCCCTCGCCGCGGCCGCCGCCTGGCCGGCCGGGCGGCTGGGCCGCCTCGGCGGACTCGCGCTCCTCGGGGTGGTCGCGCTTCAGGTCTACTCCGTGCTCGACCTCCAGGACCGCAACTTCCTGGGCGGCTGGCGCTCGATCGCGAGCCGGCCCGGGTCCACCGAGCTCTTCGAGAGGCTGTCGGGGCAGCTGTCCGGGGCGGACGGGTCCATCCGGCGGGTCGCCCTGGCGCTGCCCGCCAACTACTGGCTCTCGCCGTATTTCCGCGCGGGCGGCGGCCGGCACGTCGAATTCCTCGACGTGGGCGCCCTGCTCCACGGCTATTCCTCCCCGGCCCAGTTCCTGGCCAAGAGCGGCTGCGACGCGGTCCTCACCGATCCCGCCCTTTTCGCCTCCTTGCGCTGGCCGGGTACCCGCGTCGAGGCCAACGGCCTCGGCGGGGCGTTCGCGCGCGTGCTGATCACCCGCCAGCGCTGACGCCGCGCAGGGTCCCGAGCTGGCGCAGCGCCTCGTAGGCCGCGATCCCGGCGGCGGTGGAGAGGTTGAGCGAGCGGAGCTCCGGGTTGGCGTGGGGGATGGTCACCCGCGTCGCGGCCAGCTCCGCGTGCAGCCAATCCGGCGCCCCGGAGCTTTCCCGGCCGAAGACGAGCCCGTCGCCGTCCTGGTAGCGGGCGTCCCAGAAGCTGCGCCCGGCCCGGGTGGTGAACAGCCAGAGGCGGGCCGGCGCCGCCGGGCTGCGCCGGAAGCTCTCCCAGTCGGCGTGCTGGTGGACGTCGAGCGAGCGCCAGTAGTCCATTCCGGCGCGCTTGAGGTTCCGGTCGGTGATGGCGTAGCCCAGGGGATGGATCAGGTGCAGCCGCGAGCGGGTCAGGGCGCACATCCGGCCGATGTTGCCGGTGTTCGGGGCGATTTCCGGCTGGTAGAGGACGACGTGGAGCACGGCGCCTAACCGCGGCGGAACTTGAGCGCCTTGCGGATCTCCTGCTGCTCCGTGCGCTTCTTGATGTCCTCGCGCTTGTCGAAGAGCTTCTTGCCGGTGGCGAGCGCGACCTCGACCTTCACCAGCGCCCCCTTGAAATACATCCGCAGCGGCACCAGCGCCCGGCCGCCGGCCTGCAGGGCCTGGGCGATCTTGCGGATCTGATGGGCGTGCAGCAGCAGCTTGCGGGTGCGGCGCGGATCGTGGTTCTGCTGGTTGCCGAAGGCGTAGGGATCGATGTGCGCGTTGTGCAGCCAGATCTCGCCCTTCTCGTACCTTCCGAAGGAGTCCCGCAGCTCCACCTTGCCCGCCCGGATCGACTTGACCTCGGTGCCGCGGAGCTGGATGCCCGCCTCGAACCGCTCGTCGACGAAATAGTCGCGGAGCGACTTGGAGTTGCGGATCTCCGTGTGCCGCGGCGCGTCTTTATCGGGCTTCGCCATGGAGGGCTGCCCCCAATCTAGGCCGGACCCGGCCCTCGCTCAAGCCTCGCCCGTGTCGAAGCTGATCTTCTCCTCGATGATCTCCCGCAGCGCGGTGTCCTCCGCCGTCAGCTTCTCCAGCGACTCCACCAGCGGGCGATTGCCCCGGCGCAGCTGCTTGACGCGGCGCGAAACCACGTTGATCAGCACGTTGGGGTCCTGGATCTTGGCCAGCGCCAGGCGGATGTAGTCGTCTCTCATGTCGATAGGATGCTTTAGGCGGAAAAAGGGAGACAATCCGGCTCGCCTCCCGCGGAGTCAATCCCCAATAACCGGTGACTCCCAAGCCCATGATGCTCATCGCCTGGACCACGGTGGCCGAGCGGGCCGACGCCGACCGCCTCGCGGCCGAGGCGGTGCGCCTCGGGCTGGCGGCCTGCGTGCAGGTCGAGGGTCCGCTCACCTCCCACTACCGCTGGCAGGGGCGGACGGAGGCCTCCGCCGAGCACCGGCTCACCTTCAAGCTCCTGGCCGGGCGGCTGGCCGAGCTCGAGGCCTGGGTTCTCGCCCACCATCCCTACGAGACCCCGGAATGGATCGTGGTCCGGGCGGAGCGCGTCTCGGAAAAATACTTGTCATGGGCCGCCTCCAACCCTGACAATCGAACCCTTTAACCTCTCACGGCCTTCCCTTTCACCACCATGTCCCAACACAAGAGTCTCCAGGGTTCGAGCGGCATCGTACGCAAGCGTAACGTACTCAAGCGCTTTGAGCGCGTGGAAATCCTCAAGCGGCGCGGCCAGTGGAAGGACGGCGACCGCGTGATGGGCCTGCGCAAGACCAAGCCCGACGTCTGAGCCGCGCCGCCCCGTGAAGGAGCTGCTCGACTATGTCCTGCACGTCGACGTCCACCTGGCCGGGTTCATCGCCCACTACGGGGTTTGGACCTACGGCCTGCTCTTCCTCATCATCTTCGCCGAGACGGGCTTCGTCGTCACCCCCTTCCTGCCGGGGGATTCGCTGCTGTTCGCGGCGGGCGCCCTCTGCGCCGGCACGGTCCTCAATGTCCACCTCCTCGCCGCGCTGCTGTGCGTCGCGGCGGTCGGGGGCAACCTCGTGAACTACGCGGTGGGAGCCTACCTCGGCCCCAAGGTCTTCAGCCGGGAGGACTCGTGGCTGCTGCGCCGGAAGCATCTCGACCGCGCCCATGCCTTCTTCGAAAGGTACGGCGGCCGCTCGGTCATCCTCTCCCGCTTCATGCCCATCATCCGTACCTTCGTGCCGTTCGTGGCCGGGGTCGGCCGGATGCCCTACGCGCGCTTCTTCCTCTTCAACCTCATCGGCGGCTGCGCCTGGATCTGCCTTCTGCTCTACCTCGGCTGGGGCTTCGGCGGCACGGAGGTCGTGCGCAAGAACTTCAGCCTGGTGGTGGTCGCGATCATCGCCATCTCCCTCCTGCCCATCGCCCTCGAGGCGCTCCGCGCCTGGCGCGGCGGCCGGCGCGGAGCGGTGGCCTGAGCGCTCAGAAGCGGAAGGAAGCGCCCGCTTCGAGCGCGCCGCTGTCGAAGTCGCCGCGGTGGTCGAGCTGCCAGACGTCGGAGATGTCGATGTAGCGGAAGCCCAGCCGGAGCGACGCGCCCGACCAGGTGTTCAGCTGGAGGCCGGCGACGCCCTCGGCGGTGAACGCGCCGTTGGTGCGGCCCCTGAAGCCGAAGGGCGCCCCGCCCTCGGTGTAGTCGACGAAGCCCACGCCCACCCCGCCGCCGACGTAGAATGAAAGCGCCGGGTGGCCGTTCTCGGTCCAGAGCGGAGCGAGGTAGCGGTAGGCGGCCTCGACCGTCGTGATCCGCGGAGCCGCGTTGAAGCTGCCGACAAAGCTTGTGCCGTTGAACACGCGGTAATGGGTGTACTCGCCGCCGTAGTAGGCGATCTCGCCCCCGAAGAAATTCCGGCGGTCCCAGAGCGCCCCCAGCTCGCCGCTTACTCCCAGCGCGTTCCAGGCGAAGGCATAGGGGAAGTCGATCGACCCGGCCAGCGCGAGCGCGGGCGCGGGCCCGGAATTGTAGCGGTAGGGCATCGGGACGGCCGGAGGCGGAGGAGGAGGCGTGGTCGGGTTGGAGGCGGCGGAAGCGGACTGGTCCGATGCGGCCGGCGCCGGCGGGATGTAGGCGCCGGACGAACTCGAATCGGACGCGGGGGTTTGGGCCCGCAGCGCGGCCGCGCCCAGGACGGCGGCGGCAACACACGTTAGGTAGGATGTTTTCATGGCCTTCGATTCGACCGAAGGGTTTCGGCCGGGGTTCCAGGGGTCCGCTCCCGTTTCCATGCGCTCAGGCCGCGCCCGACCTCGCGCTAGGGCCCGGGACTGCGCCGGCGGCGAAGGCCTGAGGCGGCGGCCGAACCCGCGAATCTCGGCCCAGAGGATCGGACCAGGCGCTCGGCGGCGGAGGCTGGCGGCCCCTCTGGGAATTGACCAGACGCTCGATTGAAGCGTCCAGACGCTATTAAAACGCTTTAATCTGCACGATTGACTGTCCGGGGCCGGCCTGGACAATCGAATCCGATGCCCGCCCCCCCGGAACGCGGGCGGCTCCCGCTTCCTTGGATCGCCGCCGGCGTACTGCTGCTGCTTTCGCTCTACGGTTACCTCGCTCTATCCGCTTCGTCCCGAAAAGGCCTGTCCTTCGACGAAGGGGAGCAGATCGCCGTCGGCTACGACATCTGGGTCCGGCACGATTTCCGGATGGAGGGCGCGAACGGCGACCTGATCAAACGCTGGTCGGCCCTGCCGCTGCTCCTTTCCCGGCCCCGGCTCCCCGGGGCCCACGATCCGTCCTGGAGATCGGGCTACCCCTACTCGGTGGCCTACCAGTTCTTCTTCAGGTCGGGAAACAGCCCGGAAGAGCTGCTGCGCCAGGCGCGGCGCATGGCGGTGCTCTTCGGCCTCGCCACCGGCCTGCTCGTGTTCGCTTGCTCGCGAAGGCTGTTCGGTGACGCCGGCGGCCTGATCTCGCTGGCCCTCTTCGCCCTCAGCCCGCACATGCTGGCCTTCGGCGGGATCGTCTCCACCGAGCTTTCCGTCTGCTTCACCCTTCTGGGGGCGACCTGCTGCATCTGGCGGCTGCTCCACCGCGTGAACATCCCGAGGCTGCTCGCCAGCCTCGGCTTCGTCGCCCTGCTCTTCCTGGCCAAGCTCACCGCGCTCCTGATCGTTCCGATTACCGCCGTCCTGGTCGCCGTCCGGCTGGCGCGCGGCGGCCCGCTGCCCTGGGAGCTGGGCCGCCGCAGGGCGGTGTCCGGCCGGTTCCGGCAGCTGGGAGTCTTCTCCGCCCTGGTCCTGCTGCACGCCGCCGCGGCCTGGGGCGCGATCTGGGCCGCCTACGGCTTCCGCTATGCCGCCAGCCCGCTGCCGGCCGATCCCGGGGTGGCGTTCCGGAGGCAGAACGGCGCCGACCCCGTCCTGCCCGAGGTGGCCGGCTTCGTGGGCTGGTGCCGCCAGGCGCATTTCCTGCCGGAGGGCTACCTGCACGGCGTGAAATGGCTCCTGGGCCAGAACGATCGCCGCGAGGCGTTCATGGACGGCCATTGGACCGTGGGCGGCTGGGCCTCGTTCTTTCCCTATGCGATCTGGGCCAAGACCCCGCCGGCCCTCCTGCTCCTCCTGCCCGCCGGCTTGGCGGCCTGGTGGTTCCGGCGGAGGCGGCCCCCCGAACCGGAGGGGCGGCCGGTCCCGGGACTTTATGCGGCCGCGCCCTACGCCGCGCTCCTGGCCGTCTACCTGGGGACCGCGATGGCGCAGAAGATGAACATCGGCTTCCGCCACATCCTCCCGATCTATCCGGCGGTGTATGTGCTCGCGGGGTCCGCCTCGCTGCTCGGGGCGGGCCGGCGCCGGTGGGGCCGCCTGGCCCTGGCCGCGTTGCTGCTGGCCTATGCCGCGAGTTCGGCCGGCATCTATCCGCACTATTTCGCGTACTTCAGCCCGCTGGTGGGCGGGCCGCGGAAGGGCTATCGCCGGCTGGTCGACGGCTCCCTCGACTGGGGCATGGACCTGCCCGGCCTCAAGCGCTGGCTCGATCGGAACGATCCGCGGGGCGAGGTGCCGGTCTTCCTCAATTATTTCGGGACGGACAGCCCGGAGCACTACCATATCAACTATCACTGGCTGTCCGCCGGGTACGACTGGCAGCGCCATGCGGTTTCGCTGATGGGGCCGGGCATCTATGCCATCAGCGCGACCTCCTTCCAGGGAATCGGCACGCTCACCTTCGGCCGGTGGAACCGCACCTATGAGGCCCAGTACCAGGCCTCGTTCCGCTATGTGCAGGGGATGCTGCAACGGGCCCGCGCCGCCGGACGGCGCCTGGGCGGGGACGTCGAACCCGCCGTCATGGCGCGCATCCGGACTTTCGACGGTCTGTGCTTCGGGCGGCTCTGCGCCTGGCTGCGGCACCACCGCGAGCCCGACGCCGAAGTCGGCTATTCGATCCTGGTCTGGCGCCTCAGCGCCCAGGACCTGAACGCGGCCCTGCTGGGCCCTCCTCCCTTCGCCGGCGGGGACGGCGCCGCGCTGCGCCGCGGCTCTTGAAGCCGCCGGGAAAGCGGCTAAGGTCAGGTCGGTTCCGGCCGTGCCCCCGCTCCGCCTCGCGTTCCTCGCCCTCCTGCTCGCGGCCTCCGCCCGGGCCGGCCCGGCGGCGCCCGACGACGGCTTCCGGCTGCAGGACCTCCTGCCCAATCCCCTGCAGAAGGCGCCGCGGGTCGACCTGTCGGTGGTGACGGAAATCACCCCCGCAGGAAAGAAGCTGACCCCCGCCAGGCCCGATCGGCCGGTGTATTATGCGGGAATCGACGGCGGCTTGGACCAGGGCGGCCCGGCGGCGCAGGCCCAGCAGCCGCCCGACCGCGCCTATTTCCGGAAGCTGATGGCGCAGGCCCTGGCCAAGACGGGCTACCTGCCCGCTGACGCCATGCATCCGGCGGCGCTCTTCGTGGTCTTCAAGTGGGGCACGATCAACCAAGTGACCGACGAGCTCGATGAGAGCGGGAATCCCGCCAGCAGCGCGGACAAGTTCCAGACGCAGCTCATGCTCCAGCGCGCGGTAGTCGTCGGCGGATCCGCATTCGCGGAGCGGCTGGCCCGGGCGATGATGGAGGGGCCCATCGCCCTCCAGCGCCTGCACACCAGCGCGCCCCGGCTCTACGAGCAGGCGACGAGCGATCTTTACTATGTCGCCGCGTTCGCGCTGGACCTGAAGGCGGCCGAAAACGGACGCCGGACCCTGCTGTGGTGGACCCGGATGTGCACGTCCTCCAGCGGCCTGAGCATGGAGGAGACCCTTCCGGTGCTGCTGACCGCGGGCGAAAATTATTTTGGGCAGGCGATGAAGGGCACGCAGATCGTGACGATGCGGATGAACGCGGGCCGGGTCAGCGTCGGCGCCGTCGAGGTGAAGGGTTACCTTCCGGCCCCGAAATAGGCCCCGGGAGATTCCGCGCAACGAGCGGCCAGGCGCTGCGTCCTGCCGCACGGACCCGGCGCAGCTGCCCTCTCAAGCGCTGGGTCCGACCGTTCGGCTGCCTTTCGAACGGATCCAACCCCAACCGCCACCGCCTCCCCGCCATGCGCCTGTTCCTCGCCTCTTCGCGGCCCCGCGCCGCGCTCGCCCTCCTGGGGGCCCTCGCCCTGACCGGCCCGTCCCTCCTGGCCCAGCCCGCGGCCGACCCGATCGACACGATCTGGCGGCAGCATTCGAACGACCCCGACCGGTGCTGGCGCGATCCCACCTCCCACGCCCGGGTGGTGCGCGTCACCAGCGGGTTCGAGAGCACCAGCCTGCCCTATTTCCACCAGAACATCTTCACGGCCACCGGCGACCTGATGCTCTTCACCGGCCGCCGCGAGCAGGACCAGGGCTACTACACGCTGAATCTCCGGACCGCCGAGGTCCGACCGCTTGACCAGCAGACCGGACAGAACCTTGTCGTCCTTCCCCGCCGGCGGGTCGCGGCCTTCCACCGCGGCGACGACGTCTTCCTGATGGAGCTCGATGGGGGCCGCTCCCGGCGCCTCATGAGCGTCCCGCACGGCCTCCTGGCGGAGGCGGCCGGTTTCGGCTTCACCGCCGACGAGAAGAAGCTCCTCTTCGCCTATTGCGACCAGCTTGCGGCGACGACGAGCCGGATCGTCTCGGCCACGGCGCAGAAGGACGTCCACGTGCGCCGCCTCGATTTCATCGCCGCCTACGAAGCGATGCCCAAGCACAACGCCATCTATTCGATCGACCTCGACTCCGGGAGGCTGGCCCTGGTGTTCCAGGACACGGAGAGCCATTGGCTGGGGCACGTCCAGGGATCTCCCACCGATCCCAACCTGGCCCTTTTCATCCACGAGGGCTTCGTTTCGGTCCACATCAAGAACCGCCTGCGCCTGCTCGACCTGAGGTCCGGGGAGGTTTCGATGCCCCGCACCGGGCCGCTGGAGCAGGACAGCATCACCCACGAATTTTGGGACCGCAGCGGACGGTCGATCTGGTATGACATCGCCAACGCCTCGGCCCTGGGGAACCTGGACCTGAAGACCCGCCGCGAGACCCGCTACGTCTATGGCGGCGAGGGCCGGAGCCACCGCTCGATCCACTATGCCATCGGCCCGGGCGCGGCCTGGGCGGTGGGCGATGGGCTGCAGAAGGACAATCCCTGGCTCTGCCTGTACCGGTTCAGCCGGAGGAACCCGCAGAGCGGAGAGGTGCCGATCGAACGCCTCTGCGATTTCCGGCCCCACTACAACAACCTGGAGGCGCACTATCTCGAGCCGAATCCCCATCTCACACCCGACGCGAAATGGGTGCTGTTCACCGCCCATCTCAAGGGCAACGCCAACGAGATCTGGGCGGTGGAGATTCCGAAGGACGCGGGAACTTAATCCGCGGCAGGGACTGGCGGCTTCTGGCTCGCGTGCCGGAGGGGCCCGCCGGGGCGAAGCCTGGTCCGCTGTGAACCGGATTTTCGTGGGCATGCCGTCGCAGAACGGCTTGCTCAGCGAGGCGCGGCGGCGGCAGAGCCGGATCTCCGCCTCGGCGCTGAAGGTTTCGCCGCGGCCGGACGGGAGCTGTACTATTTCCGGGATGAGCAGGGTCTCGAAGTAGACTTCATCCTTCCGGGACGCGATGGGCGTTGGGACATCGTGGAAGCGAAAAGCGGGCGAACAGTCACTCCCGCCATGGCCCGGCCGCTCCCATGGGCGCAAAAGCCGGCCGCCGGTGGATCATCCACCGTCCGGGAAAGGACCAACCGCCCACGCATGCCCTGACTCCGGACATTTCCGCCGGCGGCTTGGATCCCCTATGGAATCCTCGCTATGGTCTCAAAGGGTTTTCCGCCCGCGAACTCATCGCCGAAAGACGTGCGTGAGCACCAGGCTGCCAGCCTGGTGCAGATGCCGGGAGTCGAACCCGGATCAATGGCTTCGGAGGCCACTACACTATCCATTGTGCTACATCTGCAGGCCGGGTCAGCCATCAAGCGGAGCAACGCCGCCCACGTCAAGGGCGCAACGGAACAGGAATGTTCTGCCGAGACGAAAGCGGGCGGGGCCAACGGCCCCGCCCGCGCATGCGACAACATCTGCGCTCAGTTGAGCGAGAAGGCTTCGTCCCGAAACGGTTCGGGCAATGGCCCGATGAATGGACCAGCCGCAGCAAGGGCCGGAGGGAAGGGCTTTGGTTGCGCGAACCTCACGACGGCGATGGACGCCCGCGTCATGCTGCGGTTGCCCCACCTCGGGGGATATTATCCGCCCTAACGCGGAGCGTGCGGCATAAGCGCGGACTTATCAAGATCCTGGCACGCAACCCGGGATGATCTAGCGGCTTACGTTTCCGATTCTTCATCGGCGGCAGCGTTACCAAAAAGATGGTACGGGTTCGTGAATTGGGGCGTGGAAGGTGCGGGCAGCCGCGTCGCGCGGGGGCGTTCCGGCTGGGCCGGGCCGCCTCCCCCGAAACCTCTAGAAGCGGAACGCCAAACCGGCCTCGAGCGCCCCGGTGCCGATGTCGTGGTGGTCGGTGAATTCCAGGACGTGCGCCAGCGCGACGTAGCGGTAACCGAGCCGAAGGCCGATGCCATGCCACGCGGTCGCCTGGATTCCGGCCAGCAGTTCGCCCGCCGGGTTTGCGTCCGTCCGGGAAGCCCCGGAGAATCCGAAGGTGCTGTTGGCGTTCGAATAGTCCACGAAGCCCACGCCGGCGCCCGCCCCGAGATAGGCGCGGACCGGAAGCGATCCGTTCAGGTCCGTGATCGGGATGAAGTAGCGGTACGCCACCTCGGCGGTGGTCACGCGCTGGCGCGAGCGGAATCGTTTGACGAAGGCGCCGTCGGAATAGGCGTCATAGGTCTTCACGTCGCCGCCGTAATAGCTGACTTCGCCGCCGATGAACTGGGTTTCATTCCACAGCTTGCCGACTTCCGCGCTGATGCCCCCGCCGTTCCAATGGAAGGTGTACGGAACGACGACGGCGCCGGTCAGGCCCAGGCCGGAAGGCGCAGGGCTGTATTGGGTTTGGGCGGTCTGGGCGCGAAGGCCCGCCGTCAAGCCCAACGAGAGGAAGCAAAGGACCGCGAGATGTGGGGATTTCATGATGGCGGACACGTGACCTTTTTTCGCAATGGGCGGTTCCGGCCCCTATGCCGGATTCAGCCTCCGGCCCGGAGGGGCCTCTCGGTGCCTAAAGCTGGTGCCCGTGACGCACCCCGGCGCGGGAACCTCCCTGGTTCAGGCGGTCAAGGACCGCGGCCAGGCGGCGCTGCTTCTCCTCCGCTTGCGCGAACATCTGCATTTGGGCGGAGCCGCCTTCCACTCCCGAGAGGCGGGCGCTCACCAGCCGCAGCGGCCGCCGGCGGCTCCAGGCGGCCCGCAGCAGCGGCTTGACCAAGGGATAGAACGCGCCCTCCAGGTCGGTGGCCTCGGGCAGGCTCTGCCCCCGCGATTCCTGAGAAAAGTCCGGGTAGCGCACCTTCAGGGTCAGGGTGCGGACTCTCTTCCCGTCGGCGCGCACGCTGCCCATCAGTTCGTCGATCATCCGCTTCACCACCCGCTCGATTTCCGCGAAGTCGCCGACGTCCGTCCCGAACGTCTCCTGCTGGGAATAGCTCTTGGCGTCCTCGCGGTCCACCTCGACCGGGCGCTCGTCCTCGCCGAGGGCCATGGCCCTCATTTCGCGCCAGCCGTCGCCGAAGATCGATTCGAGTTCCGCCTCGCCCCGCACGACGATGTCCCGCACCAGCGCGACGCCGCGGGCCCTGAGGCTCTCCTCGGTCTTCGGCCCGATGCCGGGCAGCTTCCCGACGGGCAGAGGGGCGAGAAATTCCGCCTCGCCTCCCGGCGGCACCGTGACGAAGCCGCGCGGCTTCCTCAGCTTGGAGGCGATCTGCGCGACCAGCTTGTTGGCCGCGATGCCCATGGAGACGGGGATCTCCAGCTCGGTCCACAGCCGCTGCTGCAGCCGGCGGACCGCGGCCTCGACCGCCGCCGTGTCCGCGTGGCGGCAGGGCTCCAGATCGAGATACCCCTCGTCCACCGAATTGCGCTGCACCAGCGGCGTCAGGCTCTCGCACACGTCGAACATCTTCCGCGATACCTGGCCGTAGAGGCCGGCGGTGTGCGGGATCATGATCAGGTCGGGGCAGACCTGGAGCGCGGTCCGTGTCGGCATCGGGGTGTAGACGCCGCAGGCGCGGGCCTCATAGCTCGCGGAGGAAATGATGCCTCGCTCCCGCCCGCCCACCGCGCACTTCTTGCCCCGCAGCGAGGGGTCCCTCGCCTGCTCGCATGAGACGAAAAAGGCGTCCGCGTCCAGATGGACGATGGTCGGGATCGCGCGCATGCCCGCCCGCCCTATTGCGCAATCGTGCTCATGCCGCCGTTGCGGTTCGCCGCCTGAAAGTAGGGCTGCATGATGGGGTTGCGGTGGTTCTGGTCCGCCAGCTCCGACCGCAGGAGTCCGCCTGGGCCGGGCTCAGGGTCTGCGCCATCCGGATTAGCGTCTGCTCGTCGGCGCGGCTGAGCCAGGTTTCCGGAACGGGCCGGCGGCAGTCCGCCGAGCGCGCCTCGGGACTGTCGCCCCGCGCGTTCGCGCCCAGGCTTTGCGCGAGGCCGCTCTCCCGTTCGGAGCCGGGCGGAATCCCCGCGTCGGCGAAATCCGGAAGGAAGTTGAAGGTCACCATCGTCTTCATGCCGGCGACCAGCCGAGGGCCAGCGCGAGCCAATCTCCGGTACGGGTCATGGCGCCTACGAATGGGCGGATATTCCGGGGTTGTCGAGGTCGGGCGGTTCCGGCAACGTGGCCGGATATGCCCGAAAGCCAGGCATCCTCCGCTCCGGCGCCCAGCGACTTCATCCGCGACATCGTTGCCGAGGACGTCGCCGAAAAGCGCTTCAGCCAGATCGTTACGCGCTTCCCTCCCGAGCCCAACGGCTACCTGCACATCGGGCATGCGAAGTCGATCTGCCTGAATTTCGGCATCGCGCGGGAAAATTCCGGCCGGTGCAACCTGCGGATGGACGACACCAACCCGGCCAAGGAGGAGGTGGAGTACGTCGAGTCGATCACCGCGGACGTGCGCTGGCTGATCGGCGGCTGGGCGGACCAGGTGCTCGGGCTTCACGCCAGCGGCCAGCCCTACTACGCCAGCGATTATTTCGAGCAGCTTTACGAATTCGCGGAGGCGTTGATTCGGAAGGGCCGCGCTTACGTCTGCGACCTCAGCCCCGAGGAAACCGAGCTCTACCGCGGGGCCCCGGACAAGCCGGGCCGGGACAGCCCCTTCCGCGGCCGGTCGGTGGACGAAAACCTCGATCTGTTCCGGCGGATGCGCGCAGGGGAGTATCCCGACGGCGCCCGGACCCTTCGGGCCAAGATCGACATGGCCTCGCCCAACATCTGGCTGCGCGATCCGCTCCTCTACCGCATCCGCCACGCCGAGCACCACCATACCGGCGCGAAGTGGCCGATCTATCCGCTCTACGACTATGCCCACTGCCTGAGCGACTACCTGGAAGGCATCACCCACTCGATCTGCACCCTCGAGTTCGAGGTTCACCGCCCCCTCTACGACTGGATCCTCGGCGCCCTGGATCTGCCCCGGGCCCGGCCCCGCCAGTACGAGTTCGCCAAGCTCAATCTCAGCTACACGCTCTTCAGCAAGCGCCGGCTGCTGCAGCTGGTGGGGGAGAAAATCGTCTCCGGGTGGGACGATCCGCGGATGCCCACGCTGGCCGGCGCGCGCCGCCGCGGCGTGCCCGCCGCCTCGATTCGCCGGCTGGCGGCGCAGGTGGGCGTGACGAAATACGACAGCGTGACCGATGTGGCGCTCTTCGAGCACATCATCCGCGAAGACCTCAACGGCGCCGCGCTGCGCCGGATGGCGGTGCTGCGGCCGGTTAAGGTGGTGCTGACCAATCTCGGACCCGACGAGGCGCTTGAGTGCGCGGCCACCAACGATCCGCAGAACGAGGCTCCCACCACCCGGCCGGTCGCCCTGACCCGGGACCTCTACATCGAGGCCGACGATTTCGCGGAGGTCCCTCCCCCGAAATACTTCCGGCTCAAGCCCGGCGGCGAGGTCCGTCTCAAGTATGCCTGCATCATCCGGTGCGACGAGGTGGTGAAGGATGCCTCCGGCCAGGTCGCCGAGCTCCGCTGCACCGCCGACCTGGGCTCGCGCCAGGGGGGGCCCAACGCGGACCGCAAGGTCAAGGGGACGGTCCACTGGGTCAGCGCCAGCCGCTCCGCCGCGGCGCAGGTACGGCTTTACGACCGGCTGTTCGTCGTGCCCGAGCCGGGCGCCTCGGAAAACTTCATCCAGCACGTCAACCCGCGCTCGCTGGAGACCGTGACCGCCCGGATCGAGCCCGCGCTGGCGCAGGCGCGGCCCGGGGAGGCCTACCAGTTCGAGCGGCTGGGCTACTTCGTGCTCGATGCGGCCGATTCCGCGCCGGGCCGCCCGGTCTTCAACCGCACCATCACCCTCCGGGACACCTGGGCCAAATGAAGCAAAGCCTCGTCACCCTCGACCTGGAAGGCGTGCTCGTCCCGGAGATCTGGGTCGCCGTGGCTGAGCGCACCGGCATCGCGGAGCTGCGCCGCACCACCCGCGACGAGCCGGACTACGACAAGCTGATGCGCTACCGCCTGGACATCCTCGGGCGCCACCGCCTGGGGCTGGCCAAGATCCAGGAGGTCATCGGGTCGCTCCAGCCGCTGCCCGGCGCCCTGGAATTCCTCCGCGCCCTTCGGGCCGAGCTCCAGGTGGTCATCCTTTCCGACACTTTCGAGCAGTTCGCGGCTCCGCTGCTGCGCCAGCTCGAGTGGCCCACCCTGCTCTGCCACCGCCTGGTGGTGGAGAACGACCGGATCACCGGCTACCGGCTGCGCGTGGCCGACGGCAAGCGGCGGGCGGTCGCGATGTTCCAGGGGCTCTCCTACCAGGTGATCGCCGCGGGCGACTCCTTCAACGACCTCGGCATGCTGCAGCAGGCGGACCATGCGTTCCTCTTCCGCGCGACCGACGCCTTCGCGAAGCAATACGCCGCCTTCCCGGCGCTGACCGAGTACGCCGACCTCCTCCGGGGGATCCGCGGCAGGCTCTAGCCCTTCGCGAGGAACCGCTGGATGCGGGTCATCACCCGATCCCGGCCCAGGACGCGCAGCAGACTGAAGAAGCTCGGGCCCACGCTGGTGCCGGAGACCGCCAGGCGCCCGATGTGGACGTAATCGGCCAGGCCGAGGCCGCGCTCCGCGGCCAGGGCCTGGACGGCGGACTCCAGCGCGGCGTCGGTGGCGAAGTCCGCCCCGGACAGGGCCACGGCCAGCTCGCCCAGGCGGGCCATGGGCTCGCCCTTGGCGAACAGCTTGGCGCGCGCTTTCTCGTCGACCGGGAAGTCGTCCCGGAAGAAATAGCGGGTGTAGGCGGGCAGCTCCTCGATCGACTTGACCTTGGGCTGGGCCAGCAGAAGCACCTCCCGGAAATAGTCCTCCGGCACGCCGGCCGCCGGGCTTTCCGGCTGGGCGGCGAAGTAGGCGCGGGCCTTCTCGATGAAACGCTCCGGCGCCAGCGCCACCAGGTACTCCCAGTTCATGTGGGCCAGCTTCTTCTCGTCGAAACGCGCGTTGCTCTGGTTCACCGCCGGGAGGTCGAAGAGCTTCACGATCTCGGCCAGGGGCATCTTTTCCCGGTTGTCCCCGGCCCCGGGGTTCCACCCCAGGAGGCAGAGGAAGTTGACCAGGGCCTCAGGCAGGAAGCCCCGGCGCTGGTACTCCTCCACCAGGGCCCCCTGGTCCCGCTTCGACATCTTGCCCGGCCCGTTCTGTTTCAGGATGAGAGGGATGTGGGCGTAGACCGGCAGCGGGGCCCCCAGGGCCTTGAAAAGCTCGGTGTGCTTGCTGGTGTTGGACAGGTGGTCCTCGCCGCGGATCACATGGGTCACGCCCATGGCGACGTCGTCCACCACATTGACGAAGTGGAAGACCGGATTGCCGTCCGAGCGGAAGATCACGAAGTCCTTCTCCTCGGTGCGCTCCACCCGGCCCCGGATCGCGTCCTCGATCACCTGCGGCTCGCCGGAGATGCGGAAGAAGACCGCGCCCTCCTTCTCGTAGGCGCGGCCGGCGGCCTTGAGCTTCTCCAGGTATTCCCGGTAGAGCGCGCTCCGCTCGCTCTGGCGGTAGGGGCCCCGGGGGCCGCCGACGCCGGGGCCCTCGTCCCAGTCCAGGCCCAGCCACTTCAGGCTGTCGTAGATGACGTTGAGGAAGGCCTCGCTGTTGCGGGTCTGGTCCGTGTCCTCGATCCGCAGGATGAAGGTCCCGCCGGTGTGACGGGCGTAAAGCCAGTTGAAGAGCGCGGTGCGGGCGCTTCCGATGTGGAAGAATCCGGTCGGGCTGGGGGCGAAGCGGACGCGGACCGGGGATCGGGTTGGGAGTGACACGGAGCCGCTGATTCCGATCAATCAGGGGGTGGCTGTCAAAGATTCCCTCCCGCCGGACGAGGTGGCCGCCCGCCTCGAGGCCGCCGCCCGCGTCGCCGGCTTCGCGGTCGAGCGCTTCGGCGAGGCGGATGGCTGCCCCCTGCTCGCCCTGACGCGGCGCTCTCCGGGCCTGCGCCCGCGGGTCTACCTATCGGCCGGCATCCACGGCGACGAGCCCGCGCCGCCGCTCGCTCTGCTGGCGATGCTGGAGGCCGGCGCCTTCGACGGTCGCGCCACCTGGTTCCTCTGCCCGTTGCTCAACCCGGCCGGCTTTTTCCGCCAGAGCCGGGAGAACGCGAGCGGGATCGACCTCAACCGCGACTACCGGGCCACCCGCTCCCTCGAGATCGCCGCCCACCGGCGCTGGCTGGCGCGGCAGCCCAACTTCGACCTGGCGCTCTGCGTCCATGAGGACTGGGAGTCGAAGGGGTATTACCTCTACGAGCAGAACCCGGCCGGCGGGGAAGGGCTGGCCGCGCCGATGCTGGCGGCGGCGGCGGGCCATTGCCCGATCGACCTCAGCCCGGTGATCGACGGGCGCGAGGCCTGCGGCGGGGTCATCCGGCCCGCGGGCGACGTCCTCGGCCGGGAACTCTGGGCCGAGGCGGTCTATCTTCGGGCGCACCATTCCCGCCTGATCTACACGCTCGAATCACCCTCCTCCCTCGCCCTTCCGGTCCGGATCGCGGCCCACCGCGCGGCCCTGGCTGCGGCGCTGACGGGGTTGGCACGGTTTACGCTCAGAAAATAAGCATAAATTCCGGGCGGTTTGCGACGACTTTCAGTTGCAAACCGGCCGCTTCGGGTTCAGTTCAATCTCAGTTCCAATGAACGATTTATCCGCCATATCCACGGTGGAAAATCCCCCCAGGAAGGGAGCTCCTGGTTGATCCTTTAGGCGGAGACGGCGGTCCGCCGGCCCCGCTCGCACTCGAAACCAATCCGCATCGCCGCATATGAATTCATCCCGTTCTCGTGAATTGATCGTTTCCGGCATCCACCTCGAGCTGACCCCCTCGCTGAAGACCTTCGTCGGAGAGAAAGTCGACCGCCTCTTCCGCCACGAGGAGCGGATCGTCCGCCTGCGGGTGGAGCTGGAATGCGACCCGAAGGAGGACGTGGGCACGCGCTTCAAGGCCAAGGGGCACATCGCCGTCCACGGCCCCGACATGAACGCCGCGGTGGAGTCCGACGAGTGCCACAAGGCGGTGGCCCTGCTGGTGGACAAGCTCGACCGGATGCTGCGCCGGCGGGCGCGCTGGCATAAGGTCCGGCGCAAGCATCCCCACGCGGTCGACCTCGGTGCGATGCTGCCCAAGGCGCTGCCGGGCATCGGCTAGCCCTCACTTTCCCGCCGCGTCCAAGCGGGCCAGCCCGGCCCGGGCCGCGGCATCGCCGGGCCGCAACGCCAGGGCGCGCTGGAAATGAAGCCGGGCCAGGGGCGCCCGGTTCTCCCGCAGGTAGGTCAGGCCGAGCCCCGTCTCCGCGGCGGCGTAGCCGGGGTTCACCTGCAGCGCCGCCAGGAAGTGGCTTTCGGCGTCGAAGAGCTTGCCCCGGACCGCCAGCAGCTGCGCCAGGTTGTTCTGCGCCGGCGCCGAGCGGGGCACGACGCTCACCACCGCGCGCAGCTCCGCCTCGGCCTCCTCCAGCTGGCCGGCCCGCGCCAGGACGTTCGCGTAGTCGAACCGCACGGCGGTGAACTCGGGCTTGAGTTCGAGCGAGCGCCGGAACTGGGCCAGCGCCTCGGGGAGCCGCCCCTGCTCGGAGAGCGCCAGCCCGTAGTTGGCGTAGGCCTCGGCATA
Source organism: Opitutaceae bacterium (assembly GCA_035546595.1). Taxonomy (GTDB): domain Bacteria; phylum Verrucomicrobiota; class Verrucomicrobiia; order Opitutales; family Opitutaceae; genus Palsa-1447. The sequence continues at coordinate 70,678 of DASZWO010000004.1, forward strand.
GTCCGGCTCGAGCCGCAGGGCGGCGACGTACTCCCGCTCGGCCTCATCCAGCCGGTGCGCGGCGGCCAGGCCGTTGCCGAGGTCGTTGCGGTAGACCGCCCCGTCGAGGCCCAGCTCGTGGGCCCGGCGGTATTCCGCCAGGCCCTCGGCCGTCTTGCCCGCGCGCAGCAGGGCCTGGCCCAGGTTGAAGTGCGCCTCCGGGCTGAGCGGAAGCGCGGCCACCGCCCTCCGGAATTCGCCGATGGCGCCGGCGACGTCGTTCTGCTCGATCAGGGCGACGCCGAGGTTGTTGTAGGGATCGTTGTAGGAGGGCTTGAGCCGCATCGCCTCGGCATATTCCGAGCTGCCCTCGTCCGTGCGCCCGAGCTGCACCAGGGCGGTGCCGAGGTTGTTGTGGGCCTCGGCGAAGTCGGGCTTGAGTCGGAGCGCCGCGCGGTACTGGACGACCGCATCCTCCCGCCGGCCCTCGGCGAGGAGGGCGTTGCCCAGGTTGTTGTGGGCGTAGGGATTGGCGGGGACCTTGCGGGCGGTGTCCGCCCAGAGCGAGGTCCGGGTGGCGTAGTCCGCGTTCCGCCGCCGGGTCTGGCGTCCGAGCAGGACGGCCGCCAGCGCGGCGGCGGCCAGCAGCGCGGGCAGCGCTTGGCGCCGCAGCAGCGATCCGAGCGCTGCGCGCGCGGCGAGCAGCCCGACCACCAGGACCGGCGCCAGCGCCAGGTACATGCGGTGCTCCGCCATCGTCTGGCGGTTGCCCGGAATGAGCGAGGTGGGCGCGAGGATGGCAAAGAACCAGAGTCCGGCGTAGCCCAGCGCCCGGGCCGATCGCCCCCGGCCGGCGGGGCGCAGGAAGGCCCAGGCCGTTGCCGCCAAAAGGGCCGCCACCGCCGCGGCCTGCCACGCCACCGCCCCCAGTCCGGGCTGCCACTGGGTGCCGTAGTCGAAGACCAGCGTCCGCGGCCAGACCGCCAGCTGCAGGTAGCGGACCACCGCGGGAAACTGCGTCAGCGCATAGTCCCACCAGCCCACCCCGACGTCGAACCCGGCGGTGCCGTTGCGGCTGTGGGTGCCGAGGGCCAGGGCCGCGACCCAGATCCAGGTGGCGGCCAGCGCCAGGTAGAGGCCCCACCGGCGCCGCCAGGCCCCCTGGAATGTGCCGGCGACGAAGGTCCGGTCGTAGAGGAGCACCATCACCGGCGCGGACACCGCCACCTCCTTCGTTCCCATCCCGAGCAGGCAGCAGAGGGCGCAGCCGGCGAGCCAGAGGGAGGAGCGCCGGCCCGAGGCGGTCCCGCGGATGAAGCAGTAAAGCGTGAGCAGGTAGAACAGGCCCATCAGGGCCTCGATGCGCTGCACCAGGTAGGTGACCGCCTCGGTTTGGAGGGGATGCACCGCCCAGAGCAGCGCCGCCGCGAGCGCGATCCAGGCGGCATCCCGCGCCCGGCAGCGCTCCAGGGTGCGCCGGAGCACCCCCCAAAGGACCAGCGCCGCCGCCAGGTGGATGGCGAGATTGCCCGCGCGCAGCCGGCGCAGGCTCAGGCCGCCCCAGGCGTAGCTCAATGCGAGGGAGAGGTTGGCCACCGGCCGCCCGCTGACGCTGGTGTCGAAGGGCGGGTGCAGCGCCGGCCCCGGCGGCCAGAGCTGGCGGATGGAGAGGTTGCGCTCGATTCCCAGGGTGTCGTCGAAGGCGAACGGGGCGGACAGGCTGTGGCGATAGCTGGCGAGCACCGCCAGGACGAGGAGCGCGGCGCCCGCCACGGCGATCCCGCGGGCCCGGGCGGTGGGCCGGAGGTCGGACGGAGCTGGCGATTCCACCGCCGCCACCCAATCGACCGGCGGCCCGGGGCGCAAGCCGCGCCCAGGGCGGGATCTACCCAGCGCTCAGCGAGGGCTGAGCCGGTAGAGGCCGGCCCCGTGGGCGGGCAGCACCGGTGAAAATGTTCCCGCGGCCGGGGCCAGGTCCGCCCGGGCCCAAAGGTCGCGCACGGCGGCCTCCCCTCCCATGCCCAGGTCGGCCAGCCTGACCCCAACGGGCGCGGGCGGCCCGTCGTTGAGATTGAAAACCGCCAGATACTTGGCGGCGGAGCCCGGGATGTCCGCCACCCAGGCCGCGCGGCCGCCCGCCCGGAAGAGCTGGCGGCTGCCGGCGCCCCGCTGGTCCACCGCCAGGACCTCGTCGTCGGTCAGCAGGGACAGGGTGGGCCCATCCAGCTTGGTCAGGTCCGCGCCCAGGATCAGCGGCGAGCGCGCGATCGACCAGAGCGTGAGGAGGGTGCGCTGCTCGTCGGGCGTGAAGCGAGTGGTCCGACGGCCGAGGTCGATCGTGCCCAGCGGCAGCATGTCGGCGTCCGGGAAGTGCCCGGGGCCGCGCCAGGGCGTCCAGCGATCGAGCCGCGCGAACTGCTCCTGCAGCGCGCTCCAGTCGTCCCAGAAGTCGTCGCTGATCCGCCATTGGTTGGCGTGCGCCGCCGCCGCGTCGCCCCGGTCCAGGGGCGTCGCCCCGGGGGAGAGGCTCAACACCATCGGCCGGCCGCTCCGGTCGATGGCCCGGCGGATGGCCTCGATCTCGGCGGCGTGGTAGGGCCGGCTGATGTCGTCCACCTTGACGAAGTCGACGCCCCAGGCCGCGAGCTGGGCGAAGACCGAGTCGTAGTAGGCCTGGGCGCCGGGCTTCGACAGGTCCACGCCGTACATGTCGGAATTCCAGGAGCAGACGCTCGCCCGGTCCGCCACGTCGGCCGCGTGGTAGGGCGTCCCGAGGATCGGCGTGTTGCGGGCGACCGCCTGGCGCGGGATGCCGCGCAGGAGGTGGACGCCGAAGGCCAGCCCCAGCCCGTGGACGTACCGCGCCAGCGGCTCGAAGCCCGCGCCGCCGGCGGCCGACGGAAACCGGTTGGGCGCCGGCTGCAGCCGCCCCCACCCGTCCATGCTCAGCTCCGCGCCTTTGCGGTAGTCGAAGCTCGTCGCACCCGGCTCGTACCACTGGATGTCGACGGTGAAGGTCCGCCAGCCGTGGGGCAGCAGCTTTTCCGCCAGGGCGGCGGCCTGCGCGCGCGCCTGCGCCTCGGTGATCGTGGTCGCGAAGCAGTCCCAGCTGTTCCAGCCCAGGACCGGGCGCGCGGCCCAGGCCCAGAAGGCGGGCGCGGCCGGCGGCGGCGTGAAGCCCCGCTCATAGGCCGGGATTGCGGACGCCGCCGCCGAGAAGTAGGCCGCGAGCGGATCGGAGGGCAGCGCCTTCAGCCCCGCGACGAGGCACTGGGCGTTCAGGTCGGCGCCCGCCCAGCTGTTATGGGTATGGGGATCGGCGTACATCCGCTCCGTCCCCTTCGGACCCAGCTCGACGTAGCGGCGCTCGATGATCGCCTGCAGGTCGACGAAGGCGGCCCCGCCGGCCTGCGCCGCCTCCCGGGCCCAGCCGGCGAGATCCTCGTAGGGCACCTCCCCGTCGCGCCAGATCTTCTGCGGGGTGAGCGAGCAGACGACCGGGACCGCGCCGCGGGCCCTGGTGTCCGCGATGAACCGCTCCAGGTACCAGCCGAAGGTATGGACCACCTCGTGCTTCTTGGTCAGCAGGTTGTCGATCTCCCGCGCCTGCGGGCCGATCCCCGGCAGCGAGGCGCGCGCCCGGAAATGGTCGTTGACCGGGCCGCCGTCGTTCCGGCCGAACTGCATGATCACCACGTCGCCTGGCTTGACCAGCGGCAGGGTCCGCTCCCAGAAGCCGCCGGTGAGGAAGGTGCGGCTGCTCAGGCCGCCCACCGCCCGGTTCACGACGTTGATCCGGCGGGTGTCGAAGTAGGCCGCGAGCGGCTCGCCCCAGCCCCACTGGCCGCCCGCGCCATTGCCCACCCCGTTGCGGACCGTGGAATCGCCGATCAGGATGACGCTCGGCAGCTTGGGATCGGCCGGAACCGGAGGCGGCCGGCGCACCCGCGCGGGCGGAGGCGGCAGGCCCAGCCCCCGCGGGGAGAGGTCCGCGGCCAGGGTCAGTCCCGGGAGCCGGGCCAGCCCCTCCACCGCCAGCTCCGCGTTGAGAGTCGCCCCGGCCAGGCTGGTGTGGACGAAGTCGCGCGGAAAGAAGGCCCTGACCGTCTCCGGCCCCAGCGCCTCGTAGCGCGCCGCGATCAGCTCGGTCAGGTCGAGGAAGGGGACCTTCTCCGCGCGCGCGAGCTGGGCGGAAAGATCGGTGTAGTTGCCCGGCCCCCGCTCGACGAAGCCCGCGTGCCAGAGGTCCCGCACCGTCAGGCCCAGCACCACCACGGTGGCGCCCTTGGCCTTGGCCTCGCCGATCATCTTGCGCATGTACCAGCCGAAGGTGTGGACGAGCTCGTGCCTCTTGGTGACCCGGTTGTCGATCTCCTCGCTCTCCTCGCCCAGCCCGGGCAGCGAACCCCGCGCCCGCGAGGCGTCGTTGACCGGCGAGCCGTCGTTCTGGCCCATTTGCAGGAGAACGACGTCGCCCGGCTCCAGCCGGTCCAGGACCCGATCCCAGAGCCCCTCGGTCACGAAGGTCCGGCTGCTGCGCCCCCCGCGCGCGCGGTTCTCCACCCGCAGCTTCGCCGGATCGAAATAGTCGGCGAGGGGTACCCCCCACCCCACGGCATTGCGGTCGCGGTTGTCGGCGGCGGTCGAGTCGCCGACCAGGTAGAGCGTCGGGACCGGCGCGGGCCCGGCCGCCCCCAGGCGCGCGGCGGCCACCAGCAGGCCGGCCAGCGCGGCGAGGGGAAGGCGCGGAAGGCTCATCGCGAAGGCGCGGCCGAGCTCAGCGCAGCGAGATGTCCCACACCTTCGAGCGCCGCGAGTGGCCCGCCGGCCCGTCGATGTCCAGGATCACCACGTAGTTGCCCGGCCGCTGGTAGGCATGCAGGGGATTCTGCTCCGACGAGGAGGAACCGTCCCCGAAATCCCACTTCCAGGAGGTCACTTTCCCGACCGAGAGGTCCTTGAAGGCCACCAGCCGGCGGTCCATGTCGACCACGCTCCACGACCACTGCGCGGCGATCGGCTTCTGCAGCGCCGGCTCCATCGGCATGAGCCGGAAGGCGCAGAGCTCCGAGGCGTCGCCGTACATCGTGTAGTGGCGCGAGAGGTTCCAGAAATGGAGGTGGTGGTTGTTGGTCGCGTTGCCGTATTCCATCAAGGCCCAGGACAGGCCGATGATCTTGTTCTCGCGCAGCACGGACTCGACCGCGCGCTGCGGGCCCTCCGGCCCGGCGTAGTCGAAGGGCGTGATCCAGAATTCCAGCGTCAGCTTGCCGCCCTGGCCCGGCCGGAAGTCATAGTGCTCCGCGGCGTTGGCGTAGGGGAACTCCTTGATCCAGGTGGCCGCGTCCCAGGCCATGCACCAGTCCTTGTTCTCGAACGGGGTGAAGATGTGGTAGTTCTGCGCGTGGACCCCCTGGATGGCCCAGTGCGCCTCGTTGACGCTGATCCGGTCGTCGGGCGCGGCCCGGTAGACCCCGACGTGCTCGGGGTTCCAGAATTCCCGGTGGCCCTTGTCGATCAGCGGTCCGCCCGAGGCGTCGCCGTCGACCACCACCTCGAAGGTGTCCGCCCGCAGCCCGGGGCTGGCGAAATCCCACTTCGGCTTGGTGGCCTCGAGCAGGAAGTACAGCCGGTTGAGGCCCTTGACCCAGCCGACCTTGATCCGGACCACGCAGTCCTTCGGGTCCGGCGGCCGCTGGGGCTCCTCCACGTCGAGGAGCTGGCTGCCGTCGATCACGTAGGACTCGGGCACGATCGCCCAGTCGCCCGCCTCGCCGTCGACGCGGGGCATCTGGTCGGCGGGGAACTGGAAGACCTTGAAGGTGGCGTCCGGCCGGTCGAAGGCCGAGAGCGAGACCAGCCCGGTGCCGGCGAAGGCCAGGGCTGCGAGGAGGAGGCGGGGGGAGGACATGGGCGAAGGGGAATCAGCGGAGGGAAATGTCCCAGACCTTGGAGCGGCGGGCGTGGCCGCCCGGCCCCTCGACGTCGAGGATCACGACGTAGCTGCCGGGACGCTTGTAGGCATGGACCGGGTTCGGCTCGGCCGAGGAGGAGCCGTCCCCGAAGTCCCACTTCCAGGCGGTCACCTGCCCGACCGAGAGGTCCTTGAAGGCGACCAGCCGGCGGCCCATGTCGACCACGCTCCACGACCACTGCGCCGCGATCGCGGGCAGGAGCCGCGGCTCGAGCGGCATGAGCCGGAAGGCGCAGAGCAGCGAGGCGTCGCCGAACATCTGGTGGTGGCGCGACAGGTTCCAGAAATGATGGCGGTCGCCGGGCGCGTCGCCAAAATCGATCACCGCCCAGGACAGGCCGATGATCTTGTTCTCGCGCAGGACGGACTCGACCGCGCGCTGCGGGCCCTCCGGCCCGGCGTAGTCGAAGGGGGTGAGCCAGAACTCCAGCGTCAGCTTCCCGGCCCCGCCCGAGCGGAAATTGTAGCGGCAGGCCGAATTGGCGTAGGGCAGCTCCTTGACCCAGGTCGGCGCCCCCCAGGCGATGCACCAGTCGCGGTCCCCCGGCGGCGTGAAGACATGGTAGTTCTGCGCCTGCACGCTGTGGATGGCCCAGTGGGCCTCGTCCGGATCGATCCGCGGGTCCGCCGGCGAGCCGGCGGGCTGGGTTCCGCGGTCGCCCCGGCCCCGGTAGACGAGGGGCCCGCCCGAGGCGTCCCCGTCGACCACGACCTCGAAGATGTCCCCCGGGAGGCCGCTCGAGGCGAAATCCCAGCGCCCCTTGGTCGCCTGGTAGAGGAAGAACAGCCGGTTCAGGCCCTTCACCCACCCCACCTTGACCGTCAGTCGGAAGGTCGCCGGGTCGGGATGGCCGTGGGCCCCCCCGTCGTCGATGAGCTGGTCCGCGTGGACCGCGTACGAATCGGGCACGATGTCCCAGTCGCTGGCCTCGCCGTCGACCCGCGGGATGCGGTCGGCCGGAAACTGGAAGACCTTGAAGGTGACCTCCGGGCGGTCGAGGGCGAGGAGCGGGAAGGAGCCGATGGCGAATGCCAGCACTCCCCAGAGGAGGCGGGAGAGGTTCATGGTGGGGTGAGCCCGCAGCGGGACGAGCCCCGAGGAAAAAAGTTGTCGCCGGCGAGAGCGGCGGGTCAGGCCGGCGCGGGGCGGCCCGGGGGCGGATTCGATCCGGCCGAAAGCCGGGCGAAATCCGACAGCCAAATCCCGAAATTTCTCATGGGGCAGGTCGGAGTTGGACATCCCGCCGCATCCCTTGCAAGTTTTCCATCCCCCACCCCGCATGCATTTCCGCCGCCTCGGCCGCACCGGCCTCCAGGTTTCCGTCCTCAGCCTCGGCGCCTCGCCGCTCGGCGGGGCCTTCCGGCCGGTCGACGAGTCCGAGGGCATCCGGACGGTGCACGCCGCGCTGGATCTTGGCATCAACTTCATCGACACCTCGCCCCACTACGGCGACACCCGCTCCGAGGCGGTGCTCGGCCGCGCCCTGAAGGGGGTACGCCGCGACCGCTTCATCCTGGGGACCAAGGTGGGCCAGTACCGGCCGGGCGAATTCGACTTCTCGGGCGCGCGGGTCCGGCGCAGCGTCGATGAGAGCTGCTCCCGGCTCGGGCTCGACCACCTGGACATCGTGCAGTGCCACGACATCGAGTTCGCGGACCTCAACCAGGTGGTGAACGAGACGCTGCCCGCCCTGGTCCAGCTGCGCCAGGCGGGCCGGATCGGCCATATCGGCATCACCGGCCTGCCGCTGAAGATCTTCCCGGCGGTGATCGACCGCGCCGGCCCGGAGGTGGTCGAACTGCTGCTCTCCTTCTGCCACTACGAGCTGAACGACCGGACGCTGGAATCCCTCCTGCCCTACTGCCGGGAGCGGGACATCGGCGTGATCAACGCCGCCCCGACCGGAATGGGCCTGCTCACGGACCGGGGACCGCCGGACTGGCACCCGGCCCCGCCGGCCATCCGCGCCGCCGGCCGTAAGGCCGCGGAGTTCTGCCGGGCCCGGGGCGAGGACATCGTGAAGCTGGCGGTCCAATTCTCCGTCAGCCATCCGGGGATCGCGACCACCGTGATCGGCACGGCCAATCCCGACAACCTGCGCCGAAACGTCGGCTACGCCGAGGCGCCGGTCGACTTCGCCCTGATGGCCGAGGTCCTGGCCCTGCTCCGGCCGGTCCAGAACCACAACTTCACCCGGGGCCGCCCGGAAAACCACGATCCGATCCTGTCCTAGCCCGCGCCCGACCCGCTCCTATTTTCCGCCCGCCCGCACCCGCTCCTTTCCCTCCCGTCCAACCCCCCCTACTATGCGCCCGACCCACCTCGTCCGCCTCCTCTCCCTGCCGCTGTTCGCCGCCGCCCTCCGGGCCGCCCCCCTCACCGTGGGGTTCTCCCAGGTGGGCGCGGAAAGCGGCTGGCGCACCGCCAACACCGAGTCGATCAAGGCCGAGGCCGCCAAGCGCGGCATCAAGCTGATCTTCTCCGACGCCCAGCAGAAGCAGGAGAACCAGATCAAGGCCCTCCGCTCCTTCGTGGCCCAGGGCGTCGACGTGATCGCCTTCTCTCCCGTGGTCGAGACCGGCTGGGAGCCGGTCCTGCGCGAGATCAAGCAGGCGGGCATCCCGGTGGTGCTGACCGACCGTGCGGTCGAGGTCTCCGACCCCAAGCTCTACGCCACCATCATCGGCTCGGACTTCGTCGAGGAGGGCCGCAAGGCGGCCCGCTGGCTGGCCGAGAAGACCGGCGGAAAGGCCACGATCGCCGAGTTGGTCGGCACACCCGGCTCCGCCCCGGCCATCGACCGCAAGAAGGGCTTCGAGGAGGTGCTAGCCGGCCATCCCGGCATGAAGATCGTGCTTTCCCAGAGCGGCGACTTCACCCGGGCCAAGGGCAAGGAAGTGATGGAGGCCTTCCTCAAGTCGCCCGAGGGCAAGAACATCACGGCGCTCTTCGCCCACAACGATGACATGGCCCTGGGCGCGATCCAGGCGATCGAGGAGGCCGGGCTCAAGCCGGGCAAGGACATCATCATCGTCTCGATCGACGGGGTGCACGACGCCTTCGTCGCCATGACCCAGGGCAAGCTCAACTGCACGGTCGAATGCAATCCCCTGCTCGGGCCCCAGCTCTTCGACCTGATCGAGGCGGTGGCGGCCGGCAAGCCGGTGCCGCACCGGGTGGTGGTGAAGGAGGGGGTCTACGACCAGTCCCAGGCCGCCGCGGTCCTTCCCACCCGCCAGTACTGAGGCGATGACGGGCGCCGTCCTCGAAGCCAGCGGCATCACCAAGCGGTTTCCCGGCGTCACGGCGCTCGAGGGCGTCGCCTTCGCCGCGCGCGCCGGCGAGGTGCATGCGCTGATGGGCGAAAACGGCGCCGGCAAGAGCACCCTGATCAAGGTCCTGACCGGGGTCCACCCGCGCGATGGCGGCGAGGTTCGCGTCGGCGGCCGGCCGATCCGCCCGCGCTCGCCCCGCGAGGCCGAGGCGGCCGGCATCGCAACGGTCTACCAGGAGGTCAATCTCATCCCCGATCTCTCGGTGGCGGAGAACATCTGCCTGGGCCGCCAGCCCGGCCGCGCGGGGTTCATCGCGTGGGGCGGGGTCCGCCGCCGCGCCCGCGCGGCGCTGGCTCGCCTCGGCCTGGAACTCGACGTCGACCGGATCCTCTCCGCCTGCTCGATCGCGGTCCAGCAGCTGGTGGCGGTGGCGCGCGCCCTCGACGTCTCCGCCCGGGTCCTGATCCTGGACGAGCCCACCTCCAGCCTGGACGAGCGGGAGGTGAAGGAGCTCTTCGCCGTCATCCGGAAGCTCCGGAGCGAGGGGATGGCCGTGGTCTTCGTCACCCACTTCCTCGACCAGGTCTACGGCATTTCCGATCGGATCACGGTGCTGCGCAATGGCCGGCTGGTCGGGGAGTTTCCCGCGGCCGAGCTTCCCCGCCTCCAGCTGGTTTCGCACATGCTGGGCCGGCCCGTGGGCGAGATCGCCGCGGCCGCCCGCGCGCCGGCCCCGCCGCCCCGCGCCGCGCAGGCGCCCGTGCTCGAGGTGACGGGCTTCGGCCGCCGGGGCACGCTCCATCCGGTCGACCTCCGGGTCGGCGCCGGCGAGGTCCTGGGGCTGGCCGGGCTGCTCGGCTCCGGCCGCACCGAGCTGGCCGAGCTGCTTTTCGGGGTGGCGCGCGCCGACAGCGGCCAGATGCGCGTCGACGGGAGGGCGGCGGAGGCCCGCTCGCCCGCCGCCTCGCTCCGGCGCCGCTTCGGCTTCACCCCGGAGGACCGCAAAACCCAGGCGATCCTGCCCAATCTCACCGTGCGGGAGAACGTCATCGTCGCCCTCCAGGTGCGCCGCGGCATCTGGCGGCGGATCCCCCGCTCCGAGCAGGACCGGCTGACCGCCCGGTTCGTCCAGGCGCTGGGGATCAAGCTCAGCGGCCCGGAGCAGGCCATCCGCAACCTCAGCGGCGGCAACCAGCAGAAGGTGATCCTCGCGCGCTGGCTGGCGACGGAGCCGCGGCTGCTGATCCTGGACGAGCCGACCCGCGGGATCGACGTCGGCGCCCAGGCGGATCTGGAGAGGCTGCTGGCCAAGCTGCGCGCCGAGGGGCTCGCCCTGGTCTTCATCAGCTCGGAGATCGCCGAGCTCGTGCGCAACAGCCAGCGGGTGGTCGTGCTGCGGGACCGCTCGAAGGTGGCCGAGCTCGCCGGCGAGCAGGTCAGCGAGGAGGCGGTGATGCAGGCGATCGCGGAGAAGCCCTGATGGCGCTCCTCGGCAACGCGCTCTTCTGGGCCGCCCTGGCCGCGGTGCTCTTCGGCCAGCGCCGCCGCGTCGCCTTCTGGCCGCTGCTGGCCCTGGCCCTGCTGCTGCTCTTCGACCAGCTCTGCCTGCCGGGCTTCTTCGGCCTGGAGATCCGCGGCGGCCACCTCTACGGCACCCGGATCGACATCCTCAACGAGGGGGCCAAGGTCATGCTGCTGACCCTGGGCATGACCCTGGTCATCGCCACCGGCGGGGTGGACCTGTCGGTGGGCGCCATCATGGCGATCGCCGGGGCGGTGGCCGCCCAGGCCTCGGTCGCCGCCCACCTCCCGGCGGGCGCCGCCATCGCCCTGGCCCTGGGCGTGTCGCTCCTGGCCGGAGCCTGGAACGGGCTGCTGGTCGCGGTCCTGCGGATCCCGCCGATCGTCGCCACGCTGATCCTGATGGTGGCGGGCCGCGGCGTGGCACAGCTCATCACCGGCGGGCAGATCATCAATTTTAACGACCCGGCCCTGGTCTACCTCGGCACCGGGTGGTTTTTGGGGCTGCCCTTCACCCTCACCCTCGTCCTGGCCGCGTTCGGCCTCACCGCCCTGCTGACGCGGCGCACCGCCCTGGGCCTCTTCATCGAGGCGATCGGCGACAGCGAAACCGCCAGCCGCTACACCGGCCTGCCCGCGCACACCGTCACCTTCTTCGTCTACGTCTTCTCCGGCTTCTGCTCCGGCCTCGCCGGGCTGGTCGCCGCGGCCGACATCCGCAGCGCCGACGCCAATCACGCCGGCCTCTACCTCGAGCTCGATGCCATCCTCGCCGCGGTGGTCGGCGGCACCTCGCTGACCGGCGGCCGCTTCCACCTGGCCGGCGCGCTGGTCGGCGCGCTCCTGATGCAGACCCTCACCACCACCCTCTACGCCTGCAACGTCAGCGCCGACGTCGCCCCGGTCCCGAAGGCCCTGGTGATCCTCGCCGCCTGCGTCCTCCAGTCCCCCACTCTCCGCGCGCGCTGGGCGCGGCGGACCCGCCCCGCCCGATGAAGCTCCGCCTCGCCCCGCAGCAGATCCCCTTCGCGGCCGCGCTGTCCGTCCTGGGCGCGCTTTACCTCGCCGGCTGCCTCCTCTTTCCGCACTTCGGCTCCCTCCGCGTCCTGGTCAATCTTTTCGGCGACAACGCCTTTCTCGGAATCGCGGCGATCGGGACCACCTTCGTCATCCTCTCGGGCGGCATCGACCTTTCGGTCGGCTCGCTCGTCGCCTTCACCGGCATCCTCATCGCCGAGCTCATCACCCGCGGACTGCCCCCGCCCCTGGCCATCGCGGCCGCCCTGGCCTTCGGCGCGCTCTTCGGCGCCGGGATGGGGGTCATCATCCATTGCTTCGAGCTGCCCTCCTTCCTCGTCACCCTGGGGGGGATGTTCCTCGCCCGCGGCCTCGGCTTCGTGGTCCACCCCGAGTCCCTGCCGATCAACCATCCCTTCTACGACACCTTCGTCGCGGAGACGCTGGCGATCCGGCTCTCGCGCCGGCTCTCGCTCCCCTTCACGGCGGACTGCCTGGTCATCGCCGTCGTCGCCTTCACCGCCCTCGCCCGCTGGACCCGCTTCGGGCGGGCGGTCTACGCCATCGGCTCGAACGAGGGCTCGGCCCGGCTGATGGGCCTGCCGGTGGGCCGGACGAAGATCCTGACCTACACCCTCGCGGGGTTCCTCTCCGCCCTGGGCGGGACCGTGGCCACCTTCTACATGCAGTCGGGCAACCCGGCCTCCTTCGTCGGGCTGGAGCTGGACGCGATCGCCGCCGCCGTCATCGGGGGCACCATGCTCCGCGGCGGCGTCGGCCTGATCCCCGGGACCCTGGTCGGCGTCCTCATCCTCGGGCTGATCCAGACGCTGATCACCTTCCAGGGCGACCTCAACACCTGGTGGACGCGGATCATCATCGGGGCGCTGCTCTTCGTCTTCATCCTGCTGCAGCAGCTCGTGATCCGCACCGCCTCGCGCCGCGCCTGAGGCCGCAACTCCGCCGTTGCGAGAATGGGGGAACCGTTCCACGCTCGCCCGCGTCATACTGCCGCCCATGAATCTACCCTCCAGGCTCCTTGGCGGGGCGCTCCTCGGCCTCGCCCTCCTCGCCCCGCTCGCGCGGGCCCAAGCCCCCGCGGCCGCGCCCCCGACGCCGCCCGAGTCCGACTCCTGGACGCTGGGCAGGACCTACCTTCAGATCTACGGCGGGATCGACAAGCTCTGGCATGTCCAGACTCCCGCCACCGCCGCGATCCCCGGCCTGGCCTTCAACCTGCCGCTGACCGACAACCTGGACCTGTCGACGGACTACCACTACATCCACGCCGCGGCCGGCGGCCAGTTCCGCCTGAACGAGAACCGCTTCGGGCTCGACCTGATCGGCTACCAGAAGATGGGCTACATCGCGCCCTTCGTCTCCGCCGGGGTGCGCTACGACTGGCAGCGCAACTACACCCTCGGCGCGCTCACCACCTACAACAGCCCCTTCGTCGACGTGGCGGCCGGCTTCGAGGTGCCGGTGACGAAGAACGCCGCGATCAAGGCCGACCTGGAGCACGACTACGGGTTCAGCTCCCCCCATGAGAACAATTGGAACTACGGCATCAGCGCCAACGCCTGGGTCAACAGCGGCGTCGGCGGCTTCGTCGGGGCGGACTGGGAAAACGGCTACAACCGGGCCAAGAGCGGCCTCCTCTTCACCGCCGGCATCCGCATCTCCTTCGATTCGGAGTAGCCCTAACCCGGCCGCCCGATGCCCCGCCGGATCCGGCTTTGGCTCGCCTGCCTGGTCTGCGCCGCCCTCGCTCCGGCGGCGGCGCGGGCCCACAGCCTGACCATCACCCAGGTCCTGGCGTCCTTCGAGCAGCCGGGAGTGGTCGACGTCAAGATCGACTATGACCTCTCGCCCCTGCTGCCCTCGCCCGAGGCCTACTACCGGCTGACCCGGGCGGCGCCCGCGGACCAGCGCAAGGCGATCGACGGGCTGCTGCCCGACATCGAGGCCGGCCTGCAGCTGCGCGCCGGCAACGCCACCCTGCCCCTCATCTTCCAGGGCTTTTCGCTCCCGGCCCTCTCCCAGGCCAACTTCGACGACCCCGGGGTGGACAAGTTCACCACGTTCCACTTCCTCGCCATGCTCCCGGCCAGCGGCGACCCGATTTCCCTGCTCGTGCCCTACGGGGCCAAGGTGGAATACCCCGTCGCCTTCATCGTCCAGATCCCCTCGGCCCATATTTCGGCGACATCCTGGATCGAGGAGGGCAGCAACGAGAGCGATCCCTTCGACTGGAAGGGCGCCGCGCCCGAGGCGGGGGCCGCCGCCGCGGCGCCCGCCGCCCCGGCGAAGGGCCGGCAGGCCCTCGCCGACATGGTCGACACCATGCCCTGGCCGAAGCAGCTGGTGATGTACCTCCGGCTGGGCTTCCACCACATCGTGCCCGAGGGCACCGACCACATCCTCTTCGTGCTCGGCCTCTTCTTCCTCGGCATCACCTGGCGGAAGCTGATCTCGCAGACCTCGGTCTTCACCATCGCCCACGCCACCACCCTCTTCCTTTCGACCTATGGGATCTTCAGCCTGCCCAGCAAGTACGTCGAGCCGGCCATCGCCCTTTCCATCGCGTTCATCGCCCTGGAGAACGTCTTCGCCCCGCGGCTCGGGCCCGGCCGGCTGGCGGTCGTCTTCGGCTTCGGGCTGATCCACGGCCTGGGCTTCGCCAGCAGCCTGAGCGAGGTCCCGTTTCCCAAGCACCGCTTCATCGTCGCGCTGCTCGGCTTCAACTTCGGGGTGGATTTCGGGCAGCTCTTCATCATCGGGATCGCCTTCCTGCTGGTCGGTTGGTTCCGCCACCGGCCCTGGTTCCGCAAGCGGATCGCCATCCCCTGCTCCCTCGCCATCGCCGCCATCGGAATTTTCTGGGCGATCCAGCGGATCGTATTCTATTATGGTGGGCATCACGGGACCTAACACATGAAGCTGGGGCCGCCGGTCGTCCTGGCCGCCCTCGGCGCCCTCCTCGCGGGGTGCGAAGGGCCGGTCGCGATGCCCGCCTCGACCGCCGTCTCGATACCGGCTTCGGTTGCCCTGGGCCGGCCCCGGGGCCTCTCCTCCGCCTCCCACATGGGCTACTGGATCTACCAGGACGAGGACCTGGTCTGGCATCTGCGCGCGACCACCCAGGGGGTCCGGCACCGTTTCGAGGGGGCGATCCATCCGCTGCCAGGCACCACTATCGCCAACCTCCGGGCCGTCGGATCGAAGCGGAAGGACGAGCTGGAGGTGGTCAACGGCGACATCCGGTTCGACTTCCATCCCCACGAGGATGTCGACGGGATCGATTTCAACCTGCTCGGGCCTCCCCAGGCGGAGTTCGCGCTGCGGATCGACGGCGACTACGATCCGACCCATATCCGCATCGGCCGGCGCCAGAAAGAGCCGGCATCGGCGCATTTCCTCCTCACGCCCTGAACGGGCGTTCCGATGGAACCGGGCCCCGACCGCTCCCCCCGCCTGCTGGCGGCGCTCGCCCTGGCCGAGGCGGTGCTGATCGCCGTCCTGCTCCTTATGCTGCTTCGGCAGCGCCAGGAGAAAATCGCGGCGGCCCAGGTGGGTCAGCGGCTTCGGGCGGAATCCCAGAAGCGCATTGCGGAACTCGAAAGGCGGTCCGTTCCGCCGGTGGGCGCGCCGGCGTCCCCGCCGAAATCCGCTGAGGACTTCGCACGCCGATTCCTCAGGGGTCAGGCGGATTATTTGAGGTGGGAGGCTTCCCCCGAGATCGCGCCCCTGCAGGCGGTGGTATCCCGGGCGCAATTCGCCAGCGCCAACGCCGAGCTTCTGCGCTTTCTGCGCCTGCCTCCGGACAAGGTCGCCGCCCTCCGCGATCTGATGATCGAGGAACAACGCGAGCAGGCGGACATCGGAGTCGAGGCCCGCGCCCAGGGCATCCGCGATCCGGACGCCATCCGGAAACTCACTGCCCAGTCCGAGGAAGAGATCGAGGGCAGGCTCAAAGCGGCGATCGGCGGGGACAGCTACGCGCAGCTGCAGTATTTTCGCCAGACCGGGGCCCAGCGGGGCCAGGTGCGGCAGCTCCAGCAGGCGCTGAGCTACGGCGAGGCTCCGCTTTCGGACGAACAGAGCGAGCAGATGGTCAAACTCCTAGCCGGATCGGCGCCGCCGCCTTTCGCCGGGATCCACTCCGTTCCGGGCAGCTACACCACGATGGTCGAGGGCCAGGTCATGACAGAGGACCCGACGAGCCTGACCGATGACCTCGTGGCCCAGGCGGGATCGATCCTCTCCCCTGTCCAGCTCGAGACCCTTCGTTCCCTCCAGGCGGCCCAGCAGGCCTCGGCACGGATCCAGGAGCTGTCAGCCAAGCGGAAGCACACCCCCTAGGCAGGCACCCGCGCCCTTCGACCTCCGGGCCGCTGCCCCGGCTTCCACCGGATCCCGCGCCGCCGGCCGGCTTAGTTCCGAGCCTCTGCGCTCGCCCCAAGCCAGTCGGCGTAGTCGGCCTCGCTCATCTTGTTTGCGGCCAGGGCCACGGTCGATAGGACCACGTCCGCCCCAGGCGCGCGGAATTCGTATCCGTTCACCTCCAGAAAGGTCGCCGCGATGAGAAACCCGGTCCGCTTGTTCCCATCGTTGAAGGGATGATGCCGGACTATGCCTCCGGCGTAGGCCGCCGATAATTTCGGAAGCTGGCGCCTTCCGTAGGAGGAAAGATGCCGCGGGCGCGCCAGGGCAGAGTCGAGCAATCCCATTTCGCGCACGCCGGCCAACCCGCCGTGTTGGGCCAGCATCATGTCGTGGAGCGCGAGCGCGTCCTCCCGGGTCATCCAGATGGGGACGTTCATTTCGCCAGTTCCCGCAGGGCGTTCCGGTAACGGCGACTCAGGCTCTCTGCCGCCTTCATCTTCACCGCAAACTCTGGGTTCTGAGCCGAAAGCCGGATTCCGTCGGGCGCATCCGTGAAGTAGACCGCCGATCCTTCCTCGATCCGGAGGGACTCCGCGATTTCCTTCGGGATGATCACTCCCAGGGAATTGCCGATCTTCCGGGATTTGGACTCCTTGATCATGGAACGGTTGTTATACATGCGGGGCGTCCTCAAGCCGCAAAGGAGGGCCCGTCTTCCCTGTCATTGATCAGGACTGCGGGCATCCTTCGTTCGGGCCCCGCGTCTGGCTGACGACCATGCTCAAGACCGCCGCCCGCGCCGCCGGGGCTCTCCTCCTTGTCTCGCTTTCGCTTTCCGCGCTCTCCAGCTGCGCCGGCGACCCTTTCGCCGCCCGCGAGGCCATCGCCGCGCCGGTGACGCTCGCCCAGGATGGCACGACCTACACCCTCTCGAACGGCATCGTCACGGCGCGGATCGACAAGAAGACCGGGGAGATGCTCTCGCTGGTTTACAAGGGGATCGACACCATGGGCCACGACCAGGGCCACTCGGGGGTGTGGGAAGAGAATCCCGAGCGCGCCGAACTGGTCGGCGGCCTGAGCCAGAGCGTCACGATCGATCCGGCCGCCAACGGGGGCGAACGGGCTGAGATTGCGATCAAGGGCGTGACCAAGGGCGACCCCAAGGCGGGTCTCTCCCCCAACTCCCCCGGGGCCGCGCGGGGCGGGATGACCAACTGCGACCTGGAGCTGCGCTATGCGATGGGCCGCGGCGAGAGCGGGGTCTACACCTATGCGATCTTCTCCCACCCGGCGGCCTACGGGCCGCTCAACGTGCCGGAGAGCCGCTACATCACCTTCCTCAGCCAGCGCTTCGACTGGCTTTCGGTCGACGCGGACCGGAACATGCTCGAATGCGCCCCGACCGACTGGGGCACGGGCGTGCCGGTGCATGCCAAGGAGCAGCGGATCATGAGCCAGGGGCTCTACAAGAATTCGGTGGAGCACAAGTACAGCTACAACGCCGTGCAGTACCGGACGCCGGCCTACGGGTGGTCCAGCACCCGGGACCACATCGGGATCTGGTTCGTGAACCCGAGCATCGAGTACCTCAGCGGCGGTCCGACGAAGCAGGAGCTGGACTGCCACTATGGCGACAACGGCAATCCCGACCCGATCATCCTCGATTACTGGCGCGGCACCCACTACGGCGGCGGAGCCCCCTGCCGGGTGCAGGCCGGCGAGGCGTGGAACAAGGTGATCGGTCCGATCTTCATCTACGTTAACTCCCTGAACCGGGCCGAGGAGCCGAGCCCGGCCGACCTGGCCACGCTCCAGGCCACCGCCGGAAATCCGACCATTCCTCCCGCCTGGCGGCACAACGCGACCGCGCTGTGGCAGGATGCCTTGCGGCAGGCCAGGGCGGAGAAATCCAAATGGCCCTACGGCTGGGTCGAAGGCGTGGATTACCCCCACCGCGACGAGCGGGGAACCGTCACCGGGCGGATCGTCCTCGACGATCCGCAGGCGGCCACGGCCCGGCTGCCGCATCTGCTGGTCGGACTGGCCCATCCCGACGGCCCGCCGACGGTCTTCAACTTCTCGCCGGGAGTGCTGGGGCCGCGCCGGAGGCCGAATGGGGCCGGCGCGGGCGGCCGCCCGGACCCCTATCCCTACCGGCGCTTTGTCCTGCCGGGCGACTGGGCCCACGACTCGAAGCACTACCAGTTCTGGAACGACGGCTCGGAGGACGGCCGCTTCACCATCGCCAACATCAGGCCCGGAACCTACACCCTCCACGCCTTCGCGGACGGCGTCCTGGGGGAGTTCGCGCAGACCAACATCACGGTCGCCGCTGGCCGCACCGTCGACCTCGGCCGGCTTGACTGGAAGCCGGTCCGCTACGGAAGGCAGCTCTGGGAGATCGGCTATCCGGACCGGACGGGCGGCAAGTTCTTCAAGGGCGATGGCGCCGACTACTGGCTCTGGGGTTGGCCCCTGCGCTACCCGCTGCTCTTCCCGAACGACATCACCTACACCATCGGGAAGAGCGACTACCGCCGGGACTGGTTCTTCGAGGAGGTTCCCCACGGCGAATCGACCGCCTGGCTCAATCCCGATGCCAAGGATCCGGCCAACCAGCGTTTCGGCTGGGTCAAGGCCGGAGCCCAGGACACGACCGGCACCCTGGGGCCGTGGCGGCTGTATGGCCGCGGGCGGGCGACGACGTGGACGATCAAATTCGAGATGCCCTCGGCCCCGACCGGCGAGGCCACGCTCCGCGTCGCGCTGGCCGGCTCCAACGCCGAGCAGCTTTCGATCACGGTCAACGGCAAGCCGGCCGGGGTGATCCATCCGATGCGCACCGATGCGATCCGCTACAACACGGACAAGGGAATCTGGCAGGAAATTCCGGTGCACTTCGACGCGGCGCTGCTGCAGGCAGGGGAAAACCGCCTCCAGCTCACCGTGCCGGCGGGAGACGTGACCAGCGGCGTGGTCTACGACTATCTCCGCCTCGAGCTGGATCCCAACGGCAAGCCGGATCACGCCGGCGCGACCGTCTCCGGCCTCCAGCCTTCGCTGCCCGCGCCCTCGGCCGCGGCGCGGCGGGCGGCAGAATTGGTGGACCCGATCGGGATCAAACCGACGACCTCCTCGTTGCGAACGAGGCGCTCTATCAACTGAGCTACGGGCCCGTGAAAGGGGAAAATCTTGGAAATTGGCCGCGGCGGAGTCGATGCGAAACTTACTTCCGCCTCAGCCAGTAAATCACAAACGGCAGCAGGACAAAGATTCCCATCACCACGTAGAGGATGAGCTGGGCCCGGGCGGCCTTGGCCTTTTGGGCTTGGGTCGGTTCCATTTCCATGGCGCACTTGAGCGGCTTGCCGATGAAAACTCAATACTGGCTGGTGAAGCAGGAGCCTGAGAGCTACTCCTGGGGCGACTTTACCCGGGACAAGCGGACGGACTGGACCGGGGTGCGCAACTACCAGGCCCGGAACAATCTCCAAGGCATGCAGGCAGGCGACGCGGTCCTGTTTTACGCCAGCGGCGAGCCCAAGGCGGTGATCGGAATCGCCGAGGTCAGCAGGGCGGCGTTTCCGGACCCCACCGCGGACGAGCCGGGCTGGGTGGCGGTCGAGCTGAAAGCGGTGCGGCCCCTGGCGCGCGCCGTGACCCTCGCGGAAATCAAGGCCGACCCCGCCCTGAGGAACTTTCTCCTGGTCCGCCACAGCCGGCTTTCCGTCATGCCGGCCACCAAAGCGGAGTTCGAACGCATCGTGCAGCTCGGCAGCCGCGCCGCGTGAAACGCGCCGCCCGCAGGTTGCTGCTTCCCCTGGCTTTCGCCGCTGGGGCCTCCGTCTCGGGCGCCCTGGCCCGGCCCCCGAGCACGTCCCCCCCTCCGGCCAAGGCGGCGCCCGCACCCATGGCGTGGGAGGAGCGGAGGGAGGCATATTTTCAGCTGCTCAAGCGAGTACAGGCGAAGGAGCCCAACTCCCTGAAGATCTTCGACGCCATCCTGGCCGAGTTCGACCAGCACCCGATGAGCCGGACTCCAATGGAGAACATGGACATCATCGGCACCTTCTACGCCGCCAAGGACCGGGACACGCCGGAAAAAGCCGTCGCGATGGTCGTGATGAACGCGACCCTGGGCTGGTACGACGCCATCCGCTTCGGGTCCGCCTCCGGCCGGGCGGAAATCATCTCGAAGGAGCACTTCTTCATCCGCGCCATCGGCATGGCGCCGCCGGAGGTGCGTCAGCGCTACGTCGCCTTCCTCAAGGGCCCGCCCGAGCGGGTTTTTGCGGCGGTGCAGCTTGGCCAGAGCCTGGCGGCGCGGGTGAAGGATACCGACCGGTACGATCACACCTGGCCGGCGGCCTATGGCAGCGAGCGGCGCGCGGGGACCCCGGTTCCCCCCATGCCCGCGGCCCAATGGCTCTGGGCCTGGCAGCACTCCCTGGAGCAGATCCAGGCCTTCTACGCCCCCCAGGCTCCGCCGGAGCGCTTGCAGTACGATCCGGAGATCAGGAAGCAGTCCAGGGCCTCCCCCATCCTCTTCCATGACCTTGTGAGCGCCCCCGGCGGCGTGGCCATGGTGGACGAGGTGCAGCATCCCAACGCGGCCCGGCGACGGATCGTCCGGATCGAGGTGGCCACCCCTTACGACGGGAAACAGACCGGGGTGGAGCGCTGGACCATCGACCACGGCGACGGTCCGACCTCCACCTATACGGTCACGCTTGCGCCCGACGGCCAAGGCGGCACGAATTTCAGCGTCCAGTTCCCCCATGGGAAATAGCATGTCTCTCGACCAGCTCACCATCCTCGCCCCCGGCCTGCTCGGCGGCTCCGTGGCCCGCGCCGCCCGCGCGCGGGGGGTGGCCGACCGGATCGTGATCTGGGCGCGGAGCCACCAGGTGCAGCAGGCCGTCGCGGGCCAGCCCTGGTGCGACCAGGTGGCGGAGTCGGCCCACGCGGCGGTCCGGAACGCCAGCATGGTCGTGGTCGCGGCGCATCCAGATGCGATCATCGACCTGATCAAGGCGATCGGGCCGAGCGTGAAGCCCGGCGCGGTCGTGACCGACGTGGGCAGCGTCAAGGGCACCATCGCCCGGGCCGGCCAGGCCGCCTTCGGGCGCCGCGCCCACTTCGTCGGCTCCCATCCCATGGCCGGTTCGCAGCTGACCGGCTGGCAGCACGGCACGGCGGAGCTGTTCGAGCACCGCACCTGCTTCGTCACCCCGCTTTCCGACACCGCTGCCGCCGCGGTGGACACGGTCGGAAGGTTCTGGACCAGCCTGGGGGCGAATGTGGTGAAGACCGATCCCGACACCCATGACCGAATCGTCGCCCACATCAGCCACCTGCCCCAGCTGCTGGCCTCGAGCCTCTGCGCCTTCCTCGCCGGCCGGGACGGCGGCTGGCGTGCCTTCGCCGGCAACGGCCTGCGCGACACCACCCGGATCGCGGCAAGCGACCCGAAGCTCTGGAGGACCATCCTGGAGATGAACCACGCCGAGGTCACCGAGGCCCTCAAGGCCTTCCAGCTCGAGCTCGCCAGCCTGGAGCGGGCCCTGGCAAAGGGCGATTGGGAGGCGGTCGCCGCCGCCCTCGAGCGCGGCAAGAGCTACCGCGACGGGCTGCACTGATGGCCCTGCCCGACATCCTGCCGATCCGGCCCTTCACCCGGCCGGTCCGGGGCGAGGCGCACCTGCCCGGCTCGAAAAGCCTCACCAACCGCGCCCTGCTCCTCGCGGCCCTCTGCGACGGCCCGGTCAGCCTGACGGGGGCCCTCTTCAGCGAGGACACGCAGATCATGGCGGAGGCGCTCCGCCGCCTCGGCTTCGCGGTGGCGGAGGACGCGGCGTCCTCCACCCTCTCCGTTACCGGCCTGGGCGGCCGGATTCCGGCGGAGAAGGCCGAGCTCTTCGTCGGCAACGCCGGCACCGCGGCCCGCTTCCTCACCGCCCTGGTGGCCGCCGCGCCCCGCGGCGCCTTCCGGATCGACGGCGTGCCGCAGATGCGCAGGCGGCCGATCCGGGGCCTGCTCGCGGCGCTGGAGCAGCAGGGCGCCGACATCGCCTGGCTCGGCCAGCCCGGCTTCCTTCCCTTCGAGGTGCGCTCCCGGGGCCTCTCCGGCGGACCGGTCAAGGTCGAGGCGGCCGAGAGCAGCCAGATGCTGTCCGCGCTCCTGCTGGTCGGGGTGCTGGCCCGCGCCGACCTGGAGATCGAGGTCGTGGGCCAGGTGCGCCAGGCCTTCGTCGAGATGACGCGGCGCCAGATCGCGCAGTTCGGCGGCGAATGCGGGGCCATTTCCCAGGATTCGAACCGCATCCGCATCTCGCGCGGAAGGGGGCATTACCGGGCGCCCGCCGGCCCCTACCGGATCGAGCCCGACGCGACCGCGGCGAGCTACTTCCTCGCCCTGCCGCTGGTCGCCGGAGGCCGCCTCTCCATCCCCGGCCTGGAGCTGGGGGATCGCGCCCGCACCCTGCAGGGCGACGCCGAGTTCGCCCGGGTGCTGGCGGAGGTCGGTCCGGAGCGCCGCGGCGTCGACCGCAATTTCCGGGAGTTCTCGGACACCTTCCTCACCCTGGCCGCGCTCGCGCCCCTGCTCCGGGGCCCGACGCGGATCTCCGGCATCGCGCACACCCGCAAGCAGGAGACCGACCGGGTCTCCGGGATGGCGAAGGAGCTCGCCCGCCTGGGCCAGGAGGTCGAGGAGAGCGAGGATGCGCTCACCATCCATCCTCGGCCGCTGCGGGCCGGGCAGGTGATCGAGACCTACGGAGACCACCGCTTCGCCATGAGCTTCGGCGTCCTCGGCTGCCATGACCTGCTGGGCAACGGGCAGCCCTGGCTCTCGATCAAGGACCCCGCCTGCTGCGCGAAGACCTTCCCGAACTTTTTTGAATTGCTCGAGGCGCTGCGCCAAAATTCGTTGAAGGGCTAGCCCCCGCATGTCGTCCGGCCAACCCTTCATCATCGTCGCCATCGACGGCGGCGCCGCCGCCGGCAAGTCCTCCGCCGCCCGGGCCCTGAGCGAGCGCTTCAACCTCCTCCATGCCGACACCGGCTCCTACTACCGGGCGGTCACGGCCGAGCTCCTGCGCCGCCAAGTCGCCCCGGGCGACCTCGCGGCGGTCAAGGCCGCCCTGCCCGAGCTCAGGCTCGCGACGCGGGTGGAGGGCCGGAACGCCCGGCTGGAAATCGACGGCCGGCTGCCGGGCGACGAGATCCGCAGCGCCCCGGTCAACGACGCCGTCTCGCATTTCGCCGCCATCCCCGAGCTGCGCCAGGCCCTGCTCGACTACCAGCGCGGCCAGGCCCAGACGGCCCGGAGCCACGGCTTCCGCGGCCTGGTGATGGAGGGCCGCGACATCGGCTCGATCATCTTCCCCGACGCCGACTTCCGCTTCTTTCTCCATGCCGACCCCGCGGAGCGGGCCCGCCGGCGGGCCCGGGAGGGCCAGCAGGACGCGGTGGCCGAGCGCGACCGCCTCGACTCCTCCCGCAAGACCGCCCCCCTCGCCTGCCCGCCCGGTGCGGTCTCCCTCGACAGCACCTGCCTGACCCTGGCGCAGGTGGTCGAGCAGCTGGCCGCGCCGATCGCCGAGCGGCTGGGACGCTGACGCGATGAGCCGCGGCTATCCCCAGGTGGAGATGACCCCGGTCTACGGCTACAGCCACGCCGTGATCGAGATCCTGTACGACATCTGCTTCCGCGGCGAAACCTCCGGGATCGAGAACTTCCCCACCCGCGGCGGCTACATCATCGCCGCCAACCACGTCAGCCACCTCGATCCCCCCATCGTCGGCCTGCACTGCTCCCGGCAGATCTGCTTCTTCGCCCGCAAAACGCTGTGGAAGGGCGGGGTCGCGTCCTGGTGGCTCGACGCGGTCGGCTGCATTCCGGTGGACCGCGACGGCGGCACGGACGTGGCCGCGATCAAGCGGGTCCTGCAGGCCCTGCGCCATGAGCGGGTCATCATCCTCTTTCCCGAGGGCACCCGCTCCCCCGACGGCCGGCTGCAGCCGCCCAAGGGCGGGATCGGGCTGCTGGCCTGCCGCTCCGCCGTGCCGGTGGTGCCGGCGCGGATCTTCGGCTCGTTCGCGGCCTTCGGCAAGGGCGGCGGCGTCCGCCTGGGGACGCCGGTCTCGGTCGCCTACGGCCGGCCGCTGCTGCCGGCCGACTACGACCGGCCGGAGGACGGCAAGGAGCGCTACGGCCGCGCGGCCGGGCGGATCATGGCGGCCATCGCGCGGCTGGAGGAGCCGCGCGCGGCGGTCATTTAGCCGGCGCGGCCACCGCCGCCGGAGCCTGGCTGCGCCGGGCCATCACCTGGCCCCGCTCCGGGACGTCGCCGGACTGCCAGCCCCCGCCCAGGGCGACGATCAGGCCGAGGTCCGCGTCGAGCTGGCTGGCGTGGGTGGCCAGGGCCTGTTCGCGGTCGTTCAGCTCGGAAACCTCGGCGGTCGCGACGGTGGTGTAGTCGGCCGTGCCCGCCCGGTATTCGTTGGAGGCGATCACGGTGGCCTGGGCCGCCTCGGAGACCGCCGCCTGCTGGACCGTGGCCTCCTGCTCGAGGATGCGCAGGGCCGCCAGGTTGTCCTCCACCTGCTGGAACGCGGTCAGGACCGAGCCGCGGTAACCCGCGACGCTGGAGTCATAGGCCGCCTCGGCCTCCTTCAGCTGGGCGCGGCGCTGGCCCCAGTCGAGCAGGGTTTCGGTCGCGCTCGCCCCCAGCGACCAGAAGCGGTTGGGATACTCGAAGAGCCGGCGCCAGACCGAACCGGAATAGCCGCCCTGGCCGGTGAGCGAGATGCTGGGGAAATAGCCGGTCCACTGCACCCCGACCCGGGCGTTGGCCTCGGCGACGCGGCGCTCCGCCGCGGCGATGTCGGGCCGGCGCTCGAGCAGCTCGGAGGGCAGCACCGCCGGGACCCCCGGCACGGGCAGGTCGAGGGCCGGCCGCCGGATGATGGCGAAGTCGGCCGGAGCCTTGCCCACCAGCACCGCGATGGCGTGCTCGAACTGGGCGCGCTGCACCCCGGCGTCGATCGCCGCGGCCCGGGTGGCGTCCAGCTGGGCCTGGGCCGAAAGGACGTCGCTGTGGGCCGAGACGCCCACCGCGTACTTGTTGCGCGAAATCTCCAGGGTCCGGGCGTAGGCGTTGGCGGCGTCGTTCAGCAGCTGCTGGCGCTGGTCCGCCACCCGCAGCGCGATGTAGTCCCGGGCCAGCTCCGACTGGATCGAGAGGCGGGCGTTGGCCAGGTCCGCCGCGCTGGCCTGGGCCGCGGCCACGTCGGCCCGGACCTCCTGCCGAATTCGGCCCCAGAAGTCCGGCTGCCAGCTGGCCTGGAGCGAGGCGCTGAAGGAGTTGGTGATGGAATTGGCCGGCGAGACGACCGTCGAGGCGCCCGAGGCGAGCGAGCGCCCGGCCGGGGCGCGGCTGCGCTCGGCCGAGCCGGTGGCGTCCAAAAGAGGCAGGAAGGTGCCGCGGTCCGCCCGGGCGATCTGGCGCGCCTGCTCGTAGGCGGCCGCGTCCTCCTGCAGCGTGAAGTTCGAGGTCGCCACCTGGGCCTCCAGCCCGCTCAGGACCGGATCCTGGAAGACCTCCCACCAGGCGCCGCGGGGGCCGGCGTCGGCCGGCGCCGCCTGCTTCCAGCCCGCGGCCTCCTTGAAGGCGGCGGGGGTCGCGACCGTCGGCCGGTGGTAGGTCGGGCCGACGGCGCAGCCGGCGGCGAGCGCCAGGACGGCGGCGAGCGGCAGGAGGCGGGCGGAGGGCGGAAAGTTCCGGGAAGGCATGGCGCGGCGGGGAGAAGGGTTCAGGAAACGGGCCGCGGCGTCGGCCCGTGGCCGGGGATCGGAGCCGGGTTGGCCGGGAGTCCGCGCCAGCGGCGGACGCGCTGGCGGGCCCGGTCGACGTAGAGGTAGACGACCGGCGTGGTGTAGAGGGTGAGCATCTGGCTCACGATCAGGCCGCCGGCGATGGAGATGCCCAGCGGGCGGCGCAGCTCCGAGCCGTTGCCGAAGCCGACCGCGAGGGGGATCGAGCCGAGCAGCGCGGCGGTCGTGGTCATCATGATCGGGCGGAAGCGCAGGAGGCAGGCCTGGTAGATCGCATCGCGGGCGCTGAGGCCCTCGTTCCGCTCCGCCGCGATCGCGAAGTCGATCATCATGATCGCGTTCTTCTTCACGATTCCGATGAGGAGGAAGACGCCGATCAGGGCAATGAGGCTGAACTCGGTGTTGAAGAGGAAGAGCGCGAGCACCGCCCCCAGCCCGGCCGAGGGCAGCGTGGTCAGGATGGTGAAGGGATGGGCGTAGCTCTCGTAGAGGATGCCGAGCACGACGTAGATCGCGATGATCGCCGCCAGGATCAGGAGGGGCTCGTTCCCCAGCGTCTTCTGGAAGGTGCTGACCGTGCCCTCGAAGGCGCCGTGGATCGAGGCCGGCATGTGAATCAGGGCCACCTCGTGGTCGATGGCCGCAACCGCGTCGCCCAGCGAGGCATTCTCCGCCAGGTTGAAGGAGATGGTGGCGGCGGCGAACTGGCCCTGGTGGTTCACCGCCAGGGGGGTGGTGCCGGTCTGGTAGTGGGCGAAGGCCGCGAGCGGGATCATCCGCTCCTTGGCCGTGCTCACCGCCTGGCCGGTCGAGGCCGAGCCGTGCCCGGTCGAGGCGATGGAGTTCTGCGCCGCGTTGCGCGCGGCGTCGGAGGCGGGCGAGGCGCCGGCGGCCTTCGCCCCCTTCAGCGCCACGGTGCCGGCGGCTGCGTTCGAGGACTGGGTGCCGCTGGCGGCTCCGCCGGAGGTGCTGACGTAGACGTCGCGCAGCGCCGACGGGTCCTCCCAGAAGCTCCGGGCCACGCTCATCACCACGTGGTACTGGTTGAGCGACTTGTAGATGGTGGAGACCTGGCGCTGGCCGAAGGCGTCGTAGAGCGCATTGTCCACCTGCGCCGCGGTCAGGCCGAGACGGGAGGCGGTGTCGCGGTCCACCACCAGGTCGGTCTCGAGGCCCTTGTCCGACTGGTCGCTGTCGATGTCCTGGAGGATCGGCTCGTGCTTGAGCGCCTCGACCAGCTTGGGCGTCCAGGAGCGCAACGCGGAAAGGTCGTCGGCCTGGAGGGTGTACTGGTAGGTCGAGTTGCTTTGGCGGCCGCCGGTGTGGATCTCCTGCGCCGAGTTGAGGAAGAGCACGGCCCCGGGCACCCGCGCCAGCTGGGGGCGCAGCCGGGCGATCACCGCGTCGGCGGAGACCTTGCGCACCTCCAGGGGCTTCAGCGAGACCTCGAGCCGGCCGGAGTTGGAGCCGCCCCAGCGCCCGCCGCCGGTGGTGCCCACCACGTTGGCCACCGCCGGGTCGGCCTCCACGATGTCGACGAACTGGTGCAGTTTCTGCGACATCCGCTGGAAGGAGATGCTCTGGTCGGCCCGCACCCAACCCTGGAGGCGGCCAGTGTCCTGCTCGGGAAAGAAGCCCTTGGGGATGATGACGTAGAGCCAGACGTTGAGCCCGATCGTGACGATCAGCATGAGGAGGACGAGCAGGCCGTGATTGAGCACCCACTTGAGGGAGCGGCGGTAGAGGGCAAGGAGGTCCTCGAAGATCTGCTCGCTCCAGCGGGCCGCCCGGCTCGTCGACTTCTGGTCGTGCCGCCCCAGGATCCGCGCGCACATCATCGGCGTCGTGGTGAGCGAGAGCATCATCGAGATCAGGATGGCCATCGCCAGCGTGACCGCGAACTCCCGGAAGAACCGGCCGGGCAGCCCGCCCATCAACAGGATGGGGATGAAGACCGCGATCAGCGAGAGGCTCATCGAAAGCACGGTGAATCCGACCTCCCGCACGCCGACCAGCGCGGCCTCGAAGCGCGCCATGCCGCCCTCCATGTGGCGGACGATGTTCTCCATCACCACGATGGCGTCGTCGACCACGAAGCCCGTGGCGACGGTCAGGGCCATGAGGGAGAGGTTGTCCAGGCTGTAGCCGAGCACGTACATCGCCCCGAAGGTGCCGACCAGCGAGATCGGCACCGCCACCGCCGGGATGAGGGTGGCGCGGATGTCGCGGAGGAAGACGAAGACCACCAGGATGACGAGGCTGATCGAGATCAGCAGGGTGATCTCGACGTCATGGAGGGAGGCGCGGATGGTGGTGCTGCGGTCGACCGCCACGTCCAGCTGGGCGGCGCCGGGGATGGAGGCGCGCAGCAGCGGCATCAACCCCAGGACGCCGTCGACCGTGTCGATGATGTTGGCGCCCGGCTGCCGCGAGATGGTGATGATCACCGCCGGCTGGTCCTTGGAGATCCCGGAATTGAGCACGTTTTCGACCGAGTCGGTGACATCGGCCACGTCGCTCAGGCGCACCGCGGCGTGGTTGCGGTAGGCGATGATGAGCGAGCGGTAGTCGCGGGCCCGCAGCGCCTGGTCGTTGCTGTAGATCTGCCAGTGGGTGGAGCCGCTCTCGATCGCGCCCTTGGGGCTGTTGGCGTTGGCCGAGGCCAGGGCGGCCCGCACGTCCTCCAGGCCGATGCCGTACTTGAAGAGGGCCTGGGGATTGAGCTCCACCCGGACGGCGGGCAGCGAGCTGCCGCCGACGTTGACGTCCCCCACCCCCGGGACCTGCAGGATGCGCTGGCCCAGGACGGTGTCGGCCGCGTCGTAGAGCTGGCCCTTGCTCATGGTCCGGGAGGTCAGGGCCAGGACCAGGATCGGGGCGTCGGCCGGGTTGAACTTGCGGTAGGTGGGGTTCGAGCGCAGCGCGGTGGGCAGGTCGGCCCGCGCCGCGTTGATCGCCGCCTGCACGTCCCGCGCCGCCCCGTCGATGTCTCGGCTGAGCGCGAACTGCAGGACCACGTTGGCCGACCCCACCGAGCTGGTCGAGGTCATCTCGGTGACGTCGGCGATGGCGCCGAGGTGCCGCTCCAGCGGGGTGGCGACGCTGGTCGCCATGGTCTCGGGGTTGGCCCCGGCCATCGAGGCGGAGATGACGATGGTGGGCAGGTCGAACTGCGGCAGCGGGGAGACCGGCAGCAGCCGGAAGGCCGCGATTCCGGCCAGCGCGATCCCCGCCGTGAGCAGCGTGGTGGCCACCGGCCGGCGGATGAAGGGCTCGGCGATATTCATGCCCGGGCCCTCCTGGCGGCGAGCCGGGCCTCGGACCGCCGACGCAGGCGCAGGGCCAGGCCGTCGAAGGCCAGGTAGATGACCGGGGTGGTGAAGAGCGTGAGCATCTGGCTCACGATGAGGCCGCCGACGATGGTGACGCCGAGGGGATGGCGCAGCTCGGAGCCGGTGCCGCCGCCCAGCATGAGGGGGAGCGCGCCCAGCAGCGCCGCCATCGTCGTCATCAGGATGGGCCGGAAGCGCAGCAGGCAGGCCTGGTGGATGGCCTCCCGCGGCGGCTTGCCCTCATTGCGCTCGGCGTCGAGGGCGAAGTCGATCATCATGATCGCGTTCTTCTTCACGATGCCGATGAGGAGGATGATGCCGATGATGCCGATCACCCCCAGGTCGCTGCCCACCACCATCAGCGCCAGCAGCGCCCCGATGCCGGCCGAGGGCAGGGTCGAGAGGATCGTGATCGGATGGATGAAGCTCTCGTAGAGGACGCCGAGGATGATGTACATCGTCAGGACCGCGGCCAGGATGAGGAAGAGCTCGTTGCTCAGCGAGGACTCGAACGAGGCCGCGGCCCCCTGGAAGCTGGTGACCACGTTCTCCGGCATGCCCAGCTCCGCCTCCGCCTGGCGGATGGCCTTGACCGCCGCCCCCAGCGAGCCCTTGGCCGGGATGTTGAAGGAGATGGTGTTGGCGGGAAATTGGCTGAGGTGGTTGATCAGCAGGGGCGCGTTGCGCACCTCGATCTTGGCGATGGAGGAGAGCGGCACCTGCCCTCCCCCGGCCGACGGCACGTAGATCTGCCCGATGGAGTCGGGCGAGCGCTGCAGGGCGGGATCGGCCTCGAGGATGACCCGGTACTGGTTCGATTCGGTGAAGATGGTCGAGACGATGCGCTGGCCGAAGGCGTCGTAGAGCGCGTTGTCGATCGTGCTGGCGGTGATGCCGAAGCGCGCGGCGGTGTCGCGGTCGACCTGGACGTAGGCGGCCAGCCCCTGCTGGGCCAGGTCGGTCGCCACGTCCTCCAGCTCCGGCGCCTGCTGCAGCCGGTCGGTCAGCTTCTGGGTCCAGGCCGCCAGGGCGTCCGGGTCCGCGCTCTCCAGCACGAATTGGAACTGGGTCCGGCTGACGCGGTCGTCGATCGTCAGGTCCTGGATCGGCTGCATGTAGGCGGAGATGCCCGGGACGGAGGCGGTCGAGCGGCTGAGCCGCCGGATGATGGTCGAGGCGTCGTCGGAGCGGTCGTCGCGCGGCTTGAGGTTCACCAGCATCCGGCCGGCGTTGAGGGTGCTGTTGGTGGCGTCGATCCCGATGAAGGAGGAGAGGCCGGTCACGTCGGGGTCCTTCAGGATGGCCTCGGCCAGCCGGTTCTG
This sequence comes from Opitutaceae bacterium, assembly GCA_035546595.1. Lineage (GTDB taxonomy): Bacteria > Verrucomicrobiota > Verrucomicrobiia > Opitutales > Opitutaceae > Palsa-1447. Next base: position 101,329 of record DASZWO010000004.1, read on the forward strand.
GCGTTCGGCCATCGCGGAATAGGAGACCGAATCGGGCGCCTGGGTGATGACCTGGATCAGGCCGGTGTCCTGGACGGGGAAGAAGCCCTTGGGGATGACGATATAGAGGAAAGCGGTCAGGACCAGGGTGCCGAGGGCGACGAGCAGGATCAGCCCCTGCCGGTCGAGGACCCAGTCGAGCGCCTGGCCGTATTTGGCGATGACGTAGTCGAAGCCCTGGCCCGCCTTCCGGCTCCAGGCCGGCTCGTCCTCCGGCCGGCGGTGCCGCACCAGCTTGGCGCACATCATCGGCACCAGGGTGAGCGAGACCACGGCCGAGATCAGGATCGTCACCGCCAGGGTGATGGCGAACTCCCGGAAGAGCCGGCCCACGACGTCGCCCATGAAGAGCAGCGGGATGAGCACGGCGATCAGCGAGATGGTGAGCGAGATGATGGTGAAGCCGATCTGGGCCGAGCCCTTCAGGGCCGCCGCCCTCGGCTCCTCGCCCATCTCCACGTACCGGGCGATGTTCTCGATCATCACGATCGCATCGTCGACCACGAATCCCGCCGCGATCGTCAGCGACATCAGCGAGAGGTTGTTCAGGCTGAACCCAAGCAGGTACATCACCGCGAAGGTCCCGACGAGCGAGAGGGGCACCGACAGGCTGGGAATGATGGTGGCGGGGATGTCGCGGAGGAAGACGAAGATCACGGCCACCACCAGCACCACCGCCAGGGCGAGCTCGAACTCGACGTCGGCGACCGAGGCCCGGATGGTGTTGGTCCGGTCGGTCAGAATCGAGACCTCCACCGCCGGCGGCATCGAGGCCTGCAGCGTGGGCAGGAGGGCGCGCACGCTTTGGACCACCTTGATCACGTTCGCTCCGGGCTGGCGCTGGATGTTGAGGATGACGGCGGGGGTGGTGTCGACCCAGGCCCCCAGCTTGGTGTTTTCCGGGGCGTTCTCGACGGTGGCCACGTCCTTCAGCCGCACCGGCGCGCCGTTGCGGTAGGCCACCACCAGGTTGCGGTAGTCCTCCGGGCTCTTGAGCTGGTCGTTGGCGTTGATCGCGAAGGACCGGGCCGGCCCGTCGAACCCGCCCTTGGCGGTGTTGACGTTGCCGTTCATGATCGTGGTCCGCATGTCGTCGATGTTCAGCCCATAGGAGGCGAGCGCTCGCGGATTGAAGCGCACGCGCATCGACAGCCGCTGGCCGCCGCCGATCGAGACCAGGCCCACGCCCTCCAGCTGCGAGATCTTCTGCGCCAGGCGGGTGTCGGCCAGGTCCTCCACCGCCGTCAGCGGCATGGTCTTGGAGGTCAGGGCCAGGCTGAGGACCGGGGCGTCGGCCGGATTGACCTTGGCGTAGATCGGCGGCTGGGAAAGGTCCGAGGGCAGCAGGTTGCCGGCGGCATTGATCGCGGCCTGGACCTCCTGCTCGGCCACGTCCAGGCCGAGGTCCAGGGTGAACTGCAGCGTGATGATCGATGCGCCGGCCGAGCTGGTGGAGGCCATCTGCTTGAGGCCGGGCATCTGCCCGAGCTGACGCTCGAGCGGGGCGGTGATCGAAGAGGTCATGACCTCGGGACTGGCCCCGGGGTAGAAGGTCTGCACCTGGATCGTCGGGTAGTCGACCTCCGGCAGAGCCGAGAGCGGCAGGAAGCGGTAGCCCACGATGCCCACGATCAGAATCGCGGACATGAGCAGGGTCGTGGCGACCGGCCGCTCGATGAAGATGCGTGAAGGACTCACGCCGGCCTTACTGCTGAGGGCCGCCGGGGGAAGCCGGGCGGGAACCGCCGGCGCCGCCTGGTCCGGCGGTTCCGGCCGCGCCGCCCTCACCGCCGCCCGGGCGGCGGCGGCGCTGCCGGCCGGCGGCGGCGGGCGCCGTTGCCGGGGCCGGAGGCGGATTCGCGCCGGACTCCTGGGGGACCACCTCCATGCCTTCCTTCAGCCGGTCGGCGCCGTCGACCACCACGCGGTCGCCGACGTTGAGGCCGGCGGTCACCGCCACGCGCTCACCCTCGGTCTGCCCGAGGGTGATGTCGCGGGCCGTGACCGTGTTGTCCTGCTGGACCAAGTAAACGTAAGCGCCATTGTTCTCCCCGCGCTCTACCGCCGAGGTCGGGATGATCGTGGCGTCGCGGATGGTGTCGAGGAGCATCCGAGTGTTCACGAACTGGTTCGGGAAAAGGCTCTCGTCATCATTGGCAAAGGTGGCGCGGAGCTTGAAGGTGCCGGTGGAAGGATCGACCTGGTTGTCGAAGGTAGTGAGCGTACCCGAGGCGAGCTTATGCGTCTGAGTCCGGTCGTAGGCATCGACCGGGATGGGGGTGCCCGAGCGCAGCCGGGCCGACACCTCCGGCACGTCGTCCTCCGGCAGGGTGAAGATGGCCGTGATCGGCTTGACCTCGGTCAGCACCACGATGCCGCTGGCATCGCCGGGGGTGACGTAGTTGCCCGCATCGACCTGGCGCAGGCCGACGCGGCCGGCCACCGGAGCGGTGATGTGGCAGTAGGCGAGATTGAGCTTGGCGCTGTCGATCGCCGCCTGGTCGGTCTGCACGAGGCCCTTGTCCTGGTTGACCAGGGCCTGCTGCGAATCAACCTGCTGCTTGGCGATCGAGTCCTGCTGGGAGAGCGTGGTGTAGCGCTCCAGGTCGGCCTCGGCCTCCTTCAACTGGGACTGCGCCTGCATCAGCTGGCCCTGGGCCTGCTCGAGCGCGACCTGGTAGGGCCGCGGATCGACGACCGCCAGCAGCTCCCCCTTGTTCACCTCCTGGCCCTCCTTGAAGGCGACCTGGACCAGCAGCCCGCTCACCTGGGTGCGGACGGTGATGTTGGCCAGGGGCGTGATGGTGCCCAGGCCGTTCAGGTAGATGTGGATGTCGCCCTTGGCGGCCGGCTGGACCACGACCGGAAGCGGCCCGAACATTCCCCCTCCCCCGCCGCGGCGCCCTCCCCGCGCCTGCCGCATTTCCTGGCGCTGTGCCGCCTCACCCGTGTGGTTGGCCACCCAGATGACGGCGATGGCCACCACCAGGAGGGCTGCGATGACCCAAGCCCAGCTGAACCGGCGCTTGTGGGTCGTGGGCGGAAGAGTCGTCATATGCGTGAATTAGGGAAAGGACAAGAAGGCGGAAATTGAATGATTGTTCCATCCGAAATGGTAGGGACCACCGGACTGACGCACCTTCGGGGGAAAGGTTTTAGGCCTTATAGCCCGCTGGCCCGGCGGGCCCTCTCGATCACGCCCTGGGCCACGGCCCCGGCTCGGGCGGCGCCCGACCGCAGGACCCGTTCCACCTCCCCTAAGTCAGCCGCCAATTCCGCCCGCCGCACGCGCGCGGCGGCAAAAAAGGACCAATAATGCTCGAAGAGGGCCTTCTTCAGGTCGCCGTAGCCGAGCCCCCCCCGCCTCAGGCGCTCCTCGTAGTCCGCGGCCTGCTCCTTGGGCGCCACCAACCGCAGCAGCTGCACCGCCAGGTTGCGGTCCGCGTCGGGCTTGGGCTCCTGCGGCGGACGGCTGTCCATCACGATCGACATGACCTTTTTCCGCAGCACCTTCTCCTCGCCGAAGATCTCCAAGGTGTTGCCGTAGCTCTTGCTCATCTTCTGCCCGTCCAAGCCGGGCACGATCGCGACCTCGTCGCGGATCTGCGGCTCGGGCACGACGAAGGTCTCGCCATAGGTCTGGTTGAACTTGATCGCCAGATCGCGCGCCATCTCCAGGTGCTGCTTCTGGTCGCGGCCGACCGGGACGACGTTGGTGTCGAAGAGCAGGATATCCGCCGCCATCAGCACGGGGTAGGCGAAGATGCCGAAGTTGGGCGCGATGCCCTTGGCCAGCTTGTCCTTGTAGCTGGTGGCGCGCTCCAGCAGCCCCATCGGCGCAAGGGTGCCCAGGATCCAGGCGAGCTCGGTCACCCGGGGGACGTCGCTCTGGCGCCAGAACACGCTCCGGCTCGGGTCGAGGCCGCAGGCCAGCCAGTCCAGGGCGACCCCAAGGGTGTTCCTGCGCCGCTGCTCGGCGTCGAAGAGCGCCGTCATCGAGTGGTAGTCGGCGATGAAATAGAAGCAGTCCCCGCGCCCCTGCGCCTCGATGGCGGGGCGCATCGCCCCGAAGTAATTGCCGATGTGCAGGGTGCCCGTGGGCTGGATGCCGGTGAGGGTGCGCATGTCGCGAAAAGCGCTAGCGGCGCGCGAGGATCGTCACGCTCTGGCGGGCCTTGGCCAGCGAGTCGGGCGGCAGGTAGCCGCCGAAGGCCATGCCCGGCATCACCAGCGAGCGCGGCCCGAGCAGCGTGCCCGGGTTCAGCACCGCGTTGCAGCCGACCTCGGCCCCGTCCCCCAGGATGGCGCCGAACTTCCTCAGCCCGGTCTCATGGTTGGCCTGCGGGCCGCGGACCACGATCGGCTGGCGGTCGAGGCGGAGGTTGGAGCAGACGGCGCCGGCGCCCAGGTGGGCCCCGGTGCCGAGGATGGAGTCGCCGACGTAGTTGAAGTGGGCCGTCTCCACCTTGTCCAGCAGGAGGCTGTTCTTGTACTCGCAGGAGTTCCCCAGCACGCAGCCCGCGCCGGCGATGACATTGCCGCGGATCTGCGCCCCCGCCCGGATCTCGGTCCCGGGCCCGATCCAGGCCGGGCCCGTGATCACGGCATAGGGCGGCAGCTTGACCGAGGGATGGAGCCAGACCGCGCCGCCGACGTGGACGCCCGCCGGCAGGTGCCTGGGCAGGCCGGCCTCGATTCCAGCCAGGGCGGTTGCGATCCGCTTGAGCCATTCCCAGGGCTCCGCGTCCGCGGGGAAATGGGCCGCAAAGGACGCCAGCGATGCTGGAAGCGCAAAGAAGTCGGAGGCTTTCACGGCGGATCGGACATTCCAAGAGCTGCCCCGCCCCAAGGCAACGCCGCAGATTGAGGGTCGTCCGCCGGATGAGCTGACGGCCGGATCCATCCGGCGGGCGATCCGCGTGCTGCCAAGCCCCCCGCCCTTGATGCCGGCGGCCTGCGGATGATCTGGAAGCCGGGCCGGAAAATCCCCATTCTCCGGCCCATGAATCCGAAGGTCGACGCCTTCCTCCGCGGCGCCAAGCGGTGGCAAAAGGAGATGGCCGCGCTCCGCCAGATACCCCTCGCCTGCGGCCTCGCCGAGGAGCTGAAATGGGGCCATCCCTGCTACACCTTCGAGGGCCGGAACGTCGTCCTGATCCACGGCTTCAAGGAGTACTGCGGGCTGCTCTTCTTCAAGGGCGTCCTGCTCAAGGACCCGCGCAAGATCCTCGTGCGGCAGACCGAGAACGTCCAGTCGGCCCGGCAGGCCCGGTTCACGAGCGTCCGGGAGGTCGCCGGACGGGCCGCGGCGCTCCGGGCGTACGTCCGCCAGGCCATCGAGCTCGAGAAGTCCGGCGCAAAGGTGCCCCACAAGAAAACCTCGGACTACCCGGTGCCGGAAGAATTCCAGAAAGTCATGAAACAGCAGCCGGCGGCGAGGGCCGCCTTCCAGGCCCTGACCCCGGGCCGGCAGCGGGGGTATCTCTTCTATTTCTCCGGCGCGAAGCAGGCCAAGACGCGGGAGTCGCGGATCGCCAAGCACCTTCCCCGGATCCTGAAAGGCAAAGGGCTGGACGACTAGGCAAGTCGTTCCGACCCAATAAAAAAGCCCCCTGCTCGGGGGCTTCAAAATGGAGCGGGCGAAGAGACTCGAACTCTCGACGTCCACCTTGGCAAGGTGGTGCTCTACCAACTGAGCTACGCCCGCTTATGGGGGGGCTAGTCCACCTTTCCCTCCCCCCTCCGTCAACTGCTATTTGTCGGTGACGTCGAGCTCCGGCCACTGGGCCAGCTTGCGGTGCAGCGTGCGGCGGCTGATGCCCATGAACTCGGCGGCGCGGGTGCGGTTGCCCCGGGCCTTGATCAGCGCCTCGCGCAGGATCCGCTTCTCGTTCTCCTCCACCGAAAGCTGGTTGCCGAGCGCCAGCAGGGGCGCGCCGCCGGGGGCCGGAACCACGCCCTCGCGGAACTTGGGCTCGAGGTCGAACTCGCTCAGGCTGCCGCCCCGGCGCATCACCGTGACGTTCTCGCAGAAGTTCCGCAGCTCGCGGATGTTGCCGGGCCAGGGATAGGCCTGCAGGGTCCGCAGCGCCCCCGGCTCGATCGTCACCGGGGCGCCGCCGTTCTCGTCGGCGAAGACCTTGAGGTAGTGGGCCAGCAGGACGGGGATGTCGTCGGCGCGCTCGCGCAGGGGCGGCAGCACCAGGCGGACCACGTTGAGGCGGAAGAAGAGGTCCTCGCGGAACTTGCCCGCCTTGACCAGCTGCTCGAGGTTGCGGTTGGTCGCCGCCACCAGCCGCACATCAAGCTCGATCGGCTTCGAGCCGCCCACCCGCTCCACCGCCTTGGTCTCGAGGAAGCGCAGCAGCTTCACCTGCGTCGCGGCCGAAATCTCGCTGATCTCGTCGAGGAAGAGGGTGCCGCCGTCGGCGGACTCGAAGCGGCCGATCCGCCGCTCGGAGGCGCCGGTGAACGCCCCCCGCTCATGGCCGAAAATCTCGCTCTCGAGCAGGCTCTCGGAGAGCGCCGCGCAGTGCACCGCGACGAAGGGCCCGCGGGCGCGGGGGCTGGCCTGATGGATCGCCTGGGCGATCAGCTCCTTGCCGGTGCCCGACTCGCCCTCGATCAGCACCGTGGCCTTGGAGGCCGCCGCCTGGCGCACCCGCGCGATCACGCTCTGCAGGGCGGCGGAGTTCCCGATGATGCTGGCAAAGTCGAACTTCTCGTCCAGGCGCTGGTGGAGCTGCTTCACCTCCACCTCGAGGGTCTTGGACTTCAGCGCGCGCTGGATCAGCAGCTCCAGCCGCTCGATGTTGACCGGCTTGGTCAGGAAGTCGACCGCCCCCCGCTTCATCGCCTCGACCGCGGTCTCGATGCTGCCATAGGCGGTCATCATCAGCACCGCCGGCTTCTGCGGCAGCGCCAGGGCCTGGTCGATCAGCTTGAGCCCCGACTTCCCCGGCATGCGCAGGTCCGTCACGACCACGTCGAAGGCCTGCGCGGCCATGAGGTTGGCCGCCTCGTCGGCATTGGCCGCCACGCTCACGTCATAGTGCTCCGCCAGCGCCTGCTGCAGGCCTTCGCGGGTGTGTTTCTCGTCGTCGACGATGAGCACGCTGGGCACCATGGCCCCTCCATTCACGCGGGGGGCGCCCCGCCGGTCAAGCCCCCGGGCTAGGGCTTGGAATCGGCCTTGGCGGCCGCGGGGGCGTCCAGGCGCTGGGCCACGTGGGCCAGGTTGATGAGGGAGAGGCTGGCCGGGGGGACGTCGTCGATCAGGGTGATGAACTCCTGCCGGCGGGTCTTGAGCAGCTCGCGGACCTTCGCGGTCTGCTCCGGGGTGAACTTCAGGTCGCGGTCCAGGTCCTTCACCTTCCATTCGACCGAGACATGATCGACGGCGTAGACGAAGGGCTGCTGGCGCAGCCAGTAGATGTCGTGTTCGGTCAGCCGCCCGGTCGAGGGGGGCGGGTTCTGCCGCTTGTGGCGGGCGGCCAGGGCCTCCTTCTGCTGCGGGGTGAGCATCGCGTCCAGGCCGGCGTCAAACTCCTCGTCGATTTCCTTCTGCCGTTTCCGGAAGACCTCGATCTGCGGCTTGAGGTTGGAGATGTCGGTCGCCAGCGCCGCCCGGTCGGCGCGCTGCGGCCAGGCGGCGTGCGAGGGCTCGGCGATGGTCACGCGCGTGCCGTCGGCGAACTCGGCGCCAAGCGGCGGGGGGGCGGGGACCGGGCGGGTCTGGTCGACCCAGATGCGCACGCCATAGCCGGCCGCAAACGCGAGCACCGACAGGAAGGCGACGGCAAGGAATTGCCTCATGGAAGCTGAATCAGGGACGGATCAGTTGTCGTCGATGGCGGAGGACGAGGAAGAGATGGCCTGCCAATCGGCCAGATTGCGAGCGCTTTCCACGCTGGTGGCATGGCTGTGGATCGCGACGACCACCAGGGCGCAGACGGCCGCGGTGGCCGCCCCGAGCAGGAACTGCCCGAGGATGGAGGGCGCGGCCTCGAGGCCGGCCCGGGCGGCGCGCAGCACCCGATCGGCGAAATCGGGCGGCAGGCGGCCGGCGGCCTTGGCCTGCAGCCGGCTCCAGGCGTGGGATTCTTGATCAGGATTCATGGTTTGACTGGTAGTGCTGACGAAGCTGTTCGCGAGCGCGGTGCAGGCGGGCCTTCACCGCGGCCACGGTAATGGAAAGGGCCTGGGCGATCTCGATGTGGCTGCGCCCTTCCTGGACCAGGGCGAGGAGGGCCCGGTCCTGGGGCCGGAGCTGGGCCAGGGCGTGGCGGAGGGCGTCCAGCTCCTCGGTGTCGACCGCCCCCGGCGGCTCGGCCACTTCCTCGTGCTCCGGGGCGAAAGGAGTGAAGATCCGGCGCAACTTCTGCCGACGAAGGTGGTCGATGCAGGTGTTCCGCGCCAGGCGGAAAAGCCAGGATTCGAACTGGGCCGGGGCCTGCAGCCGGTCGATCGCGCGCACCATCTTGATGAAGATCTGCTGGGCCAGGTCCTCGACCAAGTCGCTGCGGTTGGTGATGGCATAGACGAACCCGGCGACGCGGTGCTGGTAACTGACGATGAGCTCGCGCTGGGCGGCCTCGCTGCCCTTCTGGGCGCGGCGAACGAGGTCGACCAAGGCGGTCGTTTCAGTTTGGTCCATGCGTCAGTCATTGGTGATCGTCAGGGAGACGTAAATCCAGCAGGAAAGATGCATAATTCCCCATTGGCGAGCGCGCGCTTTTCCGGCAACATCCGCCTCCGGACCGCGTCCCAATTTTCCTTCCCCATGGCTTCACTCCCCCGCCTCCTGCCCCTAGCCGCCTCCGCCCTGCTCGCCCTCGCCCTCGCGGGCTGCGCCCATACCGAGGACACCTTCGCTAACGCGGTAAACGCGGGCGAGCGCCCCGTCGCGATGGAGGGCAAGGCGACCTTCTTCGGCGGCCAGATCGCCGCCACCCTCACCATCAGCCGCGGCGTGGGCCACGGCCGCACCCGCGGCGGCGGCGGCGGCGGACGGCGCCACCGGGACGACGGGGACAGCGGCGCGGGCGGCTTCAAGGCCGACACGGCCGGCATGGACGACGACCAGCAGATGGCCTACATCCGCGCCCGCGGCGCCCTCGGCAGCCCCCTGCCGCCGGTCACCCTCCGCCTGCAGGTGGCGAACCAGGGCCCGCAGATAGTCCAGATCGAGGTGCAGGAGGTGAATTCCGACCTCGGCAATTTCGCGGTCGAGCCCTCGCTGCTGAGCGTCGCGCCGGGCCAAAGCGCCTCGCCGGACCCGATGATTTCGCAGCTCGGGGTCACCTCCGACGACATCCCGGTGAAGGTGACGCTGGCGATCAAGGGCAAGGCCGAGTCGCAGACCATCCAGGTCAAGGCGCTCCCCCCGCCTCCGGCGTCTCCGCCCGCGCCGCCCCAGGGCTAGCCGGCGGCGGCCCTGCTATCCCGGCGGCAGCATGCGCATCCGCCGGTCCTTGCGGGGGAATTGCAGCGTCACGACGGTGCCGACCCCCTCCTTGCTCTCGATCCCGATCTGCCCGCCGTGCTCCCGCATGATGCGCTGGGCGATCATCAGGCCGAGCCCGTGGCCGCCCGACTTGGTGGTGTGGTACGGCTGGAAGAGCCGAAGGAAATCCTCGGTCCTGATCCCCGCCCCGCTGTCGGCGAAGAGCAGGTAGACCGAGTCGTCGTCGGCGCGGGACTTGATCCGCAGCCGGCCCCCGGGCTGCATCGCCTCGAGCGCGTTCTTGGTGACGTTGAAGAAGACCTGCTTGAGCTGGTTGCGGTCGGCCAGGACCGGGGGCAGCGCCCCGGGGACCTCGGCCTCGACCGCGATCTCCCGGTCCGCGAACTCCTTCCGCTGGAAGCGCAGGACCTCCTCGAGCACCTCGGCCAGGTCGGTCTCCGCCAGGTCGGGCGGGCGGGGCCGGATCGCCTCGAGGAAGTGGCTGATGATCCCGTCGAGCCGGCTGACCTCGTCGCGGCAGACCTGCACCGACTCGGCCAGGGCCTTGGCATCGGCGCCCCCCTTGAGCTTCCTCAGCTTTCGCTCCATCAGCTGGAGGTGGATGGTGAGCGAGTTGAGCGGGTTGCCGAGCTCGTGGGCCACCCCGGCGGCCAGCAGCAGGATGGACGAAATGCGCTCGTCCTCGATCCGCCGCTCGGTGGTCATCTTCTCCCGGGTCACGTCGGTCAGGATCACCGCCCCGCGGGGGGCCGGATCCACCTCCCCGGAGGCGAACGGCACGAGATAGAGCCGGAGGGTCCGCGGCTCGGGGTAGCTCAGCTCCACCTCGCGGGCGACCACCTGCGGCGATGGGCTGGCCCGGGAGCGGCCGCCGGCGCCCCCCGCCAGGGCCGGCGCCAACGCGGCGCGCATCCCGGGCAGCAGCCGCCAGAGGCTCTGCCCCCCTCCCTCGCCGAGGCCCAGCAGCCTCCGGGCGGAATCGTTGGCGTAGTCGATCTCCCCCTCGGCGTCGACCACCAGGATGCCCTCCTGCAGCCCGTTGAAGATCTGCTCGAAGAGCATCCGCTCCCGGGCCAGGCGCTGGGCCACGGCGGCGAGGCTGGCCGCATCCAGGCTCTCCAGCCGGCCCAGGACGCGCTCGAAGGAGGTGTGCTTTTTGCCGGGCACCGGCAATCCCTTAGCCGGCGGCCCGGCGCCGGTCAATGGCGGCTCATTCCGTGAGAAAGTCCATCTGGGCCGGGTCGAGCCGGCCGGCCAGGAGCTTGCGGAGGAAGAGCTCACGGTGGCAGGAGCTGCGGCCGAGCTTGAGCAGCGCCGCGCGGTGCTCCTCGGTGGCGTAGCCCTTGTGCTGGGCGAAGCCGTAGCCGGGGACCTTGACCTCCAGCTCCTCCATCAGCCGGTCGCGGGTGACCTTGGCCACGATCGAGGCCATGGCGATGCAGAGCGAACGCGCATCGCCCTTCACCAGCCCGTGATGCGGGTAGGGAAAGCGCCGCAGCTCCAGGCCGTCGACCAGCACCCGGCAAGAGACGGTGGGCTGGAAGGATTTCCTCTCCTCGAAGGAGGAGAAGAGGTCCGGCTCGCTTTTCCGCTCGAAGGCGTCGGGGGGATAGATTCCCTCCAGCGCCCGGCGCATCGCCAGCTTGGTGGCGCCGACGATGTTGAGCTGGTCGATCTCCTCCACCGAGGCGACGCCGTAGTGGGCGTGGATCTGGCCCTTGGCCACCAGGGCCTCGAACTCCGCCCAAAGCTCGGCGCGGTCCGCGGCGGTGAGGAGCTTGGAGTCGTTGACCCGGCCGGCCTTGGCCGTCGCCCACCGGCCCTCGAGGAATTCGCGGGTGACCAGGACCGCTCCCGCCACCACCGGCCCCGCCAGGGCGCCGCGCCCGGCCTCGTCCACCCCGATCAGGCTGGCCACCCCCTCGATCTGGCGAAGGTCAAAAGCCCGGAGCTGCCTGCGCTTCGGCACCGACCCTCAGCCTCCCCACTCCATCCGGGCCTTGGGCTCGGGCAGGGGCAGCTCGTCCAGCTTGCCCTCGGCCGCCACCACCTCGTAGGCGGTGCGGAAGTGCAGCTTGGCGAAGTCGCCCAGCGCGCGCGCCCCGAACCTGCGGATGATCTCCGCGGCCTGGACCTTGACCTGCGGCCCGGCCCCCTTCTGCAGCGGCGCCCCGAAGCGCCGCGAAAGCTCGTGGATCTGGCGGACGTACTCGGCCCGCGCCACGACCGAGGCGGCCGCGACCACCGGGTCCTCCTCGGCCTTGGTCCGCATCTTCAGCTCGAAGCCGTGCAGGCCCTTCTTCGCGATCTCGCGCTGCACCAGCGGCTGCTCGGAAAACTGGTCGAGCAGGCCCCAGGCCACGGGCTTCTCGGCCAGGGCGCCCGCCAGGGCGGTGGCGTGCTCCCACGCCAGCAGCTTGTTCAAGCTGGCGTAGGGGCGGGCCATCTGCTCGTTGTACTTCGTCATCCCGTAGAGGCAGGTCCGCACCGCCACGGCCGGAGTGCCGCGGATGATCTTGTCCAGCCTCATGATCTGGGTGTCGACGATCCGCTTGGAATCCTTCACCCCCGCCTTGATCCAGCCCTCGATGGCGGGGCGGTCGGCGATCACCGTCGCCGCCACCACCGGGCCGAAGAAGTCCCCCTTGCCGCTCTCGTCCAGGCCGGCGTGGGACTCGAACCAGTCGGGGTGGTGCACCTCGTCGTAGCCCAGCCGCGGCGCGAGGGTGATCTCCGGCTCGAGCACGTCGCGCACGAAGTCCTCCGTCCCCTTGCCGGCGACCACCAGCTTGCCGCTCTCATAGCCCGTCACGTTGGCGTTGAGCTGGTCCGCCCGGAAGGCGAAGCGCGCGTAGGCCACCTCGAACGGCGTCCAGCCGCGCTCCCGCAGCAGGGCGCCCAGCTTTTCCATCTGGGCGGCGTCCAGCTTGATCGTGTAGGACGAAAGCTTCTTGGGCGCGTCCGGATCGGACGGTTTCTTGGCCATCCCGGACAGGGCCGCAAAAAGCGGCCCAAAGGGCAAGCGGTTTGGCTTGCACGCGGGGCCCCGCTGGCGGCCAATCGGGCCGTGACCGCCGCGGCCGCCTCCCTCCTCGCCCGCCGCGCCGAATTCCAGCGGGACCTGCGGGCCTGGTACCGGGCCCGGGCCCGCCCCCTGCCCTGGCGGCTGGAAGCGTCGCTCTACCGCACGGTGGTGAGCGAGTTCATGCTGCAGCAGACGCAGGTGAAGACCATGCTCCCCTATTTCGCCCGCTGGATGGAGGCGCTGCCGGACTTCGCGGCCCTGGCGACCGCCCCCGAGGAGGCGGTGCTCAAGCTCTGGGAGGGCCTGGGCTATTATTCGCGGGCGCGGAACCTGCGCCGGCTGGCGCGGGAGCTGGGACGGCTGCCCGAGCCTCCCCGCACGCCCGAGGCCTGGCGCGAGCTGCCGGGGGTCGGCCCGTACACCGCCGCCGCCATCACCAGCATCGCCTTCGGCGCCGCGGCGGCCTGCGTCGACGGCAACGTCGTCCGCATCCTCTCCCGCCTGACCGCCGACGCCACCCCCCACCGGGACGGCGCCGCGGCGGCGAAGGCCCTCGCGCCCCTGGCCGAGGCCCTGCTGCCGGCGGAGCGCCCCGGCGACCACAATCAGGCGATGATGGAGCTCGGCGCCACCGTCTGCCTCCGGCAGGGCCCCCGCTGCGGCGAGTGCCCGGTGGCGGGATGCTGCGCGGGGCGCGGCGGGGACCCCGCGGCCTACCCGCGCCTCGCCCCGAAGGAGACCCGGCGCCTGGCCGTGGTCCGGATCTGGTGCGAACGGGAGGGGGCGCTGCTGCTCCACCGCGGCCCCGCCGCCGCGCGGCGCCTGGCCGACCTCCACGAGCTGCCCACCGCCGCCCAGGCCGGGCTGACGGACGCTCAGGCCGCGTCCGCGCCCCTGCTAGCGCGCAGGCGGCGCAGCATCACCCGCTTTCGGATCGAGGAGTCCATCCACCGCACCGCGGCCGCGGCGCACGAGGGCCTGGTCTGGGTGCCCTTGGCGGGCCTGGCCCGGATCACCCTTTCCGGCCCGCATCGGCGCTGGGTGGAAGAAATCCTCGCCACGTCAGCAGCGCCTCGATCCGCGCCTTCGAGGACCTCACCTCGTCGACGGTCGTCTTCGGCCCCAGCTCGAGCACCAGGATCTGGTGCGGCCTCCAGAACTCGCTGATCAGCTGGAAGTCGATCTTCCCCGAGCCCACCGGCTGGTGGTCGTGGCCGTCGGCGCTGACGTCGTGGAGATGGAAACCGAGCAGGCGCGACTCGTTGGCCGTCAGCTGGGTGCGCTGCTCGAGCAGCCCCAGGTCCTGCTTGATCTCGGCATGGCCGGTGTCGTGCCAGTAGCCGGCGAAGGCACCGGGCGGCAGGCCGGAGAAGAGTTCGCCGAAGTCGGCGTCCAGCGGCAGCTCCTCGAACCGCTCCCGGTTCTCGAAGGCCAGCTTGATGTTCTTCTCCTTGGCGTAGTCGAGGACCTTGAGGATGCTGGCGCGGGTGTTGTCCCAGAACGGGCCCATCCGCTTGCGGAGCTTGGCCACGGCCTTCTCCGCCATGGCCTTGTAGTCGGCCTCCCCTTTCCGGCCGGCCTCCGGGTGGTAACGCAGGTGCCGCTCGAGGTGCCGGACCGGGTTGAGCCAGAAGAAGACGACGCTGCCGAGGTGGCAGACCAGGACCCGGGCCTTGACCTGGGCCGCGAAGTCGAGGGAGCGCTTGGTGTAGCGCAGCCACTGCTCGCGCTCCCGCCCGTCCCGGGAGGAGCTCTCATAGAGGTTGGGCGCGGCCTGGTTCACCCCCGGGGGCAGGGGGCAGAAGTTGTGGGTCGAGCCGACCTGGATCACCCCCTCCTCCAGGGCCTTGAGGATCCCCGGCACGAGGGTGATTCGGATCCCGTGGCTGAGCTCAACGTGGCTGAAACCCAGATCCGCCATCTCCCGCAGCATCGCGTAGCCGTCCGTGTGCCGGTGCGAGCACCAGGCGGTGGACAGGGAGAGGGTCGGCGGCGGCATCGGGGCGGGGCAAAAAAAACGCGGCGCGAAATGCTTCGGGCCGCGTCGGAACGAAAGGGGGGAGGAAGCCGGATCGGATCCTCAGCTCTCGTAGCGGCGGCGCAGCATCGCGGTGAAGGCCATGACTTTGTCCTTCCGGCGACGCTTTTCGCAAGGCTTCTCGTAATAGCGCTTGGCGCGGGTACCTTTGATGATGTTCTCGCGATCGAGCTTCTTTTTCATGCGCCGGAGGGCGCGGTCGATGGGCTCGTTCTTGCGAATTTTGATTTCGATGGACATGTAGGGACGGACGGCGTTTGAAAAATAAAGGTCAAATTAGGCCCGGCGCCGCGCCCCTCGTCAACGGGAAAACTGGCACGCCTAAGATACGCCATGGCAGCTGATTCCAATTTCGTTCATCTTCACGTCCACAGCGACTACAGCCTGCTCGACGGCGCCTGCCGCATCGACCGGCTGATGGACCGCGCCGTGGAGCTGGGGATGGGCGCCCTGGCCCTCACCGACCACGGCAACCTCTACGGCGCGATCGAATTCTACGGCGCCGCCAAGGCCAAGGGCATCAAGCCCCTGATCGGCTGCGAGCTCTACCTGGCCGAAGGCTCCCGCCTGGAACGGCAGGGCCGCTCGGATGAGGGCAAGAGCATCTTCCATCTCGGGATCATCGCCCGGAACCTGACCGGCTACCAGAACCTGCTCAAGCTGGTCTCCGACGCCCACCTCAAGGGCTTCTACTACAAGCCCCGGACCGACCTCGAGACGCTCGCCCGCCACGCCGAGGGCCTGATCGGCTTCACCGGATGCCTGGCCTCGCTGGTGCCGCAGCATCTGCTGCACGGGCGGGAGGCCGAGGCCAGGGCCGCCTGCGCCCGCTTCGTCGAAATCTTCGGCCGCGAGAATTACTTCGTCGAGATCCAGGACCACGGCCTGCCCGAGCAGCGCCAGATCATTCCGGGCCTGCTCAAGCTGGCCCGGGAGTTCGGGCTCAAGGTGGTGTGCACCAACGACGTCCACTACGTGCGCGCGGGCGACGCCGGCCCGCATGACGCCATGCTCTGCATCCAGACCGGCTCGAAGATCGCCGACGAGAAGCGGATGCGCTTCGACAGCCAGCAGTTCTTCCTCAAGTCGCGCCAGGAGATGGAGCGGATCTTCGCCGAGGTGCCCGACTCGGTGGTCAACACCCAGGCGGTGGCCGAGATGTGCGAGCTGGCGATCCCCTACCCCAAGGGCAGCGAGCGCTACCCCAAGTATCCGCTCCCGGCCGAGGTCGGCGACGACCGCGGCGCCTACCTCAAGCGGCTGTGCGTCGAGGGGCTGAAGACCCGCTACGGGGTGGACTACGCGGCGCCGGCGCGGGCCTCGGACCCCGCGCGGGCCCGGACGCTCTGCGAGCGGATCGACTACGAGCTCTCGATCATCAACAAGACCGGCTTCGTCGACTACTTCCTGGTGGTCTGGGACTTTATCGCCTGGGCGAAGAGCCACGGCATCCCGGTCGGGCCGGGCCGCGGCTCGGGCGCCGGCTGCCTGGTGGCCTACGTGCTGGGCATCACCAACCTCGACCCCCTGCGCTACGGCCTGCTCTTCGAGCGCTTCCTCAACCCCGAGCGCGTCTCCCCGCCGGACTTCGACGTCGACTTCTGCATGCGCCGGCGCGGCGAGGTCATCGCCTATGTGCGGGAGAAGTACGGGGAGGGCTGCGTGGCCAACATCATCACCTACGGCACCCTCGGGGCGAAGATGGTGATCCGCGACGTCTCGCGGGTGCACGACCTGCCCTACATCGAGGCCGACCGGCTGGCGAAGATGATCCCGGACGAGCTGAACATCTCGCTGGAGGACGCCCGGACGAAGTCGGCGGAGCTGCGGGAGGAAATCGCCCGCAATCCGGTAGCCCAGAAGATCTTCGACCAGGCGGTGGTGCTGGAGGGGATGGTGCGCAACACCGGCAAGCACGCGGCCGGCATCATCATTACCGACCGGCCGCTGGAGGAGTTCGTCCCGCTCACCCTCCAGGAAGGCGATGTCACGGTGCAGTTCGACATGAACGCGGTGGGCAAGCTCGGCCTGCTCAAGATGGACTTCCTCGGGCTGAAGACCCTCACGGTCATCGCCGACGCCGTGGACAACATCCGGCGGACCGCCGACCCGAAGTTCGACATCGAGGCGGTCCCCATCGACGACCCCAAGACCTTCGCGCTGCTCAACTCCGGCAAGACCACCGGCGTGTTCCAGCTGGAGTCGGGCGGCATGCAGAACCTCTGCCGCCAGCTCCAGGTCTCCTCGATCGAGGAGATCATCGCCCTCATCGCCCTTTACCGGCCCGGGCCGATGGACTGGATCCCGGACTACCTCCGCGGGAAGAAGGACCCGAGCACGGTCAAGTTCCCCCATCCGCTGCTGGAGGCGGTCTGCCGGGAGACCTACGGCGTCATGGTCTACCAGGAGCAGGTGATGGAGGCCGCCCGCGTCATCGCCGGCTACACCCTGGGCGGCGCCGACATGCTCCGCCGCGCCATGGGCAAGAAGGACGCCGCGGCGATGGCGGCCGAGCGGGAGAAGTTCGTCCAGGGGGCGGCCAGGCTCAACCAGCTGGACGAAAAGACGGCCAACGCGATCTTCGACATCCTGAACAAGTTCGCGGGCTACGGCTTCAACAAGTCGCATTCCGCCGCCTACGCCATCCTCAGCTACCAGACCGGCTACCTGAAGGCGAACTACCCCGTGCAGTTCATGGCGGCCATGCTCAGCTCCGAGCTGGGCAACACCGAGAAGGTGGCGCACTTCATCGCCGAGTGCGAGTCGATGGGCCTGAAGGTGCTCGGCCCCGACGTGAACGAATCCGGCCAGAACTTCACCCCGGTGGGCGTGCGCGCCGGCGCCGCCGGCGCCATCCGCTTCGGCCTGGCGGGGATCAAGGGCGTGGGCGAGCAGGCGGCCGAGCGCATCCTGGCCGAGCGCGAGTCCGGCGGCCCCTTCCGCGACTTCTCCGACTTCCTGCTGCGCGCGGACGCGCGCGCCATCAACAAGCGCGTGCTCGAGAACCTGATCGCGGCCGGCGCCTTCGACTTCGGCGCCGAGCCCCGGGAGACGCTCTTCGAGCAGGTCGACGTCGCCCTCTCGGCCCTGGGCGACCTGCAGCGGCGCTACCCCGCCCTGCGCCGCGAGGCGCCGGGCGCGGCCGCGCCGGCGGCTCCCGCCGAGACCATGCTTTTCGACATGGCCGAGACGGCCGCGCCCGTCCCGCCCCGGGAGGCGCTGGCGGCGGAATTCGCCGAGCTGATGCGCCACACCCGCCGGGCCCCCGCCGCCAACGGCGATGGCCAGGCCGACCGCCACGCGGGCTTCGACTTCGGCCACGCCGCGGCGCCCAAGGCGGCGGCGAAGGCGGCGCCCGCCGCAGCCGAGCGCAGGCTCACCGCCGCCAACCGCCTGCAGTTCGAGAAGGAGCTGCTCGGATTCTACATCTCCGGCCATCCGCTCAACGCCTACCGCGGCCTGGTCGAGTCCATCGACACCTTCCCCTCGCCCGAGCTGCCGCTGCAGCCCGACCGGACCGAGTTCCGCCTCTGCGGCATCGCCGGGGAGATCGCCAAGAAGCTCTCGAAGAAGGACAACCGGCCCTGGGCCGCCTTCAACCTCGCCACCAAGCGCTCGAGCTTGCCGCTCAACATGTTCGCCGACGCCTTCGCCTCCTACGGGCCGAACCTGGGCGAGAACCAGGCGGTGATCGTGCTCGGCAACATCATCGGCGGCTCGGACGGCGCGCGGATCAACGTCAAGGAGTGCTACCCGCTGGAGCCGGCGGTCGCCTCCCTGGTGCGCAAGATCACCTGGCTGCTCCGGCCCGACCACCCCGAGGTCGAGGGCTTCCTCCAGCAGCTGCGCAAGGCGGTGGAGCGCCAGTCGGGCGAGACCCGGATGGCCTTCGCCTTCGTCTTCCCCGACCGCGCGGCGGCCCTCGCCGACGCCAGCACCGCCCTTTCCTGGAAGCTGACCGCGGCGGGCTACCAGGAGCTGCGCTCGCACCCCGCCGTCGCCGGCGTCCAGCTCGAGACCAAGCGGCTCGAGCTGAAGCAGGACCGGCGCTGGGGCAACCGGCGGTGAGCAAGATCTCGGGCGAGACCGTCCGGGCGGACTTCAACGGTCCGGCCGCTGTGATCCACTACGCCCGGGCCGCCCATTTCCTCGGCCTCTGGGCCTCCGAGCGGATCCTGATCGAGCGCATCTTCCCCGACCGGAGGGCGCGGCTGCTGGAGGCCGGCTGCGGCGCCGGACGGGCCTCGGTCGGCCTGTGGGATCTGGGCTACCCGAACCTGACCGCGTTCGACTTCGCGGCGGAGCAGCTGGACCAGGCCCGCAGTCTCGCCCGCGAGCGCGGGGCCGCTGGGATCCGCTTCGCCCTGGCGGACGCGACCCGGCTGGAGGAGAGCGAGCTGGGCGATGAGGCGGGGGCCTTCGACGGCGCCCTCTTCCTCTTCAACGGGCTGATGCAGATCCCCGGGCGCGAGAACCGACGGGCCGCCCTGCGCCAGCTCCGGCGGCTCTGCCGCGCGGGGGCGCCGCTGCTCTTTACCACCCACGACCGCGACGAGGGCCGCGCCGAGCGGGCGCTCTGGCGCCTGGAGGCCGCCCGCTGGGAGCGCGGCGAGCAGGATCCCCGGCTGGTCGAGTTCGGGGACCGCTATTTCGAGCACGACCATGGCTCGACGTTCATGCACCTGCCGGTCCGCGCCGAAATCCTCGAGGACCTCGCCGCCACCGGCTGGGAGCACACCGACGATGAGCTGCGCCGCCAGCTCGCCGCCGAGCCCCAGGCCGTGCGCGATTTCTCGGACGAGTGCCGGTTCTGGGTGGCGCGAGCCCCCTAGCGTAGGGGAGAGCCGGACCCTACCGCGCGGCGTAGCGCTCCGGCGCGAACGCCGGCGTGCACACGCAAAGGAAGACGAGATCCTCAGCCCCGGCGCTGGTGATGCGCTGGACCGAGCCCGGGGGGATGTGGACCACGTCGAAGGGGCCGACCGCCTCGGCCTCGCCGTCCACCTCCACCTCCCCCCGGCCCGAGACGATGACATACCACTCTGTCGTTCCGCTCAGGACATGCCGCTCGGTGCTCTGCCCCGGCCTGACCCGCGCGCGGGCGATGGAACAGCCGCGCTCGTGCGCCTCGTTGAAGAGTTCGGCGATGCCGCAATTCTCCCGGGTCCACCGCTCCTGTTCGGGCGCGAAATGGGTCACGGTCGAGGCGGGGCGTTGATTCATGGGCCCTTTCTGCCGCCGCGGCCGCCGGACGGCAACCCCGGCGCCGCCCGCCGGGGGTCGTCTCCTAATTTGGACCCCTCCCTGGCACAGAATTTTAGGTCCAGCGATTACGGTGGCACAGTAATTGCTAAGTGCCGCCTCGCTTTAGCCCTATTCGGGATGGTGTGGGGGCCTAATCACCTTGAAGCCAAACTCTCGCTCTGGGGCACTCCAACCAACGCCATAGATAACAACCCAAGGCTTTTGGAAGGCGTCAGTGTACGACAGCTCGACCGTTACATTAAAGGGATTCCCGCCATCGTTAAATCGAGCGAGTTCGTCTTGATTGTAGGCGTGGTCGATTCGATTGATGTCGATACGATAGAAACCCTGGGTTCCCGCACCGACATAAGACGGCGGACTCTTAATACCGCCTTCGTTGGCCGGTTCGTTTCCCGACCATTTGCGAACGTGGACAACTACTTCGGTTGCCGCCGTCCGTCCTACATTTTTGTAAGAGACTTCAAGAAAAGCGTTGGGGATGAATTGACTCGTTGGCGGAAGTCTAAGTCCGGTGAGTTGCATTTCAGCGCGCTCGGCTGCTTCAAGAGCGGTCCTTGCTGCAATATTTGCCCGTCTAGTTTCTTCCAGCCCCGCTTCGGCCACCCGAGTCTGCCGCCAATAGATCACAACCTGGATTACCGCAGAGAGCGCAATCACGATTGTCGGAATGATAGCCCACCACTCGGACGGCGCCTTACGCTGACTGTAATCGCGTTTCTCTTCTTCGATCTGCTGCTGCACCGTCAGATCAAGTTTGTCTATCGCAGTAGTGATCGCGCCCGGCGCATCTGGGTGAGCATTGCTTTCGCTTTTTACGCGCTCGGCTGGGGTTTGATCGTGATGAGCGGCTTCCGCTGGAGCTGGAATTGGTGGTTTTGATCCAGCGGTAAAAATTCCTTTCCCGTAAGCCATCAACGAGATCATGAGCCCGATCAGAAATATTGTTGAAGCCGGGCGCATAGAGTCTCCGCGATTCCCTTCCTAACCTTTTAGGGCATAGCCTCAAGAAAGACCTTCGTCCTATAATGTATCTCCAGTCAACAACCCGAGACTTGTCCTATTCGCCTAGAATCTCTAGCGGTGAATCCCCGCTGGGATTCCAGCCGCGAAGAGAACCAGTTAATCGCCAGAAGAAACGGCTCCCCGTGACCGCAGTAATCGGATTTCACACCAAGGACGCGGTGATTTTAGCCACCGATAGCCAAATGACGGCAAAGGAAACCAAGCGGCTTAGCTCTACGAAACTCTGGCAGGTTGATTTCAAGGGCGGTCATAAGGCGTTGATCGCTCGTTCAGGATCAATAGACGGCGCAGATATTTTCCATGAGATATTCGCCGAGTTAGCATCGGACACTGAGATCACCGGCTGGAGAACGGCCGCTGACACTGCCGAAACTGCGCTAAAGCGCGCGAAAGCTAAGATTATTGAAAATGCTGGCTACCTAATGGCGAAGAGTGCTGGCAGGAAATACTTGGAGGAGCTTCATCACCAATTCCTCCTCGCGAATGTCTTTCATGGAGCATCATTTTTGTTCTGCGGCGACTCTGTAGGCGGATTCACGAAACTCGTTAGCGAGCCATTCGAAGCCATCGGGTCGGGGCGGGAAGTCGCTGGCTTTATTCTAGATGGAATGAAGCTGAGATTACTTGCAGAACATGCCGGACACGGGCTTGCCGCTTACACGATTGGGATGTGCAAAAGAGCGAATATCTATTGTGCCGGGCCGCTTCAGTTGGGGACAATCGACCTAAAGGGTGAATGCACAATATTTGATGAACGTTACATCAGGATGATGGAGGCCGCTGTCGAAAAGACGGATGAGGCAGTCACGGCGACACTCGGCCGTCAGATCAGTCTCAATTTCACTGAGGAATATCTCAAAGATTTGCAGGCCAGAGTAACCATACTAGAGAAGAACCTAGGCCCCAATAAGACTGAGCTACTTGTTCGAGAACCGACTCCCAGCAATCGGAAGGCCCGCAAGTAGTCGGCCACGCGCCCACTCAGATGGATTGTCGGCTTGAGCTTCGATAGCCGCTTTCTCCGCAGCGGTTAGCCGAATCCGAAGTGTCTCAGTCTTGGCTATCCCCTTCGGAAGCTGAGGGCGTCCAGGGCCATCGCGTTTGGCTTTGGGCATGAAAAATACCGTGGCACAGAAATAATGCTTGTCAACCGCATGATTGTTGTGCCACAGTATTGGCCTTCAATGCCCAACCACCTTCCAATCGAGAAGCAGATCAAGGCCACGCATGCGCTGGCCGAGGGGGCTTCCATTTGCTCGATTGAACGGCAGGAGGACATTCACCGAGATACCATTATGCGGTTGGGTGTTCGTATTGGACAGAAGTGCGCGCTCCTGCTCGATCAATCCATGCGGGGGCTCGAATGCCGGAACATCCAAGTGGATGAGATTTGGGGCTTTGTGAAGAAGAAGGCCCGAAATGTGACCCCTGAGGATGATCCTGCGGAGGTAGGCGATGCCTGGACCTATGTGGCGATGTGCGCGGATACCAAGCTGGTCCCGTCTCACGTCGTGGGTAAGCGGGACTACGAGCACACCACCAAGTTCACCCAGGACTTAGCCAGCCGGATGAAGAATCGCTTCCAGCTATCGACTGATGGGATGAACCAGTATCTTGCGACGGTGGATGAAGCTTTCGGGGATGAGGTGGACTACGGGCAGATTGTGAAGGTCTACACCAACCACTGGATTGGGAATGATGGAGAACGCCGCTACAGCCCCCAACCTTTCGTGAAGGAAGTTGGGAAGAAGGCTATTTGTGGCGCGCCTGACTTCGCCAAGATTTCGACCTCTCATGTGGAGCGGCAGAATCTAACCATGCGGACCTTTATGAAGCGCATGACTCGGCTCACCTGCGCGTTCTCGAAGAAAATGGAGAATCACAAAGCTGCCGTGGCGCTTTACTTCGCCTATTACAATTTTGTGAAGCTTCACAAGACCCTGCGATGCACTCCTGCGATGGCAGCTAAAGTAACTAACCGGCTTTGGACCGTCAAAGACCTCATTCTATGGACGCCCAACTGAAAGAATATCGGGCCGAGATTGCCAAAGCCATTCGTGCCCTACACGGGTGCGAATCTGCCCATCAGAAATCGGTCCCCGTGACCGAACGCTTCCAGGGACAGGTCGCCTGGGAGGGTGTCGTTGAGGTGCTAGACCTTATCGGACACCCCCAGGCGAAAGCGGTCTATGCGTGGGGACACCAGGAGCCACGTGGCCGCTGGGAGATCACCACGGTATTGGAAACTTCTCCGGTAATTTCACCCGAAACGGCGGTTAAAGCCGCATTGGTGGCGAAAGCTCGGGAGATGAGGAGAAGAAGAACTTAGGGGCTCGCCCCGGCCCCGACCCAAGAAGGTTTTGAGAGATATGCGCATAGACTGATTTATATCTACATTATTATTAATGCATTACGTCATGTCGAAAAAGCATCTATTTGTTGTCAACTTCGAGAGGCTCGGCCCATATCATCGCCGTTCAGGCCGGAGACGGCATGAGCTGGCTGCCCGGCCCCGCCCGGCAAGGGCCCCTCGGTGATGGACGCATTGCCGAGGGGTTTTTCTTTGATTCAGATTTTCGCCTTCGCCATCAGCTCGGCGCCTTTCAGACCAAATCCTGAGGCAAGCCGAACAATCGTTTCCAAAGAGGCCAGTTTCTCTCCTCGCTCGATCTCGCCCACATAATTGTGAGTCAGGTCCGCCTTCTCGGCCAAAGCAATCTGGCTGAGTCCCGCTTCGACCCGTAGCCGCCGCACCGTTTCCCCGAACTTCTTGGGAAGGGCTTTGGTGGCGGAAGGCACCCGCCGATACTACCGGCTATCGTTGGTATGCTCTACCTGCTATAGATGGTATTTTGGTTTGCTTTTTCTCGTGGAAGGGAATTGGGATTCCCTTGTGCGAATGTTGGCCTCCCTTTTTGGTTGTCTCGCCGTTTTAATTCCAATTTGCCGCTCCCAAACGGTCGATACGGCAAAAGGCTTTCGGGAGTTTGAATTTGGATCGAGTGAAAAATCCTTGGCCGGGAATCTTTTGGGGCTAACTCAGAAGGATTTGAGCTTTGAGCACGAAGTCATTGTACCGGGGTCTGCACTCAAGGAACCGCAATTATTCGATAACAAGATCGAAAAAATTGAATTGTATTACTGGAAAGACCTTCTGGTCCGTATTAAGGTCGAATTTGCCCCTGTTCCTGGAGCCAACACCTTGGATTTTCAATCGACGTGTTGGGTAGTTTATTTGATTACTAAGTCTCGATTTGAAAGGTTGTGGGATAAACCTCAGAAGCTGGACGAGTCCACTATCGAGGATGCTGATTATACGAGCAAATGGACTGGTGATAAAATAAGCGCCACTCTCTACGTCGCTCTTCGACGCGATTATAGCTACGGATTGATGACACCTAAAACTTTCCGAACCGGCTATCTGGAAATTGAATCTCTACCCCTTAGGGCGGCAGAGGAAAGTGCCAAAGAACAGGAAGGGCGGGATTACGTATCAAAACGGAAAGATGGGATTTAGTACGGCTGCTCTCCAAATGAGGCCGTCAATCGAGCCAGCTCTTGGACCGCCATCTCATTCAATTCCTTTTCGCTTTTGACTATCCCCATCACCCAAAAACACTCAAAAAACATATCGCGTAAGTCCTTTAAATTCCTTTCCCGATGTTCTGTGTCCAAGATCATCCTCAAACATACACCTAATTATGTCTGAAATTCTAAAGAATGGACAGCTTTTCGCCAACATTGCCTATTGTCGTGAAGAAGTTGTCCAACAACGCGCTCTTATTCGCCAACTAGGAATAGCTGGCGCTAACGATGCTTTATTGGGGGAAACTCGATTCTATTATGTCGTGCCGGACGGTATCGTATTTCCGTCTCCAAATGATGGGGCGGCTTACGAATTAGTTTTACCTGCGAAGCGTGTACGTGTCGCGCTTGGTGGATTCCATGCAGAGATTAAACCCGAACTCGGCACTGGACTATGCATCATTACATTCGTTGAACTGGCCTAGAGTTATTTTCAAGTCGCTGCAATTTCATCGGCAACTGCTCCGCAATCCTCTCCAAAGGCGAAACCCCATCCGTCCGACCAAGCCGCAGCCGGGCCTTTCGCTTTCCGCGTTTCCTTTCCCTCACCCATTGGACCTTAAACTCCCGCACATTCTGATCGGTTCCCCATTCGGGGTTTGATTGGCCCCTTGGTATCGTGGGTATGTAGATGGGACGTTTTGGGGTCTTGGGCTTCGGAATTGGGAAGGCTGGATAGCCGCGCAGAGCAAGGAGCCGGGTGCGTAAAAGGATGGATCGGTGAGCCTTGGTCATGCTTTGCGGGCAATTTCTGACTCAGTTTTATCGCTATCCGGGTTAGTGCCGTCTCCGGTTCTTTACGCCTCCTATTTGGCTTCACAAGGGGCTGTTCTAGCCAATCAGACGGCAAATCCACCCATTCGGTATTAACCCCGCAGGCGGTTCCGGGATTGGCGGTCCAAGACCGGGGAAGCTCCTTTCCGGGGTCAGGCGCAGGTTACGCGAAGGGGGATTGGCCGACGCGGACCAAATAGGTTTCGGTGACGGATGCGGAGCAGACTTAGGCGGTCAAATTTGTTCATGGCAATACGATGGTCCGCGAGACGAGGTACGAATGCAAAGCCGACTGAGGATCAACGAATCCCAAATTAGGACACTACCCCGCCGGGCCCGGACTTGCCACCCCCGCGGCGATCCCCTACGCTCTCCCCTTCCATGTTCGCCGGGCTCTCGGACCGCCAGTGGCTCTGGTTCGCCGCAGGATTCTACCTCGCGTCGTTCCTCCTGGGCGTGTCCCGCCGCGGGCGTGCCGGAGCCTGGATCTACGCCCTGGCGGGCTTCGGCTACGCCCTGCAGTTCGTCGGCCTCTACCTGCGCGGCCGGGAGGACGGGGGCTGCCCCCTGGGCAACCTCTTCGAAATCCTGCAGTTCACCGCCTGGTCGGCCATGACGCTCTACCTCGTGATCGGGGTCACCTTCCGCTCCAGCCTCCTGGGCTACTGCACCGCCGGCTTGGGCGCGGCCCTCACCCTGGCCTCGCTGGCGGTGCCGGATTGGGACTCCTCGCGCAACGCCCATCTCTTCGGCGGCAATCCGTGGATCGAGCTGCACGCGGCCCTGGCGATCTTCAGCTACGGGGTCTTCGGGCTGCTGGCGCTGACCTCCACCCTCTTCCTGCTGCGGCACTATTCGCTCAAGTCGAAGCGGATCGGGGGCTGGTTCTCCTTCCTGCCGTCGATCCTCGATCTCGACCACATCGGGGTGCGGCTCCTCACCGCCGGCGTCGCCCTGCTCTTCGGCTCGCTCGTCCTGGGGGCGGTCTACTGGGCGCACGACACCTCGCTGGTGACCGCCTCCAAGCTCCTCATCACCGTGCCGGTGTGGGTGGCCTACGCCGCCGCGCTGACCCTGCGCCTGCGCGGCCGGCTGCTGGCCAAGCGCTTCGCGTGGACCTGCGTCCTGCTCTTCCTCGTCGCCCTGATATCCCTCGCCCCGGTCAACGCCAGCCGGCACCCCGAGCCCGAGCGCATCGCGATCCAGCCCGCATGAGCGCCCCCGGCTTCTTCGTCCTGGGCGCGACCCACCACACCGCCCCTCTCGCCCTCCGGGAGAAGCTCGCGCTCTCCCCCGCCGCGGAGGCCGCCCTCGCCGCGGAGCTGGCCGACGCGGCCGGACTGCGCGAGCTGGCCTCGCTCGCCACCTGCAACCGCGTGGAGTTCTACGGGGTGGCGGCGGACGCCGCCGCGATCGCGCGGGTTCAGGCCGCCTTCTGCGCCGGCCGCGGCTTCGATTCCGCCGAGTTCGAGCGGGTCCGGCTCAGCCTCACCGGCCCGGCGGCGGCCCAGCACCTCTTCGAGGTCGCCGCGGGCCTGGACTCGCAGATGCTGGGCGAAAACGAGATCTTCGGCCAGGTGAAGGACGCCTACGCCGCGGCGCAGGCCCGCGGCGCGACCGGCCCGGTGCTGAACCGCGTGTTCCAGAAGGCCTTCCAGGCGGCGAAGCACGTCCGCACCCACACCGCCATCACCGCCGGCCAGGTCAGCGTGGCCAATGTCGCGGTCGACCTCGCCCTGAACATCTTCGGCCAGCTGGACCAGACCAGAATCCTGGTGGTGGGGGCCGGGGAGATCGGCGAGAAGACGGTCCGCGCCTTCCAGAGCCGGGGCGCCCGCTCCCTCGCCGTTTCCAGCCGCAGCGGGGAGCGCGCGATGGAGCTGGCCACCGCCCTGAGCGCGAGCGCCCTGCCCTTCGAGCAGCGCGAGGCGCGCCTGGCGGAGTTCGACGTCGTGGTCTGCTCCACCGCCGCGCCGGAGACCGTGATCTCCCGCGCCTCGGCCGAAGCGGCGATGCGGGTCCGGCCGAGCCGCCCGCTCTTCTTCATCGACCTGGCGATGCCGCGGGACGTCGAGGCCGGCGTGGCGGACCTCACGAACGTCTTCCGCTACGACCTCGACGACCTGGCGAAGATCGCGGAGCAGAACCGGATCGCCCGCGCCGCCGAGGTGGAGCGCGGCCGCGAGCTGCTCCGAGCCCGGGTCGCGGCCCTTTGGCCGCGGATCGAGGCGCTGCTGGCGGACGGAGCCGCCGGGGCCGCGGCCGCGGCCTTCCGGCAGCATCCGGCCTAGCCGGCCGGCCGCCGCTCCCGGGCCCGGGCCATGGCCGAGGCGATCTCTTCCGGCTTGATCGGCTTGCTGATATAGTCGTCCATCCCGGCCGAGAGGCAGAGCTCGCGGTCGCCCTGCATCGCGTTGGCGGTGAGGGCGATGATCCACGGCCGGACGGCGCCGTCCGACTCCCGGATCCGGCGCGTGGCCTCGAGGCCGTCCATCTCCGGCATGTGCACGTCCATCAGGATCACATCGTACGGCTGCTGGCGGAGCGACTGCAGCACCTCCTTGCCGTTGGCGGCCAAGTCGGCGCGGTAGCCCAGCCGGGCCAGGATGAAGAGCGCCACCTTCTGGTTCACCGCGTTGTCCTCGGCCACCAGGACGCGCTCGGCATGCTTCACCGGGGTGGTGACGACGTCCGCGGTGGGGCGCTCCTGCTCGGCCTCGAGCTCGCGCTCGTGCAGCGCGTCCGCCAGGGCGTCGAAGAGCTGCGAGGGCTTGACCGGCTTGGTCAGGCAGACGGCGAACGCCGCCGGGTCCCGCAGCGCGTCGCGGCTGCCAATCGAGGAAAGCAGCACCAAGGGCAGGTCCGCCCCCGCCTTCTCCCGGCGGATGGCCCCGGCCAGCATCTCGCCGTCCATCTCCGGCATCTGGAGGTCGAGGATGGCGGCGTCGAAGAGCTCACCCCGCCGGAGCCACTCCAGCGCCTCGTCCGGGGAGCCCGCGACCCGCGGCGTCATGTTCCAGCCCGACGCCACCGAGTGAAGGATGCGGCGGCTGGTGGCGTTGTCGTCCACCACCAGCAGCCGCTTGCCCGAGAGCTGGTTCTTGCCCGCGGCCAGGTAGGGCCGCGGCGCGCTGGGCAGCGCCTCGAGCACGACGGTGAAGCAGAAGGTGGACCCCTGGGCCAGCTTGCTCTCGACCCACATCCGCCCGCCCATGATTTCGACCAGGCGGCGGCTGATCACCAGACCCAGGCCGGTGCCGCCGAAGCGCCGGGTGGTCGAGGCGTCCACCTGGGAGAAGGGCTGGAAGAGCCGGCTGAGCGCCTCGTCGGGGATGCCGATGCCGGTGTCCCTGACCGAGAAGGAGAGCTCGACCCGGTTCGCCTCGACCGGCTGGGACTTCACCCCCAGCACCACCTCGCCCTTTTCGGTGAACTTGGCGGCGTTGCCCAGGAGGTTGACCAGGATCTGGCGCAGGCGGGCGGCGTCGCCCCGGACCATGCCCGGGACCCCGTCGGCGATCTCGTAGAGCAGGTCGAGGCGCTTGGACGCGAAGTGCGGGGTCATCAGGTCGAGCGTGCTCTCGACGCACTCCCGCAGGTTGAAGGCCTCCTGCTCGATCTCGAGGCGGCCGGACTCGATCTTCGAGAAGTCGAGGATGTCGTTGATGATGGTGAGGAGGGACTCACCGCTCTTGCGGATGGTCTCGGCGAACTCCTTCTGCTCCTCCGTCAGCGAGGTGTCCAGGAGCAGGCTGGTCATCCCGATCACCCCGTTCATCGGGGTGCGGATCTCGTGGCTCATCATCGCCAGGAACTGGCTCTTCGCCAGGCTGGCCCGCTCCGCCGTCTCCTTCGCCGCGCGGAGCTCCGCCGCCTGGAGCTCCAGCTCCCGCGCCGCCGCCTCCTGGGCCTTCTTCGCCTCCGTGATGTCGACCAGCGTGTTCACCTCCTTCATCTCGCCGGTCAGCGGGTCGCGGTAGCCGTGCATGGTCAGGACGGCCCAGACCACCTTGCCGTCCGGGTGCAGGTAGCGCTTCTCCATCGAGAACTGCTCGATCTCGCCGCGGTAGAGCTTCTCCATCAGCCGGTCCTGCTTGGGCCGGTCGTCCGGATGGCTGACCGCG
Source organism: Opitutaceae bacterium (assembly GCA_035546595.1). Taxonomy (GTDB): domain Bacteria; phylum Verrucomicrobiota; class Verrucomicrobiia; order Opitutales; family Opitutaceae; genus Palsa-1447. The sequence continues at coordinate 130,668 of DASZWO010000004.1, forward strand.
ACGTAGTTGGCGGTGTCGCGCGAGAGCTCCTTCGGCACTCCGGTGATGCGGACGTGGGCCGCGTTGACCAGGCGGGTCTCGCCCCGCCGCCCCTCCAGCCAGGAGAGCCCGACCGGCGCGTGCTCGTAGATGAAGCGGAAGAGCGCCTCCTCCCGCCGCAGGTGCTCCTCCGCCTCCCGCAGGTCCTCCGCCATCCGCCGGGCGAGCTCGCCCGCCCGAGCGTCCGCCTTCTGCAGGGCGCGGACCAGCGCGGCGCCGACCAGCCCCACCACCAGCCCGACCGCGACCACCGCCGGAGGCAGGACCGCGTCCAGCTCACGCCGCTGCGCGGAATTGCGCAGCAGCCAGGCGAGGTAGGCGGCGATGAGGGCCGAAAGCCCGAAGACGAGAACGGGCATCGCGCGAACCCACCGCTGCCGGCCAGTTAGGGGGGGCTTGTCCAGGGGCATCGGACGGAACGGCCCCAGCAAACCAGATCACCGCCTGAAACCAAGCAATTACCTTTCCGAATGCCCCGAATAAGCAATC
>DASZWO010000005.1:0-53085 GCA_035546595.1 Opitutaceae bacterium
ACCAGCTCGGCCGAGGAGGGCACGTCCTTGATGATCTGCGAGGGCAGCGGGCCGACGCCGAGATAGCGCAGGTTCGGCAGCGCCTGCGGCCATTTCTCGCCGAAGTAGGCGACGTCGAAGATGCTCTTCACCATCGCCGCCGCGTAGCGGCGGGCGTTGGCCGGCAGGTCGCCGAAGCGGCGCACCTGGGAGAGGTCCTCGCTCCAGCCCGGGTATTTCGAGCAGACCGGCCGCAGCGCCCTGCGCACCGCCTCGTTGCGCGGAACGTGGTGGTAGCGCCGGCCCGCGGCGTCCTCGTACGCGGTGCAGAGCAGGAGCTCGCCCTTCCACTCGCCGGCGTGGGTCAGCGCGTCGAGCTTGTTGATCATCAGGTCCTGGAAGCCGCCGTAGCGGAGGGCGTCGCCCTTCTCCACCGCGTCGTACCAGCCGACCATGCGCTGGCGGCCGGTGGTGGCGCCGAACTCGATCCGCTTGAGCTTCGCGCACAGGGGGTGGGCGTCGTCCATCTGGCTGACGAAGGTGTGGGTGCCGACCTTGGTGTCGTAGGCCTTGGCCACGCCGAAGGTGTGGATCGGCTGCACCGGGATGTTGGCGCTCTCGAAGAACTCCGGGGTGTAGGTGTGCGAGGAGGTGGGCGAGAAGCCGTGGCGCTTGTCCAGCCAGTAGGCCTGCCCGAACTCGCCCAGGATGGTGCGCCCGGCCTGGAGTTCGCGCAGGATCAGCTCGCGGACCTCGCCGATGTTCCGGGCCAGGGCCGTGCCGGCCTTCCAGTACGCCTCGGTCAGAAGCTCGAGGTTGAGGGTGAACGGCGCGGAGCCGCGGAAGCGGGTGAAGTCGAATTCGTCGGGAGAGAACACGCCCATCGCCAGGCCCTCGGCGTTGGCGCGGTTCTCCGCCGCGCTCAGGGTGTCGAAGAACCCGTTCCAGGCGGCGGGGCTCACCTGGTAGACGTGCTGGATCGCCCGGCAGGCGCGGTCGGCCCGCTGCGCCAGCTTCCGGGCGAAGAAGTTCGGGCCGGCCAGGAAGTCGGAGAAGTACATCTGCCAGTGCCCGACCTCCTCGACGTAGGCCGGCGCGATGCCCCGGCCGGTCGAGCCGCGCGGCTCCTCCTTCAGCTGCTGGACCCGGTAGTCCTCCTCCGCCAGGTCGAGCAGGCGGTGGGTGATGTCGGAAAACATCGTCCGCTCGTCGATCAGCAGGCGGTCGATGATGCTATAGCCTTTTTTTTCCAGCGGCAGCGCCTCCCACCAGAACTTCCGGGGGTCGGCCACCACGCCGCTGCCGATGGCGAGCCAGCTGACCTCCTTCGCCACCACGCCGGCCGGCAGCAGGTTCAGCTTGATGCCCCCGGCGGTGTGGCCGGAATTCGCCCCCCCGTTGACCTTGAGGACCACGGAGACCGGGGCCCGGGTCCCGCGCAGTTCCTCCGCGATCTCCGGAATCAGGCGGCCCTTGCCCTCGTCTCCGAGGGAAATGCCGACGTCGGCGATCAGCTGGCTGGTGAAGGGTGTCAGGGACATTGGGTTGCAGCGCAACCGGCGTCCGGAAAGACCCCTGTTGCAGTGCAGGAAAAAACCAACCCGGGGCGAAGGGCAACCAATTTTGCTGGCGCGGCGCGCCGCGCGCCGGAATATGGGCCACTGTCGATGTCGAAGGCCCGCCAGCTCTGGATCGGCGCGCTGCTGCTTGCGGCCACGCTGGCCGCCTACCTCCCGGCCCTGCGGTCCGGCTTCGTCTGGAACGACCGCGACTACGTCACCGCCGCCCCGCTGCAGTCCCTCGGCGGCCTGGGGCGGATCTGGTTCCGCGTCGGCGCGACGGAGCAGTACTACCCGGTCCTGCACAGCGCCTTTTGGGCCGAGCACCGGCTTTGGGGCGACCACCCCCTCGGCTACCACCTGCTCAACATCCTTCTGCACGCCGCCTCGGCCCTGCTGCTCGCGGCGATCCTCCGGCGGCTGTTCGGCGCGGACGGGCGCTTCGCCGGCGCGGCCTGGATTGCGGCCTTCGCCTTCGCCCTCCACCCGGTCTGCGCCGAGTCGGTGGCCTGGGTCGCGGAGCAGAAGAACACGCTCTCGACCGCCTTCTACCTCGCCGCCGCCCTCGCCTATCTGGATTTCGACGAGCGCCGCTCCCGCCGCGCCTACGCGGCGGCTTCCGGCCTCTTTCTCCTCGCCCTCCTGACCAAGTCGGTGACCGCGACGCTGCCGGCGGCGCTGCTGGTGGTCTTCTGGTGGCGGCGGGGCCGGCTGGAATGGAAGCGGGACATCGCCCCCCTGCTGCCCTGGCTCGCGGCCGGCGCGGCCTTCGGGCTGTTCACCGCCTGGGTGGAGAAGCACGTGGGCGGGGCGGAGGGCGCGGCCTACCGGCTCAGCCCGCTCGAGCGCCTCGGGGTGGCCGGCCGCGCCGTCTGGTTCTACCTGGGGAAGCTGGCATGGCCCCGCCAGCTGGTGTTCATCTATCCCCGCTGGCGGCTGGGCGGCGCCCCGGCCTGGGAAATCCTCGATCCGGCCGCGGTCCTGGCGCTGGCCGCCGCGCTCTGGCTGCTGCGCCGGCGATGGCGCGGGCCGCTGGCCGGAATGCTCTTCTTCGTCGGCTCGCTCTTCCCCGTGCTCGGCTTCTTCAACGTCTACGCGTTCATCTTCTCCTTCGTCGCCGACCACTGGCAGTACCTGGCGTGCCTGGGCGCGCTGGTGCCGGCCGCGGCCGGCGCCGCGGCCCTCCTGGCGCGGCTGCCTCCGGGGCGGCGCGCGCCGGGCCGGGCCGTCCTGCTCGCCGTCCTCGCCCTGCTCGGCCTGCAGACCTCGCGGCAGGCCCGGGGGTATCACGACATCCTCACCTTCTACCAGACCATCATCGCGCGCAACCCGGACTGCTGGATGGCCCACTACAACCTCGGCAACGAACTGCGGGCGGCCGGCCGGATCCCGGAGGCGATCGGGCACTACCGGCGCGCCCTGGAGGCCAATGCGGACATGCCCGACGCGCAGACCGCGCTCGGCCTGGCGCTGCAGGCGGAGGGACGCGACGGAGAGGCGGCGGCGCACTACGAGGCGGCGCTTCGGATCGAGCCGGACTTCGGCAGCGCCCAGAGCAACCTGGCGCTGGCGCTGACCAAGCTGGGGCGCGCGGCCGAAGCCATCCCCCACTACCGGGCGGCGATCCGGCTTCAGCCCGGCGACGTGGTGGCCCGCAACAACCTGGCCGACGCCCTTTCCCGGATCGCGGGGCGGGCGCCCGAGGCCGTCGCGGAGTACGAGAGCTCCCTCCGGCTCAAGCCCGACCAGCCCGAGGTCCAGAACAACCTCGGGATCGCGCTGCTCGTGCTCGGCCGGGGCGAGGAGGCGATCGGGCATTTCGAGGCCGCGCTGCGGCTCAACCCGAACCTGGCCCAAACCCACGCCAACCTCGCCGTCGCCCTCCAGGGGGCCGGCCGGCCCGCCGAGGCCGCCCAGCACTACGAGGCGGCCCGCCGGCTCGGGCTGCCGCTCCCTCCCTTGCGGAACTGACCGCGTTCGCCGTGCCCCCTCGTCCCATGCCCACCCGAGCCTCCGCCCGCGCCGTGCTGCTCGCCGGCGCCGGGATCACCGTCCTCTGCCTGCGGTGGATCGATCGTCCGGCCTCCACCTGGGCCTATCGCCACCTGCACGGCGTCGGGCTCTTCGCCGCCCTGACCCACGTGGTCGAGGCGATCGACGCCGCCTCCCTCCTCGCGCTGGCCGCCCTCGGCGCCGCCTCCCTCTTCATGGGCTTCCGGCCCGGAACGCGATCGATCCTGGTCCTCCGCACGGCGCTGGCGGTCTTCGTCGCCCTGGCGGTCCGCGAGCTCCTGAAATACCTCTGCGGGCGGACCTGGCCCGAGACCTTCATCGGCAATCCTTCCTGGATCCGGGACGGCGCCTACGGCTTTCATCTGCTCCACGGCGGGGAGGGCTGGGCCAGCTTTCCCTCCGGCCACACCGCCGTCACCGCCGCGTTCGCCACCGCCCTCTGGTACCAGGCGCCGAAGCTCCGGGCCCTCTGGGCGCTCCTCCTGCTCCTGGTGATGGCCGGCCTCTTCGGCGCCGACTATCATTTCCTCGGCGACATCTCGGCGGGCGCGACCGTCGGCATCCTCAGCGCCCAGGGCGTCCTGGCCCTGGTGCCGGGCGATGCCGACCGCGGGCGATGCGGCTAGGAATCCGGCGGTCCGCTTCGGATCGCGGGCCGGCGGATCAAAAGTCCTGCAGCCGCCCCTCCCCCGCCCCGCGCTGGGGCTGCAGCCGTGCCAGCACCTCCCCGAGCAGGTAGATGGAGCCGGTGACGACCACCGCATCCTCCGGCCCGCCGACCGCGCACTGCCCCGGACCGGGGAAGGCGCGCTCCACCGTGTCGCGCACCACCTCGCCCCGGAATCCGGAAGGCACCAGCGCCTCCAGCTCCGCATAGCCGCTCGCCCGCGATTGCTTCGGAACGATGAGGTGCAGCGCGCGCGCGTGCCGACAGACCACGGCGAGGAGGGGGCCCGCCCGCGCGGCGCCGAGGGCGCCGGTGACGACGACGGGCGCCCGCCCGGTCTCGCGCGCCAGCGCGGCGAGGTTGCGCTCCAGCACCGCCGCGCCCTCGGGGTTATGGGAGGCGTCCAGGATGAGGAGCCTCCCGCCGACGCCGACCCGCTCCCAGCGCCCGGTCCATTCGACCCGGGCGAGGCCCCGCTCCAGCGCGCCGGCGCCGGGCCTCGCGGAGGCGGGCAGCTGGCGCAGCGCCAGCACCGCGGTGGCGGCGTTCCAGCGCTGGTAGTCGCCCTCGAGATTGGTCCGCGGGTAGGCCGAGACGTCGTCCCCGAACTCCTCCCGGACGGAGCTCAGCGGGGCCCCGCGCTCGGCGGCCGCCTTCCGCACCACCGCCTCGGCCTCCGGCGGCAGGCGCCCGATCACCACCGGCCGGCCCGGCTTGATGATGCCGGCCTTCTCCCCGGCGATCTGGGCCAGGGTGTCCCCCAGCATCTCGGTGTGGTCGAGGCCGATCGAGGTGATGACGCTGACGGCCGGATCGACGATGTTGGTGGCGTCGAGCCGGCCGCCGAGGCCGCACTCGATCACGCTCCAGCCGCAGCGCTTCCGCCGGAACTGGAGGAAGGCCATCGCCGTCATGAACTCGAAGAAGGTCGGGCGCTCGTCCACCCCCCGCGCCGCCAGCCGCTCCGCCGCCGGCCCCAGCTCCTCCACGTAGTCCATGATCTCGGCCTCGCTCAGGGGCCGGCGGTCCACCTGCACCCGCTCGCCCAGGCGGACCAGGTGGGGTGAGGTGTAGAGGCCGACCCGGTGCCCCTCCGCGCGCAGGGCCGACTCGATCATCGCCGCCACCGAGCCCTTGCCGTTGGTGCCGGCGAGGTGGACGCAGGGCACGGCGGCCTCGGGATGGCCCAGCTCGGCCGCGAGCAGGCGCATCCGGTCGACGCCGAACCTGACGCCCACCGCCTTCAGCCCGAACAGGTAGTCCTGGACGGCCGAGTAATCCCGCCCGCGGGCCGTCACCGGTGCTTGACGTGGAAGGCCCGCAGCAGCTCCCCCAGCCGGTCCCGGAGCTCCAGGCGGCCGACGATCTGGTCGATCAGCCCGTGCTTGAGCAGGAACTCGGCGGTCTGGAATCCGGCGGGCAGCGCCTGCTTGGTGGTGTCGCGGATGACGCGGGCGCCGGCGAAGCCGATCAGCGCGCCGGGCTCGGCCAGGATCACGTCGCCCAGGGCGGCGAAGCTCGCCGTGACCCCGCCCATCGTCGGGTGCGTCAGCACCGAGATGAAGGGCAGCCGGGCGCGGGCGAGCCGACCGAGGGCCGCGCTGGTCTTCGCCATCTGCATCAGCGAGTAGATTCCCTCCTGCATCCGCGCCCCGCCCGAGGCGCTGAAGATCACGCAGGGGATGCCCTTTTCCGCCGCCCGCTCGATCGCGCGGGTGATCTTCTCGCCCGCGGCGGCGCCCATCGCCCCGCCGCAGAAGCGGAAATCCATCACCGCGATGGAGAGCTCGATCCCGTGGATCTTGCCCGTCCCGCTGATCACGGCCTCGGGCAGGCCGCTGTCGCGCTCGTAGCGCTTCAGGCGCTCGTGGTAGGGCTGCGAGTCCACGAACTTGAGCGGGTCGCTCGAGCGCACCTCCGCGTCGCACTCCACGAACGAGCCCTCGTCGAGCAGCCGCGCCAGCCGCGGGCGGGCCCCGATCGGGAAGTGGTGGCCGCTCTTCGGGACCACCATCTGGTTGTCCTCGACCTCCTTGTTGAAGAGGATTTCACCGGTCACCGGGTCCTTGGTGTAAAGGCCCTCCGGGATGTCCTTCTTCTTCGTCTTCTTAACTTTGTAGGTGGGCTTGTCGAAATGCATGGTTTTAGCCGTGGCCGAAGGCCGCTGCGCCGAGGTTCAGGCAACCCGCCTGCCGGAGGGCGCGGGCGCACCCATCGAGCGTGGATCCGGTCGTGAAGACGTCATCGACGAGCAGGTAGCGCAGGGCGGGATCAAAGCGCGCGCCGGGGCGCAGTGCAAAGGCATTTTTGAGGTTCTCCCGGCGCGCCTCCCGCCCGAGCCGGGTCTGGCTCGGGGTGTCGGCATCGCGCCGCAGCAGCCGCCTCACCGGCGGGCCGCCCCCCGCCGCCCGCGCGAGCGCCGCGGCGATCAGCTCGCTCTGGTTGAAGCCGCGCTCGCGCCGCTTGCGCGGATGCAGCGGGACGGGGACCAGGACCGCGCCCCGGGCGTGCGCGAGCAGGGCCGGCGCCCGCCGGAAAACCTCCTCGATGTCGCCCAGGAGGTGCCGGCCGCCGCGGTACTTCAGCTCGTGCAGCAGCTCGCGGGCGGGGCCGCTGAGCAGCACCGCCGCGCGGGCCGCGCCGAAGGCGGGCGCCGGGTCCTCGCAGTGCGGGCAGCAGCGGAGGCGCTCCTCCTCCGCGCGCGGCAGCGGATGGCCGCAGAGGGGGCAGCACGGTTCGCGGATGAAGGCGAGCAGGCGCGCGCAGTGGGCGCAGAGCTGGCGGTAGGGCCCTCCCTCCACCACGCCCAGGCAGCGCACGCAGCCCGGGGGGAAGACCACGTCCTCGCATCCCCGCCACAGGCGCCGGAGCAGGCTCAATAGAACACCCGCTCGAGGAAGAGACCCTGGGCGGGGGCGACCTCCAGCCGCGGCGTCCGGCCCCGGCCCTGGAGCATCTCGGTGATTTGGGCGGGGGCGATCCGGCCCTCGCCCACGGCGACCAGCGCCCCCACCAGGCTCCGCACCATCTTGTAGAGGAAGCCGTCCGCCTCCGCGGCGATGCGCAGGCGCCGCCCGCGGCGGGACAGCTCCAGGCGCCGCAGGTCGCGGACGGTCTGCTCCTCGCCGGGGCCCCGCCGGGCCGAGAAGGCCCGGAAGTCATGCCGGCCGCGCAGCCGCGCAGCCGCGTCCTCCATCGCCGCGAGGTCGAGGGGCCGGAAGAGCGGCCAGCAGAAGGGGCGGGTGAAGGGATCGGCGTCGCCCAGCCGGATCTCGTAGAGGTAGAGCTTGCCCTTGGCGGAGAAGCGCGCGTGGAAGTCGGGCCGCGCCGCGCGGACCGAGCGGAGCTGGATCTGCGGCGGCAGGCCGGTCCGCAGGGCCGCGGCCAGCTTCAGCGGGCCGTGCCGCCAGGCCGCGTCGAAGTGGAAGACCTGCCCGCGGGCGTGGACCCCCGCGTCGGTCCGCCCGCTGCCGTGGATCCGGACGGGGGACTTGAAGACCGCGGCCAGCGCGGCCTCGATCGCGTCCTGGACCGCGCCGCCGCCGGACTGGCTCTGCCAGCCGGCGAACCCGGTCCCGTCGTAGGCGCAAAGGCATCTCCAGCGCTGGGCCATGCTCCTGATTATAGCAACCCCAGGCGCTGGTTGAGGAAATCCTGCAGGATGATGGCCGCGGCCCGCGAATCCACGATCCCGCTCTGGCGCAGGCCGCGCCGCCGCGACGGGGCGATCGTGCTCTCGGCCTCGTCGCTGGTCAGCCGCTCGTCGACCCGGTGGGTCGGCAGTCCGGTGGCCTCCGCCAGCGACGCGGCGAAGGCGTCCACCTCCTTGGCCTTGAAGCCGACCGTGCCGTCCATGTTGTAGGGGTAGCCCAGCACCAGGTCGGTGACTTTGCGCTCCCGCACCACGCGCAGGAGGGCCTCCCTCCGCCGTCCCGGGTCGGCCTCGGTCAGGGCCGGCAGCGGCGTCGCGACGCCGAGCTCGTCGCCGTAGGCCAGCCCGATGCGCCGGGTGCCGTAGTCGATGCCGAGGCAGCGCATGGTCAGGCCACCCGCCAGCCGGAATGGAGCTCGGCGTAGCGGCGGGCGAAGGCGGCGAAGGCGGCCTTGAGCCGCATCGAGGCGGTGTCCGGCGCGACGCGGAAGGCCGCCCCGTCGATCGCCGCGACCGGGACGACGTCCTTCGTGGTGGAGAGCAGCATGCATTCCTGGCACGAGGCGAAGGCCTCCGGCCGCACCGCGGACTCCACCACCTCCAAGCCCGCCTCCGCGGCGACGCCGCCGAGGACGAGCCGGCGGGTCACCCCGGAGAGGATCCCGGCCGACAGCGGGGGGGTCAGCAGCCGGCCCTCCCGCACGAAGGCGATGTTCGAGACCGCCGCCTCCGTCACCTCTCCCGCCTGGTTCAGGATCACGACCTCGTCCGCGCCCCGCTCCTTGGCCTCCCGCAGGCAGAGCAGGTTGTTGAGATAGTTGCCGGTTTTCCAGGCGGGATCCAGGGCGTCGACGGGGTTGCGGCGCAGCCCGCGCGCCACCGAGAGCCTCTGCCCCCGCGCGAGGTGCTCGGCGGAAAGCCGCGGGCAGGGCTGGACCAGGAGCACGAAGCTGGGCTCGCCCGCCAGGGCGATATCGAGGCCGATCGCGCCGGAGCCGCGCGTCAGCTGCAGCCGGATGTAGAGGTCGTCGCCGCCGCCGCCGCCGGCGCGGTAGGCGGCGACCGTCCGTCGGATCTCCGCCTGCAGCGCCTCCGGCGCGAAGGGGATCCGCAGGGAGAGGGCGCGGGCGGAGCGCCCCAGGCGCTCCCAATGCTCGTCCCAGGCGAAAAGGACCCCGTGATAGGTCCGCCAGACCTCGTAGACCGCGTCGCCGTAGAGGAAGCCGCGGTCGAGGGGGGAAAGCGACGGCTCGGCGGCGGAGTGGAGCCGGCCGTTGGTGTTTGCCTGAATATACATGCGGCGGGGCGCGCCATCCTTGACGCGCCCCCGCCACCGTCAGCAACAAAACCCGGCGCTACTTGCGGGCTTTGACCAGGCCGAGCGCCTTCTTGATGTTCTGGACGCTGGGCAGGGAGATTCCGACCTCCTTGGCGATCTGCGCGCCGGTCTTGCCCGCCTCCGTGAGCTTCTTCACCTGCGCCCGCGTCGCATCGGTGATGACCGAGCGCTTGCGGCGCTTCGCGCCCTTGGCGGAAGCCCCGGCCTTGCGGCCGCCCGAGGCCGCGGTCACGGCCCGGATGAACGCGCGAAGCGAATCGAAGCCGTAGGCCGCCGGGAGGCCGGCGAGTTCCCTCTGCAAGCCGGCCGCGACCGACTTCTCCAGCTGGGCCAACTTCGCCTTGGCCGCCTCAAGTTGTTTGATTTTATCGGTTACCATAAGCAGCTAATATTTATAGGGTGTCGTATATAGCAAGTATAACATCTGGGGGGTTTACCCTAGGTACAATTACCCACCCTAGGGCAAGCATTTAGGCCAGACGCAGCCGGCGCCAAAAGGTCTTAACATTCCGGATTTATCGCGGGATGCGCGGCGGGCGCCGCCGAAGCGCGGCCCCCGTCGGCCGATCCCGCCGCGCGGCGAATCACCCCCGGCCGACCGCAGCCGGCCGCTAGATCGTCATGGCGTGGTAGCCGCCGTCGACCACGATCTCGGAGCCGGTGATGAAGCCCCCCGCCGCCTCGCTGGCCATCAGGAGGGTGGCGCCGACCAGCTCGCTCGCCTCGCCGAAGCGCCGCATCGGGGTGTGGTTCATGATGCTCTCGATCCGCTCCGGCTTCAGGATCTTCTTGTTCTGCTCCGCCGGGAAGAAGCCGGGGACCAGCGTGTTGACCCGCACCTTCTTGGTCGCCCATTCGCGGGCCAGGTTCTTCGACAGGTTGTGGACCGCGGCCTTGGTCGCCGAATAGGTGAAGACCCGCGAGAGCGGGATCAGCCCCGACATCGAGCCGAGGTTGATGATGCTCCCCCCCTTGCCGCGCTCGACCATGTATTTGCCGAACACCTGGCAGCCGAGGAACACGCCCTTCAAGTTGATGCCCACGATCCGGTCGAACTCGTCCTCGGGAATCTCGAGGAAGGGGGTGGCCGAGTTGACGCCCGCGCCGTTGACCAGGATGTCGACCCCGCCGGAGCGGGCCACCACCGCCTCCAGCAGCGCCTGGAGCTGGGCCCGGTTGCTGGCCTCCGCGGCCTGGAAGTAGCCCTTGCCGCCCGCGGCCGCGATCCGCTTCAGCCTCGCCTCCGCCTTCTCGGCGTTGCGCCCGACCAGGACCACCTCGGCGCCGGCGCCGGCCAGGCCCTCCGCCATGGCGCCGCAGAGCTCGCCGGTGCCGCCGGTGACGACGGCGACCTTGCCCTGAAGCGAGAAGAGAGAGGAGAGATAATCGGAGGGGTTTTTCATGCGATAGAGGGGCCCAGCTAAGGGGCAAATCCCTCATCCGGAAAGCGAAAAGGAATTGCCCGGGGCGCCGGGGCGGGGATCATGGCCGATCCGCCCATGCGCCTGCCACTCGAAGACAACTTCACCGACGTGATCGCCAAGGCCCAGCGCGGCCTGAAGATCAGCGACGAGCGGCTGGCCGAGCTGGCGGAAGTGAGCGCGGCCGACCTGGCGGCGGTGAAGGGCGGCGAGCCGATCGTCGCCGTCATCCGCCGCGTGGCGCGCCATCTCGGCCTCGGCCCCAACGCCCTGGAGGACCTGGCCCTGGACCGCTGGTACCCGGAACAGCCGCCCTTCCGCCGCGGCTTCGCCATGTTCAACACCGCGATGGAGGACATGCGGGTGAACAACTACCTGCTCTGGGACTCGGGCAGCCGGAATGCCGCGGTCTTCGACACCGGCGCCAACTGCGACGACCTGATCGAGGTGGCGAAGGCGGAAAGGCTGACCGTCACCCACATTTTCATCACCCACACCCACGACGACCACGTGGCCGACCTGCCCAAGCTGGCCCGGGCCACCGGCGCCACCGTCTGGGCCAGCGACCGCGAGCCGGCGGACTATCCCGGCGCCCGGACGTTCCACGAGAACGCGCACTTCCACCTCGGCGAGCTCGCGATCAAGACCCTCTACACCTGGGGCCACTCCCCGGGCCAGACCACCTATTACGTCACCGGGCTGTCCCGCCCCGTGGCCGTCGTCGGGGACTCGCTCTTCGCCGCCTCCATCGGCGGCAGCCCGGCCCACTTCGCCGAGCAGAAGCGCCACGACGTGGAAAAGATCCTCTCCCTGCCCCGCGACACCGTGCTCGCCTGCGGCCACGGCCCGCTGACCAGCGTCGCCCAGGAGAAGCTGCACAACCCCTTCTTCGCCCGATGAGCTCGATGGCCATCCATCCCGCCCCGGAGCGCTTCGCCGAGCTGGCCCGGCAGGGCAACGTCATCCCGGTCTATGCCGACCTGATGGCGGATTTCGAGACGCCGGTCTCGGCCTACGCCAAGCTCAAGCAGGACGGCCCGGCCTACCTGCTGGAGTCGGTGGAGGGCGGCGAGAACCTCTACCGCTACAGCTTCATCGGCTGCCGGCCCCGGAAGATCTTCGCCTGCGGGCCGGAGACGACCGAGATCCGCCGGCCGGGCGCGCCGACCGAGAAGGTCCCCACGCCCCGCGACCCCCTCGAGCTGGTCCAGCGCGAGATCGCCGGCCACCGGCCGGTGAAGCTGCCCGGCATGCCGCGCTTCACCGGCGGGGCGGTCGGCTTCATCGGCTACGAATACGTGACGCGGATCGAGCCGACGGTGAAGCCGGCGCCGCGGGACGAGCTCGGCATCCCCATCCTCTACTTCATGCTCTCGGACACGCTGCTGATCTTCGACCGGGTCAAGCAGACGCTGCGGCTGTGCGTCAACGCGCACGTGCCCGAGCCGGGGAGCTGCGCCGCCGCCTACCAGGCCGCCGTCGCCGAGCTGCGCAGCCTGGAGAAGCTGCTGCGGGAGCCCCGCGAGCTCGCCCCCGCCCCGGTGGTGGAGGCCCCGCCCGTCGCGGTGCCGCCGGGGAACTTCACCCAGGCGGGCTTCGAGCAGGCGGTGGACAGCGTCAAGGAGTACATCCGCGCCGGCGACATCATCCAGGTGGTGCCCTCGCAGCGCTTCATGCGGCCCTTCGCGCGCAGCCCGCTCGACCTCTACCGCGCCCTGCGCTCGGTCAACCCCTCGCCCTACATGTTCCTCCTCGACACGGGCGACTTCGCGATCGTGGGCGCCTCGCCCGAGGTCCACGTGCGCCTGACCGACGGCCTGGTCGAGATCCGCCCCATCGCGGGAACCCGCCGGCGCGGCGCGAGCGTGGCCGAGGACCTCGAGCTGGAAAAGGAGCTGCTGGCGGACGAGAAGGAGCGCGCCGAGCACCTGATGCTGGTCGACCTGGCCCGCAACGACATCGGCCGGGTCTGCGCCTTCGGCAGCGTCCACGCGCCCGAGCTGATGGTGGTGGAGCGCTACTCCCACGTGATGCACATCGTCTCGCAGGTGGAGGGCAAGATCGCCCCGGGCCGCACCGCCTTCGACCTGATGCGCGCCACCTTCCCGGCCGGCACGGTCAGCGGGGCCCCCAAGATCCGGGCGATGCAGATCATCGCCGAAAAGGAGCCGGTGCAGCGCGGCTTCTACGCCGGCGCCCTCGGCTATTTCAGCTACGACGGCAACCTGGACTCGTGCATCATGCTGCGCACCTCGCTGCTGAAGGAGGGGCGCCTCTATATACAGGCGGGGGCCGGCATCGTGGCGGATTCGAATCCCGCCTCCGAGTATCAGGAGACGATCAGCAAGGCCTCGGCCCTGTTCAAGGCCGCGGAAATCGCCTCCCGGTTCTAGGCCGCCGTACTATTTAAGCAGCTCCAATCCAGCGGCTTGCGGTTCGATCGAGCGGCCCGCGGATATAAATTAACGCGACTGGCGCCGGTCCGGCGCCGCCGTTTGACGGAGCCTGCGTATAATTTGCGGGTCCCATCCCCTAAAGAACGGAAACCGTTGCGGAACATTTAGTCCTAAGGCGGCACAATAGCGCTAACTGAGGAGCAGAATATGATGCCTAAGCCTAAGTTGCTTCGTCCGTTTCCAGTCGGCGACGCAGGCGGAGGCGGAACCGCCACCTTGGATGTCCCGCCGTCCTTCCTCGAGCGCGCCGAACCCGCGCCCGCCGACAACGCGCCCTTGGAGCGCAGCAATCTGCAGCTCTACCTGCAGGAGATCGGCAAGACCCCGCTGCTGACCATCGAGGAGGAGATCGTCCTCGCCCGTCGCATCCGCCGCGGCGACCGGTCCGCCCGCGACCACATGATCAAGGCGAACCTCCGCCTGGTGGTGAAGATCGCGATGGACTACAAGGATTTCGGCCTGCCGCTGCTCGACCTGATCAGCGAGGGCAACATCGGCCTGGTCAAGGCGGTCGAGCGCTTCGATCCGCGCAAGGGCGGCAAGCTCTCCACCTACGCCGCCTGGTGGATCAAGCAGTCGATCAAGCGGGCCCTGGCCAACCAATCCAAGACCATCCGCCTGCCGGTCCACCTGGTGGACAAGATCTCGCGGATGCGGAAGACCGCGATGCAACTCTCCGAGCGCATGGGCCGGGAGCCCAGCGACGAGGAGCTGGCGGCCGAGCTGCAGATCCCGACCGCCAAGGTCGCCCATCTCAAGTCGGTCAGCGTCCGCCCCGCCTCGCTCGACGCCCCGATCGGGGAGGAGAACGACGCGGCCACCTTCGGGGAGGTGGTGGGGGACGAGAACGCGGTCAGCCCGTACGACGGCCTGCGGGAGAAGAACCTCAACTCCGACCTCCACGCCATGATCGACTCCCTGGACAAGCGCGAGGCCGAGATCATCCGGCTGCGCTTCGGCCTCGACGGCTACGACGAGCTCACCCTCGAGGAGGTCGGCAAGCGCTTCAACGTCACCCGCGAGCGCATCCGCCAGCTCGAATACATCGCGCTGACCAAGATGCGGAAGGCCATGACCCGGAACGAGGCGATCCGCAGCGTCGACGAGATCGACGAGGAGGACCGCATCCGCCAGCGCATGGCCGTGATCCGCGAGTTCATCGAAGGAAAGCGTCGCAAGCACGCCCGCCTCGGGCGTAATTGAGCGCGGATTGACCGCGCTCCCGACCGAGCTTTTCGACTACGCCCTGCCGCCCGAGCTGATCGCCCAGGCGCCGGCGGCGCGCCGCGACCAGTCGCGGCTGCTGGTGGTGGACCGGGCGAGCCGCTCGCTGGCCCACGCCACCTTCGCGGACCTGCCGCGGCACCTGCGGGCGGGCGACGTCCTCTTCCGCAACAACGCCGCCGTCCTGCCCGCGCGGCTGCGGGGCCGGCGGCCGACCGGCGGCCAGGTCGAGTGCCTCCTGCTCTCCGAAGCCGGGGGCGGCGCCTGGCGCTGCCTGCTCAAGCCGGGGCGCAAGCTCCCGCCGGGCGCGGAATTCGCGGCGGAGGACGGCGCCTTCCGCGCCTCGATCGAAGGCTGGGAGGAGGAGGGCGTGGCCCGGGTCCGCTTCGCCATCCCCTCCGGCGACTCCGTCGTCTCCCTGGCGCGGCGCATCGGCGAGGTGCCCCTTCCGCCCTACATCGAGCGGACGGGCCGGGGCCGCCGGGCCGAGGACCTGGAGCGTTACCAGACGGTCTATGCCGATCCGGCCCGGCCGGTGGCGGCCGCCGCGCCCACCGCGGGGCTGCACTTCACCCCGGCCGTGCTGGACCAGCTGGCCGCAGAGGGCATCCGGGCGCTGGACCTCACCCTCCACGTCGGGCTGGGAACCTTCCGGCCGATCGCCGGCGCCACCGTCGAGTCCCATCCCATCCACCGCGAGCGCTACGAGATCGCCCCGGAGACCCAGCGGGCGCTCTTCCCGCCGCTCGGCGGCCGCCGCGTCGCCGTCGGGACCACCGCGGTGCGGACGATCGAGGATTTCCTCTCGCGCCGGGACCGGCCCGGGAGCGAGCCCTTCCTCGCCGAGGCGGCGATCTACCTCTACCCCCCGGCTCCTTTCCGGGGGGTCGACGCCCTGATCACGAACTTCCACCAGCCCCGCTCCACCCTCCTCTGCCTGGTGGCCGCCTTCCTCGCGCCCGGTTCCACCGGCGGCGTCGCCTGGCTCAAGGAAATCTACGCCGAGGCGGTGGCACGGCGCTACCGTTTCTTCAGCTACGGGGACGCGATGCTGATCCTGTAGCGGCACGGTCCCGTTACGATCCGGGGCGTTGCCTCGCCGCTCCCCCCAGCTTCATTCCTGCCATGCGCCTCCTCTACCTTCTCCTGGCCCTGCTGGCGCCGGCCGCGGCGCCGGCCGAGACCTTTACGGTCGGGGCCGGGGAGTCGCAGGTGCGCTTCACCGCCAGGCTGCTCGGGCACAGCGTCCCCGGCTCCTTCGGCCGGTTCAGCGGCCGGGTGACCGTCGATCCCGCGCATCCAGAAAGATTCTCGGCCGAGGCCAAGATCGAGGTGGCGAGCATCGCCACCGGCATCGAACGCCGCGACCGCCACCTGCGCTCCGCGGACTATTTCGACGCGGACAAATACCCCGAAATCCTCTTTCATAGCCGCTCCGTGAAACCCGCCCCCGACGGATCCTTCGACTTGGTCGGGGATCTGACCATCAAGCAGACCACCAAAAGGGTGGTCCTGCACGTGCATCCCCGCTCCCCCTCCTCCTGGGATGCGACCGCCCAGCTGGACCGGAAGGACTTCGGGATCGCCCGGGCGGCCTTCTCGGACAAGGGCATCGGCGACACGATCGCGGTCGCGCTCCATGTCGAGGGGCGGCGCTGACTTCCGATGACACCCGACGAACTCCAAACCCTGATTGAGGACGCCACGTTCGACCATGCGATGGGCGACCATGAGGCCGCGGTGCGGAAGCTCGACCGCGTCGCCGCCGAAGCCCCGGACTCCTTCGAGGCCTGGCACGCCCTGGCCGAGGCCAACTTCAGCCTCCGGCGGCTGGACGCCGCCCTGGCCGCGGCCGAAAAGGCCCATGCGCTGAAGCCGAAGGACCTCTTCATCAACACCACCCTCTCGCGCATCTGGATGGAGAAGGGCGACAAACCCAAGGCGGAGCACTTCGGGGCCCAGGCCCGCATCGGCTCCTGGAAAGAGCAGCTCAAGGAGGGCGAGTCTTGACCCGGCCGCCGTCGGCCCGGATCATCCCCAGGTTTTCCGCGGGCGTAGTTTAGCGGTAAAACTCCTGCCTTCCAAGCAGGTATCCGGGGTTCGATTCCCCGCGCCCGCACCAATCCCTCATGGTTTTTATCGACGAGTGCACGAGAGGTTTAGTCTTTGGCCCCAGGACATGATCGCTATGCTCGGCTCACGGCAGAAGCTGCCCTTCAACTTCCTCTCCGATTAAAGCCGCGTCCAACCCCAGGCGCCCATGAAGATACTCCGCTATTGCTACTGGCGGCTGCGGGCCCCTCAGGCCCGGATCGCCTACAGTGCAATCGTATCCCGCGACTCCCAGCTTGGCGCCGGGGTCACGGTGGCTCCCGGGGCGATCCTGGCTGGCTCGCGGGTCGGTCCGCACAGCTACCTGGGGCGCGACGCCTACCTCGAACTCGCCTCGACCGGGCCCTTCTGCTCGATCGGCCCGCGGGCGATGGTGGGCCTTTCCTCGCACCCAACCAACTTCGTTTCGACCTACCCGGGATTCATCGACACCGTGGCCCGAGCCGTAACGCGCTTCGGCGGAACGGCGACCTTCGATGAGCTCCGGCCCGTGGAAATCGGCGCGGATGTGTGGATCGGCGCCGGCGCCATCGTGCTCGGCGGGGTCAAGATCGGGACGGGCGCCATTGTCGCGGCCGGCGCGGTGGTCCGCGCCGACGTCGCGCCTTACTGCGTCGTCGGCGGGATCCCGGCCAAGCCGATCAACTGGCGTTTCCCCGAGGAGCTGCGCGCGAGGCTCCTCGCCTCGGCTTGGTGGACGCTTCCCGAACCGGTCCTCCGCCAGCACGTCAGACTCATGACCCATCCGGCGGCCTTCGTTGCTAAGATCGAAGAGCTCCGGCGCGGCGCGCCGCCTTTGGCGGAGCCTGCCGCGCGCTGACCCGGCCGCCGGCGGCCGCGACCATCCCCTCGCTTTCCGCGGGCGTAGTTTAGCGGTAAAACCCCTGCCATCGAAGCAGGCATCCGGGGTTTGATTCCCCGCGCCCGCGCCAACCTTCGCCAAGGAGGCCGGCTTCCAGCCGGGTCGCCAGAGGCGCTCTGGCACGGTCGATTTTAGTTGATATATCAACGATTGATAGCGCCTCGGCCCAGAACGGCAGCGGCACCGGCCCCGCCGCGAGCAACGGGCGGCCGGCCTGCTGGATCGGATGGAGAAGGCCGGCTGGGTCCGCCGCACCGACGACCCCCGGGACCGCCGGGTGTACCGGGTCTCGCTCACCCCTTCCGGCCGCTCCCTCTGGAGCCGGACCTATCCCCTCTACCGCGATGCCATCGCCAGCGTGACTCGCGGCCTGGAGGAGAAGGACCTGCGGATCGCGCTCCGGACCCTCGGGCAGCTGAGCGGCGCGGCCGAGGATTGGGCAAGGGCCGAGGGCTGACCGGCATCGCCCAGCCGGTCTAGGCTTGCCGCGCCTTGGGCGCTCCCCAACCCTCATCGGAATCCACGCCCACACGGATGCCCAAACGCACGGATCTTAAGTCCATCCTCATCATCGGCGCCGGCCCCATCGTCATCGGCCAGGCCTGCGAATTCGACTATTCGGGCACCCAGGCCTGCAAGGCCCTGCGGGAAGAGGGCTACCGGGTCATTTTGGTCAATTCGAACCCGGCGACGATCATGACCGACCCGGAGTTCGCGGACGTGACCTACATCGAGCCGCTCAACGCCGAGATCCTGGAGAAGATCATCGCCGCGGAAAAGCCGTCGGCCCTCCTGCCCACCCTGGGAGGCCAGACCGCGCTCAACCTCTCGATGGAGCTGCACAAGCTCGGCATCCTGGAGAGGCACGGGGTCGAGATGATCGGGGCCAAGCCGGCGGCCATCTCCAAGGGCGAGGACCGCGAGCTCTTCAAGCAGGCCATGCTCAAGATCGGCCTGGACGTGGCCAAGTCCCGCACCGTCCATTCGCTGGAGGAGGCCCGCGCCGCGGCCGAGGCGCTGGCGATGTACCCCCTCATCATCCGGCCGTCCTTCACCCTGGGCGGGGCGGGCGGCGGCATCGCCTACAACCGGGAGGAGTTCGAGCGGATCGTGGCCAACGGGCTCGACATCTCGCCGGTCCACGAGGTGCTGGTCGAGGAGTGCCTGCTCGGCTGGAAGGAATTCGAGATGGAGGTGATGCGCGACCACAAGGACCAGTGCGTCGTGATCTGCTCGATCGAGAACTTCGACCCGATGGGGGTGCACACCGGCGACTCGATCACGGTGGCCCCGGCCATGACCCTGACCGACAAGGAATACCAGGCGATGCGCGACGCCTCCTTCGCGGTGATCCGCGAGATCGGGGTCGAGACCGGCGGCTCCAACATCCAGTTCGCGGTCGATCCCCAGACCGGGCGCATGGTGGTGATCGAGATGAACCCGCGGGTCTCGCGCTCCTCGGCGCTCGCCTCCAAGGCCACCGGGTTCCCCATCGCCAAGATCGCGGCCAAGCTGGCGGTCGGCTACTCGCTCGACGAGCTGCGCAACGACATCACTCGGCTGACCCCGGCCAGCTTCGAGCCCACCATCGACTACGTGGTGACGAAGATCCCGCGCTTCACCTTCGAGAAGTTCCCGGACGCCGACCCCACGCTCACCTCCTCGATGAAGTCCGTGGGAGAGGCCATGGCCATCGGCCGGACCTTCAAGGAGTCGGTGCAGAAGGCCCTCCGCTCGCTCGAAACCGGCGCCCGCGGCTTCGGCGGCGGCGGCCGTCTGGGCGGCGACGAGCCGGTGGACCTGGACCTGATCAACACCAAGCTGGGCACCCCGAACGCGGACCGGATCTTCTACATCCGCCACGCCTTCCGCGCCGGCTACACCGTCGAGCGGGTCTTCGACATCACCAAGATCGACCCGTGGTTCCTGCACCAGCTCCACGAGATCTACCGGATGGAGGAGGAGCTGCGCGGGAAGAAATTGGCGGAGCTCGACGCCGCGGCCTGGCGCCGGGCGAAGCAGTTCGGCTTCTCCGACGCCCAGCTCGCCCACCTCCTCGGCGCCGAACGCGCGGCGGTGCACGCCGCCCGGGAGAAGGCCGGGGTCAAGACCACCTTCCGGCTGGTCGACACCTGCGCGGCGGAGTTCGAAGCCTTCACCCCCTACTACTATTCCAGCTACGGGGACGAGAACGAGGTCGTCCCCTCGGCCAAGCGGAAGATCATGATCCTGGGCGGCGGGCCCAACCGCATCGGCCAGGGGATCGAATTCGACTACTGCTGCGTCCACGCCAGCTTCGCCCTGCGCGAGATCGGCTTCGAGACGGTGATGGTCAACTCCAACCCGGAGACGGTCTCGACCGACTACGACACCTCGGACCGGCTCTATTTCGAGCCGCTGACCCTGGAGGACGTGCTCGAGGTCTACCGCCAGGAGGGCTGCGAGGGGGCGATCGTCCAATTCGGCGGCCAGACCCCGCTCAATCTCGCCGCGGCCCTGAAGGCGAACGGGGTCCGCATCATCGGCACCTCGCCGGAGAGCATCGAGGCGGCCGAGGACCGGAAGCTCTTCGCGGCGATCCTGCACAAGGTCGGGCTGCGCCAGCCGGACAACCGCACCGCCCTGAACGAGGCCGAGGCGCTGGCCGGGGCCGGCGAGATCGGCTACCCGGTGCTGCTGCGCCCCTCGTTCGTCCTGGGCGGCCGCGGCATGTTCATCCTCTACGGCGAGGAGGAAATGAAGCAGGTGCTCCGCCAGGTCTTCGACGTCATGCCCGGCAAGCCGGTGCTGATCGACAAGTACCTGGAGGACGCGATCGAGCTCGACGTCGACTGCCTGAGCGACGGCGAGACCAGCGTGATCGGCGGCATGCTCGAGCACATCGAGTACGCCGGCGTGCACTCCGGCGACGCCGCCATGGTGATGCCGCCCCACACCCTGGGGAAGGAGCTGCAGGCCACCGTCCGCGAGGCGACGCACGCGCTGGCGCGCGAGCTCGGCGTGATCGGGCTGATGAACGTCCAGTTCGCGGTCAAGGACGGCGAGCTCTACGTCCTCGAGGTCAACCCCCGCGCCTCCCGCACCGTTCCCTTCGTGGCCAAGGCCATCGGCGTGCCGCTGGCCAAGCTGGCCGCGCAGGTCATGGCCGGCCGCAAGCTGAAGGACCTCGGCTTCACCCGCGAGGTCACCCCCCGGCACTGGTGCGTGAAGGAGGCCGTCTTCCCCTTCGTGCGCTTCCCCGGCGCCACCATCGCCCTGGGGCCGGAGATGCGCTCGACCGGCGAGGTCATGGGCATCGACGCCGACCTCGGGCTGGCCTTCGCCAAGGCGCAGGCCGCGGCCCGGCCCGGCCTGCCGACCAAGGGCACCGCCTTCTTCAGCGTCAAGGACCGCGACAAGCCGCAGGCGGTGGCCATCGCTCGCGCCCTGGCGGAGTTCGGGTTCACCCTCTACTCCACCAGCGGCACGGCCAAGTACCTGGCCGAGCAGGGCCTGAGCGTGAAGCGGATCGCCAAGCTGAACGAGGGCCGGCCCAACGCCGTCGACATGATCAAGAACGGCGACTTCGCGATGGTGATCAACACCCCGGGCGGCATGATCCCGCGCCGCGACGAGAACGCGATCCGCGCCGCCGCCTACGCCGCCAACGTCTTCCTCATGACCACCCTCACCGGGGCCAAGGCGGCGATCGAGGGCATCCGCGCCCTGCGCGAAAAGCCGCTCGGCGTCCGCCCGCTCCAGGCCTACCGCGGGAATGTCACCCCGGTCTGAAGGTCGGCTCGCCCATGAGCGCGCACCCCACCCTGATCGCCCTGCTGCACGGCCCGGACCAGCCCGGCCTGGTGGCGCGCACCTCGGGCTGGATCTTCGAGCGCGGCGGCAACATCCTCCACGCCGACCAGCACTCCGACCGGGAGGCCGGCATCTTCTTCCAGCGGATCGAGTGGCAGCCCGGCTCCGCCGACGGCCCGGCCGAGGCCGCCGCCTTCCGGGCCTTCGCCCGGTCGCTGGGCATGGCGGTGCGCCTCTCGGCGGGCGAGCGCACCCGCGTCGCGCTCTTCGTCTCCAAGGCCGGCCACTGCTTCCACGACCTGATGCTGCGCAGCCAGGCCGGCGACTTCGCGGGGGACTTCGTGGCGGTGGTCTCGAACCACGGCGACCTGGAGGCCGCGGCGAAGGGCTACGGCCTGCCCTTCCACCGCATCGAGGTCGCGGCCGGGAGGAAGGACCAGGCCGAGGCGGCCCAGCTCGAGGTGCTGCGCCGGGCGAACGCGGGCCTGGTGGTCCTCGCCCGCTACATGCAGGTGCTCTCCCCGCGCTTCCTGGAGGCCTTCGGCGGCCCCGTCATCAACATCCACCATTCCTTCCTCCCCGCCTTCAGCGGGGGGCGCCCCTACCACCAGGCCTATGAGCGGGGGGTGAAGCTGATCGGCGCCACCGCCCACTACGCCACGGCCGACCTGGACCAGGGCCCGATCATCCACCAGGACGTGGTCCGGGTCACCCACCGCCACGACGTGGGCGATCTGGTCCGGATGGGGCGGGACCTGGAGCGCACCGTTCTCGCCCAGGCCGTCCGCTGGCATCTGGAGGGCCGGGTCCTCTCCTACGGCAACAAGACCGTGGTTTTCGACTAGGGCGGCCGATTTCGGGGATTTACACCGCCACGGGCATTTGCTTGGGTGTCTTTTCCGTCACGCCAACCCTGTCCATGAGCAAGCCCGCCTCGCCCTCCGATTCCAATTCCACCGGCATCCCCGTTCCCGTTCCCCCGGTCGGCGTCAACCCGGACGAGTGGGTGAAGGGGATCTGGGACAAGAACAAGAATTTCATCCTGGGCGGCATCTCGCTGGTGATCCTGGTCATCATCGGCTGGGGCGGCTGGAACTACTACGCCTCCCAGCACGAGCTGGGCATCGAGCAGGAGTACGCCAACGCCACCGGGCCGGACAGCCTCCGGGCCTTCGTCCAGGCCCATCCGGACCATCCGCTGGCCGCCATGGCGCAGCTCCGGGTCGCGGACGCGGCCTACGAGGCCGGCCAGATCGCCGCGGCCCAGGCCGCCTACCAGCAGGCGCTGGACAAGCTCCCAGCCGGAATCTTCGCCTCGCGCGCCCGCCTGGGCATCGCCATCTGCCAGATCCAGTCCGGCCAGGAGGCGGACGGCGCCGCCGCCCTCCACCAGCTGGCCGACGACACCAAGCAGGCCGGCTCGGTCCGGGCCGAGGCCCTCTACCATCTCGGCAGCCTGGCCGCCGCGGCCGGCAAGGCCGATGAGGTCCGCCAGCTTTCGGTGCAGGCGATCCAGGCCGACGCCAGCAGCCCCTGGACCCAGCGCCTCTTCGGCCTGCAGCAGTCCCTCCCGCCCCCGCCCGCCGCCGCGGCCAAGCCGGGAGCCCCGGCCGCGCCGATCGCGCTGCCGAAGGCGAAATAACCCGGACCACCCGGCCTGAACCGATGAAGGAGCTGGCCTACGTCCTGGAGTTCGAGAAGCCGCTGCGGGAGCTGGCGAAGCAGCTCAACGAGCTGCGCCAGCAGTCGATCGAGACCAACGTCGACCTGGCCCAGGAGATCCTGCAGATCGAGAAGAAGATCGACGCCATGCAGCGGGAGATCTACTCCGGGCTGACGCCCTGGCAGAAGGTCCAGATCGCGCGGCACCCGAAGCGTCCCTACGCCCTGGACTACGTCAATTCCTTCTGCGAGGGCTTCCAGGAGCTGCACGGCGACCGGCAGTTCCACGACGACCGGGCGCTGGTCGGCGGCACCGCCTTCTTCGACGGCCAGGCGGTGATGATCGTGGCCCAGCAGAAGGGGCGGGACACCAAGGAGAAGATTTCGCGGAATTTCGGGATGCCGCAGCCGGAGGGCTACCGCAAGGCGCTCCGCCTGATGAAGATGGCGGAGAAGTTCAGCCTGCCGATCCTCACCTTCATCGACACCCCGGGGGCCTTCCCGGGCGTCGGCTCGGAGGAGCGCCACGTTTCCGAGGCGATCGCGGTCAACCTCCGCGAGATGGCCCTCCTGGCCGTCCCCACCATCTCGGTCGTCGTCGGCGAGGGCGGCTCCGGCGGCGCCCTCGGCATCGGCGTGACCGACCGGGTCCTGATCTTCGAGAACAGCTACTATTCGGTCATCTCGCCCGAGGGCTGCGCCGCCATCCTCTGGAAGGACGGGGCCGCCGCGGCCCAGGCGGCCGAAGCGCTGAAGCTCAGCGCCGACCATCTGGAGAAGCTGGGGGTGGTGGACGAGATCATCGCCGAGCCGCTGGGCGGGGCCCACAACGATCCCGACCACGCGGCGCAGGCGCTGAAGTACTCGCTGCACAAGCACCTCAACGACTTGCGGGCCCTGCCCGCCGACAAGCTGGTGGAGAACCGCTACGAGCGGTACCGGCACCTGGGCGTGTTCCAGGAGTCGGGCGTCACCAAGACCTGAACACCATCGGCCTGGGGCCGATTTGTTCTCGGCCCCGCCCCGACGGGGCTCCTCCGTCCCGCCGGGCGGCCAGGGGCATGGGAACGGTCGCCAGCCCGGCCGTCCGTCGGCCCGCGCTATTCCCGCGTCACCTTCCAGACCGCGACGCACTCCGCCACCAGCTCCGGAAACTCCGCCAGCGGCACCTGGTTGGGCCCGTCGCTGATCGCCTCGTCCGGGTTCGGATGGGTCTCGACGAAGAGGCCGTCCGCGCCGGCGGCCATCGCCGCCCGCGCCAGGTTCGGCAGGAACTCGCGCTGGCCGCCGCTCCTGCCCCCGCCCCCGCCCGGCAGCTGCACGCTGTGCGAGGCGTCGAAGATCGTGGGATGGCCGTTGCGCCCCATGATTGCGAACGAGCGCATGTCGACCACCAGGTTCTGGTAGCCGAAGGTGGTGCCCCGCTCGGTCTGCCAGATTTCCTTCGCCTGCCCTTCCTTCAGCTTGCCCACGACGTGGGCCATTTCCTGGGGGGAGAGGAACTGGCCCTTCTTCACGTTGACGACCCTGCCGGTGCGGGCGGCGGCCAGCAGCAGGTCGGTCTGCCGGCAGAGGAAGGCGGGGATCTGCAGGACGTCGCAGACCTTGGCCGCGGCAGCGGCCTGCTCGGGATCGTGCACGTCGGTCAGGACGGGGAAGCCGTACTCGGCCTTGACCAGGGCCAGCAGCCGGAGCCCCTCCGCCAGCCCGGGGCCGCGCTCGCCGGCGATGGAGGTGCGGTTGGCCTTGTCGAAGGAGCCCTTGAAGACCGGGCGCACGTCCGGATGCGCCTTGGCCACCTGGCGCAGCGTCTCGGCGGCCGCCCGGCAGACCCGCTCGTTCTCGAGCGAGCACGGCCCGGCGATGAGCAGGAGCTTCTTCGGGTCGTGGAGCATGTCAGCGCCTGGTCTTGGCGCCGCGCGCGTGCTTCAGCGCGGCGGCGATGAAGGCGGCGAAGAGCGGGTGGGCCTGGCCGGGCTTGGACTGGAATTCCGGATGGAACTGCACCCCGACATACCAGGGGTGGTGCTTGAGCTCCATGATCTCGACCAGGTTGCGCCTGGGGTTGATGCCGCTGACGATCAGGCCGGCGCGCTGCAGCTGGCCGACGTAGGCGTTGTTGACCTCGTAGCGGTGGCGGTGGCGCTCGCGGATGCTGGAGGCGCCGTAGGCCCGCGCCGCATGGGTGCCGGCGGTGAGCGCGCACTCGTAGCTGCCCAGCCGCATCGTCGCCCCCTTGTCGGTGATCTTCTTCTGCTCCTCCATCATGTTGATCACCGGATGCGGCGGCTGGAGGTCGAATTCCAGGGAATTGGCCCCCTTGAGCTTGAGGACGTTGCGCGCGAACTCGATCACCGCGATCTGGAGCCCGAGGCAGAGGCCGTAGTAGGGCACGTCGTTTTCGCGGGCGAAGCGCGCCGCGGCGATCTTGCCCTCGGTCCCGCGGTCGCCGAAGCCGCCGGGCACCAGGATGCCGTCGAGGCCCTTGAGCCGGCGGAGCCCGCCGGGCTTCTCCAGGTCCTCGGCGTCGATCCGCCGCACGTTGACGCGGCAGTTGTTGGCGATGCCGGCGTGGGTGACCGACTCGTAGACCGACTTGTAGGCGTCCTGCAGCTCGATGTACTTGCCGACCACCCCGATGGTGACCTCGTGCTTGGGGGTGCGCAGCCGGCGGACGATCTGCTCCCAGAGGTTCTTCTGCGCCTTGCGGTGCCCCAGGCCGAAGAGCCCGAGCACCAGCTCGTCCATCCCCTCCTTCTGCAGCGCGAGCGGGAGCTCGTAGATGGAATCGGCCACGTCGCGGCACTCGATCACCGCCTTGGTCGGGACGTTGCAGAAGAGGCTGAGCTTCTCGCGCAGGTCGCGGTCGAGGGGGTGGTCGCAGCGGCAGACCAGCACGTCGGGCTGGATGCCGATCTCCCGCAGCTTGGCCACCGACTGCTGGGTGGGCTTGGTCTTGAGCTCGCCCGCGGCCGCCAGGTACGGGACCAGGGTGACGTGGATGAAGACGACGTCGCGGGGGCCGGCCTCGTGCGCGAACTGGCGCATCGCCTCGAGGAAGGGCAGCCCCTCGATGTCGCCGGTGGTGCCGCCGATCTCGGTGATGAGCACGTCCACGCCCTTCCCGCCCGCGTAGATCCGCTCCTTGATCTCGTTGGTCACGTGCGGGATCACCTGGACCGTCTTGCCCAGGTAGTCTCCCCGACGCTCCTTCGCGATCACGCTCTCGTAGACCTGGCCCGAGCTCAGGCTGTTGAGCCGGGAAAGCCGCCCGCTGGTGAAGCGCTCGTAGTGGCCCAGGTCCAGGTCGGTCTCCGCCCCATCCTCCAGCACGTACACCTCGCCGTGCTGGAAGGGGCTCATCGTCCCGGGGTCCACGTTGAGGTAGGGATCGAACTTCTGGATCCGCACCGTCAGCCCCCGCATCTCCAGCAGGGCGCCCAGGGAGGCGGCGGTGAGCCCCTTGCCCAGGGAGGAAACCACTCCGCCCGTGACGAAGATGTATTTCATCGGTGAGGCTTAAAAGGCGCCTTTGGGCCGCGCAAGGAAAAGGCGCGGCCGTCCCCTCAATGCATCGGCGCCGCCGCCCCGTGGACGGTGGAGAAGACCCACCAGAGCGCGCAGCCGGCCACCGCCAGGATCAGCACCACCAGCGAGGCGTAGAGGGCGAGCTTGAGCAGCTTGCCCAGCAGCCAGAGGCCGACCACCGCCGCCACCAGCGCGCCGGCCACCACCAGCCAGGGGGGATAGCCCGCCAGCGCCTGGGCCAGATCGGGGGGCAGGTAGGAGAGAAGGCGGGCCGCCATGCCTCGAGGCTGGGCCGCCGCCGCCGCGGGGACAAGCGCGCACAAATGGTTTGCCCCCCGCCGCCCGGGCGGCCCCACACCCCCTCCCGTGCATTCGAAGCCGCAGCTGCTGACCTGGATCACCTGCGATGGGGTCCACATCGACCCCATGTCCGGAAAGCACACCCTGCTCGGGGCCTTCTCCAACATCAAGGGCCCCGGCTTCCCCCTCACCCATCCCCACATGGTCTGGTTCCTGACCATCACCGACTGCTCGGCCGGGCCGCACGTCATGAGGATCTCGATGGGCATGGACCCGACCCGGCTCGATCCCCTGATCGAGCGGCCCTTCGACTCCCAGGGCCCCCTGCTGCGGATCAACCTGATCAACGAGATCCGCAACCTCACCTTCCCGGCCGCCGGCGAATACTCCATCCTGGTCGAGATCGACGAGGAGCCCCTGCTGGCCACCCATCTGACCGTCAACTGACCCATGCCCGCCCGCCCCGCCCTCGTCATCGGCTCGGTCGCGATCGACCGCGTCGCCACCCCCTTCGCCCAGAGCGACAACCTCCTCGGCGGCGCCGCCAGCTACGCGGCGATCGCGGCGAGCTACTTCGCCCCGACGCGCCTGGTGGGGATCGTGGGCGCGGACTTCCCGAAGTCCTTCCTAGCCCGCTACCGCAAGCACAAGCTGGACCTGGCGGGGCTGCAGATCGACCCCCAGGGCAAGACCTTCTACTGGTCCGGCAAGTACCACGAGCACTTCGCGGGCCGCGACACCCTCGAGATCCAGCTCAACGTCTTCGAGAAGTTCTCGCCCACCCTGCCCCCGGCGTACCGGGACACGCCCTTCGTCATGCTCGGGGCGATCCAGCCCGCGCTGCAGAACCACGTCATCGACCAGCTTTCGCCCCGGGCCCGGCCCTTCATCCTGGCCGACACGTTCGACCTCTGGATCCACACCACCAAGCCCGAGCTGGAGCGGCTGCTGAAGCGGATCGACCTCTTCGTGATCAACGAGGAGGAGTCGCTGCTCCTGACCGGCGAGCGCAACCCGGTCCTGGCCGGCGCGCGGCTGCGGAGGATGGGGCCGCGGATCGTGGTGATCAAGAAGGGGGCGCACGGCTCGCTGCTCTTCCATCCCGACGGCTACTTCGCGATTTCGGCGTTCCCGGTGACCAAGTTCGTGGACCCCACCGGAGCCGGCGACAGCTATGCCGGGGCCATCATCGGCTACCTGGCTTCGGTCAACCGGACCGACTTCGCCGCCCTGAAGAAGGCCGTGGCCTACGCCACCGCGGTCTCGAGCCTGACGGTCGAGAGCTTCAGCGTGGGCCGGCTCTCCGGCGCGGGCCGCAAAACGATCGACCAGCGCTTCCGCAAGCTCATCGAAATCACGCGGTTCTAGGCCGCCCGCCGGGCTCGATTTCCGGGGCCGCCTGTGCTTAACTGGGGGTTTTCGCATGTCTTCCGATCTCAACGCCCTGGTCACCGAGCTGGGCCGCCGCGCGCGCGCGGCCTCCCTCGCGCTGGCCACGACGCCCACCGAGGCGAAGAACGGCGCGCTGCTCCGGCTGGCCGACCGGATCGACGCCGCCCACGCGGTCCTGCTCGAGGCCAACCGGAAGGACCTGGAGGCGGGGAGCGCCCGGCAGCTCACGGCCGCCCAGATCGACCGGCTGACCCTCAATCCGGCCAGGCTCAAGGTCCTCGCCGCCTCGGTGCGCGAGGTGGCGGCCCTGCCCGATCCGGTGGGCGAGGTCCTGGAGGAGTGGACCCGGCCCAACGGCCTGCGCATCCGCCGGGTGCGGGTGCCGATCGGGGTGATCGGGATCATCTTCGAGGCCCGGCCGAACGTCACGGTGGACTGTGCCGCGCTCTGCCTGAAGTCGGGCAACGCCGCCATCCTCCGCGGGGGAAGGGAGATCTTCGAGACCAACCAGGCGCTCGCGGCCCTGATCCGCCAGGCGTTGCAGGACGCCGACGTGCCGGCCGACGCGGTCCAGCTCATCCCGACGACCGACCGGGCGGCCCTCAGCGCGCTGCTCAAGCTCGACGCCTACGTCCACTGCATCATCCCGCGGGGCGGCGAGAGCCTGATCCGCTTCGTGGCCGAGAACAGCACGATCCCGGTGATCAAGCACTACACCGGCGTCTGCTTCGTCTACGCCGACCGGTCGGCCGATCCGGAGATGGCGGAGAAGATCCTCCTCAACGCCAAGATCCAGCGGCCCGGCGTGTGCAACGCCGCCGAGCAGCTCCTGGTCGACGCCGCCGGCGCGGACGATCTGCTCCCCCGGCTGGGCTCCGCCCTGGCGGCCCAGGGCGTGCAGCTGCGCTGCGACCCGGCGAGCGCCGCCATCCTGGCCCGGTCCGCGATCGCCCACCGGGCCGCCCAGCCGTCGGACTACACCGCGGAATTCCTGGACCTGGTCATCGCCGTCCGGGTGGTCGGCGGCGTGGACGAGGCCATCGCGGTGATCAACCGGGACGGCTCGGCCCACAGCGACGTCATCGTGGCCCGCGACGAGGGCGCGGCCCGCCGCTTCCTCGCCGGCGTGGACAGCGCCGCGGTCTTCTGGAACGCCAGCACCCGCTTCCACGACGGCTTCGAGTTCGGATTCGGCGCCGAAATCGGCATCAGCACCGACCGGCTGCACGCCCGGGGGCCGATGGGGCTGCGGGAGCTCTGCAGCTACAAGTTCCTCGTCACCGGCGAGGGACAAGTGCGGACGGGCTAGGCAATTAGCCGATTGCAGGGAACCGTCCAACCCCGCTAGTTTCAAAAGGTAAGGCATGATCCGGCCCCACTTACCCGCGCTGTTTTCCTGCGCCGTCCTCGCCCTCGGGGGCGCCCGCCTCGCCGCGCAGGCGGCCGGCCAGGCCGAGCCCATCCCGGCGCAGAACAGCGCCGAGGAGCTCGACGCGCAGCAGCGGGCGGCGGACGCCAAGCCCGACACCAACACCAAGGTCTTCACCTCGACCCAGGTGGGCCACGACCTTCCGCTTCCGGCCGGCGCCCCGCAGGCGGACTATCACGGGGACCCGCCCCGGATCCAATCGGGCGAGATCGCCGGCGCCCTGGTGAACAGCCTGCCGAAGTACACCCCGCCCCCGCCCGCCGCCCCGGGGGCGAAGCCGGCGGCCGCGGCCGAGCCCCAGCCGCGAAACGGCATCATCCGGCTGCCCAAGGTGGTGGTGCGCCAGGAGAAGCCCCCCGTCTTCAACGAGAAGCAGCTCTACACTCCGAAGAGCCTCGAGGACATCGAGATTCAGCGGTACACCGGCCTGGACCCGGCGAAGATGCCCGGCGTCGCCGCCCCGATCACCCGCTTCATGTTCTCCGACTACGCCAAGCAGATGCAGGCCGATGCCGACCGGCAGCAGAATATTTCCGACTCCAGCGACATGGCGCGCGCCGCCGCCCTCAGCGGCGATCCCGGGGAGAGCGAATACATCAAGCGGGTCTCGAACGAGACGTTCATCCGGGATAGCGACAACACGCCGAGCCTGGGCGACCCCCACGGCGGCGGGCTGCAGTCGCCTCCGCCGCGGTAGGCGGGACCGCCGGCCGTTGTCGACTCCCGAGAATATCATCCTGCGCGAGCTGCTGGATCGCGAGCCCGGCTGGGTCTCCGGCGCGACCCTCGCCTCCCGGCTCGGGGTGAGCCGGGTCTCGGTCTGGAAGCACATGGAGAAGCTCCGCGCCCAGGGGTTCGCCTTCCAGGCCCAGCGCTCCCGCGGCTACCGGCTGGCCCAGCGCCCGGCCCACCTTCATGCCACCCTGATCGAGCTCCAGCTCAAGGTGCGCCCCCGGGCCTTCACCCTGGCGGTGCACGAGGAGATCGACAGCACCAACGACGAGGCCGCCCGCCAGCTCGCGGCCGGACGCCCCGCCCCCTTCGCGGTGCTGGCCCGCCGCCAGACCCGCGGGCGCGGGCGCTTCGGCCGCGCCTGGCACAGCGCCTCCGAGGGCAACCTCTACGCCAGCTTCGGCTTCCGGCCCAACCTGCCGCCCGAGCGCATGCAGACCTTCACCCTCTGGATGGGGATCAACGTCTGCGAGCTGATCGCCAACTTCACCAAGCTCCGCCCCGGCCTGAAATGGCCCAACGACCTGGTCTTCGACGGCCGCAAGGCGGGGGGGATGCTGACCGAGGCGCGGGTGGACGCCGACCGCATCCGCGACCTGGTCTTCGGCCTCGGGCTCAACGTCAACGCCGGGCCGGACTGCTGGCCCGCCGAGCTGGGCCGGCGGGCGGTGGCCCTTTCCGAGCTGACCGGCGCCCCCCTCGACCTCAACCGGCTGACCGCCGCCCTGGTCGGCCGGGTGCTGCTGGCCTACGAGCGCTTCACCGAGCACGACCACCGCCGCAGCTTCGCCGAGCTCTGGCACCGCTACGACGTGCTCCTCGGCCGGAAGGTGACCGTGATCGAGGGCGGCCGGCGCCACGCCGGGACGGTGGGGGGGATCGACGACGAGGGGGCCCTTTTGCTGCGGGACGAGCGCGGGCGCAGCCACCGCTTCCGGGCCGGCGAGGTGACCCTGGAAAAAGAGGCGGCGCCGTAGGATTTACGGGCTAGCCCGCGGCCCGCTTTTTCCACACCCTTCGACGCCCGCTCATGCCCGAGCCGCTTCCGAACACGATCGCCGTCTCCCGCCTGGTCAAGACCTACGCCGGGGTCGTGGCGGTCAACGACATCAGCTTCACCGTCGCCCGCGGCGAGATCCTCGGCCTGCTCGGCCCCAACGGGGCGGGCAAATCCACCACCATGCGGATCCTCACCGGCTACCTCCCGGCCAGCTCGGGGTCGGTCGAGATCTGCGGCTTCCCCGTCGCCACCGAGCCCGACGAGATCAAGCGGCGGATCGGCTACATGCCCGAGAACAACCCCCTGCCCGACGACATGCGGGTGAGCGAGTACCTCTATTTCCGGGGCCGGCTCAAGGAGGTGCCCCGCTCCAAGCTCGGGCCGCGGATCGACGAGGTCCTGGAGCTCTGCGACCTCAAGCGCATCCGCCACAAGATCATCGGCCGGCTCTCCAAGGGATACCGCCAGCGGGTGGGCATCGCCGAGGCCATCCTGGCGGAGCCCCCGGTCATCATCATGGACGAGCCCACCATCGGCCTCGACCCGCACCAGATCCTGATCGTGCGCGACCTGATCGCGAGCCTGCGCGGCCGGATGACCGTGATCATCTCCAGCCACATCCTGCCCGAGATCGAGGTGACCTGCAACCGGGTGCTGATCATCAACCAGGGCCGGATCGTGGCGCAGGGCACCCCGCCCGACCTGCGGCGCGAGATCCTCGGCCACAGCACCTACGAGCTGCGCTACGCCGGGGAGGCCGCGCGCCTGCCGGCCGTGCTCGCCGCCTTCGAGCCGAGCCTGCGGGTGGCGGAGGAGGGCGGGCCCGACGCCGACGGCTTCCGCACCGCCCGCCTCACCACCGCCCGCGACGACGAGCTGGGCGAGGGCCTGCTGGCCGCGCTGCTGGCCGAGCGCTTCCGCATCCGCGGCCTCAGCCGGGCCCACCCCACGCTCGAGGACGTCTTCCTCGCCGCCACCCGCCGGAGCTGGGACGTGATCGACCGCCGATGAGGCACTTCTGGACCATCCTCTCGCACGAGGTCCGGATGCTGCTGGTCAGCCCCAGCACCTACATCGCGGCCACCTTCTTCCTCGCCACCATGGGTTTCACCTTCACCGGCATCCTGGAGGACTACAGCCAGGCGCCGCTGGACGTCTCGCCGGTCATCGCCTTCTTCCGGCTCTTCTGGGCGCCGGTCCTGATCATGGTGCCGCTGCTGACCATGCGCTGCCTGGCGGAGGAGCGGCGCCTGGGGACGATGGAGACCCTGCTCACCACCCCGGTCACGGCCGCGGAGATCGTCCTGGGCAAGTACGGCGCCGCCTACGCCCTCTACAGCGGCCTCTGGGCGCTGACCGGCGGCTTCTTCTACATCCTCCGGCGCTTCGCGGACGACCCCAAGCTGCTCGACCCGGGGCCGCTGGAGGGCGGCTACCTCTTCATCGCCGTCTCCGGCCTGCTCTTCGTCGCGCTCGGCGTCCTGGCCAGCGCGCTCTCCCGCAATCAGGCGGTCGCGGGCATCATCTGCTCGGTCATGCTGCTGGCCCTGATCGGCGGCAGCTTCTACCTCGGGACCCGGCCCGCCTGGCTCGAGGCCGAGTCCCTGCGGCCGCTCAAGGCCGCGTTCGACTACGTGCAGATCTTCCGCCACTACGACGACTTCACCCGCGGGGTGGTCGACTTGCGGCAGGTCCTCTTCTACCTCAGCGGAACGGTGCTGGCGCTGATCTTCAGCATCTTCGCGGTCGAGGCCAAGCAGCTGCAGGCCTGAGCCATGCCGGCCCTCGAGACCTTTCGCACCGCCCGCTGGGTCCGCTTCGCCAACTTGGTGCTGCAGGCGGCGCTCTTCGTCGCCCTCTTCGCCGGCCTCAACTACCTGGCCGGCAGCCACGAGATGCGCTTCGACCTCACGCGCTACGGCCGCTATTCCCTCTCCCCGGAAACCACCGCCTACCTCGCGGACCTCCGCACCCCCGTGCAGATCGTGGTGGGCGACCCCGAGGGCGCGGTCAGCCCCGACCTCCAGGGCCTGCTGCGCGAGTACGTCTACGCCACCGAGGGCAATCCCGAGGGGCGGATCACGGTGGAGTACCTCGACGTCGCCTTCCGGCCCCGCGAGGCCGAGCGGCTGGGGATCAAGGAGCCCGACACCATCCACCTCAGGTCCGGCGACAACACCGCCACGCTCCGGGTCGACGAGCTCTACCGGGAGGAGAACGGCCAGCGGCAGGATTTCCGGGGCGAGGAGATGATCACCTCCGCCATCCTCAACGTCTCCAATCCGGAGCGGAAGAAGATCTACTTCCTCGTCGGCCACGGCGAGCTGCGGCCCGACGATGTCGACGCCCGCGGCCTCTCGGTGGCCCGCGAGCAGCTGCGGGCGCGCAACCTGGATGTGGCGAGCCTGGACCTGACCGCGGCGCGGCAGATCCCCGCGGACGCGAGCCTGCTCATCTCCGTCCGGCCGCAGAACCGCTACAGCCCGCCGGAGCAGGAGCTGCTCCGGCGCTACCTCCGCGACAGCGCGGGGCGGCTGATCCTCTTCCTCGCCCCCGACACCAGCGCCGGCCTCGACGCCCTGCTCCGCGACTGGGGCGTGGAGGTGGACGACGACCTGATCCGCGATTCCGGGCCGAACAACGTGACCCAGGACGACGACCTCATCATCCGCTCCTTCGCCTCCCATCCCATCACCCGCGAGCTGATCGACTCCGGCAAGGTGCTGCGCATCGGCAACGCCCGCTCGGTCGGCCCCGATCCGGCCCGCGCCGCCGGCAACGGCCTGAACGTGGTCACCCTCGCCTCCACCTCATCCACCGCCTGGGGCGAGGTCGGCTACCGCAGCCGCAGCGCCGTGGCCTACAACCCCCGCATCGACCTGCGGCCCCGTCCCGAGGGACTGGGCGTGGCGGTGGCGTCGGAGCCCGCCGCGGCCCGCGACAACCTGCGCGTCAGCGTCCCGCCCGGCCGGCTGGTGGTCTTCGGCACCGGGGACCTGATCGACAACCTCCGCATCCCCAACGACGGCGTCCTCGACGTCCTCCTCGCCGCCGTCAACTGGACGGTGGACCGCGACGCCCAGCTCAAGATCCGTCCCCGGCCGATCGAGCGCTTCCAGCTCTCGCTCAGCGCCGGGGACAAGACCAAGCTGGACTATTCCCTCACCCTCGCCCTTCCCGCCGCCGTCGCCTTCCTCGGCCTGATCGTTTACTGGACCCGCCGCAGCTAGCCCCACCCATGCGCACCAAAGTCACCCTGGTCCTGCTCTTCCTCAACGCCGCGCTCTTCCTCTTCATCTTCAAGTTCGAGCGGCGCTGGCGCACGGACGAGGCCGCGCTGCACGTGCGCCACCGCGTCCTCACCACCGAGGCGGCCGACATCCGCTCGATCGAGGTGACGGGCGCGGGCCCGAGCTTCCGCCTGGAGAAGCGGGAGGAGGGCTGGTTCCTGACCAAGCCCTTCGACTGGCCGGCCAATCCCAACGCCGTCAGCCGCATGACCAACGAGCTCAAGCTGCTGGAGAGCGACGTCAGCTTCAGCGTCAGCGAAGTCCAGAAGAACAACCTGTCCCTCGCCGACTACGGCCTGGACCATCCGCGGCTGACGGTGACCTTCACCTCCGGCGGCCCCGACACCACCGGCCGCGCGCCGATCACCACCACCCTGAAGGTGGGCGACGCCTCGAAGAACGGCCAGAGCCTCTACCTGCTCTCCTCCGATGGCGCCCGGATCTACGTGGTGGGCCGGGACCTGGCCGAGAGCCTCCAGCCCGCGCTCGACCAGCTCCGCTCGGACGACGTGCTCAACATCCAGGTCTTCGAGGCCCGCCTGCTCAGCATCGAGACCCGGGCCGCCCCGGGCCTCAAGGTCAGGCTGCAGCGGGACGGCAGCCGCTGGTCCTTCGAGTCGCCCATCCCCACCCGGGCGGACAAGA
Organism: Opitutaceae bacterium; assembly: GCA_035546595.1. Lineage (GTDB taxonomy): Bacteria > Verrucomicrobiota > Verrucomicrobiia > Opitutales > Opitutaceae > Palsa-1447. The sequence continues at coordinate 35,055 of DASZWO010000005.1, forward strand.
CCGCGACCGAGCTGGCGGTGAACGGCCTCAACGCCCTGCGGGTGCGGCGCTTCATCGAGAACCCCGGCGTGCCCCTGCCCTCCGCCGATCCGGAGATGCGGATCAGCCTGCAGGGCGACAACCGCCGCGAGACCCTTTTCCTCGGCGCGCCGGTGGACCCAGCTGCCGCGCCGGGCGCCCGCCAGCGCGAATACTACGCCCAGCGCGAGGGCCGCGCCGTCCTCTTCACCGTGATGATGCCGGTGGGCCCGGACAGCCTGCTCGAGACCCTGAACGACGCCCAGGAGGTCCTGCGGGACCGCCACGTGCTCGACTTCGATCCGGAGTCGGTCACCACGGTGGTGCTTTCGGCGCCGGGCGGGCAGCCCGACCTCACGCTGCAGCGGCTGGAGGCCGCCGCCGGCCCCGCCGCCGCCAGCTGGCAGATCGTGCTCCCCGGCGGCGCCCGCGAGGGCCCGCAGACCCTGCCTGCGGACACCGCGGCCGTGCAGCAGCTGCTCGAGCGGCTGGCCGGCCTCACCGCGGTCACCCCCGGCGGCTTCGTCAGCGACGCGCCCGAGGCCGCGGACCTGGAGAAGTGGGGCTTCAACCGGCCGGCCCGCGTCATCACCCTCGGCCTCTCCCCCGCGCCCGGCGCCCCGCCCTCCGCCTCCCAGATCGTGCTCCAGGTCGGCCAGGGCCAGGAGCGGGGCGCCCCGGCCTACGCCCGGCTGGAGAACGGGCTCTCGGTCTACAAGATCGACCCCGCCCTGGTGGACGAGACCCCGCTGGCGCCGACCGCCTGGCGCAACCGGCTCCTGCACTTCCTCCCCGACGGCGCCCAGGTCAGCGGGCTCACCCTCACCGACCAGCCCGCAGGCCGCGTGCTGCTCGAATGGACGGGCGCGCCGGGCACTCCCCCGCCGCCGGCGGCGGCCCCGCTGCTGGAGTCCCTGCGGACGCTGCGGGCGCAGCGCTTCGTCCAGGACCGCTTCAGCGACCCCGTCCGGGACCCGGGCGGCGAGGAGCGCCCCTGGCGCTACCGGCTCGACGTCTCGATTTCGCTGCCGGCGGGCGCCGGCGGGGCGCAGGCCGGGACGCGCACCCTGCTCTTCACCGACCGGGTGGGAGGGACCGTGCAGCTCGCCGGCTCGCGGGAGCTCGGCGCGGTCTTCACCCTGGAACAGCCCGTGATCGACGCGCTCTGGTCCCTCACCTACGGCGGGCGCGATCCCGGCGCCCGGAAGTAAGGGCGCGGGATGAGCCTCGCCCGGCACCTTTCGCGCCTCGGCCGCGGCTGCCTCCAGGCCGCGGGCACGCTCGCGCTCTGGACGCTGTGGCTGGGGCTGGCCCTCCTGCTGGCGGTGCAGGCCTACGTCGCCACCACCAACCAGCTCGAGGTGCCCGGCTTCGTCCTCCGGGCCTTCGAGTCGCGCCTGGCGCAGTCGGGGATGCGCGCCTCCTTCGGCCGCACCCACTTCGACCCCTCCGGCCGGGTCCTGGTCCAGGACCTGCGGGTGACGCTGCCCAATTTCAGCGATCCGCTGGTCACCGCCCGGGCGGTCTACATGCAGCTCGACCTCTGGGCCCTTTCGCTCGACCGCTTCGAGGCCACGGAAGTGCGGATCATCGGCGGCAGCCTGCGCGTGCCGGCGGTCTTCTCGCCCAGCGGCCGGTCCGACGAGGTCATCCACGACCTCGAGGCCGACCTGCGGCCGCGGGGCAGCGAGCTCGACCTCGCCAGCCTCAGCTTCCGGCTCGGCTCGGTCCCGGTCAGCGCGCACGGCACCCTCCACCTCGGGGCGGGCCGCGGCGAGGCCCGCCGGCTGCCGCTGGCCGACTTCCTCGCCCGCAACTACGGCACCTTCAGCCGGAAGTTCGCGGCCCTGGTCGCCCAGGCCGGCGCGCTCGAGAATCCGGTGGTCCAGGCCGAGCTCATCCCCTCGGAATCGCACGGGGCGGACGTCGACTTCGAGGTCTGCGCCTCGGCCCTGCGCTGGCCCCGGCCCGCCTTCCAGGCCAGCGAGATCCGGCTCGCCGGCCGGGTGCCGCTGCTCAACGCCGAGCGGGTGCCGGTGGTCCTCCGCGGATCGGCCGCGTCCGTGCGCCTGCCGGACGGAGCCGGCGAGGTCCGCCGCGCCCGGCTGCGCCTGGAGGCGGACCTGGCCCCCAACGCGCTGGTGCCCTCCTGGCGCAGCGCGGAGGCCGCCGCCTCCGCGCTGCGGGTCCGCGCCCTCGACCTCGAGGTGCCCGCGGTCTTCGTCCGCGCCCGACCCGCCTCCGGCGGGGCCCTGCTGCTGGACGCCGGCGGCGAGCCGTGGGGCGCGCCCCTGGCCGCCGAAGCCTCGGTCGATCTCGTCCAGCGCTCGGCCTACGTCCGGATCCACGGCGAGCTCGCCCCCGGCTTCCTCGCGACGCTCGCGACCCGCACCAAGCGCGATCCCCACCGCTACGTCCGGCTCCCCTCCGCAATCGCGCTGGACGGCCGGGCGCGCTTCGGGCCGGGCTGGAAGTTCGAGCGGGCCGAGGCCGACGCCTACGCCCGGGGCGTGAGCCTGCAATTCCGCCCCAACGACGCCGGCGGCTTCGTCCGGACAGACGAGGCCGGCGCCCACGCGGTCTTCGACGGGCGGCGCCTCACCGCGCCCGACGCCTTCCTGCGGATCGGCGAGGACTACGCCCGCGGCAGCTACGAGGAGGACATCGCCAGCCGGCGCTACCGCTTCCTGCTCGACGGGCGGCTGCGGCCCCTCGACATCACCCCCTGGTTCACCGAATGGTGGCCGAGGTTCTTCGAGCCCTTCGATTTCTCGCGGCGGCCGGCGGAGGCCAGCCTCGACCTGAGCGGGCAGTGGCCGACCGACCACCAGACGGCGGTCTTCGTGGGGGTGGATGCGCGCGAGGGCCGCTACCGCGGGGCCGCCTTCGACCGGGTCCGCACCCGCCTCTTCATCCGGCCCAACGTCATCGACGACGGGCTCGAGGCCTGGGCCGAGCGGGCGGGCGGGCGGCTCCAGGGCTCCTTCCTGGCCCAGCTGAGCGCGACCGGGCAGGTCACCCGCCTCGACCTGGACTTCACCTCGACTTTGGACCCCGCGCCGCTGATCCAGGCCTGGCCCCAGGCGCCCGCCGCCGCCGCCGCGTTCGCCTTCACCAAGCCGCCGACCGCGGTGCTCCGCGGCTTCCTCGAGAACCCCGGCGGGGAGAAGGGGGGGCTTCAGCCCGACCTGCGGCTGGACCTGAACGCCGACGCGCCCCTGCGCTACCACGGCTTCCCGGTGGACCGCCTGGCCTTCTCCGCCCGGATCCGCGAGCAGGACGTGGCGATCAACCGGATCGCCGCCGGGCTCGCCGGCGGTTCCGCCACCGGTCACGCCGCGGTCACGGGCAAGGCCCCGGCCCAGCGGATCCGCTTCGACGGCGTGCTGAAGGACGCCAGCCTTCCCCGGGCGGTGGAGGCCGTCCGGACGTTCTCGGCCGGCGACGGCAAGGGCCCCGCCACGCTTCCGCCCGACGCGGCGCAGAACCTGGCCGGCGACCGCTTCGACCTGGCCGGGGCCGCCGAGGGCGCCAACGGCGACCCCTTCAGCTTCCGCGGCCAGGGCCGGGCGGAGATCCGCGGGCCCGACCTCGCCAAGGTGCGCCTCCTCGGCCTCCTCTCCAGCGTCCTGCCGGTCACCACGCTCCACTTCACCCAGGCCAAGAGCGACTTCACGCTCGAGGGGGCGCGGGTGGCCTTCTCCGACGTCGACGTCACCGGCGCCAACTCGCGGATCGAGGCGCACGGCACCTACGCGCTCGACCGGCGCGCGCTGGACTTCTATGCGCGGATCTATCCGCTCAAGGAGAACAAGTTCCTGGTCGGCAAGCTGCTCAGCACGGTGATCACGCCCCTCTCCTACCTCTCGCAGGTCCGCCTCTCGGGCACGTTGGCCAATCCCACCTGGAGCCTGGCGCCCCTCTCCTCGGGCGCCTCCAGCCGGCCGGCCGGGCTCGCGCCGCAGCTCGCCCCGGGGAGCGCTCAAACTCCGGCCTCGCAGGCCGCGCCCTCGCCCCTCGCCCGTCCCGCTTCCCCTTGAAGGTGTTCGGACTACGTAAGACTACTAGCTCCAAAACGCGTTGCCCCCAGGGGGCGGTTGCCCTTGGTTAGGGTGCACACCCTATGCACCTGCCGACACTGCCGCGCCGGTCCTGGCTCGAGCGCACGTCCGTCGCGCTCGGGGCCGGTCTGGTCGCGCTGGGCGGCGGCACGCTGGCGGCGTCCTGGCTGAACGTGGGCTGGGTCGGCCGGCCCTGGCCGGACGCGCCCCCGATCCGGCCCGAGGAGGCGCTCTGCTTCTTCATCCTCGGCGTGGTGCTGGTGCTCCGGGAGATCAAGTGGCGCTGGGCCGGCTGGCTCGCCCTGGTCCCGCTCGCGGTCGGCGCCCTCATCCTCGGCGGTTCCCTCTTCAACCGCGACCTCCATCTCGGCGGACTCCAGGTCAACGGCCCCATCTTCGAGGCCTCCTCCGACACGTCCAGCCGCGTCGCGGCCGTCGCCGCCGCCTGCCTGACGATGGGCGCGATCGCGCTGGTCTGGCATGCCAGCGGCCGCCAGCGCAATCTCCGGCTCTTCTTCGAGGCCATGGCGGGATCCACGCTGGCCATGATCAACATCTGCACGCTGGCGGGCTACCTGAGCGCGCAGCCGGCGATGTACCGCTGGGGCTCGGCCACCCCCGTCTCGCCGCTCACCGCGGTCGGCCTGCTGGTCCTGGGCCTCGCCCTGCTCATCCTGGCCTGGCGCGAGAACCTGCGGCTGGAGCGCGGCGTGCCGGCCTGGGTTCCCTTCCCCGGTTCGATCGCGCTGCTGGTGCTGACCGTGATCCTCTGGCTCAACCTCAGCAGCCGCGAGACGGAATACCTCCAGTCGAACACCGCCTCCGCGATCGGACAGCTCGAGCTGCGGGTGGCCAACAACATCAACGATCAGAAGGCCAACCTCCAGCAGGGGCTGGCCAAGCTCTGGGCGGCGCTGCCCGAGGGCTCGATGAAGGTCTGGTCGGTGGACGTGGACCAGTTCATCCGGAACACCCAGACGAGGAAGCTGGGCCTGGTCTCGATTTCCTACGTCGATGCCAGCTACCGCCTGACCCAGATCTACCCCATCCGGGGCGCCCGCCGGGATCTTGCGGCCGAGGCGAGCGCGGGCCCCACCTCGTCGCAGTGGGACGCGCAGCGGGTGAGCAGCGCCCTGGCCGCCGCCGGCGCCCTCGACCTGCCGGTGGCCTCCAACACCGTCACCATTCCCGGAAACGGCCAAAAGGGCTTCGTGATCGCGGCGCCGATCGACCGGCCGGCTGCGGTCGGCCCCCGCGGCTTCGTCGTCGCCGAGAACCTCTACGCCCCGCTGATGGCCGACGCCGTGCTCACCGTCATCGCCAGCGGCGACTATGCCGTCTCCATCACCGTCGGCGGCGAGCAGGTCTTCGTCCAGAATGTGCCCGGCGCCGAGCGCAACGAGGCCTACGCGGTGACGAAGGACTACATCATCCAGGGCGACAATCGCGCCTTCGACCGCCGCCTGGGGGTGACCTTCACGCCCTCCCCGGCCACCCTGGCCAAGGAGCGCCGCTCCATGCCCGAGGTGGTGCTGGTCGGCGGCATCCTGATCAGCGCGCTCTTCGGCCTCAGCCTCCACTTCGGCCGGCGCGCCCGCGCCGGCCGCCTGGCGGCCGAGCTCTCCAACGAGCGCCTGCGGGCCGAGAACGAGGAGCGCCGCCGGGTCGAGAGCCGCCTGAAGATTTCCGACGAGCGCCTCCGCCTGGCCCTCGATTCGACGCAGATCGGCGTCTTCGAGTGGAACGTGCCCACCGGGGAGGTCTACTACGGCGCGGGCCTCTGGATCATGCTGGGCTACGACCCCACCCTGATGCCGGCGACCCTCGCCACCTGGCAGGGGCTGATCCATCCCGACGACCTGCCGGTCTACCGCGACTGCTTCGATTCCCAGATCAGCGGCGGGGCCGCGGTGATCGACCTGGAATACCGCGTCCGCTCCCGGCCGGGCGAGTGGCGCTGGGTCTATGTCCGCTCCAAGGCGGTGGACGTCGACGTCACCGGGCGGCCCACCCGCATCATCGGCACGGTCCAGGACGTCACCGCCCGCGTCGACACCGAGGCCCACCTCCGCCGCGCCAAGGCCGAGGCCGACGCCGCCTCCCAGGCCAAGAGCGACTTCCTGGCCTCGATGTCCCATGAAATCCGCACGCCGATGAACGGCGTCATCGGCATGACCAGCCTGCTGATGGAGACCCAGCTGACCGCAGAGCAGCGCGACTTCGTCAACACCGTGCGCTCCTCGGGCGAGGCGCTGCTCACCATCATCAACGACATCCTGGACTTCTCCAAGATCGAGTCGGGCAAGATGGAGCTGGAGCGCGCCCCCTTCGACCTCACCCTCTGCCTGGAGGAGGCGCTCGACCTCTTCGTCGTGCCCGCCTCGGCCAAGGGCCTGGAGATCGGCTACTATGTCGCCCCCGACGTGCCCACCTGGATCCTGGGCGACGTCACCCGGCTGCGCCAGGTCGTGGTCAACCTGGTCAACAACGCGGTCAAGTTCACGCCCAAGGGCAGCATTTCCGTCGAGGTCCGGCGCATCGGGCTGCCGCCCCCGGCCGAGGGCCGGGAGCCGCACCAGCCGGGCGACCTCGCGCTCGAATTCACGGTGCGGGACACCGGCATCGGCATCCCGCCCGAGGGCATCGCCCGCCTCTTCAAGGCCTTCAGCCAGGTCGACTCCTCCACCACCCGCAAGTACGGCGGCACCGGACTGGGCCTGGCGATCTCCATGCGGCTTTCGCAGCTCATGGGCGGGCAGATCCGGGTGGAGAGCACGCCCGGCCACGGCTCTTCCTTCATCTTCAGCATCGTCTCCGCGCCGGCGCCGGCCCGCAGCGACGTCGAATACTTCCTCCCGCTGCCCCCGCGGCTGCGCCAGGGCTCGGTCCTCTGCGTCGAGAGCCATCCGGTCACCCGCGCCCGGGTCAAGGCGCTGTTCGAGGCCTGGGGCGCCAAATGCCAGGAGGCCCCGGACGTGCCGACCGCCCTGCAGGTCGCCGCCGCGCTTTCCGAGCCTCCCGTCCTGGTCGTGGTCGGCGGCAGCAAGGGCGACGCCTCGCCGCTCGAGGCGCTGTCCAAGCTCGCCTGCCCCCGCCTGGTGATGGTGCCCTTCGGCCAGCCCGCGCCCAGCGCCCCGGCCGACGGCCTGCCCTTCGGCAGCGTGATGAAGCCGCTGAAGAACGCCGGCGTCATGCAGGCGGTCGCCGGCCTCTTCGCCAGCGGCGCCGCCGAGGGGCCGGCCGCGCCGACCGCCGCGTACCGGGAACCGGTGCTGGCCAGCGAGTGCCCGCTCAGCCTGCTCCTGGCCGAGGACAACCACGTCAACCAGAAGGTCGCGCTGCGCTTCCTCGAGCGCCTCGGCTACCGGGCCGACGCGGTGGGCAATGGCCTCGAGGCCATCGCCGCGCTGGAAGGCCACCCCTACGACCTCATCCTGATGGACCTGCAGATGCCGGAAATGGACGGCCTCGAGGCCACCCGGCAGATCCGCGCCAAGTTCCCCAAGGACCGCCAGCCGAAGATCGTGGCCCTCACCGCCAACGCGATGCAGGGCGACCGCGACATCTGCCTCGCGGCCGGAATGGACGACTACATCTCGAAGCCGGTCAAGATGAACGAAATCGCGGCGGTGATCCGCCGGCAGTTCGGCGCCAAGAACAAGGCGTCCCAGGCGATCGGCGCCTAAACTCGGGGAAAACCCGGGCGCCGCCTAGGTGGAGTCCCCTAGAAGGGGCCTGAAAACGGGCGTTTTGCGGCGGGGCGCTTGCGGCGCGGGCCCCGCGCTAGCAGGTTGCGCCATCCATGCCCGCTGCCCCGCCGATCCGCGTCCCCCGCCGCCTCAAGCCGCGGGTCCTGGTGGTCGAAGACAGCCCCGAGGTGCGCCGCTTCATCGTGGAAAGCCTGGCCGACGGCTACGAAGTGGTGGCCGCCAGCGACGGCCGGGAGGCGCTGTCGGGGGTCCAGGGGGAGCCGCCCGCGCTCGTCCTGACCGACCTGCGCATGCCCAATCTCGACGGTCCCGGCCTGGTGGCCGAGCTCCGCCGCCGGCGGGAGTTTGACGACGTGCCAATCGTGATCATCGCCGGCGCGGCGGACGAGGAGGTGAAGGCCCGCCTCTTGGCGAAGGACGCGCAAGACTTCCTGCCCAAGCCCTTCAGCCGCCTCGACCTGCAGATCCGCGTCCGCAACCTGATCGCGATGAGGCGCACGCGGGAGAGCCACCGCACGCTCTTCAACCACATGGCCCAGGGCTACTGCGTGATCGAGGTGCTGTTCGACCCCCAGGGCAAGGCGTCGGACTACCGAATTCTGGAGTCGAACCGCGCCTTCGCGCAGCACACCGGCCTGGAGCAACCGAACGGCCGGCTGGCGAGCGATCTGGTGCCGGGGCTGGAGCAGGGGTGGTACGATTTTTACGGCCGCGTGGTCCTTTCCGGGGAGCCGGCGTCCCGGGAGAGCGAGTCGCGCGCCCAGGGACGCTGGTACGAAGTCCACGCCTATCCCACCGGAGCTCCGGCGGCCGCGCAGCTGGCCGTCTTCTTTTCGGACGTCACCGCCCGCAAGCGCGCGGAGATGGGGCTGCGAGAGAGCGAAGCGGAGGCCCGGGCCGCCAACCTCGCGAAGGACGACTTCCTCGCCGCGCTTTCCCACGAGCTGCGCACTCCGCTCAACCCGGTGCTGCTCCTGGCCAGCGAAGGCGCGGCCGATCCGGACCTGACCGAGGACGTCCGCCGCGACTTCCAGATCATCGCCGAGAATGCCGCGATCGAGGCCCGCCTGATCGACGACCTGTTCGACCTCAACCGCATCGTCCGGGGCAAGGTCGAGCTGGAACGGGAGAGCCTCGATCTGCACGCCCTGATCGAGGGCGCGCTGGGGGCCCTGCGCGGCCAGCTCGCGGACAAGCGCCTGCGGCTCAGATTCGACCTGCTCGCGGGCTCGCGGGTCGTCTCAGCCGATCCGATCCGGCTCCGCCAGGTCTTCTGGAACGTGCTGAAGAACGCGGTCAAGTTCACCCCGGTGAACGGCTCGATCGAGATCGCCACCTCCAATCCCGCCGAGGGCTCGGCCGTCGAGCTGCGGGTGAGGGACTCGGGGGTGGGCATTCCCGCCGACGATCTGACCCGCATCTTCCAGCCCTTCGTCCAGGGGCGCCGGGGCGCCGCCGAAGGAGGGCTGGGCCTCGGGCTGGCGATCAGCCAGAAGCTCGTCGCGCTGCACGGCGGCCGGATCGAGGCGCAGAGTGCGGGCGAAAACCAGGGCACGACCCTGATGATCACCCTGCCGCTCGCGGATCCGGCGCCGCCGAACGGACGGTAAGCGGCCCCGGGGCCTCAGCCGGGGCGGGCTCCGGAAGCGGCGCCGGCCGCCGCCGCGCCGCGGGCCGATGCGGCCAGGGCGGGCGAGTCCCCGTTCAGGTGGTTGCGGCGCTGGTTGAGGCCGCGGAGCTGTTCGGCGAGATCCTCCGGGTCGGCCTCGACCGCGCACTCCACCTCGCGGAAAATGCGGGCGTCGTTTCGCAGTGCCTCGTACCCGTGGCAGGCCTCGTCGTGGCGGAGGTGCCGCTCGCCGGGGCTCATGAAGGCCACCAGGGCGGTGCCGATCGCGACGATCACCTCCAGGATGCCGGCCGTCACGGGATGGTCCGAGAAGGTGGAGACGCCGGCGGCGGCGGCCAAGACCGCGATGGGGAGGCCGAGCCAGAGGCTGAGGCGCCTCCAGGGCTTCGCCGCCGCCTCGTGGCCGCGGGCGGCAGCCGCCGCCTCCGCCTCGATGCGGGAAGCCTCGGCCCGGATCGCGTCGATCGGATCAGCCATAGCGGGGAGCGCGCGGCCAGATTGCCCGCGGGCCGCCAGCGGTCAATTCGTTTGGCGGACCGGCGGAATCGCGGCGCCGCCGGCCACCATCGCCGGGATCGCGCGGCGGATGCCGTTGAGCCTAGGGCCAGGGGACATATCCCGAAAAAGTTCGCGTGGGATTTCGAGCTGGCTGCCCGGCCTGGATTCGAACCAGGACTAGGTGAGTCAAAGTCACCGGTGCTACCATTACACCACCAGGCAAAACCGACATCGCAGGGTCGGTTTCCCGGAAGGGACGGTCAAGGGGGAAGCGGCCGCCGGCCTACCCGCCCGCTTCCTCGATCCGGCGGCTGAGGTGCTGCCGCTCCGCCTCGTGCATGGCCAGCTCGCGGCCGCGCTGGAAGCAGTCCCGCGCCTTGGCCCGGTCGCCCTGCTCGAGCCAGAGTTGTCCGGCGACGGAAAAAAACAGGTGATAGTTCTCGAGCACCGGCCGGCCGGCGATCGCCGCCAGCGCCTTCAGCCCCGCCATCGGGCCGGCCACCCGGGCCAGGGCGACGGCGCGGTTGAGGGCGATCACCGGCGAGCCGTCCAGCCCCGCCAGGTCGTCGTAAAGCTCGAGGATCCGAGGCCAGTCTGTCTCCTCCTCGCTCGGAGAAAGCGCGTGGCAGGCGGCGATCCCCGCTTCGAGATGGTAGCGGGTCACCGCCGGCCCGCCCGCCGAGGCCTCGAGGTGCTCCAGGCCGCGCCCGATCTTGCCCCGGTCCCAGAGGCTCCGGTCCTGCCGGTGCAGGAGGAGGATGTCGCCGGCGGCATCGAGCCGCGCCGGCAGCCGGGCCGCCAGGAAATACATCAACGCCAGCAGCGCGTGCGTCTCCGCCCGGGTCGGGAAGCCGTGCCCGGCGAGCAATTCCCCCAGGCGGATCGCGTCGGCGCAGAGGTCCGCGCGGATCAGGGCGCCGCCGCCCGAGGACTTGTGGCCCTCGTTGAAGAGGAGGTAGAGCGCGCGGTGGACGGACTCCACCCGCGCGGCGGCCTCCGCCGCGGAGGGCAGTTCGGGCGCGATCGCCTCCTCCCGCAAATACTGCCGCGCCCGGACCAGCCGCTTCGCCATCGCCTCGGGCGTGGCGAGGAAGGCGGCCGCGATCTCGCCCTCCCCAAAGCCGCAGAGGACCTTCAGCGTCAGGGCCACCTGCGACTCGGCCGGCAGGCCGGGGTGGCAGCAGACGAACATCATCCGCAGCTGGCTGTCCTGGATCTCGTCCTCGAACCGGGGCAAATCGCCGCCGCTGGCGGCGTCCAGGCACCCCTCGACCTGCGCGATCAGGGCCGGCTCCTTGGCGCGCCAGACCTGCCGGCGGCGGGTGTGGTCCAGGGCCCGGTTGCGGGCCGTTTGGAGGATCCAGGCCGTCGGGTTCTCCGGCACGCCCGTGTAGGGCCAGGTCCGCATCGCCGCCACCAGCGCGTCCTGCACCACGTCCTCCGCCAAATGCAGATGCTCCGCCCCGAAGCGGCGGGCGAGGATCGCCACCAGCCGCCCCGCCTCGCGGCGGAAGAGATGGTCGACCACCCCGGCGACTTCCGCCGCCGAGGCGGGGCCCGGCGGATCAAATGTGGGGGATCTTCTCAAGCGGACGGACCTCCGTGACCGTCCCATAGTCGTAGCCGGGGCAGCCCTTGGCAATCTCGGCCGCCTCGGCGAGGTCGCGGGCGTGGACGATGACGTAGCCGCCGACCATCTCCTTGGCCTCGGTGAACGGGCCGTCGGTGACGACCGAGCCGCGGCTGCCGCGGAGGACCTTGCCGCCATCCTGCAGCGGGGCCGCGGCCACAAACTGGCCCTGGGCCTTCATCGACTCCATCCAGGCCATCCATTTGCCGAAGATCTGCTGCATCTCTTCGGGCGAGGGATCGGGCTGGTCGACGGGGTGGCGGAATAGGAGGAGGAACTGAGCTTTTTCTTGGTTGGGCATAATGGGATTGGGTTGCAGAGGAATGACGAAGCACCCGGAAATGACAGGACACCCCGCATAATATTTTATGGAAACCCCCGGGCTCCGGGCTGCGTCCAGCCGGCCGTCCTCCCCCAATGAATCTACCCAAGCCTCGTGCCGTCCTGGGACTTGCGGCCCTGGCCGCGCTGGTCTCCCCCCTCTCCGCCGCCCTCAAGCTCGGCAGCCCCTTCGGCGACCACATGGTCCTGCAGCAGGGCATTCCCGTCCCAATCTGGGGGACCGCCGGTCCCGGCGAGACGGTGACGGTCGCCTGCGCCGGGCAGGTGGTCACGGCCCGGGCCGACGCCCAGGGGCGGTGGATGGCGCGCCTGGCGGCCCTTTCGCTCGGCGGGCCGCAGGAGCTCTCGGTCTCGGCCGGCACCGAGCGCGTCAGCCTCGAGGACGTCCTGGTCGGCGAGGTCTGGCTCGCCTCGGGCCAGTCCAACATGGAGTTCTCGGTTTCCCAGAAGGTGAAGTACTTCGCCGGCGTGGCCCGCGAGGCGGAGGAGATCGCCGCGGCCGACTATCCCCGGATCCGGATGTTCACCGGCGCCATGGTGAAGGCCAACGCCCCCCAGGCCGAGATCGCCGGCGCCTGGCAGGTCTGCTCCCCGCAGACCGTCCCCGCCTTCTCCGCTGTGGGCTATTTCTTCGCGCGGGACCTGCAGCGGGCCCTGCACGTGCCGGTGGGCATCATCAACGAGTCCTATGGCGCGAGCACCGCCGAGGCCTGGGTCCAGCGGGAGGCGCTGGCGGCCGACCCGGCGCTGAAGCCGATGCTGGACCGCTACGACGCGGCCTACGCCAAGTTCCGCTCCGACCCCGACGCGGCCAGCCGATACGCCGCGGCGCGGGCGGCATACCGCGAAGCGGCGGCGCGGGCTAGGTCCGCGGGCAAGCGGCCGGGCCGGCCCCCGCGCGACCCCGACCCGTCGCAGGACCAGCACAGCCCGACCGTGCTCTTCAACGCCATGATCGAGCCGGTGCTGCCCTACGCCATCCGGGGGGCGATCTGGTACCAGGGCGAATCCATCGTCGGCGGTGCCGCCGGCGTGGCGCTCTATCCCAAGGTGCAGGCCGCCCTGGTCCGCAACTGGCGCCAGCTCTGGGGCGAGGGCGACTTCCCCTTCTATATCGTGCAGCTCGCCGCCCAGGACGCCTCCAGCAACAGCCCGGAGGTGCGGGCCGCCCAGGCCACGATCCTTTCCCTGCCGAACACCGGCATGGCGGTCACCGTCGACATCGGCGAGAAGCACAATGTCCATCCCAAGGACAAGCAGGACGTGGGCGAGCGGCTCTCGCGGATCGCGCTGGCCAACGCCTACGACCAGAAGATCGAGTGGTCCGGCCCGGCCTACGCCTCGATGGCGGTCGAGGGCGGGGCGATCCGGGTCGCCTTCACCCACGCGGAGGGCCTGACCTCCAAGGGCGGCCCGCCCCGGACCTTCGAGGTCGCCGGAGCGGACGGGAAGTTCGTGCCGGCCGAGGCCCGCATCGAGGGCGCCTCCGTCGTGGCCTCCAGCCCCCGGGTCGCAGCCCCGGTCGCGGTCCGCTACGCCTGGGCGAGCTGGCCCGAGGGATGCAACCTCTACAACGGCGCGGGTCTGCCCGCCGCCCCCTTTCTCGCGCCCGGGCCGGGCAATCTAGGGAATTGACGTAGATTTTTCACGACGGTTTGATGGCCGGATGCAGTCGACCCGGCCGGTGGACCCCAAGGCGAAGTATAAGCGCATCATCCTCAAGCTCTCCGGCGAGGTGCTGCGCGGGGGCAAGTCGGGGGATCCGATCGACGCGGGTATCCTCGAAAAGGTGTCCGGGCAGATCAAGGAGATCCACGAATTGGGCGTGCAGATCTGCGTCGTGATCGGCGGCGGAAACATCTTCCGCGGCCTGAACGGCGAGAAGCGCGGGGTCGACCGGACCACGGGCGACTACATGGGCATGCTGGCGACGGTGATCAACGGCCTGGCGCTGATGGACTGCCTGGAGAAGATGGGGGTCACCACCCGCGTCCAGAGCGCGATCCCGATGAACCAGATCGCCGAGCCCTTCATCCTGCGCCGCGCCATCCGCCACCTGGAGAAGAACCGGGTGGTGATCTTCGTGGCCGGGACCGGCAATCCCTACTTCTCGACCGACACCACCGCGGCCCTGCGGGCCTCGGAAATGCACGCCGAGATCCTGCTCAAGGCGACCAAGGTCGACGGCATCTACGACAAGGACCCGAAGAAGCATCCCGACGCGGTCAAGTACGACGAGATCACCTTCATCGACGCCCTGAAGCAGCGGCTCAACGTGATGGACTCGACCGCGTTCTCCCTCTGTCTCGACAACAGCGTCCCGATCCTGGTCTTCGACCTGGGCGCCGAGCACGCCATCCTCCAGGCCGTCACCGGCAAGAAGGTCGGCACCCTGGTCCACAGCTGAACCGGCCCCTCCCGCCCCAACCCCCCGATCCCAACCACCATGTCCCATCCCATTCTCAACGACGCCCAGGCCAAGATGAAAAAGGCGGCCGACCACACGCTGCACGAATTCAACGCCATCCACACCGGCAAGGCCTCCCCCTCCATGGTCGAGGGCGTGATGGTCGAGGCCTACGGCAGCCAGATGCGGCTGAAGGAATGCGCCGCGATCTCGACGCCCGACGCCCGCCTCATCCAGGTCCAGCCCTGGGACGCCGGCCTGGTCAAGGCGGTGGAGAAGGCGATCCAGCTGGCCAACCTCGGGGTCAACCCGATCGTCGACGGGAAGCTCGTGCGCATCCCCCTCCCCGACATGAGCCGGGAGCGCCGCCAGGAATTCGTCAAGACCGTCAACCGCCTGGCCGAGGAGGGCCGGGTGGGCGTCCGCAACGCCCGCCGCGACGGCCTCGAGGCGCTGAAGAAGGCCAAGCTGCCGGAGGACGACACCAAGCGCCTGGAAAAGGAAATCCAGGCCGCCACGGACAAGTCGATCAAGGACATCAACGACCACCTGGCCGCCAAGGAGAAGGAGCTGTTGACGGTGTGAGCGCCCTGCCCTCCCGCCCTCCCAAGCGGATCGTGGTCAAGCTGGGCACGGGGGTGCTGACGTCGGGCGTGGGCCAGCTCGACGCCGACCGGATCGCCGTCCTCTGCCGCCAGTTCGCCGCCCTGCACGGGCAGGGGGTCGAACTCCTCGTCGTCTCCTCCGGGGCCATCGCCCTCGGCATGGGCATCCTCGGGCTGGCCAAGCGCCCCCAGGAGATGGCGCGCAAGCAGGCCTGCGCCGCCATCGGCCAGAACCGGCTGATGGAGACGTGGAAGGCCGGCTTCGCCCCGCACGGGATCACCGTCGCCCAGGCGCTGCTGACCCACGAGGACCTGCGCGGCCGCGACCGCCACCTGGGGGTGAAGGAGACCCTGCGGCAGATCGTCGCCTACGGCGCGGTGCCGATCATCAACGAGAACGACACCGTCAGCTCGGCCGAGATCAAGTTCGGCGAGAACGACACCCTTTCGGCGCTGGTGGCCAGCCTGGTCGGCGCCGACTACCTCTTCATCCTCTCCACCGCCCCGGGCCTGATCGACCTGAAGGGCACCGGCGAGATCGTCCCCTGGGTGGAGAAGATCACGCCCAGGATCGAGGCCATGGCCGGCGGCACGACCAGCGAGACCGCGGTCGGGGGCATGATCAGCAAGATCTCGGCGGCGAAGATCGCCGTGCGCGCGGGGTGCGGGGTCTTCATCGCCAGCGGCTCCGAGCCGAACGTGGTGCCGCGGCTGCTCTCGGGCGAGGCGCCCGGGACGTTCTTCGCGCCGGCGGGCCTGCCGCTCGAGGCGAAGAAGCGGTGGCTGGCGTTCTTCCAGCGGCCCACCGGCACGATCCGGATCGACGCGCGGGCCGTGACCATCCTCCGGGAGAAGGGCGGCAGCCTGCTGCCGGTCGGGGTGACCCGCGCCGAGGGGCAGTTCGAGGCCGGCGAGGTGGTGAACATCGCCGGGCCCGACGGCGAGGTCGTCGCCCGGGGCACCAGCGGCTACGCCAGCTCCGAGGTCGGGGCCATCGCCGGCAAGCACAGCGAGGAGCTCCGCGCCCTCTATCCCGGGCGCAGGCGCCTCGAGGCCGTCCACCGGGACGGCCTGGTCTTGCTTTAATCGGGAGGGGGCCGGAGCCTGGGTAGCTGCCGAGCGCAGCGGTATGGAATTTACTCTCGAGAACCAGCGCCCCGAAGGGGGCATCCCCGCCATCGACTTCCGGGCCCAGCTCAACGACGAGCAGTTCGCGGCCGTCACCGCCCGGCCCGGCCCGCTGCTGGTGCTGGCCGGGGCCGGCTCGGGCAAGACCCGCACCCTCACCTACCGGGTGGCCTGGCTGCTCTCGCAGGGGGTGCGGCCGGGCGAGATCCTCCTCCTCACCTTCACCAACAAGGCGGCGAAGGAGATGCTGCACCGGGTGCAGGACCTGACCGGGATCGAGCCCGCCCGCTTCTGGGGGGGCACCTTCCACAGCATCGGCCACCGCGCCCTGCGGATGCACGGCGAGGCGATCGGCCTGGCCAAGGGATTCACCATCCTCGACGCCGAGGAGGCGGAGGGCCTGCTGCGCGACGCGGTGGAGGCGGCGGACAAGGCCTTCTTCAAGGACAAGACCCACCCGCGGCCGGGGCCGCTGCACGAGATCATCTCCCTCTCCCGCAACACCCGCTCCAGCCTGGCCGACACCGTCACCCACTACTTCCCCCAGCACGAGGAGCTGATGGACCGGATCCCGGGCTTCGCCGAGCGGTACGCCAAGAGGAAGAAGGAGGCCAACGTCCTGGACTACGACGACCTCCTGGAATACTGGCTCGACCTGCTGAGGAAGTCCCCGGAGATCGCGGCCTACTACCAGCACCGCTTCCGGCACGTGCTGGTGGACGAGTACCAGGACACCAATCGCCTGCAGGCGGAGATCGTGGACCTGGTGGGCGCGCACCACAACGTCATGGCGGTGGGCGACGACGCCCAGTGCATCTATTCCTGGCGGGGGGCGAGCGTGGAGAACATCCTCTCCTTCCCCGACCGCCATCCCGGCACCGAGATCAAGCGGATCGAGACCAATTACCGCTCCACCCCCCAGATCCTGGCCCTGGCCAACGGGGTGCTGCTGGCCCAGCCGAAGGGCCGGCATTTCGACAAGGAGCTGCGGCCCCACCGGGCCAACAGCGAAAAGCCCTACCTGGTGCAGGCGATGGACGGCCGCGAGCAGGCGCAGTTCATCGTCCAGCGCCTGCGGGGGCTGATGGATTCCGGCTGCGAGCTGCGCGACGTCGCGGTGCTCTACCGGGCGCACTTCCAGGCCCTCGACATCCAGCTCGAGCTCTCCCGCCTCCAGATCCCCTACCACATCACCAGCGGGGTGCGCTTCTTCGAGCAGGCCCATGTCCGCGACCTCGTCGCCCTGCTCCGCTTCGCCTACAACCCCAGCGACGTGCCGGCCTGGCAGCGGGTGGTGGTCCTCCTGCCCAAGGTCGGCGAAAAGGGCGCGCAGAAGATCTATTCCGCCGCCTACGACCACGCCCGGCTGCTGCAGAAGAACTTCATCGACGTGCTCGAGACCGACGACGTCCTCTCCCGCGTCCCCAAGGACGCGAAGGAGGACTGGCCCAAGCTGGCCGCCTCGATGGTCGAGGTCGCCCAGGCGATGCGGGAGGGCAAGCCGGCCGAGGCGGTGGACCTGGCGATCGAGGGCTGGTACGGCGACTACCTCAAGGGCGCCTACGCCAACTACGCCTCCCGCCTGGACGACCTGAAGTCGATGGTGGGCTTCGCCGGCCGCTTCGACGATCCGGCCGAGATGCTCGCCCAGATCATGCTGCTCAACAGCGAGACCAGCGACCGCTCGGTCGACCCGGACGCCGACGCGCTCCGGCTCACCACCGTCCACCAGGCCAAGGGGCTGGAGTTCGGGGTGGTCTTCGTCATCGGCCTGGGCGAGGGGCTCTTCCCCCTGCGTCGGGCGGTCGAGAGCGGCGACATCGAGGAGGAGCGCCGCCTCTTCTATGTGGCCGTGACCCGCGCCCGGGACGAACTCTACCTCTGCTACCCCATGGTCAACACCAAGGGGGGGCCTGCCATGATGGTGCAGCCCAGCCGCTTCGTCGCCGAGCTGCCGGAGAACCTCTACCAGCCGCTCCGGCTCCGCCGCAGCTCGTGGTGA
>DASZWO010000006.1:0-60799 GCA_035546595.1 Opitutaceae bacterium
CAGAATTATCGGCGCGATCGGATAGGCATGCCGGTGGAGGCAACGCCAGAAGAGCCGACGGTTGAATTCCGCCGGGGCACATCCATGCGCCTCGCAGTATTTCTCCTGAAAGCTCTTCATCGAAGCTGGCCTTTCCCAGACAGCAAAGCTCGTGCCCAGAGCCCATGCAATGCAATGCATTTCGATGGCCAGCGCACGGTTGTGACCGCACCCACACCCGGCCGTGACGGTCCAGAGCTCCCCCGGAACCTTAGGCCTGGATGATCCCCTTGCGGATCGCAAAACGCACGAGATCGGTCTGGGTCTGTAAACCCAGCTTGCGCATCATGTTGGCGCGGTGGGTCTCACAGGTGCGCGGGCTGATAAAAAACTTTTCGGCAATTTCGGTGGTCCCGAAACCCTCCGCCGCCAGCTGCATGACCTCCCTCTCCCGGCTGGTCAGGCCGGAAAGGGGGTCCGCCTCGTCGACCCCCTTGCTGGTCAGGGCCGTGATGGCCCACTCGGAAAGCGGGGCGCTGAGATACCTCCGCCCGGCCAGGACCTCCTTGAGCGCCGCGGCGATCTCCGAAGACTCCGAACCCTTGAGGCAATAGGCCGATGCCCCGGCCCGCAGGGCCTCGATGACATAGGGCTCGTCGTTGTGCATCGAGAGGATCACCACCTTGGTCCGCGGTGTCGCCGTTTTGACCTGCTTGAGAACCTCCAGCCCGTGGAGCCGCGGCAGGTTGAGGTCGAGGAAAAGGATGTCCGGCTTGAACTTCTCGGCCGCCTGCACGGCGGCCAGGCCGTCGGCCGCCTCGGCCATGACCTTGCAGCCGTGCTCGTTCTCGAGCAGGCTCCGGATGCCTCGGCGGACCACCTCGTGGTCGTCGGCGATGACGACGGAAGTCATGGGATTGCGGTGGAGAGGACCAGGGGAAAAGAGGCCTGGACCCGGGTCCCCTTCCCCGGGCTGGAGATGATTTCGACCTCGCCTCCGGCCAGGTCCACCCGCTCCGTCAGGCTGACCAGCCCCACCGAGTCGCGGCGGGTCTTGAGCTGCTCGGCGTCGAAGCCCCTGCCCCGGTCGCTGATTTCGACGAAGACCTCCTTTTCGTTGCTCAGGACCGTGAGCTCCGCGGCTTCGGCGCCGGAATGGCGGGCAACGTTGGTCAGGGCCTCCTGCACGACCCGAAAGATGGTCGTTTCTAGCTCCCCGGCGAGCCTGGTCTCGGGCAGGGAGCACTCGAAGCCCACCGTGATGCCGGTCTGAGCCAGGAAAAGCTTCAGGTGCCACTCCAGGGCAGGCTTGAGGCCCAGGTCGTCGAGGATGCGGGGGCGGAACTGCAGCGTCAGCGCCCGGACTCGCGCCAGCAGGTCGGAGAGGATCCGCCGGATCGCCTCGAGCTGCTCGGCCAGGGGGCCGGCGGACTGCTTGAGCGCGACATCGAGCTGGAAGCGCATCCCGGTCAGCATTTGGCCGATCTGATCGTGCAGTTCCCGGGCGATGGCCCGCCGCTCGTCCTCCTGGACCTTCAGCAGGCGCGCGGAGAGCGCCTGGAGCTCGGCCGTCCGGGCGGCGACCTGGCCTTCGAGGGACTGGTTGAGGCTCGCCAGCTCCCGGGTCAGCTGGACATTGCGGCGCGCCAGGTTGCCCGAGCGCAGGGCATGGCCCAGGGAGAAGACCACCTCGTAGAGGTAGTCGGGCTTCCGCAGGACGTAGTCCTGGGCGCCGAGCTTGAAGGCGGCAACGGCGGATTCGCCGGCGGAGCTCTCCGCCACCAGGATGAACGGAAGGTCGGCAACCAGCGAGCGCAGCGAGCGGAAGCAGGCGAGCTGGTCCTCGTCCTCCGGCATCGAGCCGAGGATGGCGGCGTCCGGAATCACGCCGCTGCCCAGGATCTCCCTGGCCTCCGCGGAGGTCGCCACCGGGATCAGCGTGATCTGCGGGGCATGGGCCCCGAAGAATTCCGCGAAGCCCTTCCTCTCCCCGGCCGAGGCCTCGATGAGCAGGACCGGGGACTTCTCCCCCTCCGCCGGGGGGGCCATCAGGATCGAGGCCCCGGCGGTGTGCCGCGCGTGGACGCGCTGGACGAATTCGGCGATCTGGAGGAACTGCGGCGAAAGCTTGTCCACGCAGTCGACCGCGCCGGCCCGCAGGGCCTTCACCGCGAGCTCGGTCTGGCCGCGGCCGCTGACCATGATGACCGGAGTCGTGTCCCGGCGGGTGGAAAGCTCGCCGAGGATCCGAAGGCCGTCGGTGTCGGGGAGCTCCAAGTCGAGCAGCAGGACGTCGATCCCCCCCAGCCGCATCCGCTCCAGGCATTCCTTGCCGCTGCGGACCATCTCCAGGGACATGTCCGCTCCGGAATGCTGGAAATGCATCCCGACCACGGAGGCCGTTAGCCGGTCATCCTCGGCGTAAAGGACCCGAATCACGCGTACCCTAGTAACCATCAGAGGGATGCGTGTCCAGTTTCCGCTGCGTACCTCTACGGAGTACCACCGGCGTCTATTGGGGGTCCCTATCGCGTAGCTCCACCGATACGAGGGAAAGCCGCATGAAAGTAGGCTCGGAGGATGAAATCCATCCTCCTCTTCGCCGCCCTCAGCGCCGCCTTCCTCGCGAACCCGGCCCAGGCGAAGGTGGCCGCCCTCCCCGCCCCCGCCAAGACCCAGTGCGCCTCCAAGCAGGAGGCGTTTCAGGCCGCCCAGCTCTACGCGCTGCTCCATGGCGGGCTCCTTGTGCTCACCTCGGGAACCCCAAGCATGGAGCCCCTGATCCACGGCAAGACCTACGTGGTGGTCGAGAAGCGGCCCTACGCCTCGATCAGCTTGAACGACATTCTCATGTACCAGGGCCGGGCCAATGCGAACCTCCCGAAGACGCAGGCGATGCTGCACCGCGCCGTCGCCCATGACCGCTACGGCTGGATGATGCGCGGGGACAATAACCGCTACACCGAGAGCTGGGACCGCGTCACCCCGCAAACCTATGTGGGAACGCTGGTTGCGATTTTTTCCTTCCCGCAGGCCTAAGGTCCGGATCCATCCGGA
Source organism: Opitutaceae bacterium (assembly GCA_035546595.1). Classification (GTDB taxonomy): domain Bacteria; phylum Verrucomicrobiota; class Verrucomicrobiia; order Opitutales; family Opitutaceae; genus Palsa-1447. The sequence continues at coordinate 3,037 of DASZWO010000006.1, forward strand.
ACTTTAGCGGTTTTTCGGGAAAATTCCGCGGCCCATCAAGCCGCGGGATGCCCGTGCCGTAAGTGGGGCTGCGGTTAATGCAGTCGTTTCGCACAGTCGTGATGTGCGTCGTGGTCTTGCTTGCGCCCCATTGCGTCCGGGCGGCAGGGCCTGGCGTGTCCTCTTCCGATTCCCGGGAGGTGGCCTTGCTGCGCCAGGAATTGGCGGTGCGGGAGCGGGAGATCGCGCAGCTGAAGGCCGAGCTGCAGGCCCAGCCCACCGCGGCGATCGCCTACAGCTTCGGGCCGGCCATCACCGGCCGCAACCGCGAGCTCACTCCCAGCTCCAGCCTGAGCCGGGACCGCGGCGAGCAGATCGCCCGCCTCTTCGCCCTGATGAAGCCCGGCTCCTCGTTCTGCACCGTGCTTCCCACCGGGAGCATGAAGCCCTTCTTCGACGAGAAGGCCGTGCTCCTGATGGAACCGGCCCCTTTCGCGGAGCTGAAGGTCGGCGACATCGTGACCTACAGGCACCCGCAGCTGGGCATGCCCGTGGTGCACCGCCTGGTGATCAAGCAGGGGGACAAGTTCTGGGCCCGGGGAGACAACAATGGCCGCATGGACGACGTCTATGTGACTGCCCAGAATTACCTCCGCCGCGTCTACGCGGTCATCTATACCGACGGATTGGACCGCTGAGCCGCCCCCAGCTGCGGAAGGGCCTCACTCGTACATCACCAGCTGCGGAAGATGACGGTAGTACGCGTCATCGCTATAGAGGATCAGGCTGTGCTGGAATGACAGAGCGGCGATCCAAAGATCGTTGGTCGGAATCGGCGTCCCCTGGCGTCGGAGTTGGGCGAACATTTTGCCGTAATGATGGGTCGTCTCCTCATCGGGCGATAAGACCCGCACCCGGGATTCTCCGGAAAAACGCTGCAAGGTGCGCTCGTTCTCGGCCCCTCGATCGCCTGCGCAAAAACCGGCCCTGAGCTCGCCGAGCACGGTCAGAGGAATGACGACCGCCGCCGCCATCCGGACAGCATCTCGCGGCCTCTCTAGCCCACGGCAGAAATCCGAGTATCCCTGAGTATCAAGTGCCAATCTCATTTCCAAAGCTCGGGATCAACTTCACGGAAAGACGCCACGGCCCGATCAAATGCGGCATCCTCTACCCAGGTCCCGCAATACTGATCGAGATCCGTACTCCCCGGCGCGTCGGGACCGAATGCCTTCGTCAGCGCATCGAGGATCACTTGGTTGATGCTACGGCCCGTATCGCGAGCAATGGCACGCAGACGAACTCCCAAGACCGGCGAAACTCCTCGCACCGTGTATTGAACTTCTTTCATGCCTTCACTATTTGAATGCATGCATTCAAATCAAGAATGCATCAGATATGATTCGAGCGGAAATTGACGTAATCCAGGCCCGGCCGGCCGGCAAAGGCCGCATCGTCGTCACCCACCAGGGTCAGGTCGCCCAGGGTGGCGGTGGCCGCGATCCAGGCGTCGTTCTCGCCCATCCGCCTCCCCTGCTCTCGGCCATGCCGCTGCAGCAGGCCCGCGCGGATCCCGTGCTGCTGGTGCAAGCCGAGGCAGTGGACGATCGCGTGGAATTCCCGCGCGAGCTCCCCCGGATCGTCGGCGCCCTCCACCAGCTCCGACAGCGACACGATGGAGGCGAAGAACCGCGAGCCGCCGGCCAGCCGGCCGTAGTACCGGCGGGCCGCGCCGGTGTGGTTGCTCCCGGTCTCGTTGATGAGGTCGATCAGGAACGAGGTGTCGAAAAGGTATCTACCCGACACGGTGGACGTGCAGCCGCTTGTTTCCCAGGTTGCGAGCTATCCAGGCGTCGATCTCCTCCTTGGTCCTGCCCTCCTCCTCGCGGATCCATCGCCGCAGAAGCGCCGTGAGCGAGAGGCCCCGCAGATGGGCTTTCGCCACGAATTGCTCCATGTCCTCCTCGCTCAACCGCGCGTTAAAGACCTTCATGTGCATTACGATTGCATTACATGAAAAGGTGTCAAATTCGGAGACTTCATAACCAAGAGGATAGCAAGGTCCCGGAATGCCGGCGGTGCCCCCTGGCGGCCTGAGAGCAGCCCCATTGCGGGTTTCACGAGGCCCGGTCGCGTAGGTCCCCGGATAGGGGAAAAACCGCCCCGCCGCTATCCTCGGGGCCATGAAACTCTTCGTCGTCCTAGCCCTCCTCGGCATCGGCCTGATGATGGACCGCGACTACGGCACGGCCGCAAACGGCTACGCGCCCCCGCCCGCCTCGGCCACCCCCTGAAGGCGCCCGATCGCCCACCTCGCATGTTCCCGAACTATCTCCGACTCGTGCTGGGCCAGCGCCTGGAGCGGCCCGAGCAGCCCGGTATCTCCGGAATTTCCCGCCGCGACGCAGGCGTTCCGCAGCAGCCCCGCGAGCTTGCCGCGGAAGATGGGGGTGCCCTTGAAAGCCTGACGGAAGCGGTCCGGCGTCAGCTCGAGGAGGTCCCGGAGGCTGAGCCGGGTGATTTCCTCGCGCGCGGCGAGCAGCGTCCGGCGCCCCTCCCGGGCGAAGCGGTTCCAGGGACAGACGTCGAGGCAGACGTCGCAGCCGAAGACCCGGAGGCCAATGCCGGGGCGAAGTTCCTCGGGGATGTGGCCGCGGTTCTCGATCGTCTGATAGGAAATGCAGCGCCGGGAGTCCACTACCCCGGGAGCTGGGAAGGCCTGCGTGGGGCAGGCGCCCAGGCAACGCGTACATTTTCCGCAGTAGACACCCACATCATCTCCGTGCTTCTGGCCGGGCGGCGGATCGGCTTCCAGCGGCAGCCGGGTCAGAATCGCTCCTAGCAGCAGCCAGTTGCCGTGCTGGCGGGAGATCAGCATCGCGTTCTTGCCGATGAAGCCCAGCCCCGCGCGCGCGGCCCAGCCGCGCTCCAGGACGGGGCCGGTGTCGGCGTAGTACCGGTAGTCGCTGTCCGCGGCTCCCAGGCTCTCCTCGATCGCCTTGCCCGCGGCCACCAGGGCCGGCTTGAAAGTATCGTGGTAGTCCCGGTGCAAGGCATAGCGGGCCCAGACGGGAGCCGCCCTGCCCTGCCCTTCCGGCCTCCGCTCGGACCAGTAGTTGACCCCCAGGGCGATGACCGAAACGGCGCCGGGCAGCACCCGCTGCGGATCGAGCCGCTTCTCCGCGGTCCGCTCCATCCAGCCCATGTCGGCCTGATAGCCCGCCGCGAGCCAAGCCCGCAGCCCGCCGGCGGGCCGGGGCTGGAGGGAGGCGAAGCGGACCTCGTCGAAGCCCAGGGCCTCGAGGCGGCGGCGAAGAATCTCCTGGCGCTCGTTCATGATCCCGGGGGGCTTGTTATAATTCAGGGGCAATGCACGCCTCCAGCCTCGAACGGCTCGAAAAATCCGAATCGCCGGCGAGGCAGGCCCGCGCCATCCTCCAGGCCATGGACGCGGAGCTCGCAGCCCGGGACAGCCACTTGGCGACCAAGACCGACTTGGCGGCCGCAGTCCACGCCCTCGAACTCAAGATGGAGGGCCTGCGGATTGAGATGCGCGAGGTCGGGACCAAATGGGTGCTGTGGAGCGCCGAATTCTGGCTGAGCGGCATCGGCGTCCTCTTCAGCCTCCTCAAGTGGCTGAAATAGCCGGCTATCCCCGCCGCTTCACGAATTCCTCGGCCTCGCGGTGCCAGATGCGGGCCACGTGGGCCACGACGTCCTTCAGCGGGCGGGCGTCGGTCATGACCAGCGTCCCGGCGCGGCGGTAGATCGGCTCGCGCTCAGCCAGCAGCGCGCGAACCCGCGCCTCGCGGTCGGGCACGTTGAGCAGCGGCCGCTCGCTCTGCCTGGCGGTGCGCTCCAGGATGGTCTCGACCGAGGCGTGGAGGCAGATGACGACGCCGCGGGCGGCCAGCAGCTCGGCCATTCCGGGCTGGACGGCCAGCCCGCCGCCGCACGCCACGACCAGGCGCTGGGCGGCGTGGCCTCCCTCCACGAACTGCCGCTCCGCCCGGCGGAACGCGGCCTCGCCCTCCTGGGCGAAGATCTCGGCCACCGGCTTGCCGGCCTGGCGCTCGATCTCATGGTCGCTGTCGACGAAGTCGAAGCCGAGCCGCTGGGCCGCGGCGCGGCCCACCGTGCTCTTGCCGGTGCCCATGAACCCGACGAGGTAGAGATTGACGTCCGAGGCGTTCACGCGGTCAACCGGTCGCTGAAAAGGCCGCCTCCATCAACCGATTTCGTACCACCGGCCTCCCAGTCCGGGTGGTGAGGCCAGATCGATTTCCAGCATACCCGAATAATTAGTCGAGTACGCTGGACGATCCCACCGAGCGGTACCGAGCCCTCTAACAGGGCGGCTGGCCGCCGCGGGCTACTTGGCCGCGGGCATCGACAGCTGCGAGCCGCTGGGCGCGGCCGCCGGCTTGATGTCGAGCAGCTCGATGTCGAAAATCAGGGTCGAGCCCGGGGGGATGCCCTGGCGGCCGTCGTCGCCGTAGGCGAGGTTGGCCGGGACGTAGAGCTTGATCTCGCCGCCCTTGTTGATCTTCTGCAGGCCCTCGGTCCAACCGGCGATGACCCCGTCGAGCGCGAACTCGGCGGGCTCGGCGGCGGCGCCGGGCTGGCGCGGCTGCTTCGAGGTGTCGAAGACGGTGCCGTCGATCAGGGTGCCGGTGTAGTCCACCTTCACCGTGTCGGTGGCCTTGGGATACGGGCCGGTGCCCTGCTTGACGATCTCGTAGCGGAGTCCGCTCGGGGTCTCGACCACGTTCTTGTTGGACTTGAGATTGGCGAAGAAGGCCTCGGCCTGCGCCGCGCTCTGCTGCTTCAGCTTCGCCATGTAGTCGTTCTGCTTCTTCTGGGTGTAGGCGTCCATCTGCGTGCCGACCTTGTTCAGGTCGAACGGGGCGTCCTTGCCGGCGAGGGCCTCGCCGAAACCCTTGGAAATGGAGTCGATCTCGGCCGGGCTGAAGTTGAGGTCGGCGACGCCGACCTTCTTGGCCAGGAACCACCCGAACTCCTCGGCGAGCTGCGGGTCGCTGTAGGTGGCCGCAGGGGCCGCGGGAGCCGCCGGGGCGGCCGGGGCGGGCGCGCTGTCGCCCTGGGCGAGGGCGACGGAGGCCAGGACGAGCGCGGCGGTGCCGGTGGAGAGAGCGTAAATGGGCTTCATGAGGGTTAAACCGCCGACAGTGGTAACCGCCCGGGCAAAAGCAACACAAACGGATTGTGTCCCGGTGGCGTTCGCCCCACGCTCGGCCCCTTTCTCCATGGATCCCGCGCAATTTTGGACCAGCGCCGATGGACAAATCCTTTCGGTCAAGAACAAGGACGAGCGTGCGGTGGCGCTGACCCTGGCCTTCTGGCCCCGCCACCCCCAGGAATTCGAGTTCATCAAGGCGCAGATCGGGAAGCTCCGCTTCAGCGAGCGCAGCTCGCTGGCCCGCATCGGGATAGAAATGCAGCTCCAGGGCGCGCCGGCGATCGAGGGCCACCGCGTGGTCCTGGCGGTCGACGCCTTCCTCTACGACACCAGCTTCCCCAACGCCCCCTACTGGAAGAAGCTGCTGCGGCTGGGCTCGCCCGTCGGCCGGCTCTTCTACGCCCCGGCCGAGGCCAAGCTCTCCAGCACCGAGGTCTGGTCCGCGCTGACCCAGAACGAGCTGAAGCTGCCGCAGACGATCAGCATCGACCGGCAGGGCCGGGTCTTCCTCACCCCCCACCTGGTCACCTACACCCTCAATCCGCGCCTGCCCCGCCTCACCTTCGAGCGGATCGTGAGCGGGGCGGAGGGCCGCTCGTTCATGGACAAGGTCCAGGTGCGGCACGACTGCTCGCCCCTGACCATTCCGCCCCAGTCCGGGATCCTCACCAGCTGCTCGATGTACCTGAAGGAGCACTTCGTCGTGCTCAACCCCGGCGAGGGCAACTTCGGGCTGCACACCAGCGCGATCCTGCTCGATCCGATCAAGACCTTCGGCACGAACGTCATGCTCGAGATCTACAACACCGGCGACCAGCCGGTGGTGAACCCGGTGGTCTCGGTCGACATCTACCGCGCCCCGGCCTTCACCGACCCCGAGTTCAAGACCCTGGCGAAGAAGCGCCAGCGGCTGCTGCACACCGCGACCGAATTCTACAAGCGGATGGACGAGACCCCGCCGAAGGACAACGGCGAGGCCCACCCCAAGACCCGGATCTCCGTCCGGGGCCAGAGCGCCACGATGGAGAACCGCTCGCTGCTGGCCAAGGCCAACGACGACCTGAAGAAGCTGCTGAGCAGCGAGGCCGGCGAGGTCTGCGGCTACCGCACCATGATCCAGGCGGTCGACGCCGCCGCCGAGGACGCGGACACGCTGGTGGTGGACTACTTCCCGGACCTGCTCGAGCACATGGAGCTGATCACCCGGATGGCGGACCTGAAGCTCAAGCGGATCATCTTCCGCCGGGCCTCCCGCACCCACGGCTACTTCCTCTCCAGCAACGCCCACGCGCGGCTCGACACCTTCGACGCGATCGGGGTGGACGTCTACTGGTACGACGAGTCGACCAAGGACCTCTACTTCCACACCTACAAGAAGGACCACGGCTTCTTCGTGCGGGAGGAGTTCGGGCGGCGCTTCCAGGAGGCGACCATCCTCGCCTTCTACGGCTCCGCCGTCGGCCTCGACCAGGCCGACACCGACCGCATCTCCGGATTGGTGGAGAAGCTCGCCACCTTCATCGGCCCCAACGTCGGCGTCCTCACCGGCGGCGGCGGCGGGGTGATGCGCCTGGCCACCGACCAGGCGCGCAGCAAGGGCGCCCTGACCGGCGCCTGCTTCCTCGAGCTCGAGGCCCAGCCCCCCGAGCTGGGCGTGGACTTCTTCAACACCTTCCAGGAGTCCTCCCGCCACTTCCGCCAAAAATGGTTCGAGGCGGCGGACTTCTGCATCTTCAACGTCGGCGGCGTCGGCACCCTCGAGGAGGTCGGCATCGAGCTCTGCAACCTCAAGCTGGGCATCCGCCCGCGGGTGCCCTACGTCTTCTTCAACGCCCGCTTCTGGGCCGACCTCCGCCGGCAGGTCCGGGAGATGATCCGCTCGAAGCGGGCCCCGGCCTGGATGGCGGACTACATCCTCTTCACCGACGACCCGGACGAGGTGCTGGCCTTCTACCGCAAGCGGCTCCAGGTGCTGTGACGGCCCTTCCCCGCACCGTCCTCGTGGTCGGATCCGGCGGCCGGGAGCATGCGCTGGTCCGCGCGATCGCGGCCTCGCCCGCCCGCCCCCGCCTGCTCTGCGCCCCCGGCAACGCCGGGATCGCCGAACAGGCCGCCTGCCACCCGGTCGCGGCCGACGACGTGCCCGGGCTGGTGGCCCTGGCCCGCAGGGAGAAGGCGGACTTCGTGGTGGTGGGCCCCGAGGTCCCGCTGGCCCTGGGGCTGGTCGACGCGCTGGCCGGAGCCGGGATCGCGGCCTACGGGCCCAAGGCCGACGGCGCCCGCCTCGAGGCCTCCAAGATCTACACCAAGGAAATCCTGCAGAAGTACCGGATCCCGACCGCCCCGGCCCGCTTCTTCCCCGGCGCGCCGGAGGCCCTGGCCTGGCTGGCCGGCCATTCCGGGCCGATCGTGGTCAAGGCCGACGGCCTGGCGGCCGGCAAGGGCGTGGTGGTGGCGCGGGACCGCGCCGAGGCCGAGGCCGGGGTGCGCGCGCTCTCCCAGCTCGGCGGCCAGCTGCTGCTCGAGGACTGCATCAGCGGGGAGGAGACGTCCATCCTGGTGGTGGTCTCGGGCCGCGACTACGTCATCCTCCCGGTCGCCCAGGACCACAAGCGCGCGGGCGAGGGCGACACCGGCCCCAACACCGGGGGGATGGGGGCCTTCTCCCCCGCCGACGTCGTGACCTCGGAGCTGATGGCCCGGATCGAGCGGGAGATCGTCAAGCCCTCGGTCGACGCCATCGCGGAGGAGGGGATCGACTTCCGGGGGACCCTCTTCATCGGGCTGATGCTGACCGCGTCGGGGCCCCAGGTGCTGGAGTACAACACCCGCTTCGGCGACCCCGAGACCCAGGCCATCCTCCCCCGGCTGGCGACCGACGTGCTGGCCCTGCTCTGGGCCGCCGCCCGGGGCGGGCTCGGCGGGTTCCGGCTCGAGGTGAGGCCCGCCGCCGCCCTCTGCGTGGTGATCGCGGCGCGGGGCTATCCCGGCTCCTACCCCAAGGGCCGGGCGATCGGGCTGCCCGCCCCCGGGCAGCTCCCCCCCGGAACGGCGATCCTGCACGCGGGCACCGCCCGCGACGCGGAGGGCCGGGTGGTCTCGGCCGGGGGCCGGGTGCTCGGCGTCGTCGCCCTCGCCCCCACCCTGCAGGCCGCCGCCGACCGGGCCTATGCCGCCTGCGCCCAGGTGGACTACGCCGACAAGTACTTCCGCCGCGACATCGGCGCGCGCCAGCTCCGCCGCCGATGAAGCTCCTGCCCGTCCTCCCGCTGCTCGCCCTCGCACCGGGGCTGCGCGCCGCCCCGCTCGAGCGCGACCTGGGCCAGGGGCTGACCTACTGGCGGGCCCACGCCATTCCCGAGGACCTGCCCGCCACGCTCGCGCACCGGCCCTGCGTCCTGGACGTGCGCTACGTGCACGGCGGCGGCGAGCAAGGGGCCGAGCTGCTGGCCTGGCTCCGGACCCATGCCGGCCCGCACGCCCCGGTCTTCCTCCTGGCCAACAGCGACACCAGCGGCGCCCTGCTCTCCCCCCTCAATTCCCCGGATTCGGTCATCGGCCTGGTCATCATCGGCCCGAGGACCAAGGACTTCGAGCCGGACATCGGGGTGAAGGAGAAGGCGGAGGAGGAGCGGAAGGCCTACGAGGCCCTCGAGCACGGGGCCTCGGTCGACTCCCTCATCACCCGGCGGGTGGACAAGGTGCGCAACGACGAGGCGACCCTGGAGAAGGCGCGGGCGGACGAGAACGGCGACGACGGCGACGGCGCGGACGAGCGCAAGCCGGCCGCGGCGGCCAAGCCGGCCCCGGCCCAGCTGATCGACGTCTCGCTCCAGCGGGCGGTGCAGCTCGATCGCGCGCTGCTCGCGCTGCGCCGGCTGCCCTAGAGCCGCGGCCCGAGCCGCGTCAGGCGGCTGCCCGGCTGAGGGACTACCGCAGATGGGACGGGAACCTTAGCTCAGCCCGTCAGCTTGCCGTAGGCCGCGGCGTCGAGCAGCCCGGCTGCGTCCGCCGGATTGGCGGGGGAGAGCCTCATGATCCAGCCCTCGCCGTAGGGGGAATGGTTCACCGTCTCCGGCTTCTGGTTCAGGGCCTCGTTGACCGCGACGACCTTGCCCGCGACCGGCGCGTAGAGGTCGGAGGCCGCCTTGACGGACTCCACCACCCCGAAGGTCTCCCCCGCCTTGAGGGCGGCGCCGACCTTGGGCAGCTGGACGAAGGTGATGTCGCCGAGCGAGGACTGGGCGTAGTCGCTGATGCCGATGGTGGCGGTGCCGTCGCTTTCCAGCTTCAGCCATTCGTGGGACTTGGCGTAACGCAGGGCCGGGGGGATCTCGCTCATGGGGAAGGGGCTTTCTTTAGCTCAACGAAGGGCGGCTTGACGAGGCGCAACTCGATCCGGGCCCCGCGGACGTCGGCGGCCAGGAGGCCCGCGGCGGACTCGGCGGCGACCAGGGCGGAGCCGATCGACTCGTTCAGCACCGGGGAGAGCGTCCCCGAGCGCACCTCGCCCACCTGGGAGCCGTCCGGGCCGGTCACCGGCGTACCGCCGCGGACGATCCGCCGGTCCCCGGTGCGGAAGAAGACGATCCGGTCGGCCGGCCCCACCGCCTTCTCGGCCGCCAGCGCCTCCTGGCCGTTGAACCCGCCGGGCTTGTCGAGCTTCACGGTCCAGCCCAGTCCGGCGGCGAGCGGCGAGACGTGGGCGTCGATCTCGTGGCCGTAGAGCGGGTACCCCGCCTCCAGGCGCAGGCTGTCGCGGGCGCCGAGCCCGCAGAGCTGCAGGCCCTGGCCGGCGCCGGCCGCGAGCAGGGCCTCGGCCAGCGCCGGGGCGTCCCCGGCCGCGTGGTAGAGCTCGAAGCCGTCCTCGCCGGTGTAGCCGGTGCGGCTGATCAGGCAGTGGGCGCCGGCCACCGTGCCCTCCCCGAAATGGTAGTAGCCGATGCGGCCGAGCTTGGCGCCGGTCAGCTGCTGCAGGATGGCCTCGGCCCTGGGCCCCTGCAGCGCCAGCAGGGCGTACTCCTCGGACAGGTCCTCGATCGTCACCGAGAAGCCGGACTCCTGCTGCCGCATCCAGGCCAGGTCCCCCTCCGTGTTCCCGGCGTTGAGGCAGAGGAAGTAGTCATCCGGCCCCTTCATGTAGACCAGCAGGTCGTCCACCACCCCCCCGTCGGGCCGGCACATCGGGGTGTAGAGCACCCGGCCGGGGAAGAGCTTGCCGACGTCGCTGGTCACGAGCCGGTTCAGGTAGCGGGCGGCGTCGGGCCCCCGGACCGAGGCCTCGCCCATGTGGCTGACGTCGAACAGCCCGGCGGCCTGGCGCACCGCCCGGTGCTCCTCCAGGATGCTCCGGTACTGGACCGGCATCTCCCAGCCCGCGAAATCCACCATCCGGCCGGCGTGGGCAACGTGGAAGGCGTGGAGGGGGGTCCGCTTGAGCTCGGCCATCGCCCTTTCTCGTATGCTTGTCCTCCGGCGTCCAGCGGTCTTTAAGTTAATTTCCGATGCTCAGCCTCGTCCTCGCCGTCGCCGCCACGCTGGGCATTTCCTTCGTCTGCTCGATCTTCGAGGCGGTGGTGCTGAGCACGACCGTGGCGGACCTGGAGGCCCTGAAGAAGACCCGGCCGAGGCGGGGGCGGACGCTGGAGACGATCAAGGTGGAGATCGACGAGACCATCTCCGCCATCCTCTCCCTCAACACCCTGGCCAACGGCGTCGGCTCGATGATCGTCGGCGTCCTGGCCGGGCGGATGCTCACCCCGCGCGAGATGGCGGTGGCGGTCGGGGCCTTCGCCGTCGTCCTCTTCGCCGGCGCGGAGATCCTGCCCAAGAACATCGGTGTCACCTACCGCCGGGGCCTCCAGCCCCTGATCGTCTACCCTCTCTGGTGGCTGCGGAAGGTGCTGCGGCCGGTCACCTGGCTCTGCAACCTCTTCATCCGCCTCTTCGTGCCGCCGCCGGCGCCGCCGGCCAGCTCCGACGAGGAGATCATCCTGCTGGCCGAGCGCGGCGCCCAGGAGGGCACGCTGACCAAGAGCGAGTCCAACATCATCGCCAACGCGCTCTCCCTGGACAACATCCGGGTGGGCGCGATCATGACCCCGCGGACGGTGGTCACCACCCTGCGGCGCGACGCCACGGTGGGCGAGGTCTTCCAGCAGTACCCCAGCCTGCCCTTCGGGCGGATGCCGGTCTACGGCAGGAACCTGGACGAGATCGTGGGCCTGGCCCGCCGCCGGGACCTGCTCAAGGCCAAGGCCAACGACCAGGACCAGGCCCGGGTGGAGCAGCTGATGCACGAGGTGAACTTCATCCCCGAGACCGCGACGGTGGCCAACGCCCTCCAGGTCTTTCTCCGGTCCCACCAGCAGCTGCTGGTGGCGGTGGACGAGTTCGGCGCCACCGCCGGGGTGGTGACGATGGAGGACGTGATCGAGCACCTGCTCGGGCGGGAGATCTTCGAGAAGGACGACGTGGCGGTGGACATGCGGGAATTCGCGCGGCTGCAGCAGCGCGGCAAGGCCAAGGGCAACTGAGATGGCCGCGCTCGCCTACTGGGTCGACACCCTCAACCCCTTCCTCATCCGCTTCCACGGCAACCTGGGGATCCACTGGTACGGCGTGACCTACGTCGTCGGCTTCGCCGCCGGCGCCTGGCTCCTCTACCGCTACGCCCGGGCGGGCAAGTCCCTGGTCGGGCCCGAGCGGATCCCGGACCTGATGACCTGGTCGATCGTGGGCGTCTTCGTCGGCGGGCGGCTCGGCCACTATTTCCTCTACGACCAGTGGCGCAGCTTCCCTTCCGACCCCCTGCGCGTCTTCCGGGTCTGGGACGGCGGGATGGCCAGCCACGGCGGCATGATCGGGGTGGCCCTGGCGCTGGCCTGGTTCGCGCGCACCCAGAAGGTGCCCTTCCTCCACCTGGGGGACATCATCACCACGGCGGCGACCCCGGGCCTGTTCTTCGTCCGGATCGGCAACTTCATCAACGGGGAGCTCTGGGGCCACGTCAGCTACGTGCGCTGGGCGGTGATCTTCCCGGACAGCGCGCCCCCGGGGACCCCGATCCCGCTGATCCCCCCCCGCCATCCCTCGCAGCTCTACGAGGCCGGCCTGGAGGGCCTGCTGCTCGGCGCCTACCTGCAGCTGCGGATGTGGAAGAGCGACGCGGTGCGGAAGCAGCCCGGCAGGCTCAGCGGGGAATTCCTCATCGGCTACGCGCTGATGCGCATCGCCGGCGAGCAGTTCCGCGAGCCGGACGCCTCGCTCATCCTCGGGATGAGCCGGGGCATCTTCTACTCGATCTTCCTCGTCGGGGGGGGCCTCTGGCTCTGCCTGCGGCCCAAGCGGCCGCTGGCCTGACACGCGGGGATTGCTTTCCGGGATTTTTCGGCGGAGGCTGGCGCCGGGTTTAATAACTATGAATTCCGCCGCCTCCTCCCTCTCCCGCCGGCAATGGCTGGGCCTGGCCGCCCTCGGCGCCGGCCTGGCCGATCCCCAGCGGATCTTCGCCGCCCCCGCGCCCGCCCCCGGCGGCGCTTCCGCCGACGCCCGGGTCTATGACATCCGCGGCTTCGGGGCGAGCGGCGACGGCAAGACCCTCGACACCGCCGCGCTCCAGGCGGCGGTCGACGCCTGCAGCCGGGCCGGCGGCGGGGTGGTCCTGGTCCCCGCCGGCACCTTCCTCATCGGCACGGTCGAGCTGCGCAGCTTCGTCACGCTCCGGCTGGAGCCGGGGGCCAGGCTGCTGGGCAGCGCGGATGGGCGGCAGTACCGCGCGGCGGACGCCATCCCGCTCCATGGCGACTCCACCCTCGAGGACGGCAACTGCGGGCTGCTCTTCGCGGTCGAGGCGGTCAACCTCACGATCGAGGGGCCGGGCACGATCGACGGGCAGGGCCTGCAGTTCCATCCCCCCACCCGGGGCGCGCTTCCGCCCAGCGGCCGCGGCGGCAACGACCGGCCCTACCACCTCCTCTTCTACCGCTGCCGCAACCTGCGGGTGCGCGACCTCGAGCTCTACGAGAGCGCCTACCACTCGGTCCGGGTGGTGCAGTGCACCCGCGCCTACTTCGACGGGCTCTACATCCACAACCGGGTCAACTACAACAACGACGGCTTCCACTTCATCAGCTGCGAGCACGTGGCGGTGAGCAACTGCACCGTCTGGTCGCAGGACGACGCCTGCGCCCTCTTCGGCAGCTGCCGCTTCGTCACGGTGACCAACTGCGCCTTCAGCACCCGCTGGTCGGTCTTCCGCTTCGGCGGCGGCACGGCCGAGAACGTGGCGGTCTCCAACTGCATCTTCCACCAGGTCTTCGGGTGCCCGATCAAGCTCCACTGCGGGCCCGGCTCCCGCTTCGAGCGCCTCTCCTTCTCCGACCTGGTGCTGAGCGAGGTCACCGGCCCGATCAACTTCAGCGTCGGGCCCTACGCCCACCGCCGCGGCGGCGCCGCGCCCGCGCCCGGCCGGGCCCGCCCCGGCGAGCCCCCGCCGATCGTCCGCGACGTCTCCTTCAGCCACATCCACGGCACCGTCACGACCGATCCCCCGCCCCTGCCCGACTATCCCTTCGCCGGCGGCTACGGCGCGGGCGAGAAGGCCTCCTGCATCGCGATCAACGCCGCCCCGGACGCGGTGGTGGAGCGCATCGCCTTCGACGACGTGCACCTGGTCTTCGGCGGCGGGGGCACGGCGGAGCAGGCGGCGCGCCGCGAGCTTCCCCTCATCTTCGGCGAGTACTTCGACACCGGCCCGATGCCGGCCTACGCCTTCTACGCCCGCAACGCGCGGGGGCTGACGCTAAGCAACGTCCGCTTCGAGCTGGCCAAGCCGGACCTGCGGCCGGCCCTGGTCCTCGACCGGGTCGAGGACGTCGCGGTCAACGGGCTCAGCGTGCAGGGCGATCCCGGCGCGGAATCGGTGGCGCGCTTCACCGCGGTCAGGCAGGCTCTGCTGAGCGCGGTGCGGCTGCTGCGGCCGGCGGCCGTCTTCCTCCAGCTGGAGGGGCCGGACAACGCCGGCGTGACCGTCGACGGCGGGGACCTTTCCCCCGCCGCCGCGCCGCTGGCGTGCCGGGCCGGGGCGCAGCCCTCGGCGGCCCGCCTGCGCGGCTAGATGACATGGGGCGGACAAGCGGCGCGCCCGCCTCAGAGCACCGTCCCGGAGGGCAGCGTCACGCCCTTGGGCACGACCAGCACCCCGTCGCGGATCACGATCGCGCCGCCGGCGTAGGTGCCGTCGGCCTTGCCCTCGGGGGAGATCTGGCAGCCGTCGCCGATGCGGGTGTTCTTGTCGATGATGGCGTGCTTGATCCGGCAGTTCCGGCCGATCCCGAGGTTGGGCCGGCCCTTGGCCACGTTGGACTGCAGCTGCTCCTCCGTTTCGTAGTAGTCCGAGCCCATCACGATCACGTCCTCCAGGACGCTGCCCTCGCCGATGTAGGAGCGGATGCCCAGGACGCAGTGCTTGAGCCGGGAATTGGTCAGGATCGAGCCGTCGCCGATCACGACGTGGTCGATGTCGCACTTGTTGAGCTTGGAGGCCGGCAGGTAGCGGTCCTGGGTGTAGATCGGGGCGTTCGGCTCGAAGAAGTTGAAGGGCGGCAGCGGCTGGGCCAGCGCCAGGTTGGCCTCGAAGAAGGCGTGGACGGTGCCGATGTCCTCCCAGTAGCCCTCGAAGATGTGGGCGTGGAGCTTCTTCTTGCCCAGCAGGCTCGGGATGACCTCCTTGCCGAAGTCGGCCATGGTGTTGTCCAGGGCGTCCGCCAGGGCGGCGCGGTTGAAGACGTAGATGCCCATCGAGGCCAGGCAGTGCTTCTCCCCCGCGCCGTGCTTGAGCTTGGCCTCGAGCTTGGGGCTGAGGGTGAGCGAGTCGATCACCTTGGGGTCCTTGGGCTTCTCCACGAACTCCTGGATCTCGAGGTTGTCGCCGACCCGCATCAGGCCGAAGGACTCCGCCTTGGAGGCGGGGAAGGGAATGGCGGCGACGGTGACGTCGGCGCCGCTGGCGCAGTGCTCCTCGATCAGCTCCCGGAAGTCCATCCGGTAGAGCTGGTCGCCCGAGAGGATCAGGACGAAGTCATGGGGGAAGGCGCGGAAGTGAAGCAGGTTGCGGCGGACGGCGTCGGCCGTGCCCTGGTACCAGTCCAGGCTCTTCTCCGTCTGCTCGGCCGAGAGGATGTCGACGAATCCGCCGCCGAAGGGGTCGAAGGCGTAGGTGGTGTGGATGTGGCGGTGGAGCGAGGCGGTGTTGAACTGCGTCAGCACGAACATCCGGTTGATCTCGGAGTTCAGGCAGTTGCTGATCGGGATGTCCACCAGGCGGTATTTTCCGGCCAGGGGCACGGCCGGCTTGCAGCGCTCTTGGGTCAGGGGGGACAGGCGGGTGCCCCGGCCGCCTCCCATGATCACTGCCAGGACACGTTTTTGGAGGCTCATGGGGAATATCTTGCCCAAGGTTTGCCGGTCGGGCATTTTTCGCCAACTCCTTTTTCAAAAGAATGTGCGGCATCGTAGGCTACGTCGGCAACCAGCGGGCTTCCCTGATCATCCTGGAGGGCCTGAAGCGCCTTGAATACCGCGGCTACGACTCCGCCGGGCTGGCGGTGCTCCGCGGGGGCAGGATGGAGGTGGCCAAGAAGGTCGGCCGGGTCGAGGGGATCGTCAAGGACGCCTCCGGCTCCCGCTTCGAGGGCACCACCGGGATCGGCCACACCCGCTGGGCCACCCACGGGGGGGTGACCGACGCCAACGCCCACCCCCACCTCAGCAGCGACGGCAAGTTCGCGCTGATCCACAACGGGGTGATCGAGAACTACAGCCAGATCAAGGCGTTCCTCGCCGGCAAGGGGTACAGCTTCCACTCCGAGACCGACACCGAGGTGCTCTGCAACCTGATCGCCTACCACTACGCCAAGGAGCCGCTGCGGAAGGGCGAGAGCCGGCTGCTGGAGAGCGTGCGCAAGGCCCTCCGCCACGTCGAGGGCACCTACGGGATCGTGGCCCTCTGCGTCGACGCCCCGAACGAGCTGGTGGCGGCCCGCAAGGCCTCGCCCCTGATCCTGGGCGTGGGCGACGGCGAATACCTCATCGCCAGCGACGCCGCCGCCCTGGTCAGCCGCACCCGCAACGTGGTCTATCTCAAGGACGGCGAGCTGGTCCACGTCTCCCCCGGCAACTTCTCCATCATCACCCTCGACCAGGCCGACGTCTCCCCCGTGGTCGACCAGATCACCTGGTCGGTGGCCGACGCCGAGCGGGGCAGCCACGCCCACTTCATGGAGAAGGAGATCTTCGAGCAGCCCCAGGCGCTCGAGAACACCATGCGCGGGCGCTTCGCCGCCGACGGCAGCACCGCCCAGTTCGGCGGCCTCAACCTCTCCTCGTCCGAGTTCCGGCAGATCGACCGGCTGCAGTTCTGCGCCTGCGGCACCGCCTGGCACGCCTGCCTGGTGGCCGAGCACCTGATCGAGCGCTTCGCCCGGCTGCCGGTGGAGGTGGATTACGCCTCCGAGTTCCGCTACCGCAACTCCCCCCTCGACCGCCGCACCCTCTTCTTCGTCGTCAGCCAGTCGGGCGAGACCATCGACACCCTCGGGGCCCTGCGCGAGGCCAAGCGCAAGGGCTACCACGTGCTCGCGATCAACAACGTGGTCGGCTCCAGCATCGCCCGGGAGGCCGACGGCGGCGTCTACCAGCACGTGGGCCCGGAGATCGGCGTGGCCTCGACCAAGGCCTTCACCTCGCAGCTGATGCTCGGGGCGATGATCGCGCTCTACCTGGCGCGGCAGCGCGACATGAGCTTCAGCGACGGGGTCGAGTACGTGACCGCCCTGCGCGGGGCGCCCGACCTCGTCCGCCAGGTCCTGCAGCAGGCGCCGCGGATCCGGGAGATCGCCCGGCGCTTCGCCCAGGCCCACGACTTCCTCTTCCTCGGCCGGCTTTCGCTCTTCCCCATCGCCCTGGAGGGCGCCCTCAAGCTCAAGGAAATCTCCTACATCCACGCCGAGGGCTACCCCGCGGCGGAAATGAAGCACGGGCCGATCGCCCTGATCAGCCCCGACTGCCCGAGCGTGATCCTGGCCCCCAAGGGGGACATCTTCAACAAGATCGTCTCGAGCATGCAGGAGATCAAGGCCCGCAAGGGCCCGGTGATCGCCATCGCCACCGAGGGCTGCGAGCTGCCGGCGGGCGTGGCCGACGAGGTCATCCGCATCCCCCAGTGCCACGAGGCGGTCCTGCCGATCGTGGCCGCGATCCCGGTGCAGCTGCTCAGCTACTACATCGCGGTCGAGCGGGGCTGCGACGTGGACAAGCCGCGGAATCTCGCGAAGTCCGTCACCGTCGAGTAGCGGGTCGCGATGACCGCCGGGACGATCCTCGGCCTCTCCGGGCCCCTCTGGGAGTCGCTCGGGCTCACCCTCCGCCTGGCCGCGGCCACCACCGCCGCGCTGGCCGCGGTCGGCCTGCCCCTGGCCCACTGGCTCAACACCTCGCGCAGCCGCCTGGCGCCGGCGATCGAGACCCTGGTCACCCTGCCGGTGGTGCTGCCCCCGACCGTGATCGGGTTCTACCTCCTGCTCATCTTCTCGCCGGCTCACCCGCCCGGCAGCTGGTGGCGCGCGCTGACCGGAAGCTCGCTCTCCTTCACCTTCACCGGCCTGGTGATCGCCTCGATCTTCTACTCCCTCCCCTTCGCGGTGCGCCCGTTCCAGGCGGCGCTGGCCGCGGTGCCGGCGGAGCTGCTCGACGCCGGCCGGACGCTGGGCGCGGGACGCTGGCGGGTCTTCCGGCGGCTGCACCTGCCCCTGGCCGGCCGGGGCATCGCCGCCGGCCTCACCCTCGGCTTCGCCCACACCCTGGGGGAGTTCGGGGTGGTGCTGATGATCGGGGGCTCGATCCCCGGCGTCACCCGGGTGGCCAGCATCGCCCTCTACGACGACGTCGAGGCGGTGAACTACGGGGAGGCCCACGCCTTCGCCGCGCTCCTGCTCGTCGTCTCCTTCTGCCTGCTGCTGGTCGTGAGCCTGCTGCAGCGCCGCCGGCCGCGGTGAGCCCGCCGGCCCGGCCCCCGGGCCCCGGGGCGTGCCCTCCGAAGAAAGCTTGGAGCCGCCCCCAGCCGTGATAGTTCGTTCTGCGTCCCCATGCCCGGCCCGGACCGAAATCCCTCCCTCCTGCTCCGCCTCGCCACCGTCCTGCTTTTCCTGGCGGGCCTGGCGGGCGTGACCGCCTCGGTCTACGAGCTGGGGCAGGCGCGCCGGGCCTGGGCCAGCCTCAAGGCGGCGCGCGCGGAATACCAGACCGAGCAGAGCCAGTCGCGGATCCTGGAGCGCCGGGTGGTCGCGCGGGAGCCGCCGGCCGGCGAGCCGGAGGCGGCGGCCCCGTCCGGGAACAACCCCGACTCGGGCACCAAGGCGGGCGGCGCCGAAGGGGCCGATGCCGACTGGGACCGGCTCCAGCAGGCCCAGCTCTTTCTCAACGCCTACCCGCAGGTGCGCGCCATGCTCGCCGCCTTCGCGAAGGCGCAGTTCTACGGCATCTTCGGGCCGTTCCTGCGCACGGCCAACCTCAGCGAGTCCCAGATCGAGCAGCTTGAGCAGGTCGTCACGGACAATTGGCTGAATCACCTCGTCCTCGGGCCCAAGGGGCAGTTCGGCGCCGGCTCCATGCTGCCCCCGGAGGCGCAGCTCCAGGCCGTCCTCGGCGAACAGGGCGCGGGCCAGCTCCAGGACTTCCTCCGCGCGCGGCCGGCGCAGCGCGTGGCCACCCAGATCGCCGCGGCCAACGGCTACGCCGGGACGCCGCTCTCCGCCGACCAGTCCGCCCAGCTGACGCAGGCCATCGCCGCGAGCAGCGCCTCGTACCAGAAGGGCAAGAGCGCGAACCTGGACAACGTCAACTGGGCGTCCGCCCAGGCCCAGGCCGACGCGGTGCTCACCCCGCCGCAGGCGGAGCTGGCCAACCGCGCCTTCGCCAAGCTGCAGTACCAGCAGGCGCTGCAGGCGGCCCGCCAGGCCGTCCGGGCGGCCGCCGGCAAATAGTCCATGCGCGCGCGCCTGCACTGTCTCGCCGCCCTGGCCTTCTGCGCTCTTTCGCTCGGCGGCGCCTGGTACGGCTACCATCTTCTCGGCCAGGCGCGCATCGACATCGTCGACCTCGCCCAGCGGCGCCGGACGCTCGAGGGCGTGATCCGGCAGGACCAGCGGCGGCTCGCGGGCGAGGCCCGGGCGCGCCAGGCGAGGCTTCCCGGAGGAGCCGCGGGGGCCGGGGACGGCGCCGCGGCGGCGGGCGCGAAGGCGGCCCCCTTCCGGGAGCCGACCGTCGATGAGCTGCTCGCCGCCGATCCGAAACTCTTCGACCTCTATCTCAAGTCGTTCCGCGCGCAGCTGCGCAGCGAATACGGCGCGGTCTACCAGAAGCTGGGGGCCAGCCCCGAAAAGATCGAGAAGTTCGAGGCCCTGGCGACGGCGCACGAGGCGGACATTCGCGACCTGCGGGCCGCGGCCGACTCCCAGGGACTCAGCCAGGACGACCCCGGCATCGCCGCCATGCGCCAGCAGATCAACCAGCGGTTCAAGGCCGACCTCATCGCCGATTTGGGCGTCAGCGCGAAGCTGGTGAACCAGGAACAGAAGGAGATGCAGACCGTCTACCGCCCGATGCAGGACATGGCGGAGAACCTCGGAGAGGCGTCCGCCAACGCCCAGGCGCCGATGACCCAGGCGCAGTCCAACCAGCTGATGCAGCTCATGGCCGGCAGCACCCCGGAATTCCAGGAGGGCAAGGCGGCGAAGGCGAAGAGCATCGACTGGAACGCCGTTCTCGCCCAGGCGCCGAGCTTCCTCAGCCCCGAGCAGGTCGAGGCCATCCGCCAGCAGGCCGCCGCCACGGCCATCCAGAAGGCGGCCGCCGAATACGTCGCCCAGAAGCGGCCGCCCGCGCCCTGAAGGGCGCATCCTTTCCGGAGGCCGCCCGTCTTGACCGATCTGATAGCATAGCCGACGTTCCGCCATGAGCCGCCTCTCACGCCACCGGGAGCACCTGCGCCGCCTCTTCGCGGCGGGGGCGGCCGCCCTCGTGCTGGCGCTCGCCATCCTGGCGGCCAGCCCCACGCTGCACGCCTGGCTGCACGGCGAAAAAACGCCGGATGCCGACGACGGCTGCGCGGTCGTGCTGTTCGTGCACGGCATCACCCCGGCGCTCGGGGCCGTCCTGCTCGCGGCCGCCGCGCTGCGGCGGCTGCCCGAGCGGGCGGCGGTGTTTTCCGCGCCGCTCTGGGCGGCGCCCGCGCACCAATTGCCCCCGGGCCGCGGCCCGCCGGCGCGCTGAGTCGGCGGGAGTCCCCTCGGGCGGGCCGGTACCCCGGCCTGCCCTGCTGCCTGGGCGGAGCCCTGCCTCCGCCGTCCGTTCCGCATTCCATCCTCAGCGCATCCATGAAATTTCATTCCCTTTTGCTCGCCTTCCCGCTCGCCCTCGCCGCATCGGCCGGGCGGGCCCAGATCACCCCTCCCCCCGACACCACCGTCCCGCCCAAGGGCCAGGCCGACATCCTCAACCCCGTCGTGGTCACCGGCCAGCTGGACATCGCCCGCCAACAAATCCTGCCCGGACTCGGAGCCACGTCCTATGGGATCAGCCAGCAGCAGATCCAGGACATCTCCCAGGGCGCCGACGCGCCCTTCAACCAAGTGCTCCTGCGCGCCCCCGGAGTGGCCGAGGACAGCGCGCCCAACGGCGATCTCCACGTCCGGGGGGAGCACGCCAACCTGCAATACCGCATCAACGACGTCCTGCTGCCGGAAGGCATCAGCGGCTTCGGCTTGGAACTCGATTCGCGGTTCGTGCAAAGCCTGCAGCTCATCACCGGGTCGCTGCCCGCCCAGTACGGCTTCCGCACCGCGGGGATCGTCGACATCAAGACCAAGAGCGGCCTGCTCGATCCCGGCGGCGACCTTTCCCTCTATGGCGGCAGCTTCGGCACCATCCGCCCCAGCGCCGAAGTCGGCGCCGCCAGCGGGAATGTCAGCGTCTATGCCGACGCCAGCCACGACCACAACGAGCTGGGCATCGAGAATCCGACTCCGAGCGCCACGGCCCTCCATGACCGCACCGACCAATCCAAGGCCTTCGCCTACGTCTCGGACATCCTCGACGCCTCCAGCCGGATCAGCTTCATCGCCAGCGCCTCCTACAGCGACTTCCAGGTTCCGGACACCCCGGGTCTTCCGGCGGGAACCTCCCCCAACGGGAACCCCTGGCTGCCGGGCGCGTTCGATTCGGCCGGCCTGAACGAGAACCAGAACGAGCAGAACTACTACGGAGTCGTCGCCTACCAGAAGTCGGCCGGGGAGCTGAATTATCAGATTTCGGGCTTCGCGCGCGCCAGCAGCGTGCACTTCATGCCCGACCCCGTCGGCGACCTCTATTTCGACGGGGTGGCCAGCAACGTGCAGCGCAAGCTCGGCTCACTCGGCCTGCAGGGCGACGGCAGCTACGCCCTCTCCGGGCAGCATACCCTGCGCGGCGGCGTGTTCCTGCTCAATGAAACGGTCACGTCCGATTCGACCACCACCGTGTTTCCGGTCGACGACGACGGCGACCCGACTGGGGGCGCCTTTCCGATCGCGGACGACCACCGCCTCTACGGGCTCTTCGCGGGCGTCTATCTCCAGGACGAATGGAAGCCGGTCCCGCAGCTGACCCTGAACTATGGGGCGCGCTTCGACCTCTTCGACTCCTCGTTCGACCGCGAGCACCAGGCCAGCCCCCGCGTCAACCTGGTCTATCAGCCGACGGAAGGAACGTCGCTGCATGCCGGCTACGCGCGCTACTTCACGCCCCCGCCGGTCGAGAACGTCTCCGGGGGCACGCTGGCCAAGTTCGATGGGACCTCGAACGCGGCCCCTTCGGACCAGGACGATCCGGTCAGGGCGGAGCGGGCCGATTATTTCGACGCCGGCGTCACCCAGAAGATCGGCGCGGGATTCGAGGCCGGCCTGGACGGATACTACAAGCGGGCGAAGAACCAGCTCGACGACGGCCTGTTCGGGCAGACGCTCATCCTGTCGGCGTTCAACTATGCCCAGGGGCTGGTCTACGGCGTGGAGGCGACCGCCTCCTATTCCCGGGGCGGCTTCTCGGCCTACGGGAACCTCGCCCGCTCGGAGGCGCAGGGCAAGGATTGGAATTCGGCCGAATTTCTTTTCGACCCCGGCGACCTTGCCTACGTCCGCGATCACTGGATCTATCTCGACCACGATCAGCTCCTGTCCGGATCCCTCGGCGCCGCCTACAAGTGGACCGAGATTCAGGGCGGAACCCGGATCTATGCGGACCTCATCTATGGCACGGGGCTGAGAACCGACGCGACCGCCGCCGATGGCACGAGCATCCCCAACGGGGGATCGGTGCCCTCCCACGTGACGGTCAACTTGGGAGCGGCCCAAACCTTCAAGCTGGGATCCCGGCGCGAGCTCACGCTCCGCCTGGACATCGTCAACCTCGCGGACCGCTCGTATGAGCTGCGCGACGGCTCCGGCGTCGGGGTAAATGCCGCGCAATTTGGCGAGCGGCGCGGCTTCTTCGGCAGCGTGGGAATAGCCTTCTGACGCGCAACGAGGCTGGCCGGGGCGCGTCTGGCTGTCAGGATTCCGCCATGAGCCCCGCGCGCCCCGCCTGCCTCCTCGCCCTCCTCGCCCTCGCCCCGCTCGCGCGGGCCGACTCGGCCTCCCTCTACCGGGACTTCGTCTCACCGCCGGACGACGCCAGGATCATGATGCGCTGGTGGTGGTTCGGGCCGGCCGTCACCGACCGCGAGCTGCTGCGGGAGATGCGGACGATGAAGTCCGGCGGGATCGGCGGCTTCGAGGTCCAGCCGGTCTACCCGCTGGCGCTCGACGGCAACCCGCCCGGCCTGAAGAACCTGCGCTTCCTCTCCCCGGAGTTTCTCGACCGGCTGAGGTTCACCGCCGCCCAGGCCAGGGAGCTGGGCCTGCGGATGGACCTGACCCTGGGCAGCGGCTGGCCCTACGGCGGGCCGATGTTCACCCTGGCCGAGGCCGCGGGCTCGCTGCGGGTGCAGAACGCGAGCGTGCCGGCGGGCGAGGCTTCCGTGCCCCTTCCCGCCCTGGGCGAGGCCGAGAGCCTGATCGCCGCCTTCCTCGGGCCCTCGGCCGGCGCCCAGGCCTCCGCCGACACCTACCGCGACTTCTACCGCCAGGTCGACATCCGCGGCGGCGCGGCCTGGCTGCCGGCCGGGATGAAGGGCCCGGCCCCCATCCTCTTCTTCGTCGCCGGCCACACCGGCCAGAAGGTGAAGCGCGCGGCGGTGGGCGCCGAAGGCTACGTCCTCGACCACTACAGCCGGGCGGCGGTGGACAAGTTCATCCGCGAGGTGGCCCAGCCCGAGCTCGCCGCCTGCGGGCCCAACGTGCCCTACTCCACCTTCTGCGACAGCCTCGAGGTCTTCAACACCGACTGGACCGGCTCGCTCCTCGACGAATTCAAGCGGCGCCGCGGCTACGACCTGACCCCCTACCTCCCGGCCCTGGTGGCCGACAACGGCCCGAAGACGGCGGACGTGCGGCACGACTGGGGCCAGACGCTGACGGAGGTCTTCGGCGACAACTTCGTGAAGCCGATCGAGGCCTGGTCGGCCGGGCACGGGACCAAGTTCCGGATCCAGGCCTACGGCACCCCGCCCGCGGCGCTGTCGACCTACGCGGACGCCGCGCTGCCCGAGGGCGAGGGAGACGGCTGGCGGGGCTTCCGCACCACCCGCTGGGCCTCCTCGGCCAGCCACCTGCTGGGCAACCCGGTCACCTCGTCGGAGACCTGGACCTGGTTGCACTCGCCGGTCTTCCGCGCCACCCCGCTCGACATGAAGGCGGCGGCCGACACCTACTTCCTGCAGGGCAGCAACCAGCTGATCGGCCACGGCTGGCCCTACACCGCGGAGGGGATCCCCTACCCGGGCTGGCGCTTCTACGCCGCGGCGGTCTTCGACGAGAAGAATCCCTGGTGGATCGTGATGCCCGACGTCGCCCGGTACCTCCAGCGGGTGAGCTTCCTCCTGCGCCAGGGGGACCCGGTCGACGACGTCGCCGTCTACCTGCCGGAGCCCGACGCCTGGTCGCAGTTCACCGCCGGCCACGTCGCCCTGAGCACGGCGGTCGGCCGCCTGCTGAGCCCGGACCTGCTGCCCGCCATCCTGGACTCGGGCCACGACCTCGACTTCTTCGACGACGGGCTGCTCGCCCTGCGCGGCGGGGAGGAGGGCGGCGCCCTCGCCTTCGGCCGCCTCCGCTACCCGGTCGTGGTGCTGCCGGGCATCGAGCGGATGCCGCTCGCCACCCTCCGGGAGCTGGCCCGGTTCGCGCGGGACGGCGGCACCCTGATCGCGACCCGCCGCCTGCCGGACGCCGTTCCCGGCTTCAACGCGACCGAGGCCGACCAGGCCGAGTTCAAGGCCCTGGTGCGGCGGCTCTTCACCGATCCGGGCGCGCCGGGGACCTTCGTCGCCTCCGAGAGCCAGCTGGGCGCGGCGATCAACGCCCGCCTCGAGGCCGACGTGGCCTTCGACGCGCCCCAGCCCTCGGTCGGCTTCGTCCACCGCCGCACCGCCGGAGGCGAGATCTACTTCCTCGCCAACACCGGCAACCAGCCGGTGCACACCCAGGCCAAGTTCCGCACCCGCTACCTCCACCCGCTCTGGTGGAATCCGGTCGACGGGACGCGCGAGACGCCGGCGGCCGACGTGTCGGGGAATTCCGTGGCGGTCGACCTCGCGCCCTACCAGTCGATGGTCCTGGCCTTCGTGCCCGAGCCGCAGCACGAGTGGGAGTCCTACGACGCGCCCGCCACCGAGCGGGCGGACTGGAGCGCGGGCTGGAGCGTCCGCTTCGGCTCCGCCGCGCCGGTTCCGATGGCCCGGCTGGCCTCCTGGACGGCGGACCCGAAGACCCGGAACTTCTCCGGCGTGGCCGCCTACGAGAAGACGGTGACGGTCGACCCGGCGCTGGTCGGCTCCGGCCGCCTCTGGCTCGACCTGGGCGCCGGCAAGCCGCTGCCCGCGCCGGGCGGGTTCCGGGGGCGCTTCCAGGCGTACTTCGACGCGCCGGTGAAGGAGGCGGCCGTGGTCTACGTCGACGGGGAGCGGGCGGGCTCGGCCTGGTGCCCGCCCTACCGGGTCGAGCTCACCGGCAAGCTCAAGGCCGGAAAGAACGTGATTCGCATCGAGGTGGCCAACCTCGCGCTCAACGAGATGGCCGCCCATCCCCTTCCCGACTACACGGCGCTCAACGCCAAATACGGCGTCCGCTTCGAGGCGCAGGAGATGAACGAGGTGCGGGCGGTGCCGGCCGGCCTCTTCGGGCCGATCCGGCTGCTGTCGACGCCGGACGGACGCTAGCCGGAGCGCCCGCTCCCGGCGGCCTGGCTATTCCCGGCTGAAGCTCGATCCCCGGACGAGTTCCCGCAGGCGGCGGACCGCGTCGGGGGGCTGGCAGAGGGGCGTGTCGCGGTAGGCCTCGGCCGCCACCCGCTGCAGGCCCTGCAGCTCGTCCAGCCGGCCCGGGGCGGCCTCCCGCACCGCGGCCAGCCGGCCTCCGGTGAACTGCCGCCGCCGCGGGTCCAGCCAGCCGCGCCGCATGAAGGCGCCGGCCTTTTTCGCGCAGCGGCAGGGATTGAGCGGGTTCACCAGGCCGCACTTGCCCTCCATGAATCCGTAGAGATCCTGCCGCGCCCGGCTGAGCAGCTGGCGGAAGTTTTCCGGGGTGGTCTCCATCACCTCCGCCCCGACGGCGCTGTCGGCGCCGAAGACCTCGCCCAGGATGAAGGCCAGGCGCTGGCGGCGGTCCAGGCACATCAGCATGGCGGTGATGCAGCCGAGCTTGGCCTCCTCCACCAGCAGGCCGTGGCCGATCGGCAGCGTGGACTCGTCCGGCAGTTCCGAATCCTCGCAGCCCTCGAGCGAGCTGCCGAGGTCGGAAAAGGTCGCGGCCTTCTCCTCCAGCTCCGACTTCCGGACGCGGAGCAGGTGGTTGACCGCGATCCGGTAGAGCCAGGTGGAGAACTTGCTCCGGCCCTCGAAGCCGCCGAGGTGCGTCACGGCCTTGAGCAGGATCTCCTGGGTCGCGTCCTCGGCCACCGGGCGGCGCCAGCACATCCGCAGGGACAGGTTGAAGATCCAGGGCTGGTGGCGCCGCAGGAGAACGTCCAGCGCGGCGAGGTCGCCGGCCTTCGCCGCCGCCACCAGCTCCTCCTCCGGGATTCCGGGCGAGACCAGCGGGTTGGGCGGCGGCGGGGGCATGGCGGGGAGGCTCCTAGGCTGCCGCGTTCCGCGGCGCGGCGCCAGGAAACCATTCGAGGTGCTGCTCGCCGTCGCGGCCGAAGTAGAGCACCCGCCCGCCGCGGGGGAAGACGATATAGCCGTGCACGCCCGCCTCCATCGCCCGGCGGCTGAAGTCGCGGTACTTCTGGCCGCGGCTCTGGCTGTCGACCAGGGCGGCCTTCAGGGCCGCGGGAACCAGGCGCTCCGCGACCGGGGGAAGGCCTTCGAAGAGGATCGGGGCGGCGAACGCCGAGCCGTCCACCCCGTAGAATGTTTTCGTAAGCGACAGGTAATCAGCATGGTAGGATTCGACGCCGGCGGCGACGAGCTCGCGGACCCCATCCGGGAAGGACTTGAGGCCGGCGGCGGTTTCGCGGGCGATCTGCAGGACAGTTTGAGTGTTCATACAGCCGGGTTTGAGTCCCGCCGCGGCCCGCCGTGACAGAATTCCCGGAAAAATCACTCCCCCAGCCCGAAAACGGCTTTGGCGTAGTTCTCGGCGCTGAAGGGCTGAAGGTCCTCGGCCTGCTCGCCCAGGCCGAGGAAGAAGATCGGCAGCTTGAGCTGGCGCCAGATGCCGACCAGGGAGCCGCCGCGGCTGGTGCCGTCCAGCTTGGTCACGATCACGCCGGTCAGCCCGAAGCTCTGGTGGAAGACCTTGGCCTGCTCGATGGAGTTGCTCCCGAGCGAGCCGTCCACCACCAGCCAGGAATGGTGCGGGGCGGAGGGGTCGTTCTTCCTCAGGACCCGCCGGATCTTGGCCAGCTCCTCCATCAGGTTGCTCTTGGTGTGGAGCCGCCCGGCGGTGTCGACGATCAGGTAGTCCTTGCCGCGGGCCCGGGCCGCCTGCCAGGCGTCGAAGGCCACCGCGGCCGAGTCGGCGCCGGTGTGGGCGGCGACGATGTCGATCTCCAGGCGCCGCGCCCAGGTCTGCAGCTGCTCGACCGCCGCGGCGCGGAAGGTGTCGCCGGCGGCCAGCAGCGCGCTCTTGCCGCCCTCCTTCAGCCGCGCGGCCAGCTTGGCCGCCGTGGTGGTCTTGCCCGAGCCGTTGACCCCGACCAGCACGATCACCGTCGGCGCGGCGCCCGCCGGCTCGAGCGAGCCCTCGGCCCCCGCCAGCGCCCGCCGCAGCACCTCGGCCCCGATCTCGGCCGCCTGCTGGCCGCGGAGCTCCGGGTCCCGGCGGTAGGCCTGCTTGATCTCCTCGACGATCTCGCCGGTGGTCTGGACCCCGAAGTCCGCGGTGAAGAGCGCCTCCTCCAGCTCGCCGAGGGAGGCGGCGTCGATCTTGCGGCCGCCGAAGAGCCCGCGGGTCTTGGTCGCGATCCCCGAGACCGTCTTGGCCAGCCCGTCCTTGAACTTGCGGAAGAGCGAGGGGAGCTTCATTCGGCGGCCTTCCTCGAGTCGCGCCCGAGCGCGTCCTTCAGGCGGTCGAGGATGCCGTTGATGAAGCGCTTCGCGTCCGCGTTGGAGAACTGCTTGGAGAGGTCGATCGCCTCGTTGATCGAGACCACCGGCGGGATGTCGCGGCGGTGGAGCATCTCGAAGACCGCGATCCGGAGGATGGCGAGGTCGATCTTGGCGATGCGCTCGAACTCCCAGTTCTGGGCCAGGGCCTTGATCCGGCCGTCCACCTCCGCCTGGTGGGCGATCACGCCCTGGATCAGCTCCTCGCCGAAGGCGTAGTGGGCGCGGGGCTGCTCCTGGCCCTCGAAGAAGACCGCGAGGTCGACGGCGAGGTTGGCCGGGGGGTTGAGGCTCCAGGCATAGAGGTACTGCATGGCCGCGACCCGGCCGTCGCGGCGCTGGACGAAAAGGGCCTTGCTCATAGGAGTCGGCGCCGCAGGGCGGCCATTTCGAGGGCGGCGGCCGCGAACTCCGCCCCGCGGTTGATCTCGCCCAGGCAGCGGGCCTCGGCCTGGGCCGCGTTCTCCGCGACGACGATCCCGTTGATCACCCCGGTGCGGGTGGCCAGGGCGATGTCCTGGAGGGCGTGGGCGGTGGCCTGGGCGATCAGCTCGTAGTGGATGGTGTCCCCCCGGACGATCACCCCCAGGGCGATCAGGACGTCGAAGCGCCAGCGGGCGGCCAGGAGCTGGATCGCGGCCGGCAGCTCGTTCGAGCCCGGCGCGCGGACGGTGGCGATGCGCGCCGGCCTGACCCCCGCCGCCCGCAGGGCGGCGCCGGTCTGCTCCAGCAGGGCGCCGACCAGGCGCTCGTTGTAGCGGGCGGCGGCGATCCCGACGCGGAAGGGGGCGCCGTCGATGCCGGCGCCGATGGGCTTCTCGAGGCTCATGCGGGCAGGGGGACCTGTTCGACGATCTCGAGGCCGTGGCCGTCGAGCCCGACCACCTTGCGCGGGTTGTTGGTCAGCAGGCGGATCTGGCGCAGGCCGAGCAGGGCGAGGATCTGCGCGCCGATCCCGTAGTCGCGGAAGTTCGGGGGCGGCGGGCCGCCCTCCCCGGCCACCAGCTGCCGGGCCAGGTCGGCGCCCCCCGGGGCGTTGACCAGGTAGAGCACCACCCCGCGGCCGGCGCGGGCTACCGCCTCGAGCGAGGCGGCGAGCGAGCGGTGGGTGTCGTGGCCGCGCTGGCGGAAGACGTCGCCCAGCACGTTCTCGCTCTGCACCCGCACCAGGGTCGGCTCCGGGCCGAGGCGGCCGAGGGTGAGGGCGAGGTGGTGGCGCTGGTCCAGCTTGCTGCGGAAGACGTGGAGGGTGAACTCCCCGAACTCGGAGGGGAAGGGGCGGGTCCCGACCAGCTCGACCAGCCGGTCGCGGCGGGCGCGGTGCTCGATCAGCTGGGCGATCGAGACCAGCCTGAGCCCGAACTTCCGCCCGAATTCCACGATCTGGGGCAGGCGCTGCACCGTGCCGTCGTCGTTCACCAGCTCGCAGAGGACGCCGCTGGGCGCCAGCCCGGCCATCACCGCGAGGTCGACCGCGGCCTCGGTGTGGCCGGCGCGCTCGAGCACCCCGCCGGGCCGGGCGCGGAGGGGGAAGACGTGGCCGGGCTGCACCAGCTGGTCCGGCGCGGCCTTGGGGTCGGCCACGATCCGGATCGTCTTGGTCCGGTCCTCGGCGCTGATGCCGGTGGTCACGCCCTCGGCCGCGTCCACGCTGACCGTGAAGTCGGTGCGGTGGGCCTCGCGGTTGCTCACCGCCATGGGCCCGAGGCCGAGGCGGCGGAGCTGGGGCTCGACCGTGGGCACGCAGACGATGCCGCTGCCGTAGCGGATCATCATGCCGACCGCCTGCGGGGTGGCCCGGGAGGCGGCCATGATCAGGTCGCCCTCGTTCTCCCGGTTCTCGTCGTCGGTGACGATCACGAGCTTGCCCGCGGCGATGTCCGCGACGGCCGCGTCGATCGAGTCAAAGGGGGAGGCGCCGCTCTTCATAGTTTTTCGAGCGCAAAGGTGTGGCCAATCGTGTTCAACTGTCCAGCAATCCGGCGCAGGACGTTGACCAGGTCGAGGAAGGCCTTGCTCGCGGCCACCGCCTGGGGGTCGGTGCCGACCAGGCGCTGGTAGTGCCGCTTCTGCGCGCCGATGCACCATTCCTTCAGCTGGTCGCCCTCCTTGAGGAACTCGCGGGCGATGCCCCGCTCCCGCGTCGCCAGGACCGAGATCGCCCCCTCCATCCGCCGCAGCACCCGGCCGTAGAGCTCCTGCAGGACGGCGTCCTCGTCGGCGGGGAGGACCAGCTTCTCGTGGGCGTGCTTGATCACCGCGCTGCAGATGTTCTTGTCGATGACGTCGCCGATCGCCTCCAGCTGGCTGCAGAAGTTCAGCAGCCCGAACTGCACCTGGGTGTCCCGGGGCGTCAGCGCCTCGTTCGGGATCGAGCTGAGGTACTGCTTGATCGAGGTGTTGAGCTCGTCGATGCGGTCGTCGTGCTTCTGGACCTCGCGCGCCAGGGCGGCGTCCTGGGTCTGCAGCGCGCGCCAGGCCCCCTCGTACATGCTCTTGACCTCGTCGGCCAGGCGGAGGGTCTCCCGGCTGGCGTTGGCCAGGGCGAAGACCGGGCTGGCCAGCGCGGTGGGGTCGAGGTGGGTGGCGACCGGCTTGAGGCCCGCGGTGTCGGCCGGGGCGGCGAAGAGCGGCCGGAGCAGCCGCTCGAGGGGGCCCCCGGCCAGCATGCCGACGAGCGCGACCCCCAGGTTGAAGGCGGTGTGGAAGTCGGCGGCCTGGCGGGTGCTGCCCCCGGGCGAATGCGCGATCGCGGTCAGGACCGGGCCGAAGGCCAGCAGGACCGCGGCCACCGCCGCGGCCTTGAGGATGAGGTTGGCGGTGGCGAGCTTCCTCCCGCCCGGGCTCGTCCAGCCCGCGGCCAGGGAATTGAGGCCGATGCCGAGGTTGGCGCCGAGGACGACCGGGATCAGCAGGGCGAGGGAGCCCGCCCCGGCCTCCCCCACCGCCAGCGCGAGCCCGATCGACGCGGTCGAGCTCTGGGTGACGAAGGTGAAGATCGCGGCGAAGCAGACCAGCAGCAGCCGGTGGTGCAGCAGCACGCCGAAGACCGCGTCGAAGTCGGCGTCGGACGTCATCCGCCCCGCCGCGGAGCTCATCAGGCTCATCGCCAGGTAGATGAAGCCCAGGCCGAGCAGGGACTGGCCGATGCCGCGGATGGTCTCCCCCTTGCAGAACTGGAACCCGACCAGGCCGACGACGAGGAAGAGCCCGTAGTAGTCGAAGAAGCGCAGGGCGATCAGCTGGACCATCGCCGTGATGCCGATGTTGGTGCCGAGCAGGAAGATCAGGACCCGCTCCGGCGGCACCGTCGGCACCTGCAGGAGCTGGAGGGAGAGCAGGGTCTGGGCCGTGGACGAGGGGGCGATCGCCCCCACCGCCGTGCCCGAGGCCAGCGTCGAGACCGGCCGCTGGGCCATCCGCTCCAGCCAGGCGTGCAGGCTGTGGCCAAACATCCGCTCCAGGCCCTTCCGCAGGAAGCGGATGCCAAAGAGTATCAGGGCGACACCCCCGAGGATGTTTAAAAGAACCATAGGCTAGGGAAAACCCGCCGGAGAGTGGGTCAATCCCTCCCCCATCGCAAGGGGGTTTGTGGGCTACGGCTTTGGGCCGGCCCGGAGCCTCCGCCAGCGCTCCAGCCGCTCCGCGATCGCCTTCTCCGCCCCCGCCTCCCTGGGCGTGTAGAGCCGCAGCGGCCGGTCCAGGTAGGCCTGGGGCGCGGCCGCCTCCGGAAAATCGTGGGAATACAGGTAGCCCCGGCCGTGCCCCATCCGCTTGTTGGCCTGCCCGCCCTTCTCCCGCAGGTGCACCGGCACCGCCTGCACCGGCTGCTCCGCCAGGGCGCGCTTGCTTTCGCCCAGGGCCAGCGTGGCCGAGTTGCTCTTGGGGGCCGCGGCGATGTAGAGCGTGGCGTGGGCCAGGGTGAGCTCGGCCTCGGGCAGGCCGATGAAGTCGACCGCGTGGTGGGCGGCGACCGCCAGCGGCAGCGCCTGCGGGTCGGCCAGGCCGACATCCTCGCTCGCCAGGATCACCAGCCTTCGCGCGATGAAGCGGGGATCCTCGCCCCCGGCCAGCATCTTCGCCAGCCAGTACATCGCCGCGTCCGGATCGCCCCCGCGGCAGCTCTTGATGAAGGCGGAGACGGTGTTGTAGTGCTCGTCCTCGTCGGCGTCGTAGCGGATGCGCCGCTCGCGGGCGAAGACCTCCAGCTCGGCCGGGGTGATGGCCGAGCCCTCCGGCAGGCTGAGCGCCAGCACCTCCAGGGCGTTGAGGGCCCGGCGCAGGTCGCCGTCGCAGAGCACCGCGAGGTCGGCCAGGATCTTGGGCTCGGCTCCGACGCGCTGGGCCCCGAGCCCGCGCTCCGGGTCGGCCAAAGCCTGGGCCAGGACGCCCGCCACCGCCTCGGTGCGCAGCGGCTCCAGCCGGAAGAGGTGGCTGCGGGAGAGCAGCGGCGGGTTGACGTAGAAGCCGGGGTTGTGGGTGGTCGCGCCGATCAGCCGCACCGCGCCCTCCTCCACGTCGGGCAGCAGCAGGTCCTGCTGCGACTTGTTGAAGCGGTGGAGCTCGTCGATGAAGAGGATGGTGCCCGCCTCGGGCCGGCGCCGGGCCGCCGCCAGGATCTCGCGCAGCTCGGCGACGTTCGACATCACCGCGTTGAGGCGGACGAAGCGGCTGCGGGTCTCCCGGGCGATCGCCTCGGCGATGCTGGTCTTCCCCGAGCCCGGCGGGCCGTAGAAGATCAGGGAGCCGAAGCGGTTTTGGGCCACCAGCTTCGGCAGGAGGCTCCCGGGCCGGAGCAGGTGCTCCTGGCCGACCACCTCGCTCAGCCGCCGCGGGCGCATCCGCACCGCCAGGGGCTGGTTGGGCCGGGGCGCGGAGCCGGCCGCGGCCGCCGGGGGCGCGAGCTCCGGCTCCTCGCCGGCCAGTTCGCCGAAGAGGTCGGTCTGATCGGGTTCGGGCATCGCTGCAGTTGTTATAGTCATCCGGCAAACCGGAGCAACCCTTGGCCGGCGCCATCCGCACCTTCACCCTCCCCCGGCTCCCGCGGGAGTACCGCCGCCGGGCCCGGCGCAGCACGGGCCGCCGCGCCCCGCTGCTCTGGCTGGTCCTTCCCCTGGCGGCCGGGGCGGCGCTGGCCGCGGCGGAGCCGGCCGCCGCCCGCGTCCGGGCGCATCCGGCCGCGATCCTCGCCGCGGCGCTGCTCGCAGCCCTCTTCTCCCTCGCCGCGTCCCGCCGGGGCCACCGCGCCTGGGCCCCCCTGCTCGTGCTCGCCGCGCTCCTGGGCGGGATGGCGAACGCCGCCCTGCGGCGGCCCCCGCCGCTGGAATTTGCGGGGCGGCCCGAGCGGGAGGCCCGGCTCACCCTCGACATCCTCCGCTCCTCCCCGCCCCCGCCCGGGGAGCGGACCTGGTCGGGCCTGGCCCGGATCGCCGCGGCCTCGTTCCCCGCCCGCGACCTGGCCGGCCGCACCGTGGCGTTCTCGCTGGTCCCGCGCCGGGGCGTTCCCCCGCCGGAGCGCTCCGCCCGGATCGAGGCGGTCGGCCTCCTCGGGCCCTCGGCCGGCGGCTTCCGCCTCTCGCGGGGCCGGGTCCTGCGGCAGGCGCGGCCGCCCTCCGCCTACCGCCGCTTCTGCGCGCGGCTGGGCGAGCGGATGTACGCGCGGCTGGGCGCGGGCCTGGAGTCCCATCCCGGCCTCGCGGCGATCTACCGGGCGATGATGCTCGGGCGCCGCCGGGACCTCTCCCCGGGCCAGCGGCGGGACTTCCTGCGCACCGGCACCATGCACCTCTTCGCGATCAACGGCCTCCACATCGGGGTCGTGGCCCTGGCCCTCCACGCCGTCCTCGCCCTGGCCCGCTGCCCCCGGACGCCGGCGGCCGCGCTGGTCCTGGCCGTGCTCTGGCTCGACGTCGACTCGACCGGCGCCAGCCCCTCGGCCCTGCGGGCCTTCGCCATGGTCGCGGTCCTCGAACTCGGCGCGCTGCTGCGCCGCCCGGCCCAGCCGCTGGCCTCGCTCAGCCTCTCCGCGCTGCTCGCCCTGCTGGCCGCCCCAGGGGATTTCCTCGGCGCCAGCTTCCAGCTCTCGTACGGGGTGACGGCCGTCCTCTGCCTCTACGGGCTGCCCCTGGCCGAGCGCCTGCAGGAGCTCGGCCCGCCGGGCCGGGGGCCGGCGGCGGAGCTCCGGCGCCATGCGCTCGGCGCCCTGGGGGTGGGCGCGGCGGCGGCCCTCTTCGGCGCGCCCGCCGGCATCGAATTCTTCGGGCTGCTCTCGCCCGGCGGACTGGCCGCCAACCTGGTGCTGGCGCCCCCGGCCTTCCTGGTGATCGCGGCCGGCGCGGGCGCGGTCCTGCTCGGGCCCTACCCCGCACCCCTGCTCAACCGGGCCGCCGGCGTGCTGCTGGCGTTCATCGCCGGCTGCGCCCGCCTCGGCGCGCGCCTGCCCGGGATGGGCTGGCCCGCGCACTTCCGCGCTCCCTGGATCGGCCCGTGGGCGCTGGCGCTGCTGCTCGCGAGCTGCCTGCTCGGCTACGCCGGCGGGTGGCGCCGCCCCGCCGCCGGGCTCTGGCTGCCCGCGGCGGCGGTTGCAATCGCGCTGCTCTTCGGGGTACGCTTCTCCCCATGAAATCCTCCTACGAGCTCGCGATGGAGCGTCTCGCCAAGTCCGACCCCGGCGCCAACCGGCCGCTCTCGGCCGAGCAGAAGCGGCGGCTGGGTGAAATCGACCTGGTCTACAAGGGCAAGCTGGCGGAGCGGGAGATCTTCCTCAAGAAGCAGCTCGAGGAGGCCTATGCCGCGCAGAACGCGGAGGAGGCGGAGAAGATCCAGAAGCAGATCGCGAGCGAGCGGGCCGTGATCGAGGAGGACCGCGAGGCGGAGAAGGAGAAGGTCCGGAAGGGCGAATAGCCCCCTCCCGGGCCCGCCTGGTCCGGCCGCCTATTCCGGCTCAGCCGTTCCCTCCACCACCCAGGCCCTGGCCTCCGGGACCTTCTCGAAGAAGGCCCGGAGGGCGGCGGAGAGGTGCTCGGCGTAGCGGTAGTGCGCCCCCATGCCCGTGCGCAGCTCGGCCTCGTAGATGAACTTGTCGGCGTGGGTGCTGTGCTCGAAGGGCGTCTGGGCGCCGAGCAGCAGCGAATAGACGTAGGCCGGCGAGCCGCGCTCCAGCAGCTCGCGGGTGAGGCCGAGCTGCTCCTGGAGCAGCGCCTGGTGGCCGCCGGCGTCGATTTCCGGCGGAAGGTAGAAGCCCGCCTGGATCAGCGGGGTGTGCCGGTGGCCGGTGCGGTGGCGGTTCAGGTCGCGCAGCTCGGCCAGCGCCAGGTTGTTCCAGGCGAAGGCCACCCGCATGCGGCGGGTGGCGGTGCCCTGCAGCCCGTAGCGGTTGGCGCGGTGGCGCAGGGCCTCGGCCACCGGCTGCTCCTCCGCCAGCCAGGGCGGCGCGGAGCGCGCGATGTCGATCCAGACCTCGTCGGCCAGGGGCTCGGCCGAGAGCCGCCGCAGGCCCAGGGCGACGCTCGCGGCCAGCTCCTGGCGCGCCTGCTCCTGGTAGGACTTTTCGGCGAAGCTGTGGCGGGTGAGGCGGGGCGACTGCTTGACCAGCTCCTCGCGGATCAGCTGCGCGGCGGCGCGGGCCTCGGGCTGCGGCAGGGAGTCGAGGTGCTTCACCGTCTGCGCCCACATCCGCGAGGTCTGGACCAGGCCGAGGTTGGTCTTGGTCGCGAACGGGATGAAGTAGCGGGCGCGGTCCAGCGCGTAGTTCTTGCGCAGGCGGTTCACCACCGCGGGCTTCGCGCCGGCGGGGGCGCGCACGCGCTGCGGCTCCGCCGCCGCGATCGCGTCCAGCCGGGCGTACTCGGCGTGGTAGGCGGCGAAGGAGCGCGCGAGGAGACCCTGCCAGCGCGGCGCCAGGTCCGCGGGGATGCCGAGGGCCTCGGCGGCCGGCACGTTGGCCGCGTCCATCGCGATGTAGCGGGTGCTCGACTCCTGGCCGTCGGCCATCTGCGCGATCTCGAAAATTTTATAGGCGAGCCACATCGAGACCCCGTCGAGCGCGATCGCCAGCCCGCCGGTGAGCCCCCCGATCGAGGCGTGGCCGTAGTCGACGAACTTGAGGATGCGGTCGATCGAGGCCTCGGGGTTGGCGATGTCCACCTTCTCCAGGATCGCCGCCAGCCCCTCGTTGCTGCGCGAGTAGCGGGCCAGGACGGAGGCCAGCAGCTCGGGCGTGACCTGGGGCAAGTCGGCGGCGGTGGGGGGCGGGACAAGGGCCAGTCCGGTTACTTTCATGCGGCAGGCCACTGAGGCAACTTTCTGGGCTGGAAACAATTATCTTTTGCTGCTGTCTCTGCATCCCCCTCTGGGACCGCGACGTAACATCGCCGCGGAACCAGCGTCACTATTTTCGTTCTCAATTTACTTCAGCCTATGAAACCAACTGAACCTGTGGTGAAGAGCTCTTTAATCGCCGCGCTGCTGGCCCTCCCGCTGGCGGCCCAGGCCCAGCATATCGGCTTCGGGGTGCGCATCGGCATCCCCGCCCCTCCGCCCCGCTACCACGAGGTGGTCGTCACCTCTCCCGGTCCCGGCTACGTCTGGGTCCACGGCCATTATTCCTGGCGGGGCCAGTGGGTCTGGATCCCCGGCGCCTGGGTGATGCCGCCCCAGCCCGGCGTCGTCTGGGTCGACGGCGCCTACCAGGGCCAGCAGTGGGTCGAGGGCCACTGGGTGGCGACCGAGGCGCCCCCCGCGCCCCCTGCCCCCCCCGCCCCCGCGGGCGAGGTGGTCGCCACCGATGACGCTCCCCCGCCCCCGATGACCGAGACCGTCGTCGGCGTGGCGCCCGGTCCGGACTACGTCTGGATCGGCGGCTACTGGGGCTGGGACCACGGGCACCGGGTCTGGGTGCGCGGACGGTGGGACCATCCGCCCCGGCACGGCGCCGTGTGGGTCTCCCCGCGCTGGGAGCACCGCGGCGGCCGCTACGTGTTCGTGCGCGGCTACTGGCACTGAGCGCGGCGGAGGCCGGAATCCCTCCGAGGCGGGCCCGCGGGCCCGCCTCCAACGGTTTAGATGGGAGAAGGTCGCTTCTCTGACGGGAACTTCGAACGAAAGCATCAAGGTCGAACGCGCATGGGGGCCGCCGGGACACCATCGTCGGCGTAAAGCCCGGTTTCTCGAACGCCGCGGGCCGGCGATGCGGAGTAGAAACGGCAACGGAGCGGCGCTCAGCGCGGGGTTTATTCTCTCGCAAATAAGACAATAATTGCTTGGTTTATTCGCAACGAAATAAACCGATCGGTTTGCTTCGTTGCGGATATGACCAAAGATACCGGTCCAGAACGACAAAAACTAAACCAGCGCCTGACCGCCGCCCCAGCCGGGGTGGTGCTCACCTCGGCTTGGCTCAAGAGCCAAGGCATCTCCAGTCGTTTGGCCGACTACTACGCCAATTCCGGCTGGTTGCACCGCGTCGGAGACGGAGCTTTCACCGTTCGCCCCGAACCTCCCTCCTGGCTAGGCGGGGTCTTCGGTCTCCAGCAAAAATCGAAGTCGTTTCATCCGGGGGGGCGCACCGCGTTGGAACTCTCCGGCCTCGCCCATTTTCTTCCCTTGGGAGATGCCCATCCCGTCTATCTTTTCAGCCGCGCCGGCAACCGGCTTCCTGCCTGGTTCAAGGGGCTACCTTGGTTCAGTCGCGTCCGACATGTCAGCACCAATTTCCTGCCCCCCGAACTCGGATTGCGCGAATACCGCGAAGGCGCCTTCGCGGTGATGCTCTCCGCGCCTGAGCGAGCGGCGCTCGAATTCCTGCGACATCTGACGCTGGACGATGCGGGCTACGAACACGCCAACCTCGTTTTCGAAGGGCTCGGCACGCTGCGGCCAGACGTGGTCCAGTCGCTCCTGGAGGCGTGCACGTCGATCAAGGTGAAGCGTGTCTTTCTCCACCTGGCCGAGAAACACGCGCACGCTTGGTTCAAGCAATTGGATGTCGCTAAGATATCGCTCGGCAGCGGCAAGCGCGTGCTCGTCTCCGGCGGACGCCTCGATCCGAAATATCTGATCACCGTTCCGGCCGCGGTCGAAACCCCTGCCGACGCCCCGTGAGAGAAACGCTGTTTTTCAGACAGGCCGACCTGCTCGTGCGGGTCATGCCCTTCGTGAACGCCGAGGCCTGCTTCGCGCTCAAGGGCGGCACCGCGATCAATTTCTTCGTGCGCGATTTCCCGCGCCTGTCGGTGGATATCGATTTGGTTTACCTGCCGCTCGAAGATCGTTCCACCACGCTGCGGGGAATTGATGCCGCGCTCCAGCGCATCGCGGCAAAAATCCGCCGGGCCATGCCCAGCCTGCAGGCCCGAGAACATCGCACCATCAGCGACAAACTCCTCGACAAGCTGACCGTGCGCGCGGCGGACGGTGCTGAGGTGAAGATTGAGCCCAACACGGTGCTGCGCGGCGCGCTGCATCCGACTGCGGAACTCAACCTGTCGCGCAAGGCGGTCGAGCTGTTCGGCCGTTCGGCTACGATGCGCGTCATGTCGCTGCCGGATTTGTTCGGCGGCAAGCTCTGCGCCGCGCTCGACCGCCAACACCCCCGCGATCTTTTTGACGTGCATGGCCTCTTCCAGGCCGAAGGCATCACCGACGACATTCGCCGGGCCTTCGTGGTGTTTTTGGCAAGCCATGACCGGCCGATGAACGAGCTGCTCACTCCGAATCGGAAGGATTTGAAGCAGGTCTTCGCCGACCAGTTCGATGGCATGACGCTTGATCCGGTCCCGCTCGCGGTGCTGGAGGACACCCGCGAGCGGCTGATTGAACGGATCAACGCGGACCTCACCGCCGCTGAGCGGGAATTTCTGCTCTCGATGAAACGACTGAAGCCCAAGTGGGAGTTGCTGGGGCTTCCCGGCGTCGAACGCCTGCCCGGACCGCAGTGGAAACTCTACAATCTGCGGAAAATGGACGCGGCGAAACGACGGGCCGCCGAGGATCGGCTGCGCCAAAAGCTCGGAATGTGATCGGCGGTCCTCGCGCCGCGTCATATTCTTTTCGGCAGGCAGGCGGCAACAGGAGGACCGCGACCTCGAACTCGAGTTTCGCCGCATCTGCGGCGGCGGCGATTATCTCAACCGACGCTCTCATTTTTCACGGTGAGGGGTTCAAACTTTCCAATTGCGCCGGCCTTCAACTGACCGATCTCGTTGCCCGTCCCATTGGAATTCGCCGCCCTCGCCTATCGGGCCTATGAAATCATTGAAATGAAGTTCCCCCGAAGCCCCCGGGACGAAATTCGGGGTTGGGGTCCCGTGGCTTTCCCCTGAAAAGCAGCAGGGCCTCCGGCCGGCTACCAGCGCAGCCAGTGCCCGAGCGGGCCCGGGTAGAAGCCCAGCACCACCGAGCAGAGCGCGAGCGCGAAAAGCGAGACGCGCAGGCACCAGCCGACGGGCGTCGGGGCAGGTTTGGCGCCCGGCTCCGGCGAAGGCCGCCAGGACTCGAAGTAGGCGGCGCGGATCCATCCGAAATAATAGTAGATCGACAGCACCACCCCGGCGATGGCCACCCCCAGCGCGAACTTGAGGCCGGCCTGGTAGGCCGCGATGAAGACGGCGAACTTCCCGAGGAATCCCGCCAGGGGCGGGATGCCGGCGAGCGAGCCCAGCCCGACCAGGAGGACCGCGCCGAGGAAGGGGTTGTCCTTCGCCAGGCCGGCGTAGTGGTCGAGCTCCTGGTCGGCGTCGTCCGGGCCGGCCAGGTGCGCCATCACCCCGAAGACCGCGAAGGTCGCGAGCAGGTAGGCGTAGAGGTAGAAGACGATCCCCGGCACGGCCAGGGCCGAGGCGGGGGCGGCCGCCACCCCCAGCAGAAGGAAGCCGGCGTGGGAGACGCCGGAGAGCCCGATCAGCCGCTTGACGTTGTGCTGGCCCAGCGCGGCGAAGTTGCCGAAGAGGATCGTCGCCATCGCCATGAAGGTGAGCAGCGGGGTCACCAGCCAGCCGTAGGCAGGGAAGGCGCGGAGGGTCAGCCCGAGCAGGAGGGCGAAGCCCGCCCCCTTGGAGGCGACCGCGAGGAAGGCGGTCACCGGCGTCGGCGCCCCCTGGTAGACGTCGGGGATCCAGATCTGGAAGGGGAAGGCGCCGATCTTGAAGGCGACCCCGGCCAGGACCAGGACGATGCCGACCGCGGCCAGGAAGTTGTGGGGGTTGAGGGCGAGGAAGGCGGCGAGGTCCTCGTAGCGCAGGGCGTTGGCGGTGTGGCCGGGCAGGAGCGGGTTCCCGGCGACGCCGTAGAGCAGCGCGATGCCGAAGAGCAGGAGCGAGGAGCTGAGCGCCCCGAGGATGAGGTACTTCAGGCCGGCCTCGAGCGAGGCGCCGCTGGAGCGGAAGTAGCTCACCAGGATGTAGAATCCGATCGTGAGGGTCTCCAGCGAGACGAAGAGCATCACGAAGTGGTTGCTCCGCACCAGCAGCATCATCGCCGCCGTCACCACCAGGACGATGTGGTGGAACTCGGTCCGCGGCGCGCTCTGGCGCGGCAGGACCACGCGGGTGAGGACGGTGACCAGGACCGAGGAGAGCACCAGGAAGATGCGGATCCACTGCACGCTCCAGCTGTCCCGCAGCAGGCCGTTGAAGGACTCCTGGTCGAGGTGGAGGGAGTGGCGCCGGCAGAGCAGCCCGGCCAGCACCGCGAGCTGACCGGCCAGCGCCAGGGCCGGGACCGCCCGGTCCGAGGTCCGCTTCGGCAGGACGAGGTCGACGATCAGGAGCAGGAGCGCCAGGCAGACCAGCGCCAGTTCGGGCAGGAGGGCGCCCCAGGTGTTGCCGGCCGCGAGCCGCTGGAGTTGGGAGAGGTCCATGGTCAGGGGGCCACGATCGCCGCCAGCGCCGAATGGATCGGCCGGGCGATGGAATTGGGGTAGAACCCGATGAAGAGCAGCGCCGCGAGCAGGATCAGGGCCGGGAGGCGCTCGCCCCAGCCCAGGTCGGAGGGCGGATGCTGCGCCGCCACCCGGCCGAGGGCCTCGCTCTGCGGGCCGTAGAAGGTGCGGGCGGCCGCGCGCAGCCCGTAGACCGCCGAGAGGACGATCCCGGCCACCGCCACGGCGGTGAAGGCCGGGGAATACGCCCAAAGGGCGATGAAGATGGTCAGCTCGCCCCAGAAGTTGGCGAAGCCCGGCAGGCCGATGCTGGCGAAGGTGGCGGCGGCGAAGAGCGCGGCCAGGACGGGCGCCTGCTTGGCCAGCCCGCCCATCTCGTCCATCGCGAAGGTCTGGGTGCGGTGGTGGACGCTGGTGGCGAGGAGGAAGAGGAGGGCGACGGAGAGGCCGTGCCCGACCATGAGCAGGACCACCCCGCCCACCCCGAGCGCGGAGCCGCAGGCCAGGCCGAGGAAGGCGTAGCCCATGTGCATCACCGAGCTGTACCCGATCATCTGCTTGAGGTCGCGCTGGGCGACGGTGATCAGCCCGATGATCAGGACGTTGCCGACCCCGGCGAGGATGGCCAGGGGGTGGGCCCAGAAGCCGAGGCCCTCGGGCAGCAGCGGCAGCGCCACCTGGATCAGGGCGTAGAGCCCGAACTTCTTCAGCACCCCGGAGTGGAGCATGGCGACGGAGCTGGGGGCGGCGCCGTAGCCCAGCGGGGCCCAGGAGTGGAAGGGAACGAGCGAGACCAGGATGCCGAAGCCGAAGAGGAGCAGGCCGAAGAGGTGCTTCTGCAGCAGGAGCGAGAGCGGCTGGCCGGCCAGGGCGGCGTGGAGCGCGATCAGGTCGAAGCTGTGCGCGCCGCTCTTGACGTAGAGCGCGATCAGGCCGATGAGCGAGAGCATCGCCCCCAGCGTGAGGTAGATGGTCAGGGTCATGGCCGCGTAGGTGCGGTCCCGCCCGCCCCAGACCCCGACCAGGATGAAGGTGGGGATGAGCGCCAGCTCGTGGAAGAAGTAGAGGAAGAAGACGTCGACGCTGGCGAAGATCCCCAGCAGGCCCGCCTGCATCACCAGCAGGAGCAGGAGGTAGACCTTGAGCCGCTCCGCCCGGGACTGGATGGCGTAGAGCCCGGCGGCGAAGCCCACCACCGCCGCCATGACGTAGAGCGGCATCCCGATGCCGTTCACCCCCAGCTTGAGCCCGATGCCGAGGCCAGAGAGGCCGGTGTCGTAGGCGGCGTAGTAGGCGTAGCCCGCGTGCTTCCAGGCGTGCCCGAAGTGCGCCCCGACCCAGAGGGCGCAGAGGACCGGCAGGCCGAAGCCGAGGTAGGCCAGCCGCACCGACCAGCGCTTCGGCAGGCCGAGCGCGATCGCCAGGGCGACGAGCAGGGGGGCGGCGACCGAGGCCAGCAGGGGGTTGAAGGGGATGGACATGAGGCGGAAGGGGATCAGAGGACGCCGGTGGCGTAGAGCCAGAGCAGGACGACGCCGCCGAGGAACCAGAGGACGTAGGCGTTGATCCGGCCCACGTGCGAGGCCCGGGCGCCCAGCCCGGCGATCCCGGCGATCCCGGCCACCCCCCGCACGATCAGCCCGGAGAGCCCGATCACGTCGATGAAGTTGAGCACCATCGCCAGGCGCTGCTGGACCTTCTCCACATAGTAGCCGTAGGCGCGGTCGAAGGCTTGCTGCAGGCCGAGCAGGGCACCGAAGAGCCCCGGGGCCCGCGCCTCCAGGGCGTCCGTCCCGGCGGCGGGATAGTACCACCAGGCGGCCCCGGCGCCGAGGACGAGGACGGTGAGCGAGACGCCGAAGACCACCGCGTGGGCCGGGCCGTCGGCCTCGAAGACGTGGCGGAGGACCCCCGCGTAGGCCGCGGGATAGAGCGCTCGCCAGCCGCCGGCCATCGAGCAGAGGGCCAGCACCACCAGCGGAAGGGTGATCGGGATCCCGTTCTCGCGGGCGTGCCCCGCCCCCTCCCCGCGCGCGTCGCCGAAGAAGGTGATCTTCCACAGCCGCACCATGTAGAAGGCGGTCAGGATCGCGGTGAAGGAGAGCAGGAGGAAGACGGCGCGGTTGTTGGCGAAGGCCAGGGCCAGGATCGCGTCCTTGGAGAAGAAGCCGGCCAGGAAGGGGAAGCCGATGATCGCCGCCACGCCGACGGTGAAGGTGGCGAAGGTGAGCTTCATCCGCCGCGCCAGGCCGCCCAGCTTGAAGATGTCCTGCTCGTGGTGGCAGGCGTGGATGACCGAGCCCGAGCCGAGGAAGAGCAGGGCCTTGAAGAAGGCGTGGGTGGTGAGGTGGAACATCGCCGCCCCCACCCCGGCGTAGAGCAGCAGGCTGGCGTGGAGCGGCCCCTGGCTGGCGGCGGCGTCGAGGGCCACCGGCGCCTCGAGGTGCGAGCCCAGGCCGAAGGCGGCGACCATGTAGCCGAGCTGGGAGAGCGTGGAATAGGCCAGGACCTTCTTGATGTCGCGCTGGACGATGGCGCAGAGGGCGGCGTAGAGCGCGGTGGCGGTGCCGACCCACATGATGACGGCGAAAGCCTCGGGCACCATCAGCACCTGGATGCGGCAGAGCATGTAGATGCCGGCCGCGACCATGGTGGCGGCGTGGATCAGGGCGGAGATCGGGGTCGGGCCCTCCATCGCGTCGGGCAGCCAGACCTGGAGGGGCAGCTGGGCCGACTTGCCGACCGCGCCGCAGAAGAGCAGCAGCGGAATGGCGCGGCTGTAGGGGGCGGTGCCGGCGGCGGCCTGGGTGGCCAGCCCGCTGAGGTTGACCGTGCCCCGCAGGTGGTAGCACATCACGATCCCGAGGAGGAAGCCGAAGTCGCCCACCCGGTTGGTGATGAAGGCCTTCTTGGCCGCGGCGGCGGCCTCCGCCCGGCCGTACCAGTGGTTGATCAGCAGCCAGGAGCTGAAGCCGACCAGCTCCCAGAACACGAAAATCATGAACAGGTTGTCGGCCAGGACGATGCCGATCATCGAGAACATGA
The DNA here is from genome assembly GCA_035546595.1 of Opitutaceae bacterium. Lineage (GTDB taxonomy): Bacteria > Verrucomicrobiota > Verrucomicrobiia > Opitutales > Opitutaceae > Palsa-1447. Next base: position 46,936 of record DASZWO010000006.1, read on the forward strand.
AGACCGAGAGGCCGCCGAAGAACCGCGCCTTGGCGTCGTCGTCGCGCATGTAGCCGAGCGAGAAGACATGCACGCAGAGGCCGACCAGCGCCACGATCGAGAGCATCAGCGCCGCCAGGTCGTCGAAGTTGAAGCCGAAGGAGACGGTGAGGCTCGCGAGCGAGAGCCACTCGCGCGAGGCCTCGAAGCGCGGGCCGCCAACCAGCCAGGCGGTGCCCGCCGCGACGAAGAGCGCGGCCGCGACCGAGATCGCCGCCGCCGGGCCGCCGCGGCGCCGGAGGAAGCAGGCGATGAGGGCGGCCGAGGCCAGCGGCACCGTCAGGACGAGGAAGGCGGCGTGGGACGGGTGCATCAGTTCTTCAGGGAGTCGAGCTGGTCCACCCGCACGGTCAGGCGCTGGCGGAAGAGGGCGACGATGATGGCGAGGCCGACCGCGACCTCGGCCGCGGCCACCGTCAGGATGAAGAAGACGAAGACGTTGCCGTCCATCGTGCCGTTGAAGCGGGAGAAGGCGACCAGGGCCAGGGTGGCGGCGACGAGCATCAGCTCGAGGCACATGAAGATCACCAGGGTGTTGCGGCGGACGACCACGCCCAGCAGCCCGAGGGCGAAGAGCAGGACGGCGACGCCGAGGTAGGTGTTGAGGGTGTCGGGCATGCGCCTAGGTGCCGTAGCCGGAGTGCGGCGCGCCGGGCCGGCGGCTGAGGGCGATGACGCCGAGCATCGCGATCAGCAGGAGGAACCCGATCAGCTGCACCGGGAGGAGGTAGGTGGTGAAGAGCTCGTAGGCGTAGAGCTTGAGCGAGGCGCCCAGCGCGGGCACCGCCGCGGCGGAGGGGGCCGCCAGCCGCCCCTTGACGGCGAAGGAGACCACGCCGGCCCCCACCAGCAGGACGGCGAGCGCGCGCGAGCCGAGGGCCAGCCCCCGCGGGGGACCGGAGCTCTGCTTGCCGCGCTCGTCCAGCAGCATGATGATGAAGAGGAAGAGGGCCACCACCGCGCCGGCGTAGACCAGGAGGAGGAGGAAGGCCAGGAGGTAGGCCTCGAGCCGGAGGAAGAGCGCGGCCACCCCCACCAGGCTGAGCAGCAGGCAGAGGGCGGCGTTGACCGTGTTGCGGCAGACCACCACCCCGGCGGCGCAGCCGACGGTGAAGACGCAGAAGAGGGTGAGGAGGAAGTGGTGCATCAGTGGTGGCCCCCGCCCTCCGCGGCGGCCTCCTCGGCCTGGCGCTTCTTGTCCCACTTGAAGTGCGCGTCGGGCAGCGTCCCGCCCATCTCCAGCAGCTGGTCGATGTGGTTCACCATCTCGCCGCGGCTGTAGCCCGAGAGCGAGTACTGGTTCTGGAGGAAGATCGCCTCCTCCGGGCAGACCTCCTCGCACAGCCCGCAGTAGATGCACCGCAGCATGTCGATGTCGAAGGCCTGCGGGCCCTTCTCCACCTGCGGGACCGGCGCGCCCTCCGGCAGCTCGCCCGGGGTGATGCGGATGGCCTTGGGCGGGCAGACGAACTCGCAGAGCTGGCAGGAGACGCACTTGGTCCGGCCGTGGGGGTCCTTGACCAGCGTCGGGGCGCCGCGGTAGCCGGGGGGAATGGAGGGGCGCTGCTCGGGATACTCCAGGGTGACCGCGGGCTGGAAGAGGTGCTTGAGGGTGATCTTCAGCCCGGCCGCGAGCTGGGGCAGGTAGCTGCGCTCGGCGAGGCTGAGCGGCTTGCGTTCGATGGGGACGATGGCCATGGCGGTTAGCGCTGCAGCAGGGCGATGCCCAGCGCGCAGGCGATGAGGTTGGCGATGGCGAGGGGCAGGAGCTTGTTCCAGCCGATCTTCATCACCTGGTCGTAGCGGAAGCGCGGGACGGTCCAGCGCACCCACATGAAGAAGAAGATGAGGAAGGCGACCTTGCCGACGAAGAGCGCGATCGAGACGAGCCCGAGCCAGAAGGGGTGGCCCGCCAGCCCCACCCAGTGGGCGAAGGTGGCGAGGGGGACCCAGGGCAGCGGGTTCCAGCCGCCGAGGAAGAGGAGCGCGAAGACGGCCGAGCCGATGATCATGTTGGCGTACTCGGCGACGAAGAAGAGGGCCCACTTGAAGGCGCCGTACTCGGTGTGGAAGCCCCCGACCAGGTCGGCCTCGGACTCGGGCATGTCGAAGGGCTGGCGGTTGGTCTCGGCGAAGAGGGCGACGATGAAGATGAAGGCCGAGACCGGGAGGGTGAAGAGGAACCAGGCCCCGCCCCAGAACCCGCCCTGGCTCTGGAATTCCACCACCCGGGCCAGGCTCATGCTGCCGTCGGAGCCCGGGGCGTTGATCCAGAGGAAGACCGGCAGCACCGCCAGGGTGAGCGAGAGCTCGTAGGAGATGAGCTGGGCCGAGGCGCGCACGCTGCCGAGGAAGGGGTACTTCGAGTTCGAGGCCCAGCCGGCCAGGATCAGGGAGTAGACCCCGAGGGAGGCCACGGCGAAGACCGCCAGCAGCCCGACGTCGACGTTGGCCAGCACCAGCGGGACGACGCGGCCGTGGGAGAGGTAGGCGCCGAAGGGCACCACCGTCACGGTGGTGAGGGCGGGGATCATCGCCACGATCGGCGCGGCGATGAAATACGGCTTGTTGACCGTGTCGGGGGTGATGTCCTCCTTGAAGAGGAACTTGAGCCCGTCGGCCGCGAGCTGGAAGAGGCCCAGCCGCTGGAAGAGCCGCCCGAAGACGGGGATGTAGGCCGCCCAGGGGATGATGGTCCGGTTGGGGCCGGGCCGGCCCTGCATCCAGGCCGAGACCTTGCGCTCGGCCAGCGTGCAGAGGCTGGCCATGGGGAAGATGACCAGGATCACGGCCAGGCCCTTGAGCAGGCCCTGGACGAGGCCGGGCAGGCCGAAGAAGAAGGCGGCGACCGGGTTCATGCCTGGGAAAGGGGCTGTCCGCCCGAGGAGGTCGAGGGCTCGGCGGCCTTCTCCGCCGGCCGGTACTTGAGGCCCGCCTTCTCCGCGAAGGGCAGTCCGGCCCAGGCCGAGCCGTCGAGCAGCAGGCCGGTCTCGGGGAGGTTGGCGAAGCGGGCGGCGCCGAAGACCGGGCATTCCTTGGCCATGGTCTCCCAGAGGGCGTTGGGCTCGGCCGCCAGGGTGCCGCCGGCCGCCACGATCAGGGCCTGGAGCACGGCCAGGTCGTCGGCGGCGCCGCCGGGGCCGGGCACGGCCGCCGCGAACTTCTGGATGCGGAACTGCTGGTTGATCAGGGTGCCGCTCTTCTCGAAGACGGTGAGGGTCGGGAAGAGCACCCGGGCCGCCTCGCTGGTGGCGTTGCGGTGGGTGCCGAGGTAGATGATCGCGATCCGCGCGAGCTGGGCCGGGGAAAGCCCGGCGACCGCCAGGTCCTCGCCCACCGCGACCACCGCCTTGACCTGGCCGGCGTCGATCTGGGCGGCGAGCTCCGTCAGCTGGGCCGAGGGCAGCGCCCGGATCAGGCCGGTGGCCAGCGCGCCGCGGACGTTGGGGTTGCGGTCGGCGGAGACGAGGATGCCGTCGCCCTCCCCCGTCCGGCCGACGATCCAGGCCGGCGCGCGCAGGGCCGCGGCCAGGCGCCGGGTGGCGAACTGCTCCTCGACCGAGCTGCGCCCGGAGCCGACCACGGCCACCCCGCCCGCCGCCAGGATGGCGCGGGCCTCGGCCTGCGCGGCCTGCGGGAGCGCGGCGATCCCCTTGACGCGGACCTCCGTCAGGCGGTCCGGGGAGCGGACCTGCTTGTAGAGCATCCGCCCGCTGTCGGCCATCCAGGTGTCGTTGACCTCGTCGTTGCGCCGGGGGGTGATGCGGTAGATCACGCCCTCGCGCGACCAGACCACGGTGTTGGCGCCCGCGCTGCTCTCGGTGTCGATGCTGTCGGTCTGCTTGAGGAACCAGACCCGCATCTTGAAGCGGAAGTCGGTGCTGGTCAGGGCGCCCACCGGGCAGATGTCGACGGTGTTGAGCGAGTAGTTGTTCTCCAGGCGCTTGCCCGGGTAGCAGGTCAGGGTGGAGAAGCTGCCCCGGTCGATGAAGCCGAGGACGTCGTCCTTCGCCACCTCCTTGCAGAAGCGGATGCAGCGCGAGCAGAGGATGCAGCGCTCGTCGTCGAGCGTCACCCGCGAGCCGAGCTGGGTGCGCTTCGGCTTCACGTTCTTCGGCTCGATGTAGCGGGAGTAGCCCCGGCCGTAGTCGGTGGCCTGCTCCTGCAGGCGGCACTCCCCCGCCTGGTCGCAGATCGGGCAGTCCAGCGGGTGATTGATGAGGAGGAACTCCATCACGCCCTCGCGGCAGTCCTTCACCAGCGGCGTGGTGGTGCGGATGTGCAGGCCGGGCGAGGCGTTGGTGGCGCAGGCGATCGTCGGCCGCGGCATCCAGTTGACCTTCTGCTTGCCGGTGGCCGCGTCCAGCACCGGCTGCTTCGTCGCCGGGTCGACCGCCGGCAGTCCCATCTCGACCAGGCACATGCGGCAGTTGCCCACCACCGTCAGCTTCGGGTGGTAGCAGTAGTGCGGCACGTCGATCCCGGCCAGCTTGGCGGCCTCGATCACGTTGGTCCCCTTGGGCACGGCGACCTCGCGCCCGTCGATGTTGACGGTGACGAGCTCGGGTTTGGGCGGAGCGATCATGCGGGGAAAGGTCAGACCAGGGTGAGGGCGTCGGGCGGGGGGGACTTCCGCCGCTCGGCGTAGGCCTTGAACTCGTCGCCGAACTTGGCGACGAAGCTCTGGGTCGGCCAGGCGCAGGCCTCGCCGAAGGCGCAGATGGTGCGGCCGGCGATCTGGTCGGCCACGCTCTTGAGCAGCGCGCCGTCCTCCGGGCGGGCGTCGCCGCGGACCATCCGGGCGGTGATGCGCTTCATCCAGAGCGAGCCCTCGCGGCAGGGCGTGCACTGGCCGCAGCTCTCGTGGGCGTAGAAGGCGTTGATGTTGCCCAGGGCCTCGACCATGCTGACGGAGTCGTCCATCACGATCACCCCGCCCGAGCCGCCCATCGAGCCGATCAGGGCGAGGGAGTCGAAGTCCATCGGGACGTCCTCCAGGGCCCAGTCGTAGTCCACCATCTCGGCCCCGGCCTTGCGCTTGCCCTTGAAGCGCTCGCCGAAGCGAAGGATCTTGGCGGAGGAGCCGCCGGGGATCACCGCCTTGAAGGTGCGGCCGGGCCGCGGCCCGCCGCAGATCTCGTTCAGCAGCTGGCCCATCGTGACCTTGCCCACCTCGAATTCGAAGTAGCCCGGCCGCTGCACGTGCCCGGAGACGCAGAGGATGCGCGTGCCGGTGTTGTTGGGGGTGCCGATCCGGGCGTAGGCCTCCCCGCCCATGTCGGCGATGTGCTTCACGTGGCAGAGCGTCTCCACGTTGTTCACGATCGTCGGGCACTGGTAGAGGCCGAGCACCGCCGGGAAGTACGGCGGCTTGATCCGCGGGTAGGGCCGCTTGCCCTCCAGGGACTCGATCAGCCCGGTCTCCTCCCCGCAGATGTAGGCGCCGGCGCCGCGGTGGACGTAGATTTCGCAGGAGTAGCTCGTGCCGAGGATGTTGGGGCCGACGAAGTTCCGGGCGCGGGCCTCCGCGATCGCGGTCTCCAGCCGGCGGGCCTCGTGGGGGAACTCGCCGCGGATGTAGATGTAGGCCTGCTTCACGTTGTTGGCGAAGGCCGAGATCATGATCCCCTCGATCAGCTGGTGGGGGTCCTGCTGCATGATGTAGCGGTCCTTGAACGTGCCCGGCTCGGACTCGTCGGCGTTGACCACCAGGTAGATCGGCTTGCCGCTCTTGCGGTCGACCAGCCCCCACTTCACCCCGCAGGGGAATCCGGCGCCGCCGCGGCCGCGCAGCCCGGACTTCTTCACCTCGTCGATCAGCTCGGCCGGCGGCCGGGCCACCGACTTCTTCAGGATCTCGTAGCCCCCGTTCTTCAGGTAGCAGTCGAGGTCGGGGGTGTAGCCCGGCTCGTCGATGTGGCGGAAGATGATGCGGCGTTGTTCGGCCATGGCTTAGGCTTTCCTCTCCGACTTGATCCGCTGGCAGAGCTCGCGGGCCTTGGCCGCGTCGACGTTCTGGTGCAGCTCCTCGTCGATCATCACCACCGGGGCGGTGCCGCAGCTCGCCAGGCACTCCACGAATTCCACCGTGACCTCGCCGTCCTCCGAGGTTTCGCCCGCCTTGCAGCCGAACTGCCGCTCGAACTCGCCGCAGGTGCGGTAGCCGCCCATCAGGGCGCAGGAGAGGGTCCGGCAGACCTTGATGTGCCGCCGGCCGATCGGCTTGCGGTGGAACATCGGGTAGAAGGTGACCAGCTCGTAGACCGCGATGGGCGGGATCTCCAGCTTGGCGGCGATCCACTCGACCGCCGCGTCCGGCACGTAGCCCTGGTCCTCCTGGACGAGGTGGAGGAGCGGGAGGGCCGCGCTGCGCTTCTGCGGGTAGTGGGGGATGACCTCGTCGATCCGCCGGAGGGTCTCGGGCTTCAGGTTCATCGGTCGCACTCCCCCATCACGAAGTCGAGCGAGCCCAGGATCGAGACGACGTCGGAGACCAGGTTGCCGACGCAGAGCTTGGGCAGGATCGAGAGGTTGCAGAAGGAGGGGGAGCGGATCTTCAGGCGCCAGGGCACGCCGCCGCCCTGGCTGACCACGTAGAAGCCCAGCACCCCCTTGGGGTTCTCGGCCTCGAAGTAGACCTCGCCCGCGGGCATCTGCGGCCCCTCGGTCACGAGCATGAAGTTCTGGATCAGCTCCTCCATCGAAGTGAGCACCTTGTCCTTGCGCGGGCCGAAGATCTTCTTCGCCCCCTCGGCGTACCAGGGCCCGCCCGGGAGCTGGGCGATCGCCTGGCGCACGATCCGCACCGACTGGCGCATCTCCTCGCCGCGGCAGAGGTAGCGGTCGTAGCAGTCCCCGGTGGTGCCGACCGGGACGTCGAACTCGTACTGCTCGTAGCCGCTGTAGGGCTTGTCCTTGCGCAGGTCGAGCCCCACCCCCGAGCCGCGGAGGTTCGGGCCGGTCAGGCCATAGGCGATGGCGTCCTCCTTCGCGATCACCCCCACCCCGGCGGCCCGGTCCATGAAGATCTTGTTCCGGGTCAGCAGGCGCAGGATCTCGTCGAGGATGGGCAGGAACTGCTCGCAGAAGGCCTCGACCCGCCCGGTCCAGCCCTCGGGGACGTCGCGCATCAGGCCGCCGATGCGGGTGTAGGAGGTGGTGAAGCGTGCGCCGGTCAGCTCCTCGAAGAGCCGGTAGAGCTTCTCGCGCTCGGTGAAGCTGTAGAGGAAGACCGACCAGGCCCCGACGTCGATGCCGTACGCCCCCAGCCCCATCAGGTGGGAGGAGATGCGCGCCAGCTCCGCGGTGATGACCCGGATCGCCTGGCAGCGCGGCGGCACCTCCAGCTTCGCCAGCTTCTCGACCGCGATGGCGTAGGCCATGTTGTTGGCCAGGGGCGCGAGGTAGTCCAGCCGGTCCGTGTAGGGCACGAACTGGTTGTAGGTCATGTTCTCGGCGATCTTCTCGTCGCCGCGGTGGAGGTAGCCGATGACCGGGTCGCAGCGGGTCAGGACCTCGCCGTCGATCTCCATCTGCAGCCGGAGGACGCCGTGGGTCGAGGGGTGCGAGGGCCCCATCGAGAGCGACATCTTCTCGGTCTCGAACTCCCGGTGCTCCGCCCCGGCCGCGGCCTTGGCCGCGGTGTCGGGGAATGCGAATTCGGAGGAGGTCGGCATAGGAATGGGGGCGGGCCGGGTCAGCTGCCCTCGGGCTTGGGCCGCGCTTCGTTCCAGCTCTCGTCCTTGGCGCGGGGCTCGGCCTCGCCGAGGTTGAGCTCGCCGGGCGAGGCCACGAAGGGCCCGCCGGCCATGGGCGCGGGGATGACCGGGGTGCCGGTCTCCGCCGCCACCTCCGGGTCGGGCAGCGTCCCCTCGATCCCGGCCAGGGGAAACTCCTTGCGCAGCGGGAAATGGGGGTAGCCGTCCCACATCAGGATGCGGCGCAGGTCGGGATGGCCCTGGAAGGTGATCCCGAACATGTCGTAGGTCTCGCGCTCGTGCCAGTTGGCGCCGGGCCAGAGGTCGCTGACGGTGGCGACGGCGGGGGCGGCGTCGTCCGGGCAGTTGGCCGCCACCCGCAGGTACTCGTGGCGGGCCGAGCTGTAGAGATGGTAGACGACGGTGAAGCGGGGGCTGGCGCGCTGCGCCCAGTCGACCGCGGTCACGTCCATCAGGAAGTCGAAGCCGCCCTGGTCGCGCAGGTGCCGCAGCAGCGCGTGCGCCTCGGCCGCGGGGATGTCGACCGCGGGATGGTCGAGGCTGGCCCGGGGGGTCGCCTGGGGAAACTGGGCCTGCAGGTCGGCGGCGGTCATAGGGCCGCTCAGGCCGAAAACAGCGCCTTGGTGGCCGGCTCGCGCCGGACTTTCTCCTGCAGCTTGATCAGCGCGTCCAGCAGCGCCTCGGGCCGCGGCGGGCAGCCGCTGACGTAGACGTCGACCGGCACGATCCGGTCCACCCCCTGGAGGACGGCGTAGCTGCGGTACATGCCGCCGCTGCTGGCGCAGGCGCCCATGGCGATGACCCACTTGGGGGCCGCCATCTGGTCGTAGATGCGGCGGAGCGAGGGGGCCATCTTGTAGGTCACCGTCCCGGCCACGATCATTACGTCGGACTGGCGGGGTGAGAAGCGCATGACCTCGGCCCCGAAGCGGGCGATGTCGAAGCGGCTGGCGGCGGTCGCCATCAGCTCGATCGCGCAGCAGGCCAGGCCCATCGGCATCGGCCACATGGAGTTGGTCCGGATCCAGTTGATCACCGCGTCGGCGCGGCTGACGATCACGTCGCCTTCGATCTTGCTGTTGTACCCGAGTTCGCTGTTGGCGGAAACCATGTGGGAATGCAGATGGCGCAATTTACCCCACCAGACGAAGGTCGCGCAAGAAGCTTTTCGGGCGCGAAAATTTGCCGCGCCGCGGGCTGGGATTTTCCGGGAAAATCGCCATAGTGCGGGCGACTTTGCCCTATAAACCGGGTTAATCGACCATGCTCCCCTCCGCCGCCGAAACCTTCCGCCGCTGGGCCGCGCTGGCGGCCGCCGCGCTCGCGCTCGCCCCGCTGCGGGCGGCGCCCCCGCCGCCGAGCGAGGCGCCCAAGCCGCAGGACCTGCTCGCCCACCTCAACGGCGTGATTTCCTGGTACCGGGAGACGGAGCTGGGCGCGCAGTGGATCGGCCGGCCCAGCGACCAGCTCTACTTCGACGTCCAGCGCAACACCGCCGCCCAGGTGGTGCAGGACGCGTTCGATTCGGCCGAGGCCGCCGCGCAGCTCATCCCCGCCCCGCCCGCCAAGCCGGGCGAGACCACCGGCAGCCGCGAGGGCCTGGCCAAGCGCCGGACGGAGATCCTCGCCAGCATCAGCCGGCTCCAGACGGAAATCGGCGAGTTCGACCGGCAGCCGCAGGGCGCCACCGACGGGGAGCGCGCCCTGCGGGCGGCGCGCCGGGGCGTGGTCCAGGCCGAGCTCAAGCTGGAGCAGAGCGCGCTGCAGCGGATCGAGAACTTCGACCAGTTCGCGGCCGCCTACTCCGGGGACGCCGGGGTCGGCATCCTCGACCAGATCAACAACCTGAAGCGCTCGGTGCCCGACGCCTTCGCCGCCGACAACGGCAAGGGCGCCAAGGCCCCGGCCGGCGGCAGCCTGCGCACAATCGGAGGGGGCAATGGCGGCCTGATCGCGCGCGCCGAGGCGCTCTGGGCCCTGATCGGCGGGATCAGCGGCCTCGAGGACCTCGAGGCCGCCAACGGCAAGCTCCTGATTCTGGACGAGGGGCTGTCCCAGCCGCTGCGCGCCTCCGTCAGCTCCCTGATCCAGGAGGCCCAGGCCCTGAGCAGCCAGAAGCGGGCCTCGGCCGACGCCTCCGCGCTGGACGACGCCCGGAACCAGATCGAGGACCTGACCGACCAGCTCGACGACGTCTCCCGCGCGACGCTGCCGCTGAGCAAGGAGCGGATCCTGCTCCACGAGTCGAAGGAGAATCTGGAGCAGTGGAAGGCCTCCCTGGTCAGCCAGCGGGGCGAGATCGTCCGCGGCTTCATCGGGCGCGCCTTCTTCCTCCTCTTCTTCATCGCCCTGATCTTCTTCGGCGCCGAAATCGCCCGCCGCGCTACCTACAAGTACATCCACGAGCCGCGGCGCCGGCGCCAGTTCCTCATCCTGCGCCGCTTCGTGGTCGGCATCTGCATCGTCCTGGTCGTGGTCTCCAGCTTCGTCAGCGACTTCAGCTCGCTGGCGACCTACGTGGGGCTGATCACCGCCGGCGTGGCGGTGGCCCTGCAGACGGTGATCCTGTCGGTCTTCGCCTACTTCATGCTCATCGGCCGCTACGGGGTGCGGGTGGGCGACCGGATCACGGTCATGGGGGTGACCGGCGAGGTGCTCGACCTCGGCATGGTCCGCCTCTACCTGAGCGAGCTGGCCGGCACCGGCGTGGACCTGCACCCCACCGGCCGGATCGTGGTCTTCCCCAATTCCGCGCTCTTCCAGAACACCCCCTTCTACAAGCAGCTGCCCGGGACCCACTACACCTGGCACGAGGCGGTGGTGGCGCTGGCCCCGGCCGCCGACGTGACCGCGGCCCAGGCGAAGCTGCTGGCAGCCGTGCGGGGGGTTTACGACAAGTACCGGAGCGGCTTCGAGGCCCAGCACGGGATGGCGGAGCGGCTGCTCGACCTGCACGTCGACGTCCCCCAGCCCATCGCCTACACCCGCTACACCGCCGACGGCCCGCAGCTGGTGTTGCGCTTCCCCGTCGACCTCCGGCACGCCGAGGAGGCCGACAGCACCACCCTCTACCAGCTCTTCGAGGCCATCCGCGCCGATCCCAAGCTGCAGGAGCAGGTCAAGGGGGCGCCGCACCTGCAGACGGCGGTCAAGGTCTAGGACGCCGGCCGCCCGTTCTCGACCCGGATCCGGGTGGGGCCGGCATCTCCACCTCCCGGCCCGCACGGGCGCATCGGCGACGATTCCGAGCTTCCCATCCGGGACTCAGCGGATCGCCTTGAAGAGGCGGACGAAGGCGTCCAGGTCGGCGGGCGCCACGTCCGAAACCGCGGCGAAATCCAGCCCGCCCGCCTTCCAGGCGCGCACGCCGTAGCCCAGCCTCGCGCCCGTCGCCGGCAGGGGCCCCGGCCCCTCCCAGATGAAGACCGTGATGGTGTGCTGGTTGCGCTGGTAGACCACGGCCGCGGCCTGCCGGCCGCTCAGCCGGTCGAGCCGGCCGCCCACCAGCGGGTAACCCTCCGCCGCCAGGTCGGCCACCGGCGGGGAGAAATCGAGCCGGGCGGCGAGCCAGGGCTTCACCGTGTGCCGGTCGGAGGAGACCACGTCGATGATGCGCTCGTCCTCTCGGGCCCGCACGATGGCCGAGATCAGGTCGTCGCCGGCCTGGCCGGCGGCCGTCCGGCCGCTGCCGAGGTGGTAGCCGGCGACGAAGACGACGCAGGCCGCGGCGAGGATGCCCACGGCCTCCCAAGTGCCCCAGCGCCTCGCGGGGCGGAAGGGCGCGGCGGCGCCGGCCGAAGCGCGGATCCGCGCCTCGAGCGCGGCCGGCGGGGCGAAGCGCGGCAGGTCCGAGCGGACCTGCGCGGCCGTCTCGCGCAGGCGCCGCGCCCGGGACGCGCAGGCGGGGCAGCCCTGGAGGTGGGCGGTGACCTCGGCGTCCTTGGCCAGGTCCAGCTCGCAGTCGAGATGGGCCGAGAGCCAGCGCCCGGTTTCTTCGCAGTTCATAGGGACCCCCCCTCCCGCCCCGGGGCCAGCTCGCGCTGCAGCCGCTCGCGCGCGCGGGCCAGGCGGGACATGACCGTGCCCACCGGCACCTCCGCCACCTCGGCGATCTCGCGGTAGGACAGCCCCTCGAAATCGCGCAGGAGGATCATCTCCCGCATCCCCTCGGGCAGGCGCCCGACCGCGCCGGCCAGGGCCGCCGCGTCGGCGGCGGCGCGCTCCCGCTCGGCCTCCTCGCCGCGGGTGTCGGCCGCCCCGTGAACGCTCTCGTCGAAGGCGTCGTGGGGCTCGACCCGCCGCTGCTGGCGCAGCCGGCTGTAGCAGCCGTTGCGCACGATGGCCAGGAGCCAGGCCCGCCCGTCGCCGCCGCGGAAGCGGTCGAAGGCCCGCAGGGCCTTCAGGTAGGCCTCCTGCACCGCGTCCTCCGCGTCGTGGTCGTTGCGCAGGAGCCAGCGCGCCAGGTTGTAGGCGGTCGGGAGGTGCGGGAGCATGACTTCTTCGAAAGAGCCCATGCGGTCTCTGTATTAGAGCACTTACGCGGCGCAGGGCGATTTATTCCGCCGCCGGCGGAAAAAGCCCGGCTTTCTCGCGCGGGAGGAATTTCCCGCCGGGGCGGGCGTTGCCACCTGCGAACCTCATGAACGATCTCATCCTCCACGACCACCACCACGACGGCATCGACCGCCGCGGCTTCCTCAAGTGCATGGCCTGGGCCGGGACCGGCGTGCTCTGGACCGTCAGCGGCGGCGTGCTCAGCTCGCGCGTCCTGGGCCAGACCGCCGGCTCCGCCGCCCTCCCCGCCCCCCGGTCCGGCCTGTCCTTCGTCCAGATCAGCGACAGCCACATCGGCTTCAACAAGCCGGCCAACCCGGACGTCGCGGCCACCTTCCGCGAGACCGTCGCCCGGATCAACGCCCTGCCCCAGGCGCCGGACTTCCTCCTCCACACCGGCGATCTCAGCCACCTGGCGGAGGCGGAGGAGTTCGACGCCCTGCAGCAGCTGCTGCGAGAGTGCCGCACCCGGCAGGTGTTCTACGTCCCGGGGGAGCACGACGTGCTGAACGACAACGGCGCCGGCTACCTCGAGCGCTTCGGGCGGGGCAGCCTGGGCGCGGGCTGGCGCAGCTTCGACCACGCCGGGGTGCATTTCGTGGGCCTGGTCAACGTGGTCAACATCGGCGAGGGAGGCCTGGGGGTGATCGGCCCCGAGCAGCTGGACTGGCTGGCCAAGGACCTCGCGCCCCTCTCCGCCGAGACGCCGATCGTGGTCTACGCCCACATCCCCCTCTGGTCGGTCTACCCGAAATGGGGCTGGGGCACGGACGACGCGGAGAAGGCCCTGGCGCTGCTGCGCCGCTTCGGCTCGGTCACCGTCCTCAACGGCCACATCCACCAGGTGCTGCAGAAGGTGGAGGGCAACATCACCTTCCACACCGCGCGCTCGACCGCCTTCCCGCAGCCGGCGCCCGGGGCGGCGCCCAAGCCCGGGCCGATGGCGGTGCCCGCCCCGCGCCTGCGCTCGCTCCTCGGCCTGACCCGGGTCTCGTACACGGAGGTCGCCAGCCCGCTCGCCGTCGTGGACGACACCCTGGCCGGCCCCGCATGAGCGCCGATGCGATCGCTGCCCCCGGGTTTCTGGAGGGAGGTGCATGGCGCCTCCACGCACTTCCCGATCGCCCTGACGCTGGTGGCGCTCCTCTGCGACGGCGCGGCGGTGTGTCTCTGGCACCGGCCGGCCCGCCGCGGCCTGCGCTCGGCCGGGCTGGCTGCGGCGGCGATCGCCGCTGCCGGGACTGTCCCTGCCGTCGCCTCGGGCCTCTGGCTCACCCGCGGTGACCTGCTGGGCGCGGGCGCGCTGCGCTGGCACCACCTTTTCGCCTGGCCGGCCTTCGGGCTGATCGTGGCGGCGGCGACCTGGCGGGGCCTGGCCCACCGCCAGCTCAGCCGCCGGGCCCAGGCCGCGGGGGTGGCGGCCTGGGCGGCCGCCGCCCTCCTCGTCTCGGCCGCGGGCTACTGGGGCGGCCAGCTCCTCCAGGCGTTCCCATGAGACCCGCCCGCGCCCTCCTATCCGCCGCCGCCGCGGGCGCGCTGGCGCTCGCCGGCGC
>DASZWO010000007.1:0-49110 GCA_035546595.1 Opitutaceae bacterium
CGGAGCGGCAGGCCGTGCTGCTGCGCTATTTCCAGGGGCGGAGCCTGCGCGAGGTCGGAGCCGCCCTGGCCATTTCGGACGACACCGCCCAGAAGCGGATCAGCCGGGCGATCGCCAGTCTCCAGCGATATTTCGCGAAGCGGGATCTGGCGATGGGCGCGGCAACGCTGACTGAAGGGCTTTCCCACCACGCGGTGCGCGCAGCGCCCGCGGTCCTGTCCGCCAAGATTCTCGCCTCCGCCGTGGCCAAGGGAGCCTGGTCGTCGGCGGCCTTGGCCGCCTCGAAGGGCGCGGCGGCGGGCCTGATGCAGAAAGCGGCGCTCATCCTCACCGCGCTGGCGCTGGGGGCCGGATTGCTGGAAACGGGGAATTGGGCGCGGCGGGCCCGAACCCTGCGGGCCGAACGGCAGCGGCGCGGGGCGCTGGAGGCCGAGGCGGATCGGCTGGCCTGGGACCAGGCCGCCGCCGCCGGGCGGCTCAAGGCGGCCGAGGGCGAGATCGACCGCCGGCTGGCCGACGCCCAGCCGGGCAGCGATGCCGCGCTCGAGGCCCGGATAAGCACGTGGCTGGGGCAGATCGACCGGCTCAAGGCAACCTTGGCCGAGCGGCCCGGGCTCAGCATCCCGCAGCTCCGCTATCTGAACGACCGGGATTGGCTCGCCGCCGCCTCCGGCCTCAACCTCGATTCGGACGAGCGGGTGCGGCGGGCCCTGGCCAACCTGCGCAGCAAGGCCCAGGCGCGCATGGCGCTCAAGATCCAGGCCGCCCTCGGCCGCTATTTCCAGGCCAACGGCGCGATGCCGACCGATCCGTCCCAATTGGCACCCTTCTTCGACGAGGCGGTTCCCGCCGAGGTTCTCGACCAATACGCCGTCAAACCCAACCCCTTCCAGGGCAAATCTCACCCCTCCCCGACCATCATCGCGATCAAGGCGCCGGCGGACCTCGCCTATGACCAATACTGGCAGATCGGGACCGACCTGACCGTCGCCGGCAGCGCCCTCAGCGATGACGTGACGGTCGCCCGGCGGCGGTACGCCAGCGCGAACCACGGCGCGACCACGACGGATCCCGCCCTGCTCCAGCCCTATCTCATGTGGCCGGCGGACCCGGAACTCGTTCGGCGCTGGTTCACGGCGGACTCCGGATCGAAGCGATGAAGCTGAAAGGCCCCGCTATCCTGGGTCTCGCCGGCGTTCTCCTCGGACTCCTCGGCGCTCGCGGCGGGAACGCCCTCGGCCGCAAGATCGAGGCGGAACGGGCCGCGGCGGCGAGGATTCAGTCCCGAATCGGCGCGCTGCGGCAGAGGCGGGAAGCCGATCTTGCGGACCTGGCGCAAGCCGAGAAGGAGCTGCGGGCCCTGCAGCCGCTTGCCGCGCGCAGTGTCGACCAAGGCCGCAAAAGCGAGATCCAGGCCTGGCTCGCGCGGGTCAAGCGGCTGAAGCAGCTTTTCGCCGAGCGCGCCGACCGGAGGATCCCCGAGCTCGGCCTGCTGACGGACGACGACTGGCTCCGGGTCGCCCGCTGGGCGTCCCTCGGCGGCGAGGCGGACGAGCGCAAAGCCATGGGGGCCGCCCGCAACGCCGCCAAGCGCCTGATGGCGGACCTGCTGGGGAGCGCCCTCCGCGCCTACGCCAACGCCCATCAGAACGCGTTGCCCGCCCGCGCAGCCGAGCTGGCGCCCTACCTCTCCGATCCCCGGGCGGCGCCGGCGCTCGCGCGCTACGAGATGCTGGCCCCCAGCGCGGTCCCTTCGAGCAAGCCGTCCACCGCGAACGCGCTGAGCGAAATCGCGCCGGTGGATCCCGATGCCGACTCGAAAATCATCCTAAGCAACAATGGCGGCTGCATCATCACGCTTCCTCCCGCCGCCTGGATTCCGGGGTTCGACGCCGCCCGGAAAAACGCCTATCGGGCCTATTCCGCGGCGAACAAGGGCGCTCCGGCTCCGAACGCGGCCGAGGTGATCCCCTATTTCGATCCGCCGCTGGATTCCCTCACCCAGCAGAAGTTTCTCCAGAGCGCTCAGGCCAGCCTCGAGGAATTCTGAGCCAGGATTTCTCCGAACAGGCGGTCCTCCGCCCGCCGCGCCACGACCTGGAGGCCGCCGGTGAGGCCTTTCATCCCGCCGTCCAGGGCGATGGGAAGGGTGAGCGCCGGAAGCCCGGCCAAACTCGCCGGCGCGGTCAACGCCAGCAGCCGCATCCGATTTTCCTGCGTGAATTCCTCCGGCCGCAGCGCCGGACAGGGCGTGGCCGGCATGACCAGGAAATCCCATTGGCCGAAATACTCCTCCCAGGTCCGGCGGACCCGCTCCGCCACGGTCCAGGCGGCGGCGATCTCCGCCTCGGTCAGCCGGGAGGCCGCCTCGAGCCGCGCGCGGGTCCGTGGATCGTACCGGTCCCGGCAGCGCTCAAACCAACGTTGGTGATAGCGCCAGGCCTCCGCCCCGCCCTGCGCCTGGTAGGCACCCGCGCAGCCGGAGAAGCCCGCGGCCAGGGACCGGCCGAGCCGGGCGTCGGCCGCCGGAGCCCAGGCCGCGGCCGCCGCGCCGCAAGCGGCGGCCACCTCCGGATCGAGCCCCTCCGGAGCAAAATAGCGCCCCCGCGGCGTACGCCCCGCCGCCGGGGCGGGCGCAAAGACCTCCAGCGTGGTTCGCATGTCCTCCGCGCAGGCGGTGAACCAGCCCGGAGCGTCCATCGAAGGCGCCAGGGGGACCGCGTCCCGGATCCAGCGATGCCCCGGGGTGAGCCGCATGCCGTACACTCCGCAGAAGGCCGCCGGCACCCGGACGGAGCCGCCCGTGTCGCTCGCCGCCGCCAGCGGCACCAGCCCCGCGGCCACCGCGACGGCCGACCCGCTGCTCGAGCCTCCGCTGGTGCGCTCCGGCGCCCGCGGCGAGACGCAGTCGCCATAATGGGCGTTCTCGCCCGTCAGGCCGTAGGCGAATTCCACCATGTGGGTCTTGCCCGCCAGCACCACCCCGGCGGCCCGCCAGGCGCCCGCCAGCGTCCCGTCCTCCCCGCCCGAGGGCCTGAGTTCGGGAAGGAAGGTCGAGCCCGCCCGGGTCTCCTCGCCCGCCGTGTCGAAGAGGTCCTTCACCAGGGCGGGCGACCCGCCCAGCCGGCCGCCGCGCGGGGCGGCGGCGAAGCGCTGCTCCAGCTCTTCGGCGGACGGGGCGGCGGCGATCGCGGCCCGCCGCTGCGCCGGCGGGAGCGCCGCCAGTCGCCGCCCGAATTCCGCCGCCGCGGCGGCCGGAGCCAGCGCGCGCCAGGCGGCGATCGTCATCCCTTGAAGGAGAGGGTCACCTGGAGTTCGACCAGGCAGTTGCGCGGAAGCCCCGCCGCCGTCACCGCCAGGCGCGCGTGCCGCCCCGCCTCGCCGAAGATCTCGACGAAGAGCTCGCTCGCGCCGTTGATCACCTGCGGGCTCTGGTCGAAGCCGGGCACGCCGTTGACATAGCCGGCGACGAAGAGGAATTCCGCGACGCGCTCGAAACCGCCCAGGGCCAGCTTGATCGAGGCCAGCGCATTGAGCGCGCAGGCCTGGGCGGCGAGCCGGGCCGCCTCCACCGTGTGCTCCCGGCCCGCCTGCCCCGCGATCACCTGGCCGTCGCGGGTGCTGATCACGCCGGCCAAATAGAGGGTCGAGGCGTGCATGCGGAAGGGGACGTAGCTCCCGGCCGGGACCGGGGGCGGCGGCAGCTTGAGGCCCAGCTTCTGCAGCTTCTCTTCGACAAAGTCCATGGCCCGATCATGGGGCTCAAACAGGGTTGCGCGAGGCTGGATTCGGGCCTGTGCTGGCCGGCCATCAGCCCCGCCCGCCCCAGCCCCTACGCCGGGCCGCTCCTCGCCCTGCTCGCCTGCGCGCTCGTGCTCGCCTGCTACGCGGCCTTCGCCCGGCTGGGCACGGCCGTCTTCGGCAATGACGATCCGGGGCAGGCCGTCTACAACCGGATGGCCGACGGTTTCCTCGGGGGCCATCTCTATCTCCGTCGGGACGTGCCCCCGGCCTTCGCGCAGCTCCGCGACCCGTACGATCCCGCGCAGAACGGGCCCTTCCGGGACCCGCCCTACTACCTTTACGACCTTTCCTACTTCCGCGGCCGGATGTACGCCTATTTCGGGGCGGCGCCGGCCCTGCTGCTTTTCCTGCCCTATCATCTGCTGACCGGCGGCTACCTTTCCTATAAGGCCGCGGCGCTGGCCTTTGCCGCGGCGGCCTTCCTGGCCTGGGCCTGGCTGGCCTGGGACGTCCGCCGCCGCTGCGCGCCGGCCATGCCCGACTGGCTCCTGGCCGCGGCGCTGCTGGCCTTCGGGCTGGCCGGCGCGCTTCCCAGCCTGCTGGCCCGGGTCGATGTCTGGGAGGTCCCCGTCGCCGCCGTGAGCGCCTGCGGCGCCCTCGCCCTGCTCGCCCTCTGGCAGGCCTGGAACCGCCCCGCCGCGCGGGTCCGCTGGCTCGCCCTGGCGAGCCTGGCCCTGGGCCTCGCCATCGGCTGCCGGCCCACTGCGCTGGTGCTCTGCCCCCTGCTCGCCTGGTTCCTGGGGGAGGCCCGGCAGGCCGAGGGGCGCTGGAACCGCCGCCTGGTGCTCGCCGCGGCCCTGCCGCTCGGCGGCTGCCTCGCTCTCCTCGGCGCCTACAACTACGGCCGGTTCGGAAGCGTGCTCGACACGGGGCACCGCTACCAGCTGGCCGGCGGCCAGTATGAAAGCCGGCTCACGCTCTTCCGGCCGGCGTATGTCTGGGACAACCTACGCATCTACTTTCTGCACGCGGCGCCCTGGCTGCCCCGCTTTCCCTTCGTCGGCGAGGCGGGGCCCCTCCGCATGAGCGAGGGCCATTCGGACGCCGAGCTCACCTTCGGACTGCTGCTCAACCTCCCGCTGGCCTGGTGCGCCCTGCGCTCGCTGCCCGCCGCCCGGAGCGCCTCCGGGGTCGGCTTCGCGGTGCGCGCCGTCCTGCTCGCGGCGGCCGCCGAAACCGCGTTCTTCCTGGCGTTCTTCGAGGCCAACATCCGCTACGAGGTCGAATTCCTCCTCCCCCTCCTCTTCCTCTCCGTCCTCGGGCTGATCGCCGCCGAGGCCGCTCCGGGGGGCCGCCGCCGGCTGCGGGCGCCCTGGCTGGCCCTCGCCGCCGCCTCCGCCGCCTTCGTCCTGGGCCATGCCGCCCACCGCGCGCTCAAGGCCCGCCTGGACAGCTACGGCTGGGCCATGGCGCACCGCCAGCCGCAGGCCGCCCTCCGGCACATCGGGACGCTGCTGGCGCTCGAGCCGGCCAACGGTGCCTTCCACAACGACCGCGGCGTGGCCCTCTCGGTCGCCGGTGACGCCGCCGGGGGGATGCGGGAATTCGCGCGGGCGGTGGAGCTCGATCCCGGCTCGTCCGGGGCGCACTGCAACCTCGGCTTCGCGCTGCTCAATCACGGCGACGCGGCCGGCGCGCTCGCCCAGTTCCGGCGCAGCCTCGAGCTCGACCCGGCCAACGCCGGCGCCCGGGCCGGCCTGGCCCTGCTCCGGCCGGATCCCGCCCGATGAGCCGCTCCTGGCGCACCGACGGCCGCTGGATCGCGGTGGCGATCCTGCTCGCCTACGCCGCGGCGCTGGCGCTCGCCGCGCGGGGGCTGGGGCCGGACCGGGTCTCCAATGCCGCCGGCATCCCGCCGATGGGGGCCCACTTTTCGGACCTCTATCCCTTCCCGGCGGCCCGCGCCGAGCTCGCGCGCGGCGGCGACCCGTACACCTCGAACCCCTTCGACCCGTGGGGCCGGGTGCTGAACTGCCCCCGCCTCTGGCTCCAATTCATGCGCTTTTCCTGGGGCGCGATCCCGGCCGTCGGCGCGGCGATGGGCGCCGCCTGGCTGGCCGCCCTGCTGGCGGTGCTCGGACCGCTCAGCCGGCGCCAAGGGATCCTCGCCGGCGTCCTCCTCGCCTCCGCGCCCGTGGTCCTGGCGCTGGAGCGGGCCAACACCGACCTGATCATTTTCCTCCTCGCGGCGGGCGGACTGGCCGCCCTGCGGCGGGACCGCCCGGCGGCTGCCGGGGGGCTCCTCCTCGCGGCCAGCCTGCTCAAGTTCTATCCGATCGCGGCCTTCGCCGCCTTCCTCGTCCGCGGCTGGCGGCGGGCGCTGCCCTGGATCGCCGGGGCGGGCCTGCTCCTCGCCGCCTGGGTCCTGGCCCAGGTCTCCGACGTGCGGACGATCGCCCACAACACGCCGGCGGGCGGCGCCGCGCTGTCCTACGGCGCCGGGGTGGTCCTCAACGCCGCCGACCTCCTGCACTACGGGCGGACCGGCCAGTGGGCGGATTTCTCCCGCCATGCCCGCGCGCTGGACGCGGCGGCCGGCCTGCTCGGGGCCGCCCTCGCCGCGCTGGGCTGGCGCCGGGGCGGAGCGGGCGGAGCGGGGCGCGAGCTGTTCCAGGCGGGCGCGGGGGTCTATCTGCTCACCTTCCTCCTCGGCTCCAACTTCGTCTACCGCGAGATCTTCCTCCTGCTCTGCCTGCCGCGGCTCTGGGGCGCGGGGGCGGACGCCGGCCTCCGCCGGGCGGCGCTGGCCTGCCTGGCGGTGTCCCTGCTGCTCCATCCGATGTGGGGGCTCACCCCCGCGCTGACCCTCCTGCGCCAGGCGGCCAACTGGGCGCTCTTCGGCCTGCTCGCCTGGCTGGGGGGAGCCGCGGCGAACGCGCGGGAGAATTTCCGGTCCAATCCCGAGGCCGCGCCCGTCTAGCCTCCGCCCACCCCGCATGCACCCCCTCCCCCGGCTCCTTGCCCTCGCCTTGGCGTCGGCCCTGCCCGCCACCGCGGCGCTCGGCATCCACGACATCACCGCCACCGGCGCGGTGGCCGGCGGCGCGACGCTCGACACCGCCGCGATTCAGGCCTCGATCGACCAGTGCTCCGCCGAGGGGGGCGGCGTCGTCGTGGTCCCGCCGGGCACCTTCCTGACCGGAGCGCTCTTCCTCAAGCCCGGCGTCACCCTCTGCCTGCAGAAGGGCGCCGTGCTCAAGGGCTCGAATCGCCTCGAGGACTACCTCCCGGCCGGCGTTCCCGCCGAGCGGCGGGGAGTCGAGCCCTGGGCGCTGATCAACGCCGCCGGGCTGGCCGGCCCGGTGCTCGAGGGCGAGGGCACCATCGACGGCAACGGCCGCCGCTGGTGGGACGAGTACTGGAAGCTGCGCAATGCCCGGGATCCCGACCTCGCCTTCAAGACCCGGCGGCCCCGGCTGGTCCACTTCACGGACTGCCGCAACGTGCGGGTGTCGGGCCTCACCCTGCGCAACCAGGCGGTCTGGTGCCTGCACCTCCAGGCCTGCGCGGACGTCATCGCGGAGGACCTGACCATCCGGGCCGACCATGACGCGCCCAGCTCCGACGGCATCGACGTCGACTCCTGCCAGCGGGTGCGGATCCGCCGCTGCGACATCGACGTGGACGACGACTGCATCTCCATCAAGGCGCGGAAGGTGAGGGACCGGCCCCTGCGGCCCTGCGAGGACGTCACCATCGAGCAGTGCCATTTCGGCTACGGCCACGGCGGCGTGGGCATCGGCAGCGAGACCAACGGCGGGATCCGCCGCATCCAGGTGCTCGACTGCACCGCCGACCACGGCAACCGCGCGCCGGTGCGCCTCAAGACCATGCCGAGCCACGGCGGCGTGGTGGAGGACGTCGTCTTCCGCCACCTGCGGATGAGCGACGTCGGCCAGGCCTTCGAAATCAACATGGACTGGGTGACCGGCACGAGCCGGCCCGAGGCGGAATCGAATCCGCCCCCGGTCTTCCGCGACATCCGGCTGGTCGACATCCAGGGCACGGCCGAGGCGGTGGGGATGATCCGCGGGCTGGCGGACAGCCCGGTTTCGGGGGTGGCCTTCCAGGACTGCCGGATAGAGTCGCCCGTCCCCCTGGTGATGGAGCGGGCCCGCGCCGTCGACCTGGCCGGCCTGGCCCAGGTCTGCCCGCCCTTCCCCGCCGACGTGCTCCTGCCCGGGCGGGACTGGGAGGTGGCGAAGGACGGGCTGAAGGGGGCGGACGGCATCGCCGTGGACGCGAAGGGCGAGGTCTTCTTCTGCGACACCGGCAACGAGAAGACGTACCGGATCGGCCTCGACGGCGCGGTCCGCCCGGTGCTCGCCGAGTCCCGCCACGTCACCGGCCAGGCCTTCGGGCCGGACGGCCGCCTCTACGCCACGGTGGGCAACGACTCCTCGGTCGTGGCCTATGCGGAGGGCGGCCTGGGACCGGCCCGCGCCCTGGCCACCGGCTTCCGCGGCAACGACCTGGTGGTGGCGCACAGCGGCTGCGCCTATGTCACCAATCCCCCGCCCCGGGGCAGCGCCGAGCCGAGCCGGGTCTGGCTGATCCAGCCCGGCGACGTCTGGCGGATGGCCGACTCCGGCATCGCGTTCTCCAACGGCATCACACTCTCCCCCGACCAGGCGACCCTCTACGTCAGCGACTCCTTCTCGCCCTGGGTCTACGCCTTCCGGATCGAGCCCGACGGGACGCTGTCCAACCGGCGGCGCTTCGCCGAGCTGCGCCGGCCGCCCGGGACCGACCGCAGCGGCGGCGACGGCATGCACGCCGACCGCGCGGGGAGGATCTACGTCGCCAGCGCGCTCGGCATCCAGGTGTGCCGGCCCGACGGCACCGTGGAGGGGGTGATCCCCGTGCCCGGCGGGCACGTGGTCAGCGTCTGCCTCGGCGGTCCGAGGTTCGACACGCTCTACGCCGGCTGCGGCGGAACCCTCTACCGCCGGAAAGTGCGGGTGCCGGGCGCCAACGGCTGGCAGGAGCCGCAGGCGCCGGCCGCTCAGTAGCGGTAGTGCTCGGCCTTGTAGGGGCCCTCGACCGCGACCCCCAGGTACTGGGCCTGCTTCTCGGTCAGCTTGGTCAGCTTGACGCCGATCTTCTCCAGATGGAGCCGCGCCACCTCCTCGTCGAGGTGCTTGGGCAGGCGGTAGACGCCCACCTTGTAGGTGTCGCGGTTCTTCCAGAGGTCGATCTGGGCCAGGGTCTGGTTTGTGAAGCTGTTCGACATCACGAACGAGGGATGGCCCGTGGCGCAGCCCAGGTTGACCAGCCGGCCCTCGGCCAGGAGGTAGATGCTCCGGCCGCTGGGGAAGGTGAACATGTCGTACTGCGGCTTGATGTTGGTCCGCTTCACCCCCTTGGCCTGGTAGAGGCGGTCGACCTGGATCTCGTTGTCGAAGTGGCCAATGTTGCAGACGATGGACTGGTCCTTCATCCGCTCCAGGTGCTCGTAGGTGATGACGTCGACGTTGCCGGTGGTGGTGACGTAGATGTCGCCGGTCCCGAGGGTCTCCTCCAGCGTCGTCACCTCGAAGCCCTCCATCGCCGCCTGCAGGGCGTTGATCGGGTCGATTTCGGTCACGATCACCCGCGCGCCGAAGCCGCGCAGGGAGTGGGCGCAGCCCTTGCCGACATCGCCGTAGCCGCAGACCACCGCGACCTTGCCGGCTATCATCACGTCGGTGGAGCGCTTCAGCCCGTCGGCCAGCGACTCGCGGCAGCCGTAGAGGTTGTCGAACTTGGACTTGGTGACCGAGTCGTTGACGTTGATCGCCGGGACCAGGAGCTTGCCCTGCTCGTGCAGCTGGTAGAGGCGGTGCACGCCGGTGGTGGTCTCCTCGGAGACGCCGCGCCACTGCTTGGCCATTTCGTGGAAGATGTAGGGGCTCTCGGCGTGGATCCGCTTCAGCAGGTTCTTGATCACCTGCTCCTCGTGCGAGGACGAGGCGGAATCGACCCACTTGTCGCCCTCCTCGAGCTGATAGCCCTTGTGCAGCAGCAGCGTGACGTCGCCGCCGTCGTCGACCACCATCTGGGGGCCGGCGCCGTTCGGGTGGCTCAGCGCCTTCCAGGTCAGGTTCCAGTACTCCTCCAGGGTCTCGCCTTTCCAGGCGAAGACCGGGACGCCGGCCTGCGCGATGGCGGCGGCCGCGTGGTCCTGGGTGGAGAAGATGTTGCACGAGGCCCAGCGCACGGAGGCGCCGAGCTCGACCAGGGTCTCGATCAGGACCGCGGTCTGGATGGTCATGTGCAGGGAGCCGGTGATGCGGACGCCCTGCAGGGGCTTCTGGGGCCCGAACTTGCGGCGGACCGCCATCAGGCCGGGCATCTCGTGCTCGGCGATGGTGATCTCCTTGCGGCCCCAGTCGGCCAGGGTGATGTCCTTGACTTGGTAGTCCTGCGTGGCGGGCGCGGTCTTGACGGCGGAGGGCATGGTCGGAATCGGTTGGAGCGGCTTAGCGGACGGCGGCGCGCAGCGCGGCCGCGCGGTTGGTCTGTTCCCAGGGCAGGCCGGCCTTGCCGAAGTGCCCGTAATTGGTGGTCTGGCGGTAGATCGGCCGCAGCAGGCCGAGCTGGCTGACGATGTCGGCCGGCTTGAAGCTGAAGACCCGGTTCACCGCGCGGACGATCTTGGCCTCGGAGACCTGGGCCGAGCCCTGGGTGTCGATGTGCACCGAGACCGGCTTGGGATGGCCGATGGCGTAGGCCACCTGGAGCTCGACGCGCTCCGCCAGGCCGGCGGCCACGATGTTCTTGGCCACCCAGCGGCACATGTAGGCGGCCGAGCGGTCGACCTTGGACGGGTCCTTGCCGGAGAAGGCGCCGCCGCCATGGCGGCCCCAGCCGCCGTAGGAGTCGACGATGATCTTGCGGCCGGTCAGGCCGGAGTCGCCCTCGGGTCCGCCGACCACGAAGCGGCCGGTCGGGTTGATCAGGTACTCGGTGCGGGAATTGAGCAGCTTGGCCGGCAGCACCCGCTTGACCAGCTGGTTGATCAGGAAGCGCTCGATCGTGGCGTGGGCGACGTCGGCGGCGTGCTGGGTGGAGATGACGACGTTGACGATCTCGACCGGCTTGCCGTCCACGTAGCGGACGGAAACCTGGGATTTGGCGTCGGGCCGCAGCCACGGCACTTTCCCGCTCTTGCGGATCGCGGTCAGGCCGCGGCCCAGGCGGTGGGCGAACATCACCGGCGCGGGCATCAGCTCGCGGGTGTCGCGGCAGGCGTAGCCGAACATCAGGCCCTGGTCGCCCGCGCCCTGCTCCGAGGTCTTCTTGCCCTTGACCTTGCGGGCGTCGACGCCCTGGGCGATGTCGGGCGACTGCTTGGTCAGCAGGTTGGTGACGAAAATCTTGTCGGCGTGGAAGACGTCGTCGTCGTTGACGTAGCCGATCTCGCGCACCGCCGCGCGGACGATCTGCTCGTAGTTGAGCTTCGCCCGGGTGGTGATCTCCCCCGCCACCACCACCTGGTTGGACTTGACCAGGGTCTCGCAGGCGACCCGGCTGAAGCGGTCCTGCGCGAGGCAGGCGTCCAGGACGCTGTCGGAGATGAGGTCGGCAACCTTGTCGGGGTGCCCCTCGCCCACGGATTCGGAGGAAAAGACGAATGAGTTGGCCATGGCGGTGAAAGAGGGAAAAGGAAACCCATGGCGGCGAACCCCCGCAAGCCAATTATATCAACGTATCCCGATTTGCTGATATCAACCTCGGCCAAGACCTTAGGATTGCCCGGGCCGGCCATCCCTCCCACGCTCGCCGCCGCTCATGCCCGACCTCCCCGTCATCGACCCCGCCACCATCGAAAACCTGCGGGCGCTCAGCCCCGACGACAACGGCGAGTTCCTGAAGGAGATCAGCGAGATGTTCCTCAGCGACACCCCGCAGCGGATCGCGGAGCTGGAACAGAGCATGGCGGCGGCGGACGTCGCGCGCTTCACCCGCGCGGCCCACAGCATCAAGGGGAGCTCCGCCAACCTCGGCGCTTCCGCCCTCCAGGCCGCGGCCGCCCACCTCGAGCACGAGTCCCGCCAGGCCCCGCTCCCCTCGCTCCAGCCCCTGCTCGATCAGCTCAAGGCGGAGTTCGAGCGCGCCCGGGTCGAGCTGCAGAAGCTGACCGCCTAATCAGCGGTAGAGCGCCGTCGTCGGCGTGGCGGTGAGGACGTTGTACTGGCGCATGGCCAGGCGCCACCACTCGGCCAGCGACTCCGCCGGCCGGGTCCAGAGCTCGCGGTGCAGCCAGATCATCGAATCGGCGTCGAGCAGCAGCGCCATCTTCTCCTTGGGCGAGAAGCCCGCCGGGCCCTCCCGCAGCAGCCGCTGGCGCAGCTGCCCGAACCATTCGCGGGCCTCCTCGCTCGGCCGGCGCTGGCGCAGGAGCGCCACGTGCATGGCGTTGATGTAGGGGTCGAGAACCGCCTGCATCAGGCCGTAGTCCGCGCGCAGCGGCTCGAAGGGGGGCAGGTGGCGGTAGCACTCCGCCAGGTTCTTCTGCAGCTGCTTCAGCTCCCGGCGGGGCTCCGTCTCCTCCGGGGTGAGGAAGAGCCCGAGCTCACGGGCCTGCCGGCCCAGGCTGGCCTTGCTGAAGTAGATGCTCACCGGCACCGAGAGGACCAGGCCGGCGATGACCGGGCTCAGCCACCAGAAATAGCTCGGGAAGAGCACCAGGGCCGAGAGCCCCCAGATCGCCCCGACGATGGTCTGCACCCCGTGGGTCAGGATGGCCTCCCGCCAGTCGGTGCCGTCGTCGTCGGCGCGGCGCTGCTGCGCCACCCAGGACACCCCCTGGCCCAGGAGGGTGAAGAGGACGAAGCGGGTGTTGAACATCATCGCGATCGGGGCGAAGAGCGTGGAGGCGGCCGCCTCCAGCACCGCGCTCGCCACCAGCCGGCTTCTCCCGCCGAAGCGCTCGGCCTCGCCCGGCCGCCCGAGGGCCGAGACCACGCTGACGATCTTCGGCAGGTAAAGCAGCAGCATGGTGAAGAGGAAGAGGGTCAGGGCCTCGGGCAGCTGCACGCGGTAGCCGAAGAGGGAGGTGGTGTCGGGCGAGTGCGGCTCGCCCGCGGCGCGGAAGGCCTCGATCATGCCGAGGAAGAGGAAGAGCAGCCAGAGGGGCGAGGAGACGTAGGCCATCACCCCCATGAAGAGGTGGAAGCGGTTGGCGGTGCGGAAGCCGCGCGCGGTGAGGAGCCAGGTGTGCTGCAGGTTGCCCTGGCACCAGCGCCGGTCGCGCTTGGCGCTGTCGATCAGGGTCGGGGGCCCCTCCTCGTAGCTGCCCTCGACGTCCGCCGCCAGCCAGACGCCCCAGCCGGCCTTGCGCATCAGGGCGGCCTCCACGAAGTCGTGCGAGAGGATGCGGCCGCCGAAGGGCTCGCTCCCCGGGAGGGCCGGCAGCGCGCAGTGCTCCATGAAGGGCTGGACCCGGATGATGGCGTTGTGCCCCCAGTAGTTGCCCTCGTGCTGCTGCCAGTAGTTGATCCCGGCGAGGAAGAGCGGGCTGTAGAGCCGGTTGGCGAAGGCCTGCATCCGGGCGTAGAGCGTCTCGCCGAAGGCCAGGCGGGGGGCGGTCTGGATGATGCCGACGTGCGGGTTCGTCTCCATCAGCGCGGCCAGCTTGACCAGCGCCTCGCCGGTCATGATGGAGTCGGCGTCCAGCACCAGCATGTAGCGATAGTTCTTGCCCCAGCGGCGGAGGAAGTCCGCGACGTTCCCGGCCTTCTTGTTGATCGGCTGGCGGCGCTTGCGGTAGAAGATCTTGCCGAAGCCCTCGACCTGCTTGCAGAGCTCGGTCCAGGCCACCTCCTCCTGGATCCACTGGTTGGGGCGGTTGGAGTCGCTCAGGATGAAGAAGTCGAAGTGGTCCAGCTTCCCGGTGGCCTGGACCGAGCGGAAGATGACCCGGAGCCCCTCGAAGACGCGGCTGACGTCCTCGTTGAAGATCGGCATGATCACCGCGGTCGAGGCCAGGGGGGTGCGCTCGGCGTCCGCCAGGGTGGTCGTCAGCCGGCAGCTGTCCCCTCCGCGGTTCACCACGTAGAAGCCCACCAGCGCCGAGCAGAAGCCCGTGGCGATGTGGGCGAAGAGGATGACGAAGAGCGCCAGCATCCCGACCTCGAGGCGGGTCATGCCGTCCCGCCAGAGCAGGTCGGCCATGAACCAGCTGGCGAACCCGGTCAGGACGACGATGGCCGAGAAGAAGAGAAAACGGCGCCGGTTGAGGCGCCGCGCGTCCATCCGCTCGCTGAGGAAGATGCGCATTCCGGCGCTAGCGCGTAGCGTAGAAGATCGCCGCCAGCGCGCCGGCGAAGAGCAGCCAGAGCGCCAGCGTGTGCAGCATCGGCCACTTTTCGAACCGCTCCAGCGTCTCGCCCGCCGCCTCGGTGATCGGGCCGAGGTCGATCGGCCGCGGCACCATGCTGGAGACGGCCAGGTCGGGGCCGGCCTGGATCGAGCTGGCCCGCATCGCCTGGACGAAGTCCTCCGGCATGTGCCGCTCGTCGAGCAGGCTCTCCGGCCAGCGCTGGGCCCCGTCGCAGAGCAGCAGGGCCACGCGCCCGTCCACCGCGATGCGCTCGTGGGGCTGCCCGCGCTCGTCCAGGACCTCGGCGAACCAGGCGTCCATCAGGGCCTCGGTCTCCTCCGCCGCCAGGATGGTCGGATCGAGGGAGGGGTTGGCCTCGTGGCGCTCCGCCGCCCGTTCCAGGATGATCTGGGTCAGCCGGATCTGCTGGAGGCGGCTGTGCAGGCGGTGGGCCCGCAGGTAATCCTCCACCCGCACGTAGGCCGCGTTCCAGGCCTCGGGGGTGCCCGTCTTCGGCCGGAAGGCGGCCGGCAGCTCGAGGATCTGGTTCGGGGCCATGGCGCTTAGGCCCTAGCTATCGCCGATTTGGGCGGCGAAATCAAGGCTGCCAGAGATAGCTCCAGGTCTCGGAAAGGGCCCTCCCCCCCTCCTTCAGGTAACACCTCAGCTCCACGGGCTTGCCGGACTTGTCCGGCCGCAGGGCGAAGGCCACCCGCCAGGTGCCGTCATAGGGGTTGTGCTGGACGTAGGAATGGACCAGCTGGGCCCCGGGGCCGGCGGTGACCACCGGCTCGATCACGGCCGAGGAGGCCAGCTTCCGCAGGTTGGGGCCGTCGAAGTCGACGATGAACCGCTCCAGGTCGGGCTCCTGGGTGCGGGAGCGGCCGTGGCGGGTCGCCACCACCCAGGCGCCGGGCGGGTGGATCTGGTCGAGGAACCAGGTCAGCCGGTAGCGGAAGTCGAGGGGCTGGCCCGGCGGCGGCAGCTCGGCCGGGGTCCAGTAGGCGACGATGTTGTCGTTGGTCTCGTCGGGCGAGGGCAGCTCCACCAGCCGGACGCTCCCCTTGCCCCAGTCGCCCACCGGCTCGACCCAGGCGCTGACGCGGAGCTGGTAGCCGGCCTCGATGTCCTGGTAATGGTCGTAGCGCCGCTCGCGCTGGAGCAGCCCGAAGCCCTGGGGCCGCTGGTCGATGAACGAGGCGATGCGGGTGGCCGGCGGGTTGCTCAGCGGCCGCCACAGCCATTCGTCCCGGCCGGTGTGCAGCATCAGCCCGTCGGAGTCGTGCACCTCCGGCCGGAAGTCGTGCAGCTCCTCCGCGCTCTGGCCGTGCCAGAACATGCTGGTGAGGGGGGCGATGCCGAGCGCCTCCGGGTTGGTCCGGCAGAAGAGCACCTCGTGGACCTCCACCACCGTCTCGGCGCCGGGGGCGATGCTGAAGCGGTACGCCCCGGACAGGCTCGGACCGTCGAGCAGCGCGTAGGCCACCAGGACCTTGGCGTCGGCGGCCGGCCGCTGGATCCAGAAGGCGGTGAAGTCGGGGAACTCCTCCTTGGGCAGGCCGCTGTTGACGGCGATGCCGCGGGCGGAGAGCCCGTAGATCGCCTTCTGGCAGACGAAGCGGAAGTAGCTCGCGCCCTGGAAGGCGCCCAGCTCGTCGCCCGGCTTGTTCAGGGGATAGAGGATGCGGAACCCGGCGAAGCCCATCGACTCGGGCGGCACCGCCAGGTGGTTGTGGCCGTAGTCGAAGAGCGTCGGCGAAAAGGGGATGGGGTGGGCGTTGCGGCCGTCGAGCTCCGAGATCTGCACCGTCGAGGAGAAGATGAAGCCGGGATGGAAGAACTGCAGCTCGAAGGGCAGCCGGTCCTGGCGCCACCAGGAGGCCGAGGGCCGGAAGCGGATGTCGCGGTACTGGTCGTAGGTCAGCTTGCGCAGGTCGGTCGGCACCGGGCTCGGCCGGGGCGCGTAGGGCTGGGACGCCAGCGCCTTGGCGCGCGCGGTCAGCTGCTCGAAGGAGAACTCGTCGGCGCGGGCGCGGTGCGCGGCGAGGGCCAGGGCGGCCAGGGCGAGGAGGGCGGCGGGTTTCATCGTTCCAGGAAGTAAGACCGCTGTTTTGGGGAAATGGCCATGCCCGCCCGCTCCATCACCTGCAGCAGGTCCTCCCAGATCATCCGCTTGGACCGGTTGGTCGGGTTCCGCAGGATGTAGCTGGGGTGGTAGGTCACCATCAGCGGCTTGCCCGCGAACTCCTTCCAGCGGCCGCGGACCTCGCCCAGGGCCTTGAAGGCGCCGGCGCCGAGCAGGCCCTGCGCCGCGGTGGCCCCGAGGGCGACCACGATCTCCGGCTGGACGACCTCGAGCTGCGCCAGGAGATAGGGCAGGCAGTAGGCCATCTCCTCGGCCGTGGGGGGCCGGTTGCCGATCTGGACGCCGCCCGGGCCGGCCGGGAGCTGCGGGCGCCAGTTCATGATGTTGCCGATGTAGACGTCGGAGCGCTGCAGGCCCATGCCCGCGATCATGCGGTTCAGGAGCTGGCCGGCCGGGCCGACGAAAGGCTCGCCCTGCACCTCCTCCTCCGCCCCGGGCGCCTCCCCGGCGAAGAAGATCTTCGCCTCGAGGCTGCCGACGCCCAGCACCACCTTCTTGCCCGGCCGCACGTTGGCGCGGCAGACCGGATCGTTCAGGACCAGCTCGAGCAGGGCGGCCCACCGCTTCGCCTTGTCGCCCGCCGGCAGCGCGACTCGGGGCGGGGGCGGCAGGGAGGGCTTGGCCGGAGCCGGCGGAAGCGCCGGAGCGGCCGCGGCGGAAGGCCGCGGAGGCGGGGCCGCCCCCGTGCGGCGGGCGGCGGCCGCCCGCAGCGCGGCGAGGGTCTCGTCCGCCACCGGCACCCGCTTGACCCCGGCGGCCTGCAGCCGCCGCAGCTCCTCGGTCAGGGTGGTCAGGGCGGCGCGCATCAGCGGGAAGGAAGCAGTTTCTCGACGTACTTGGCCAAAAGGTCGAATTCGATATTGACCGCGTCGCCGGCCCGGCGTTCGCCCAGCGCGGTCGCGGCCAGGGTGTGGGGGATCAGCCAGACCGCCAGGACGGCGTCCTCCGCCTCCGCCACGGTCAGCGACACCCCGTCGATCGCGACGCTGCCCTTGCGCGCGAGGTAGCGCTCGCCGCCGGCGGGAACCCGCACCCGCAGGTAGCGGTCCTGGCCCCGCGGCTCGAAAACCTCGACGGTCCCGACCGCGTCGATGTGCCCGGTGACGAAGTGCCCCCCGATCTTGCCGCCGTAGGCCAGGCTGCGCTCCAGGTTGACGCCCGCGCCCGGCCGGAGGCCGCCGAAGTTGGTCAGCCGCCGGGTCTCCTCCAGGACGTCGAAGGCCAGCCGCCCGGGCTCCGCCCGGGTCACCGTCAGGCAGCAGCCGTTCACCGCGATGCTGTCGCCGAGCGCCGCGCCCTCGGCCGCCTTCCGCGCGGCGACCTCCAGCCGCCAGCCCTGCGGCCCCGCCGCGAAGGCCTCGATCCGCCCGGTCTCCTCCACGATGCCGGTGAACATGCTAGCGCAGCTTCACCCGCAGGATGGCGGTGTCGCTCCCGCGGCGCACCAGCAGCACGAATTCCGAGCGCAGCGGGTCCTTTTCGATCGCGGCGAGCTTCGCCACCGCCTCGGCGTAGGTCCGCACCGGGGCCCCGTCCACCTCCTGGATCCAGTCGTCGCTCTGGAGGTTGGCCAGCGCCGCCGGGCCGTTGGGCTTGACGTAGCGCACGATCGCGCCGCCGCCCTCGCCGACCTTGATCCGGCGGGCGACGGCGTCCCCGTAGACGAATTCGCGGGCGGTGAAGCCCAGCCGGTCGAAATAGGTGCGGTCCGCCTCGCGCACCAGCTTGGGCTCGTCGCCCAGGGTGGCCTTGAGCTCGATCCGGTCGGAGCCCCGCAGCACGGTCAGGGCCATGACGTCGCCCGGGCGCCGGCGCTCGATCTCCCGCTCCACGTAGTCGGTCACGACCCGGTCCGGCCGGAAGCGCGGGATGGGTCGGCCGTCGATCGCGACGATGATGTCGTGCGGCTTCATCCCCGCCTTCTCCGCCGGGCTGTTCTCCAGCACCTCGCTCACCACCGCGCCCGATTGCGCCGAGAGCTTGAGGAAGCTGGCGACGTCCCGGTCCATCGGTTCGAGGCCGTACGCCCCCAGCCAGGCGAGCGGGCGTCCGTCGACGTTCCGGGGCACCCGCCCGAGGTTGGGCAGGACCTCGTCGGCCAGCTGGAAGGCGCTGCTCTCCTCCAGGTCCACCAGGATCACCGCCTCGCCGCCGCGGTTGCCCTCCGAGAACTGCATGAACGTCTGCCCGAACGAGCTGAGGGCCAGCCCGACGAAGGCGCCCTCGCGGTTGAACACCGGCAGGCCCGGGCCCGCCACCTCCTGCTGCGTCACGCCGGTTTTCTGGGGCAGCGACTGGATCAGGGCGAGGTGGCTCTGCAGCAGATAGGGCATGAAGTCCTCCTCCTTGGGCCTGAGGCCGATGCCCCAGAGCTCCTCGGCCAGCGCCGGCACGGGGCTGGCCGGCCGGGCGAAGGCCGTGATGGGGGTCAGGCGCGAGCGGACCTTCTCCTCCACCCGCACGAAGTGCCAGCCGGTGTAGACGTCCTGGCCCAGGTAGGTCCCGGCGTAGCCGGTGGGATCGCCCGGCAGGTAGACCCGGAAGTCCCTCAGCTGGCTGGTGGCGAGCCGCTGGTCGATCGCGGCCGACGGGAGGATGATGGTGCCCCGGCCGTCGATCACCACGCCGTAGGCCAGCGTCGGGTGGCGGTCGTTCTCGTTCTGGACGGTGTATTCGACCGCGACCGTGCTCTTGACCCGCTCGGCCCAGAGCGCGGGCAGGTCGGCGGCGCGGGCCGCGCCGGCCAGCGCGGCCAGGCCGAGGACGAGGGGGAGGAGGAGGGACCTCATGGCTTCAGGATGTTGAGGGAGACGCGGCGGTCGCGCTCGATTTCGAAGAGGGTCGGGCCCGGCTTGGCGGCGTAGGCCGCCAGGGCCCGCTTGATCACCTCCAGCGAGACCAGCGGCTGGCGGTCGATCTTGGTGATGATGTCGCCGGAGGCCAGCCCGGCCGCGTCGGCCGGGAAGCCGGGCTGCACGCCGACCACCACCACCCCGGTGTCGTCCGCCAGCTGGTTCTGGCGGGCGTAGATCCGCGAGACCTTGCGCACGCTCAGGCCCCAGGCGTCGAGCTCGCACTCCTCCCCCACGCTGCTCTCCAGGCGCTCGGTCGTGACCCTGACGTCGCTCACCTTCGTGCCGCGCTTGACCGTCAGCACCAGGGTCGACCCCACCGGCTGGCTGGCGATGAAGTTCTGGATCGGCGGCAGCTGCTCGGGAAAGCGCCCGTCCACCTTGCTGCCGTTGATCGCGAGCAGGATGTCCCCGACCCGCAGCCCGGCCCGGGCGGCGGGCGAGCCCGCCTCGACGTTGTTGATCAGCGTGCCGGTGTTCAGGGCCAGCGCGTAGAAGTTCTCCAGGTCCTGCAGCGCCTTCGGCTCGATCCCGATGTAGCTGCGGGTGATCTCGCCCCGGCGCACCAGCCCGTCCACCACCGTCCGGGCGACGTTGGCCGGGATGGCGAAGCCGAGGTTGTTGGCCCCGAGGTAGCCGCGGGAGGTGATGCCGATGATCCGGCCGTCCTCGGTCACCAGCGGCCCGCCCGAGTTGCCGGGGTTGATCGCCGCGTCGGTCTGCAGCCAGGTGTTGAAGTTGCCGGTCTCGTAGCCCTCGAGGTTCAGCTCGCCCTCGAAGTAGCGGTGGGTGTTGGAGATGATGCCGCGGGTCACGGTGCGCGTCAGCCCGAACGGGGTTCCCACCGCGTAGACCGTCTCGCCGGGGAAAAGCTTGTCGCTGTCGCCGAACTGGGAGTGGGCGAAGCTCAGCCTCCGGCGCCGCACGTCGGCCATGTCCAGCCGCAGCAGCGCCAGGTCGGTCCAGTGGTCCCAGCCCACCAGCCGGGCGTCGACCTGCTCCAGGCTGGGCAGGGTGACGTGGATCTCGACCGCGCGGGGGCTGGCCACATGCGCGTTGGTCAGCACCAGCCCGTCGGCGGAGAGCACCACGCCGGAGCCGATGCTGGCCTCGAAGCGCTTGGCCCCCTCGTCGTAGGAGACCTCGTTGACGTCGATCCGCACCACCGAGTCGAGCAGCTGGGTGAAGCCGTGGCTGACGGCGGCGCGGAGGGGGGCGGTGAGCGCGAGCAGCGCGGCGAGGCCGGCGCGGCGGGCGAAGATTGACCCCCGGAGCGAATGCTTCACAGTGGCGGATTTTACCTCGATGGCAGACGAATGCAAAGACTACGACTTTCAGAAGATCGAGCCGCGCTGGCAATCTTTCTGGGAGGAAAATCGTAGCTTCCGGGCGGCGCTGGAGCCGTCAAAGCCGAAGTACTACGCGCTGGACATGTTCCCCTACCCTTCGGGGGCCGGGCTGCACGTCGGCCATCCCGAGGGCTACACCGCCTCGGACATCGTCTCGCGCTACCAGCGCGCCCGCGGGCGCAACGTGCTGCATCCGATGGGCTGGGACGCCTTCGGACTCCCGGCCGAGCAGCACGCGGTCAAGACCGGCACGCCGCCGGCGGAGAACACCCGCAACAACGTCGCCAACTTCCGCCGCCAGATCAAGTCGCTCGGCTTCTCCTACGACTGGGAGCGGGAGATCGACACCACCGACCCGCGCTACTTCCGCTGGACGCAGTGGATCTTCCTGCAGCTCTTCCGCCGCGGCCTGGCCTACGTCGACGAGCGCCCGGTCTGGTGGTGCCCGGAGCTGGGCACGGTCCTGGCCAACGAGGAGGTGATCGACGGGCGCAGCGAGGTGGGCAGCTTCCCGGTCGAGCGCCGCAACCTCCGCCAGTGGGTGCTGCGCATCACCGCCTATGCCGAGCGGCTGCTGGAGGACCTGAAGCTGGTCGACTGGCCCGATTCCACCAAGCGGATGCAGGCCGCCTGGATCGGCCGGAGCGAGGGCGCGGAGGTGGCCTTCGCCGCCGAGGCGCCCGGCGTCGGCCCGATCAAGGTCTTCACCACCCGCCCCGACACCCTTTTCGGTTGCACCTACCTCGTGCTGGCCCCCGAGCACCCCCTGGTCGACGCGGTGACCGCGCCGGCGCAGCGCGAGGCCGTCGCCGCCTACCGCAGGGCCGCCGCGGCCAAGAGCGACCTGGAGCGCACCGATCTGGCCAAGGACAAGTCCGGCGTCTTCACCGGCGCCCACGCGCTCAATCCGGTCAACGGCGCCCGCGTGCCCATCTGGGTGGCGGACTACGTCCTCACCGGCTACGGCACCGGCGCGATCATGGCCGTGCCGGCCCACGACGAGCGCGACTTCGAGTTCGCGCAGAAGTTCGGCCTGCCGGTCGTGCGCGTGATCGAGGGCGGCGACGCGCTCCCCTACACCGGCGACGGCCGGCTGGTGAATTCCGGGCCGCTCGACGGCCTGGGCGTGGCGGAGGCCAAGCAGGCGGCGGTGGCGCGGCTGGGGGCCGCCGGGCGCGCCACCGTCACCTACAAGCTGCGCGACTGGCTCTTCTCCCGGCAGCGCTACTGGGGCGAGCCGATCCCGATCGTCTGGGTGGACGAGGCGGCGTACCGCCGCGCCGCGGCGGAGCGGCCGGCCGACTTCCCCGCCGCCCCGGTGACCTTCGCCGAGGGCGGCGCCGTCCGCTACGCCCTGCCCCTGCCCGAGGCGGCCCTGCCGCTCGAGCTGCCCGCGGTCGCCTCCTACCTGCCCGGCGGCGGCGGGGAGAGCCCGCTGGCCCGCGCCGGCGACTGGCTCGAGGTCTGGCTCGAGCCCCTTTCCGGGCGCGCCGCGCCCGCCTCCGGCCCGCGGCCGGGAGAGGGCTGGGTCCGCGGCCGGCGCGAGACCAACACCATGCCGCAGTGGGCGGGCTCCTGCTGGTACTACCTGCGCTTCACCGATCCGCGCAACGAGCGGAGCTTCGCCGACCTGGCCGCCCTGCGCTACTGGGGCTCGCCCGACCTCTACATCGGCGGCGCGGAGCACGCGGTGCTGCACCTTCTGTATTCAAGGTTCTGGCACAAAGTGCTCTTCGACCTCGGGCTGGTCCCCGGCCCCGAGCCCTTCCGCAAGCTCTTCCACCAGGGGATCATCCTGGGCGAGGACGGGGAGAAGATGTCCAAGTCCCGGGGCAACGTGGTCAATCCGGACGCGATCGTGGCCAGCCACGGGGCCGACACCCTGCGGCTGTACCTGATGTTCCTCGGCCCGCTCGAGGCGATGAAGCCCTGGAACCCGCGCGGGATCGAGGGCGTTCACCGCTTCCTCCAGAAGGTCTGGCGCGAGTGCGTCGGCGAGGACGGGCGGGCCAACCCCAAGATCCGGCCCGACGCCGCCGAGTCCGACGAGCTCGTCCGGCTCTGGAACGCCACGCTGAAGAAGGTCGGCGAGGACGTCGAGGGGCTGCGGTTCAACACCGCCATCTCGCAGATGATGATCTTCGCCAACGCCCTGGCCAAGGAGCCCGCGCTGCGGACCTCTACCGTGCGCGGCTTCATCCAGGTACTTGCCCCCTTCGCGCCCCACCTGGCGGAGGAGCTCTGGGCGCGCCTGGGAGGCTCCGCGCCGGTCCACGCCGCCGGCTGGCCCGCGGTCGACGCCGCCCGCCTGGAATCCGCGACGGTCACGCTGGTCTTCCAGGTCAACGGCAAGACCCGCGGCGACGCCCAGGTGCCCCCCGCCCTCCCCCAGGAGCAGGCGCTCGCCCTCGCCCAGGCCCATCCCAAGGTCGCCCCTTTTCTCGCCGGCAAGGCCGTGCGCAAAGTCGTCTACGTGCCCGGAAAAATCCTCAATCTGGTGGTCGCGTAAAACGCCCGAGGTACGTAATAGTACCCCGGGTGTAACCCCCCATGAGGGTTTGACTTACCGACGTGAAATTCGGGATAAAAGATGCCGTGAACCGGCACCTTTCCTCGGACTGAACCGTCGCCATGAAATCCCCACTGCGTATCGTTTGGTGCGGCCTGCTGCTGGCCTTGGCTCCGGCGCTGGCCTCGGCGCAAAGCTCGTTTTTCGACAAGATCTTTCCGCCGCTGCCGAAGACCGGCGACAACATCATCTCCGGCATCTTCTGGGTTCACGACGTGACGGGGACCGCCGAGTGCCTGGCCGACGGACGGATCTGGAACCTGACCCGGGGCGAGAAGGTGCTGGCCCGCGGCGCGGTGGTCCGGACCAAGGACAACTCCCACGTCACCCTGCTCTTCTCCAACCAGGTCAGCCTCTACCTGGACAAGAACACCTCGATGAAGGTCGAGAAGTTCGACCAGGAGCCCTTCCAGCCCAACAACGACCTGCTGCACGAGCCCTCGAGCTCGCAGACGCTGATCTATGTGAACACGGGGACGGTGGTCATCGCCACCCCCCAGCTCTACAGCGGCACCCATCTCATCTTTGAGACGCAGCACTGCGCCTGCTCGATCCTCAACGGCCAGAGCGGCGGCGAGAAGGCCTTCATCGAGGTCAGCGACGCCCAGACCCACTTCGCCATGATCCAGGGCCTCGCCCGGATCAACACCCGCAAGTCGGACGGCGACTTCGACTATGTCGCGCACTACGTGCCCGACGAGCGGAAGAACAACCAGGCCTTCGTCAAGTACGCCCAGAACGGCAGCTCCTCCGAGAGCACGCAGACGGTCGACGTCGCCAACGGCGGCGACGTCCCGGCCACGGCCGCGGAGGCCGCGGACGCCAAGCAGAAGGCGCCCGCGCGGCTGGGCGCCGGCGTCGAGGTCCCCCAGGACAACTTCTACGTGGCCAAGGCCACCGGGGAGGTCGACTGCGTGGTCAAGGACCGCTCGTTCGTCCTCAAGCAGGGCGACTACCTGACGGCCCGGGGCGCGATCGTGACGACCCAGCCCAATTCTTCCGCCGCCCTCCTCTTCTCCGACCACGCCGTCCTGGCGCTGGGCGAGAAGGCCGAGATCAAGGTCGACAAGTACGACCAGGAGGCCTTTCAGCCCAACAACAACCTGGACATCGAGCCCTCGAACACGCAGGCGCTCATCCTGGTCCACTACGGGCGGGTGGACGTCAACACCCCTCAGCTTCTGAGCGGCACGCGGCTGGTGTTCGAGTCCGCCCACGGCACCGTCAACCTGCTCAACGGGCAGAGCGGCGGCGACCGGGCCTACATCGACGTCACGGCCAAGCAAACCTCCGTGCAGGTCAGCACCGGCATGGTCGAGCTCGCCCCCCGCAACCCGGACGGCACCCTGCGCGCCATCTCCACCCCGCTCGGGCCCGGCCCGGTCGCGGTGATCAAGCCCGCGGTCGGCGCAAACCCGACGATCGACGCCGCCTTCGCCCACGCCAGCGCCGCCCCCACCATCGCGGCGGGCAACTTCTCGGTCAGCTCAGCGAGCGGCGACGTCGCCTGCGTCGTCGGGGGCAAGACGCTGGAGCTGAAGGCGGGAGACTCGGTGCCTGCGACGGGGGCCCAAATCCGGACGGCGCCGGGCGCGATCGCCACCCTGACCCTTTCCAACCTGGCCCAGCTGCACCTCGGCGAAAAGACCGGGCTCCGGATCGAGCAGTTCGAGCAGGAGGCCCTCGCCGCCGGCGACGCCACCCCGCTGGTCGAGCCGGGCGTTTCGCGCACCCGCGTGGCCGTCGCCACCGGCTCGATCGAAATCACCACCCCGGAGCTGCGCCGCGCCAGCCAGATGGTGCTGGAGACCCCGCACGCGGCCGTCACGCTGGCCGCCGGCACTCCCGGGGGCCAGCAGGCCAGCCTGCAGATCGAGGCCAAGTCGACCCGGGTCAATCTGATCGCCGGCAAGGCCCAGGTCAGCCCCCGCGGCCTGGACGGCCAGTTTGTCGCCGCCAGCGCCGCGACCATCCTCAGCCCCGGCCAGCAGGCGACGGTCCAGCCCACGATGGACGGCCGCTCCGCCATCGCCAACATCACCAACATTCCCGCCGAGGCGCCGCCGGTCGCCCCGGCCGGCGCCACCGTCGAGACCGAGCCGGGCAAGGCCGTGGTCCTCCAGGTCGTCGGCCTGGCCAAGTCGCACGCCCCGAACCACGGCGCGGAGAGCATCCTGGCGGTCGGCGACCAGCTCCCGGTCGGCTCGGAGATCGAGACCTCGTCCAACGCCCAGGTCTTCCTTCAGGCCTTCGCCGGCGCCGTCGCCAACATCCAGCCCAGCAGCGACGTCGTGGTGGAGAAGATCGAGACCGCGATGGCCGGCGCGACGGTCATGAGCCGCTCGGCCATCCTCGACCTGAAGAAGGGCACGCTGGTCTCGATGATCGACCCGGCCAAGCGCAACATCAACCACTACGCCATCCGCACCCCCAAGGGCCTGGCCCAGGCCAAGGGCACCTCCTTCGCCGTCTCGGTCGGGGACGGCGACATGTCGGTCGCGGCCACCGCCGACACCGTCACCTTCACCACCCCGACCGGCGCGACCTACTCGATCTCCGCCGGCAACGTCACCATCACTCCGGTCGGCGGCCAGCCGCAGCCTCCCATCGCCCTCTCCCAGGCGGTCGCGGCCAACCCCAGCTTCGCCAACGTGGTGCAGACCGCGCTGACCACCGTGACCACCGCGGTCCAGAACAACCTCACCGGCAACATGCCGGCGAATTCCGCCGCCAACCTGCTCGCGCAGGTGGTCGGCGTGGCCAGCGCGGCGGTCCCGGCGCAGGCGGCCAGCTTCACCACCCAGGCGGTGACCGCCGCCACGGCCCCGACCTCGGCCACCTCCGGCAACACCGCGGCCGCGGTGGGCGCCGTCACCGCCGCCGCCGTCACCGCCGCGCCCGCCCAGAGCTCCCAGGTCGCGGTGGCCGCCAGCCAGGCCGCCCCCACCATGACCGTCGCCGCCGTGGCCGCCGCGGCCCAGGCCGCCCCGGCCCAGGCCGCCTCGATCGCCTCCGCGGTGGTGCAGTCCACCGCCGCCTCCAATCCCCAGGCCAGCTCCCTCTCCTCCGCCCAGTCGGCGGCGGTCATCGCCGCCGCGGCGGCGGCCGGCGCCCCCGCCCAAGCCGCCTCGGTCGCCGCCTCGGTGATGCAGACCAGCCTGGCCGCGAATCCCAACCAGAACGCGGCCGCGGTGACCCAGACCGCGACCATGCTCGCTTCGGCGGTCTCCAACACCGCGCCGACCCAGTCGGCGGCCGTCGCCACGGCCCTGCTCAACGTCGTCAACCAGGGGACCAATGCCAACAACGGCAACGGCGCCAACGGCACCGCCCAGGTCTCCGCGGCCATCAGCACCGCCGCCTCGGTCGGCGCCTCGACCTCCTCCTCCAGCACCTCGACCACCGGCGGCACCGCCGGGAGCCAGCCCACTTCCGTCACCGTGAACCAGAACGGCGGCGGCAACGGGAACGGAAACGGCAACAACGGCAACGGCGGCGGCAATGGCGGCTCGACCGCCGCCGGCTCCAACGGCAACGGCAATGGCAACAGCGGCAATGGGAACGGCAACGGCGGGTCCAACGCGGGGGGAACGAACGGCGGCGGACAGGGCAATGGCGCCGGCAACAACGGCAACGGCAATGGCAACGGCGGCTCCGGCACCACCGCGGCCAACGGCAATGGCAACGGCAACAACGGGAACGGCAACGGCAATGGCGGCAGCAATCAGGCGACCTCGATCACCCTGAACAACATCACCGGCGGCCCGGGCGCCACGACCACCACCACGACCACGACCACCACCACCACGGCCACCAACGCGCCCACCTCGGTGACCGTTTCCCAGCTCACCGGGGGACAGCAGGCGGCGGTCGCCAACGCGCTCGCTTCCGCGACCACCGCCCAGGCCGGCGCCACCTTCACCGCCGGCGGCACCAATCAGAACGGCACGCCCGGCACCCCCACGGTGAATCCCACCACCTCCAACGATCCGCCCCCGCCCTCGAGCGACTGAACGAGCCATGAGCTCCCCAGCTCACTTCGATCCCTGCTTCAACCCTGTCCATGCCCACCCGACGCCTCCGCTTTCTCGGCCTCGTCCTGGGATGGATCTGCGCGGCGCCCTGGGCGCATGCCTTTCTCACCTTCGATGACGGCAAGGACAAAGTCTTCGTGAGCTCGACCTACGCCTTCGGCTACGACACCAACGTTTTCGCCCGCGCGGCGAAGCAGGGGTCGATCACGCAGAACTGGAGCTTCGAGGCCGACTACACCCGGCGCGCCGGGATCATCAGCGTCGCGGCCTCGGCGAACGTGAACTTCGGAGCCTTCGCCGGCCTCCCCGGCCAGGACTACGCCGATCCCGGATTCACCCTCGACCTGACCAAGGGCACCGGCCGGACCACCGGGTCGGTCGACCTCACCCTGAACAAGGTCAACGCGCCCGATCCGGTCGCCAACAACCGGGCCATCGCCTGGCAGTACAGCGGCGCCCTCGCCCTGCGCTATCCGATCAACGAGCGCTTCTTCCTGAGCAATTCCCTGGTTTCGGGCGGCAGCGCCTACGCCAACCGGATCCTCTTCACCGACCTCAGCACCTACTCCGACGCCTTCAACGTCAACATCGTCTACGACTCGAAGCTGGACTTCTCCGGCGGCTACACCGTCGATCTCGACCAGACCCACGACGTCACCGTCCTCGACCACAGCGTCGTGCTTGGGGCCAATGGCGCGCTATGGTCCAAGATCACCGGCTCGCTGGTCCTGGGCTACACCCTGAACGACACCTACTACAGCCACCCCCATTTCCCGACCGGCACCTTCGACGCCTACGACGTGCAGGCCAAGCTCGACTGGCGCTTCGCCCCCTGGCTGAGCTTCTCCGGCTCCGCCGCCCGCAACCTCGGCATTTCCTCGACCGACGTCGCCGACGACAGCATCACCCTCGGCCTCTTCGCCGACATGTCGATCGGCAAGAAGCTGCGGCTGCACACCGGCGTGAACTACATCCCGACCCGCTACCTCGGCCGCAATTCCCAGGGCCGCCGCGACTACCTCTTCGAGTATCAGGCCAGCCTCCAGACCGCCCTCACCACCCACATCAACATCGGGGTGTCGTACCTGTTCTCGGAGAACTACTCCAATCTTTCCTTTTCCCGCTTCATCCGCGAGACCGTTTCCGCGGACATCAACGCCAAATACTGACCGATCATGAAGCGCCTGCCTCTCCTCCTCCTCGCCGTCCTGATTGGCGGAGCCGCCCCCGGGCTGCGGGCCGATCCCGACATGACCCCGGCGACCCCGCCCACGCCGCACCCCAGCTTCATCTACACCCTGACCGTGGGCGACAAGGTCCACGTCGAGGTGGTCGGCGAGGCCGACCTCACCACCCTCCAGACCATCGACGTGCTGGGGAACATCAACCTCACCTATGTCGGCCAGATCCATGTGGCGGGGCTGACCAAGGACCAGGCGCAGAAGGCGATCGAAGACGCCTATGTCACGCAGCGGTACCTGGTCCACCCCCAGGCGCGCGTCACCATCGACGAATACGCCCCCCGCGAGGTGGCGATCTCCGGCATGGTCAAGAACCCGGGCCGCTTCCTCCTGCCCCCCGAGGGGACCCTTTCCGTGGTCGAGCTCGTGACCAAGGCCGGCGGCTTCACCGACATCGCCAAGGGGACCGACGTCCTCATCACCCACGTCGGCGGGCCCGGCGGCAAGAAGACGGTCATTCACGTGGACGTGAAGGACATCCTCGAGGGCAAGGGCAAGATGAAGGCCGACGATCCCGTGCTCCTGCTCCAGGCCGGCGACTTGGTCTACGTTCCCGAGAGCCTGATCTGACCCTTCCCATGGCCGAACTTTCCGCCTCGAAGCATTCCGCCCGGTCCTCCGAAGAGGAGGATGATGTCGTCCAGCGGCGCACCTTCCGCGACTACTATATCATCCTGCGCGAGCGGCTCTGGATCGCGCTGCCCCTGGCCGTGCTGGTGGCGGTCAGCGTCGGCTACATGCAGGCCCGCGTGCCGGCGATGTACGCCGCCTCGGCCACCCTGCAGTTCGACAAGCCGCCGACCATCGTCACCACCCAGGGCGTGATGGACGCCACCGTCCACAACGAGTTCGACATCAACACCTACATCCAGGACATGCAGAGCGCCAAGGTGCGCAACCAGGTGGTCAACTCCTTCAGCCCGGAGGAGCAGGCGATCCTGATGCGCCCGCGGATGAAGGCGCTCAAGCCCGGCCAGCCCCCGCCGACCTTCGGGGCCTGGGACCTGGGCAACCTCATCGTCACCTCCCGCCGCCAGAGCTTCATCGTCGACGTCACCGTCCAGCACCAGGACGGCGAGGCGGCCGCGATCGTCGCCAACAAGTACATCGAGAAGTTCATGGAGTACCTGATGTCGAACAACACCGACACCAACGACTTCGCCAGCAACTTCCTCCACACCCAGGCGGAAAAGCTGCGGGCCGACTCCGAGGACGCCGAGAAGGCGCGGGCCAAGTACCTGAAGGACCGCGGCCTGGTCTCGCTGGACGCGAGCCTCGACTCGGTGGGCGACGCCCTCAAGGCGGTCCAGGCCAACCTGACCGCGGCCAAGCTGGACCTGCTCAACCTCAACAACACCTTCGAGCAGATCAAGGCCTACCAGGCGGCGCACCGGGACATGTACGAGATCGCCTGGATCTCCCAGCACGGGAACATCCCCGGGCTGCGGGCCCAGCTCAGCGATCTGCAGCGGCAGAAGGCCACCCTGGCCCAGACCTACCTGGAGCGCCACCCCAAGATGCTGGACGTGAACCAGAAGATCGCGACCGTCCAGGCGCAGCTCGCCGCGGAGCTGGCCCAGGCCGTCGCCGACTTCCAGACCGAGCTGGCGAACGCCCGGAACAAGGTCGACGCCCTGTCCGTGGCGGAAAAGGAGAAGGAAAAGGAGGAGATGGCGCTCGAGGGGATGCGGGTCGAGTACAACAGCCTCGTGACCCAGGCCCAGGTGGCGAAGAGCAACTACATGGCGATCCTGGACCGCATGAACCAGACCGACACCAGCCGCAACCTCGACAAGGTTCCGCTGCGGCCGCTGGACCCCGCCGTGCCCAGCACTTCCCCCTACCAGCCCGACATCCACAAGATCGTGAAGACCTGCGTGGGCCTGGGCGTGATCGTCTTCATCGGCGTGGCGATGGGGCTCTCCTTCGTCGACGACCGGATCAAGAGCGCCTGGGACGTGGAGGCCTTCATCGGGGTCAACCTGCTCGGCATCATCCCCGACCTCTCGTCGATGAAGGGCGAGGACAAGCACTCGCTCGTGCTCAACCACCAGCAGACGCCCGGCGTCGAGGCGTTCCTCGGGGTCTACAGCGCGGTCAAGATCCAGTCCAAGCTCGACTATCCCAAGTCCATCCTCATCACCAGCACCATCCCGGGCGAGGGCAAGACGCTGGTCTCCTCCAACCTCGCCGGCGGCTTCGCCCGGCACGGCAAGAAGACCATCCTGATCGACTGCGACCTGCGCCGCCCGATGCTGCACCGCCACTTCAAGCAGCAGAACAACGTCGGGCTGATCCCCTGGTTCGAGAACGGCGCCAGCCTCGAGGGCACCCTCGCCACCAACCCCCATCTCGGCGTCACCAAGCTGACCGAGAACTTCTCGCTCCTCACCTCGGGCGGGCGCTCCAAGAGCCCGACCTCGATGCTGGAGCAGCCGGTCTTCGGCCAGTTCCTGGAGAAGCTGAAGAAGGAGTACGACGTGGTGGTGGTGGACTCCCCCCCGATGGG
This sequence comes from Opitutaceae bacterium, assembly GCA_035546595.1. Taxonomy (GTDB): domain Bacteria; phylum Verrucomicrobiota; class Verrucomicrobiia; order Opitutales; family Opitutaceae; genus Palsa-1447. The sequence goes on from DASZWO010000007.1 coordinate 30,811, forward strand.
CGCGGTGACCGACGCGCTGCTCATCGCCGAGCGGACCGACGAGGTGATCTACGTCTGCCGTTTCAACCGCGCCTACCGCAAGCACATCAAGCTCTACATCCGCGCCCTGCTCAGCAGCAAGAACGCGGTCCTCGGCATCGTGCTCAACGGACTTTCCCCCCGCCGGATCGAGTACTACTCCAACTACCGGTATTACCGGAGCTACAAGAAGTACTACGGCTCGCAGACCTGAGCGGCTCCGCAGGGAGGCGGCCCGGGGCCGGCGCCGCCGCCTTGCCAGGCCGCGCCCGGGCGCCCTAACTAGCCCGGATGGCCGCTTCCGCCTTCCTCCCCGCCGGTTACGATCCCAGCCGCCCGGTCGCGCTGATCGCCGGCCAGGGAACCTATCCCCAGCTGGTGGCCCAGGGCATCCGCGCCGCCGGCATCCCGGTCAGGCTCATCGCCTTCGAAGGCGAGACCGCGCCGGAGCTGACCGCGTCCTTCCCCGAGGCCGACCGCCGCCAGGTCCTGGTCGGCCAGGTGGGCAAGACGCTCAAGGTGCTGCAGGAGTTCGGGGCGGGCTACGCCCTGATGGCCGGCCAGATCACCCCGCGACGCCTCTTTTCCGGCCTCCATCCCGACCTCAAGGCCGCCTCCATCCTGCTTTCGCTCAAGCGCCGCAACGCCGAGACCATCTTCGGGGCGATCTGCCGCGAAATCGAGGCCCTCGGCATCGCCCTGCTCGACGCCCGGTCCTTCCTCGACGACCAGCTGGCCTCCCCGGGGCCCATGACCGGCGGCCGCTTCCCCGTCGACGAGGAATATGTGCGGCATGGCGTGCAGATCGCCCGGGAATGCGCCCGGCTCGACATCGGCCAAGGCTGCGTGGTGCGCAAGGGCACGGTGCTGGCGGTCGAGGCCTTCGAGGGCACCGACGAGATGCTGCGGCGCGCCGGCTCCTTCGGCGCCGAGGAGGCGCTCTTCGTCAAGACGGTCAAGGCCCGGCAGGACTTCCGCTTCGACGTCCCCTGCTTCGGCCTCCGCACCCTCGAGGCCATGCGGGAGGCCCGGATCGCCGCGGCCGCCCTCGAGGCCGGCAAGGTGATCGTCCTGGAGAAGCCCGCCGTCCTCGCCCGGGCCCGGGAATGGGGCATCGGGCTGCTGGGGTTCGAGTAACCCTTGCGCTTTGCCCCCGCGGGGGCACATTGGGCCGCCATGCAGAAGGACCTCGTCGCCGCTGCCATCCGCGCGGTCGTGCCCACGACCCAGGGGTGGGCGGTATTCCTGGGCAACGAGGAGAAGACCTTCGTGATCTACGTCGACCAGTTCGTGGGCCGGGCCATCCAGATGACCCTGAACGGCGAGAAGAAAGAGCGGCCCCTGACCCATGACCTCATCGGCAGCATCCTCCTCGGCCTCGGGGCCCGGGTGGACCATGTCATCATCAACGACATGGTGATCAACGACACCCACGAGGGCACCTATTACGCGCGGGTCTTCCTGCGGATGGACAACGAGCTGGGCAAGAAGATCGTCGAGATCGACGCCCGCCCGAGCGATTCGATCGTGCTCGCCCTCCAGCAGAAGCGCCCGATCTACGTGGTCCGCGCGGTCTTCGAGCGCGCGGAGGACCGGACCGAGACGCTGGAGCAGCTGCTCAAGCAGCAGGCGGAGGAGGGCGAGGAGGAGCAGGGCTAGGCCGGCGATGCCCGCGCCCCTTCCGGCCCCGGTCCGGCCCGGCCCGCTCAGCGCGCTGGCGCCGATGCAGGATGTGACCGACCTCGCCTTCATGCGGGTGATCGCTCACTACGGCCCGCCCGACTACTTCTTCACCGAGTTCTTCCGCGTCCACGCCCAGTCCCGTCCCGAGAAGCACATCCTCCGCTCCATCGACGAGAACGACACCGGGCGGCCGGTCTTCGCCCAGCTGATCGGCGAGGACATCCCCCACCTGGCCCGGACCGCGGCCGAGCTGGCGCGGCACGCGGTGGCGGGAATCGACCTCAACCTGGGCTGCCCCGCCCCCAAGATCTACCGCAAGAACGTGGGCGGGGGGCTGCTGCGCGAGCCGGCGCGCATCGACGAGATCCTCGGGGCCCTCCGGGCGGCCGTGCCCGGCCTCTTCACGGTCAAGATGCGGATCGGCTTCGAGGACGGTCGGCACTTCGACCAGATCGTGGACCTGGTGAACCGGCATGGGGTCGACCTGCTCAGCGTGCACGGCCGCACCGTGCGGGAGATGTACCGCGGCGGGGTCCACTACGACTACATCGCGCGGGCGGCCGCCCGGGCGCGCTGCCCCGTCCTGGCCAACGGCAACATCACCTCCGCGGCCCGGGCCGCGGCGGTCCTGGCCGAGACCGGCGCGGCCGGCGTGATGGTCGGCCGCCATGCGATCCGCAATCCCTGGATCTTCCGCCAGCTGCGGGGCGCCGGGGGCTTCCGCCCCACCCTCGCCGACGTCCGCGAGTACGTCGAGAGGCTCTACCGCGCGACCCAGGCGCCGGGGATCCCCGAGCGGGCGCACGTGAACAAGATGAAGAAGTACCTCAATTTCGTGGGGCAGAGCGTGGACCCGGCGGGGGCGTTCCTCCACGACATGCGCCGGGCCGAGAGCGAGGCCGCCCTCTTCGCCGTCTGCGACCGCCACCTCCTGGCCGAGCCGGGGCGGGAGTTCTCGGCCGAGCCCTATCCCGGGGTGATCGCCCGGCCCAACTGCGAGACGCCGGAGGCGGACGGCTGCTCGCTCGACACCGTCAGCGCCTGAGCTATTCGAGGCCGAGGCTCTTCCGGCCCTCGGCCGAGATCATCTGCGGAGACCAGACCGGATCCCAGACGATGTGGACCCGGGCCGAGGCCACGGTGGGCAGGGCCGCGATCTTGGCCCGGGCGTCCTCCGCGATCACCGGGCCCATCCCGCAGCCGGGGGCGGTCAGCGTCATCTTCACCTCCACCGCGTTGCCGCCGCCGGGCGCGGGCTCGATCGCCAGGTCGTAGACCAGGCCGAGGTCCACGATGTTGACCGGGATCTCCGGATCAAAGCAGGTCCTGAGGGCGTCCCACACCGCCGCCTCGCTGAAGGCGCCGCCGCCCGGTCCCCCGCCGGCGGCCGCTGGGGCGTATCCCTCGATGGCGCCGGCGTCGCCGGCCGCGATCCGGTAGAGGCCCCGATCGGTGCGCACGGTGACGTGCCCGCCCAGGGCCTGCGTCACGAAGACCTCCGATCCCGCGGGCAGCACCGCCGGGTCGCCCGCCGGGATCGCGGTCGCCGGGCAGTCCCGGCTGAGGCGGTGGCTTCCGGGGCTCATCGGCCCAGCTCCAGCTGCACCGGGAGGCGGGCGTAGAGCCCCCGCGGATCGTTGAAGGCGCGCAGCACCGAGAGCTCGGCCTGCACCCGCTTGGCAATGTCGCCGGCCAGGCCGCCCGCCGGCGCCCGCGCGCCCTGCTCGCCCACCCGCTGGAACATTTCCGCCAGCGTCTCCCAGAGGTCCTTCTTGGTCGGATATTCCTCGATGCCGTACCGGGGCCCGAGGTTGGCGCGCTGCGCGGCGTAGCGGACCGCGGCGCCCAGCCCCCCGAATTCGTCCACCAGGCCGAGCTTGAGGGCGTCCGCCCCCGACCAGACGCGGCCCTGGGCGATCTCCTCGACCCGGGCGCGGGGCAGGTGCCGGCCGGCCGCCACCTTGTCCAGGAACTGCCCGTAGATCCAGTCGACCTCGCGCTGCACGATCGCCAGCTCCTCGTCGGTCTTCGGCCGGGTGATCGTGTCCGCGTCCGCGAACTTGCCCGTCTTCACCCGGTCGAAGGTCACCCCGAAGTTGCCGAAGAGCCTGTCGACGTTGAACTGGACGTCGAAGACCCCGATCGAGCCGGTCACGGTGGTCGGCTCGGCGAAGATCCGGTCCGCGCCCGCCGAAATCCAGTAGCCCCCCGACGCGGCGTAGGTCCCCATCGAGACGATCACCGGCTTCGCCTTCCGCGCCAGCTGCAGCTCGCGCTCGATCACCTCGGAGCCGGTGACGCTGCCGCCCGGGCTGTTCACCCGCAGGACGATGGCCTTGACCCGGTCGTCCTGGCGCAGCTGCCGGATCTCGCGGGCGAACTTCTCCCCCCCCACCTGCCCCTCGGTGCCGTCGCCGTCCACGATCTCGCCCTCGGCGTAGACCACCGCCACCCGGTTCGGTCCGGTCTGGGCCGGGGCGGGCAGCGCCATCCGCGCGTAATTCGTGAGGGCGATCTGCTTGAACGGCTCCTTGCCCGGGCCCCGGCCGGTCGCCTGCTGCAGCTCGGCGATGACCTGGTCGCGGTAGAGGACCCGGTCGACCAGGTGCCCCCTCCGGGCGGCGTCGGCCCGGATCAGGCCCTGGCTGTCGCCCATCGCCTGGATCGCCGCCGGCGTGAGGTGCCGCTCCCGCCCCACCTCGGTGAGCAGGCTCTGCCAGATGCCGCCGAGCAGCTGCTGCAACTGGGCCCGGTCCTCGTCGCTCATGCTGGTGCGCGTGAACGTTTCCACCGCAGACTTGTACTTGCCCACCCGCGAGACCTGCACCCCCACCCCGTATTTCTCCAGGGCGCCCGCCACGAAGACCGGCTCGGCCGCGAGGCCGGGCAGGAAGAGCGTGCTGTACGGCTCGAGGTCGATCTCGCCGGCGGCCGAGGCGACGTAGTAGTCGCGCAGCGTCGGCGTCTCGAGGAAGGCGCGCACCGGCTTGCCCGAGTGGCGGAAGTCGAGCAGCGCCTGGCGCACCTCGCGCAGCGCGGCGTAACCCGAGCCGTAGGCGCTGGGCTCGAGCGAGCCCTCGATCAGGACTCCGGCGATGCGGGAATCGCCCTCGGCCCGCCGCAGCGCGGCGACCACCTGGCGGAGCTGGAGCGTCCCGGCATGGTCGGAATTGAACGAGGCGGGGAAATTGAAGAGCGGGGGGGCGTCGGTGATGTTGCCGGAAAGGTTGAGGACCAGGTAGGAGCCGCTCTCCAGGACCGCGCCCGAGCTGGGGCCGGCATGGCGGGCGGCGAGCGAGGCGATCGCGCCGAGGATGCCGAGCAGCAGCAGGAACCCGCCGCAGCTGAAAATAATCAGCGCCACCAGCGCCCCCAGCATCGAGGTGAAGAAATTCTTCATGCGAGCCCCCCAGACTATCCAGGGCGGCCGCTTCCACCAGCCGAATCGGCCCGGCCGGCCGCCCCAACCCGGTGCGCGGGCGCGAGAACCTGTTTGCCTCAGCCGCGGGGCGACCTACGCTGGGCCAGCTATGAGCGACCTCCTGACCACCAACCGCAAGGCGCTGACAATCAATCTCGACGAGGCCAAGTACGGGACCTTCGCCGAAATCGGGGCCGGCCAGGAGGTGGCCCGCATGTTCTTCCAGGCCGGCGGGGCCTCGGGGACCATCGCCAAGTCGATCTCGGCCTATGACATGGCCTTCAGCGACGCCATCTACGGCAAGGCGCCCCGCTACGTCTCGCACGAGCGCCTGAACACCATGCTCAGGCACGAGTACGATCTGCTGATCGAGCGCCTGGCCGCCCAGCGCGGCGAGCGCACCACCTTCTTCGTCTTCGCCGACACCGTGGCCACCCGCAACTTCAAGGGGACCAACGAGGCGCACGGCTGGATGGGCATGCGCTTCCAGCTCACGCCCAACGGCCCGCCGAGCGACATCATCCTGCATGTGCGCATGTGGGACCGCGAGGCGGTGCTCCAGCAGCAGGCGCTCGGCGTCATCGGCGTCAACCTGGTCTACGGCGCGCTCTACTACCGGGAGGACCCGCAGCAGTTCATCAAGTCGCTGCTCGACAACCTCAACTCCGACCGGATCGAGGTCGACATGCTGGAGTTCTGCGGTCCGGCCTTCGAGAAGCTCGACAACCGGCTGATGTCGCTGCGGCTGGTGCAGCACGGCCTGACCAACGCGGTGATGTTCGGCCCCAACCGCGAGGTGCTCCAGCCCTCCGAGATCCTGCACAAGAAGGCGATCCTGGTGGAGCGCGGCAGCTTCCGCCCCGTCACCCACGTCAACGTCGACATGATCAACTGCGCCACCGCCCGCTTCGTCCAGGAGCCGCTGGTCAAGGGCAAGGAGGTGGTGGTCCTGATGGAGATCACGATGAACAACCTCCTCGCCGCCGGCACGCTGGACGCCGCCGACTTCCTCTCCCGCGTCGACCTGCTGGGGGACATCGGCTTCACCGTCCTGATCTCGAACTACTCCGAGTACTTCCGGCTGACCTCGTACTTCCGCCGCTACACCAAGGAGATGATCGGCGTGGCGCTCGGCATCAACAACCTGCTCGAGGTCTTCAACGAGAAGTACTACGAGAACCTCGAAGGCGGCATCCTCGAGTCCTTCGGGCGCCTTTTCCGCAACGCGGTGAAGCTCTACGTCTACCCGATGCGCCAGGAGGCCTACAACACCTACCTCGAGACCGGCCAGACTCCCGGCGGCCAGAAGCAGGAGCACGCCTTCTCCGGCGGCGTCCTGATCAACGCCAAGAACGTCCAGGTGAACGACAATCTGCGCAACCTCTACGCCCATCTCCTGGAGAACCGCTACATCGACAGCATCAGCGGCTTCAACCCGGACTTCCTCAATATCTTTTCCCGCGACGTGCTGAAGCGGATCAAGGACCGCGACCCGGCATGGGAGCAGATGGTTCCCGAACCCGTCGCCGCCGCGATCAAGCGCCGGGGGCTCTTCGGCTACGCGGCTGCTCCGGCGGCCTGAGGCCGCCGCTCCCGCCGTGCGCTTCTACAAGTACCACGCCCTGGGGAACGACTACCTGGTCCTCGACCCCGCCGACTATCCGCAGTGGACTCTGCCGACGGCCGAGCAGGTCCGCGTCATCTGCCACCGCAACTTCGGAATCGGCTCCGACGGCATTCTCTGGGGCCCGCTTCCGGCCCCGGGCGGCGCCTTCGGCCTCCGCATCTTCAATCCCGACGGTTCCGAGGCGGAAAAGTCCGGCAACGGCACGCGGATCTTCGCCCGCTTCATCTGGGACCGGAAGCTGGCCCGCACCCCCGACTTCGCCCTGGAGACGCCCGGCGGGAAGGTCACCGCCCTGATCAAGGAGGAGGGCCGGCTCATCACCATGGGGATGGGCACGGTGAGCTTCGACAGCGCCAGGATTCCGGTCGCCGGCCCTCCCCGCGAGGTGCTGAACGAGAAGATCGAGATCCAGGGCCGTACCTTCACCTTCTGCGCCGCCACCATCGGCAACCCCCATTGCGTGCTGCCGCTGCCCGAGGTCTCCCCCGAGCTGGCCCGGCGCTACGGGCCCGACCTCGAGACCCATCCGAACTTTCCCCGCCGGACCAACGTGCAGTTCCTGCAGGTCCTCGACCGCGCCAACATCCGGATCGAGATTTGGGAGCGCGGCGCCGGCTACACCCTCGCCTCCGGCACGAGCTCGAGCGCGGCCGCGGCCGTCGCCCGGCGCCTGGGCCTGGTCGACCGCGCCCTGACCGTGCACATGCCCGGAGGCACGCTCGCGCTCGATATCGACCCGGACTACGCGGTCACGATGACCGGCACGGTCACCCGCGTCGCCGAGGGCCGGCTCGACCCGGAACTCTTCTCGGTCCGGGCCTGATCAGTACTTGACCGAGCAGCCGTAGGGGCGGCTGGTGGCGGTGGCCACGGGCTTGCCGGCCTCGACGGCGGCCAGCGCCTCGCTCACGTAGTTCTCCGCGTGCGGAATATCCGACTGGTCCGCGCTCGGGATGCTGTCGATCGCCCCGTCGTAGGCCAGGGTGCCGTCGGGCGCGATCACGAACATGTGCGGGGTCGTCTTGGCGCCGTAGAGGTGGCCGACCCGGCCGTCGGGGTCGCGGAAGTAGTCGGTGGGCGCGGCCCCCCGCTCCTCCAGCCAGGCCTCGATCTGGCCGGCGGTGTAGTCGCCGCCCTGCTTGCCCGGGGCCGAGGAATTGATCGTGAGCCAGATGACGCCCGCCGCCGTCGCGGACTTCTGCAGCCGCGGCATGTTGCCGCTGTCGTAGTGCTTGTGGACGATCGGGCAGTCCGGATTGTTCCATTCCAGGACCACCACCTTGCCGCGGTAGTCGCTGAGGCGGTGGGTCTTGCCGCCGAGATCGGTGAGGGCGAAATCCGGCGCGGCGCGGCCGATCGCGACGGAGGCCCGGCTGGCGAGGACGGCGAGCCCGCAGCAGGCCATGACGGAGAGGAGGCGGAGAGTCTTCATCGGAGGGAAATGACGGCTCAAAGCTAGCAAGGTTGCCGCCGATTGCCAGCGGTCGCGCGACCTACGTGTTTCTGGGCCCTTGCCCCTTGATTCTGCGGCACTTACTAATGCCGGAGAGGATGAGCCCCGCCGAGCCCTTTCGCGCCGCGTTTGGCCGGCTTCCCGCGGGGAGCCGGGCCAATGCGCTTCTCCTCGCCCTGCTCGTGGGGGCCCTCAGCGCCCTTCTTGTCCCGCGCTGGCTGCACGACCCCGAATTGGCCCACGGGCTGTTCATGCCGGTGCTTTTCGTAGTCCTCCTCGGCGAGGCGCGCCAGCGAGGCGTCCAGCGCTACCTTCCCGCTGCTCCCGCCCTAGCCGCTGCGGCCGTCCTGGCGCTGGGCGCCCTGGCCTGCCTGGGGCTGGCGGGACTCTATGCCGCGGCGCTCGAATGGCGCAGCTCGCTGGTCGAGTTCCTGCTCGCCGCCTCGGTCTCGGGTTTCCTGGGCGCGGGCTTGGCGCTGTTCAGCCGCCGCGCGGTGCGGCTGGTGCCCTGCAACTGGAGCTCGGTCCTGGCGGTGGGGCTTTGGATTCTCAGCGCCCCGTTCCCTCCGGGCGCCTATGCGCGCCTGACCCTGCGCCTGCAGCTCTGGGTCAGCACGGAGGTGATGGATGCGCTGCAGCTGCTGGGGGTCGCCGCCCACCGACAGGGCAACATCATCGAGCTGGCCAAGGGCAATGTCGGCATCGCGGACGCCTGCAGCGGGGTGCGCAGCCTCATTTCCTGCGTCTACGTCGCCCTCTTCTTCTCCGCCACCCTGGTGCGCCGCCCCTTCTCCCGCGCGCTGGTCGTGCTGGCCGCCGCGCCGCTCGCCCTGCTGATGAACTTCCTGCGCGCGCTCCTGCTCACGGTGATGGTCGACCGGGGCGTGGAGATCGAGGGCGCGCGCCACGACCTGACCGGCTTCGCCATCCTCGGCCTCACCGCGCTCCTGCTCGCCGCGCTCGGGCAGGGCCTGGAACGTGGCAGCCCTCCCCCGCCACCCGCGCCGCCGGCGCCCGCGGACCTGCCGCCCTGGCCGGCGGCGGACCGGCTGCTTTCGGGCTCCCTCGGCCTCGCCGCGTTGCTCACGGCGGCCTTCGTCCTCGCGACCCATCCGAATCCGCGGCCGGGCCGGCCCGCCCCCGACCTGGACAAGCTGCTGCCCCCGCCGCCAGCCTCCTGGCGGGTGGTCCCCGGCGAGGACCTGGCCAGGTCCGCCACCACGCTGCACACTGACCGGCTGATCCAAGCCACCTACCTCCGCGGCGAGGGCGACGCGCTCCTGCAGGTTACCTTCTCGCTCGTCTATTGGCAGCCGGGCCAGTCCTCGGTCAGCCTGGTGGCCGAGCATACGCCGGACGCCTGCTGGCCCGCGGCGGGCTGGCAGGAGCGCGCCCGGCCGAGCCCCTTGGCCGGGCTCGCCCTGCCCGGCCGCGAGCTGGCTCCCCCCGAGTCGCGGATCTTCGCCTTCGGCGGATTCCCGGAGCACGTCTGGTTCTGGCATCTCTACAACGGGAGGCCGATCCCCTATCAGAATCCCTATTCGCTGCGCCAGCTGCTCAGCCTCGCCTGGCATTACGGCTTCCGGCACGACGGCGACCAGCTCTTCGTGTCCGTCGCCAGCAACCGCCCTTGGGCTGAGATCGCCGAGGAACCGGTGGTCGGGGACTTTTTCGCCCGCCTCCAGCCGTTTGGCCTCTGAAGCGCCCATGTGACTGGCCCTCCCTGAGCCCGGGTTCGGCCGCGGCGCTGGGATCATTTCCATTCACAGGACGGCGGGGCTTTGAAGGTTGACGCGGCCCCGCCAGCCGGGTCCAATTTCCGTCCTGCGCTTGCGCCACTAGTTCATCGGTAGAACGTGAGCTTCCCAAGCTTGAGAGGTGGGTTCGATTCCCACGTGGCGCACCAATGCGAGGTCGGAACAAATTGGTCGGGCCATCGCAGTGCTCCCTATGAGGCAGGCATACCATGGCGGAAGCGTTCCATTGGGAGGGCGAGCTGGGCAGGGATGCCTCGGTGGTCAGGGGGAATTGCTCTCGCAACCTTGCGCGACCGGACGCGCGCCGGGGGTTTGTCCGGTCGGCCGACCACCGCTTCGCGGCGGTTGGCGGCCCTGCGTTCCGTCTGCGCGGACCGTGCAATATTCGAACCTGAGTTCCGCCACAGCCCTGGGGGCCGACGCTTCTGCGATTGCCATGGCATTGATTGCAGCAATCGCGATTCGCTGAAGATCCCGCCGGCCATCTTGCGCCAGCGGTGACCAGAGAAGGGCCCTGCGGCAGGACACCTATGATATTGTGAAATTCTCCCGGCCGCCTAACCTATCACCGTGTCCTCCAAATTGATTCAGAAGCTCAGAAAAGCCGAAGCCGAGGTCGCCAAACTCGAATTGGCAATCGCCGATGAAATGCCGACTGCGATGGCGAAACTCGCCTCCCAATTCGGCTTCAATACAATCGAGGATTTTCTCCGAGCTTTCGAAAGGTTGGCTAAAGCCAGAGAGCGACGCGGACGTCCTGGCCGGAAGCTGACGACGAGGCGCCGCAAGCGGACAAAAATCACGCCGGCGATCCGCGCCAAGGTTCAGCAGCTGCTGATCGGCGGCAATGCCGCCTCCAAAATCGCGAGAACGGTTGGCATTTCCCCTGCCACTGTGCAGAGCATCAAGAAGGCATCAGGCCTGGTGAAAAGCACCTCAAAACCGACGCTCGCCAAAAAGAAACCGATGGGTGCCGGAAAAAAAGACCGTGCTCCCAAAACCAAAGAGACGGCGTCCCGTCGGCAAAAAACGCCACCTAGTATAGCCCCCATGCCGCCCGACGGTCCATCGCAGGGCACCTCCGGCGGCTTGGGATAGAGCGCTCCCTCTTCTCCCCCGTCTCCTGGTCGCCCATCAGGGCCCTCCTCACACGCGCCTCCGTCCCGACCCGACCTGACGCCCCACTCGTGCCTGGACGGTCGGATCAGCGCTTGCGAGCGGCTAGATTTTCCAGCGGATGATGCGTCGCCTCGCGGCGCTCCAACGGGCTGATCTCAAAGCCGAGCTCCCGCAGCAGCGCCTGCACCGGCGAGGCGGTGTCGCGGGCGTCCTCGAAAACCACCAGCCGGCATCGCGGATGGGCCAGCGCATGGGCCATCCCCTGAAGCGCGCGCAATTCGTGGCCTTCGACGTCGATCTTGACGACGGTCGGCGCGGGCTGGAGGCCGTCCTGGATCAATCCGTCGCCGGTGGCGACCGGGACCTGCTCCTGAAAGCCGAATCTGGGATCGGGATCATTTCCCAGCCGCCCCATGCCCGAGTTTTGCGCCGGCCCGGGCTGGAACGCCATCTTGCCGGACACGTCGGAGAGCGCGCAGTTGGCCAGCCCGATCCGGCACCGGTTCATCGCGGCGTGCCGGGCCAGGCGGCGGAACTCGGTGCGATTGGGCTCAAAGGCCACCACCTGGGCGGCGCCTTCGAGCCGGGCCGCGGTGACCGCCACCAAGCCGAAGTTGGCGCCGATGTCCCAGAGGACCGCGCCGGGCCGCAGTTCGCCGCGCAACGCCTCGATCACTTCCGATTCGTAGAAGCCGGAAGTCAGGACCATGTGGTCGATGTAACCATAGGGATCCAAGGCGAAGACGGACCCGTAACGGGTCGCGCAATGGAGGCGTCCCTCCGGGCCGCGGCACGCGCGCCAGGCACGGTGAAAGCCAGGCCATTTCCGACGGCGCCAGAACCGCCACAGCCGGTCGGCCGCCGGGACTCCTCCGGGCATTATTCGTTCTCCTCGGAGCCGGGTGGCATCACCGCACCTCCGCCGAATCCGGATAGGGCGAGATCTCGACCGCGCGCAGCGCCACCCCCTTGGTGGCCGGGTTCAGGCGGAAGGTCAGGATGTTCTTCTGGCCGGAGCCAAAATGCAGCCAGCATTCGGGCAGGAAGTACTCGCGCTGCGGTCCGGCCTCCCAGTAACGGCCGAGCGATTGACCGTTGAGCAGGATCTCCCCGTCGCCGGCGGCCGATACCAGCGCGCGCCAGGGGACCCAGACGCCCGGGACCTGCGCCGGAAGCTCGAACTCGACCTTGTACCAGGACTCGAGCGAGCGGACCGGACCGGAGGGAACGGTCTCAAGGCCGCCTTTGCGCGCCACCGGATGGACGGTGTCGAGGGCGACCGTGGCGGAGCCGGCCTCGGGGCCGGGAAGGTCGATCTGCCGCGCCACGCTCCATTTTTCGATGGGGACCACGGTCCCCCCGATGTCGAGCTCCCCTTCGCGCAGCCCGGATTCGTCCTGGATCGTCGGCCCGAAGTTGGACTGCCCTTCCTGCTGGTAGAGAACATCCACCGCATTGTGCCCGCTGTGCAGGGCCTCACCCACATCGGCCGTCCAGCCGCTGCCGGGCTTGGGCGGCGGCTCGACCGCATAGACCCGTCCGTTGACCCGGAAGACCATCTTGTCACCCGGATAGCCGCGGACGACCAGCGTGGCCCCGTCGGAGGGGGCCTGGTCGAGCGAGACGGTGCTCGCATAGAGGACCGGGCGGGCGTCGTCCACGCCCAGCTCGGGCAGGCGCTCTCCCGCCTGCACGACCTTCCAGTCCGTGGCATCGCCCCCCAGAATCAGCTGCGCCGTGGCGGGCCGCACCGCGGCCGGGACCGTCGCGGGCCGCCGCGGTCCCTCGACCGGCCTCGGCAGCCATTCCCCGTGGGCCCCGCTGGTGTCGTTCGCCTTCAGGTGCAGGATCTTCATGCCGAAGGGTCCGAGGTCGTAGGCCACATGGAGGTCGGCGCGCCCCGTCATCACCACCGTGGCCGCGGCGGCGCCGGGCCAGACCGTGGCTTCCCCCTTGCGGGCCTCGGTGATCGAATGGTTCCGGAAGAAGATGAAGAGGTCGCCATTGCGGGCGGCCCGGGCGCCGACCGTGACATCGGGGCTCCCCGTCTCCGCCTGGCAGGGAATCTCGTGCGAGCGGGCCAGCTCGGCGCCGTGCTCCTGCAGCATCTGCCCGATTGCCTTCACCGCCAGGTACTTCTGACCCACCGCGCCCCATTCCCGGATGGGGGCGAAGTAGTCGTAGGTGGCGGTGTTGCCGCGCCCCGGCCAGTATCCAAAGTTGGTGCCGCCGAAGATGACGTAGTAGTTGAGCAGGGTCGCCCCGGTCTGGATGGCGAGCAGGGTGTGGGCGTTGATCTGCTCGGCGCTGAGACCGGGCTGATCCTCGCTCAGCTTGCCGCCGACCCCCGAGAACCAGCCGCCCTGGAGCTCAGAAATCATCACCGGGGCGTCGGGCTGGGCCGCCTGGAGGTCGCGGATCCGCTTGGCGGTGCCGTCGATGCCCCAGCGCGGGTAGGAATTGAAGGCGTCGAAGACCTGGCTCAGGTCGGGATCGGTGCTGCCGCGCACCTGCTTGGTCCAGCAGGTGAAGATCGGGACCTCGATGCCGCCGTCCACCGCGGCGCGGTAGAGCGCCTTGAGGTGGGCGATCCGGGCCGATTCGGTGAGCGAGGGCGGATGGAAGAGGTCGTACTCGTTCTCGATCTGGAAGAGGATCACCCCGCCGGTGTGCGGCGGACGTTTCGTGACCTGGGCGGCGGCGATCACCGGGCAGACCGCCTTGAACCAGTGCTCCGACCAGGCCAGGAAGACCGGATCGTCGCTCCGCAGCCAGGCCGGGCGCTTCGGTTCCGGGTTCTTCGAGGGAGCGGCGTCGGCCCCGGCGGCAGCCTGGGGGTCGGTGGCGAGATCGGAGGAGACCTTGGCGGCCGCGGGCATCTTGGTCAGGAGCCAGCGGGGGAAGCCTCCGCCGTCCCACTCCGCGCAAATGTAGGGGCCGGGCCGGATGATCGTATACAACCCGAACTCGTCCTGGGCCATGTGGATCCACTCCTTCAGGTCCGTCAGGTCGACCTGGGAGAAATCGTCGAGCGAGGCGGGCATGTTGCGCTCATGCCAGTTCCAGGGCACGTAGGTTTCGACCGCGTTGCAGCCGGCCTCCTTGATCTTCCGGAAGCGCTCGCGCCAGAGCGGCTTGGGGCAGCGGAAGTAATGGAAGGTACCGCTGAAGATCAGGGTGTCCTGCCCGTCGATGGTCAGGCAGCGCCCGTCGTAGCGGATGCGGTCGGGATGCGAGAAATTGCGGGGGGCCGGGTCGGCCCGCACGACAAGGGAGGCGAGCAGGAGGAGCGGAAGGAGGCGTCGCATGGGGTGGAGGGGCCGATGATCCTAGGAATACTGCCGGCGCCCGTCGAGGGCGCTCTTGAGGGTGGTCGAGTCGGCGTAGACCACGCCGCCGCCGCTGGGCAGGCCGAAGGCGATGCGCGAGACCCTGACCGGATGCGCCGCCGGAAGGTGTTCGGTCACGTAGTGGCAGGTGGCCTCGCCCTCGACGTCGTTGGCCAGGGCGAGGACCAGCTCGTCGACCTCGCCGGCCTCGATCCGGGCGAAGAGCCGGGCCAGGTTGAGGTCGCCCGGCCCCACGTGGTGGAGCGGCGAGAGCCGGCCGTGCAGCACGTGGTAGGAGCCCCGCCAGGCGCCGCTGCGCTCGAGGGAGGCCAGGTCGGGGACATGCTCGACCACGCAGACCGAGCGCTGGTCGCGCCGCGGATCGGCGCAGATCGCGCACAGCTCGCCCTCGGCCAGGTTGCCGCAGCGGCTGCAGCGGCGGATGCCCCGCGCCGCCTCCTGCAGCGCCGCCACCAGCTCCGGCAGCTTCTCGGGATGCTCGACCAGCAGGTGCAGCGCGATGCGCTCGGCCGAACGGTAGCCCAATCCGGGCAGTTTCTTCAGCTGCTGCTGCAGCTTCTCGATCGGATTCACCGGGAAACTATTTGGCCGGTCCTTCGCGCTGGCCAGCGCGGAATTTTTCCCTTCCGTATTCTCATGCCCACGGTCCTGGTTCTGCTGGCGGAGGGATTCGAAGAGGTCGAGGCGCTGGCGCCGGTCGACCTGCTGCGGCGCGCCGGCGCCGAGGTCACGACCGCCGCCCTGGCCGAGGGGATCCATGTGACCGGCCGGAGCGGAATCACCGTCCACGCCGACGCGCCGCTCTCGGCGGTGACCGGTCCCTTCGACTGCCTCGTCCTGCCCGGCGGCCCGGGCACCCGGGGACTGAGGTCCGACCCCCGCGTGGCCGAGCGGGTCCGGCGGCAGCAGGCGGAGGGCGGGTGGATCGCCGCCATCTGCGCGGCGCCGACCGTGCTCCAAGATGCCGGGCTCCTGGCCGGGCGTCGCTACACTGCGCATTTTTCGGTGGCAGACGAGCTCCCCGCCATTCTCGCCGACGAGCGGGTGGTGGCGGACGGGCGGCTGCTCACCTCCCGCGGCGCCGGCACCGCGCCGGATTTCGGGTTCCTGCTGATCGAGAAGCTTTTTTCCGCCGAAAAGGCCGCCGAAATCCGGCGGTCGATCGGTGCGTGAAACTGCGTAGTCCCAACGGGGTTGCTTCGCGCAGGGATTTGCTTTGGAGTGACTTGCGCCGGAAACACCGTTCCCGGCCGGTCTGTACCCCCACCGTTTTCCGTGGCCTGTGCCTTCGTCGTCCCGCGCGCCGGGAAGCGACGGGGCGAAGCCGTTTCAACCTCCTAATACTCGCCTGTCCCGATGTGCGGCATAGCCGGCTTCATCGATCCTAACACCAGCCCCGAGGCGCGGGCCTCCGCCGTCGGGGCCATGTGCCAGGCCATGCTCCACCGCGGGCCGGATGACGCCGGGATAGAATCCCAGGCCGAGGCCACCCTGGGCATGCGCCGGCTGGCCATCTTCGACCCCGCCCATGGGCACCAGCCGATGCGCAGCCCGGACGGCCGCTTCACTCTGGTCTTCAACGGCGCCGTCTACAACTTCCGCGAGCTCCGGACGGAGCTGGCCGGCTTCTGGGACTTCCGCACCGAATGCGACACGGAAGTCCTCCTCGCCGCCTACGCCCGCTGGGGCGAGGCCTGCCTCGGGCGGCTGCGGGGAATGTTCGCCTTCGCGGCCTGGGACGCCTCCGAGCAGAAGCTCTGCCTCGCCCGGGATCCTTTCGGCATCAAACCCCTCTACTACCGCCAGGACGGCGCCCGGCTGCTCTTCGCCTCGGAGATCAACGGGCTGCTGGCGGCGCGGGCGTTTCCGGCCGAGATCGATCCGGTGGCCGTGGCCGACTACCTGTCCTGGTTCTCGGTTCCGGCGCCCCGCACCATCTACCGCGGCGTCGCCACCCTGAGGCCCGGCGAATGCGCGATCTGGCGCAAGGGCCGGCTGGCCATCCACTCCTCCTGGAGCTTCGGTGCGATCCCCGGCGACATCGAGCCCAGCTCCTCCCGGGAGGAGTTCATTTTCAAGCTCCGGGGCAAGCTCCAGGACACGATCCGCGCCCATATGCTGGCGGACGTCCCGGTCGGCGCGTTTCTCTCCGGGGGGCTGGACTCGGCCGTCATCGCCGGCCTGATGACGCAGATTTCCGGATCGAAGCTCCGCACCTTCTCCATCGGCTTCGAGGAGCCGGCCTACTCGGAGGCCAGCGGGGCGGCGGACACCGCTCGGTTCCTCGGCGCCGAGCACCACGCCCGCGTCCTGACCGGCAAGGAGGTGGCGCTCGACCTGGAGCGGCTGCTGGCGGCGTACGACCAGCCGAGCGGCGACGGCATCAACACGTTCTACGTCAGCGAGACCGCCCACGCGGGCGGGGTGAAGGTCGCCCTCTCCGGGCTGGGCGGCGACGAGCTTTTCGGGGGCTACCCCTCGTTCCGCAACCTTCCGCGCCTGGCCCGCTGGCTCGGCGTCTGGCAGGCGATGCCCGCCGGACCCAGAAATGCGGTGATCGCGCGGCTGCGCCGCGGCGACACCCGCCGCCGCAAGCTCGCCGACTTCCTCCACCATGCCCGGGACGTCCATGAGCTGGCCTCGATGCAGCGGCGCGTCTTTTCCGAGCCCGGCCGGCGCTCGCTGCTGGCGCCGGAGGTGCTGGCCGCCAGCCCCGGACACAGTCCCTTCCATCCGGAGCTGGGCGCGCTGCGGGCGGACCTGGCCGAGTCGGGCCCCCTCGAAATTGCCAGCGCCTGGGAGCTGCGCACCTACATGGCCGACGTGCTGCTGCGCGACAGCGACGTCATGAGCATGCGTCACTCGCTGGAGCTGCGCGTGCCCTTCGTGGACCGCCCCCTGGTGGAATGGCTCTGGCGACAGCCGGCCGCGTACAAGTACGATTCCGCCCAGCCCAAGGACACGCTCGCCGCCGCCGCGGGAGTGGAGCTGCCCCCCGCCGTCCGCCACCGCCCCAAGCACGGCTTCACCCTCCCCTTCGCGCTGTGGATGCGCCGGCAGCTCAAGCCCTTCCTCGACGAGACCTTCTCGGACGGCAGCATCAACCGCAGCGGGCTGTTCCAGCGCCTGCCGGTCCAGGCGCGGTGGGAGGAGTTCCTGCAGAATGACGACACCCGGGAATGGTCGCGGCTGTGGAGCCTCGCGGTCCTGATCAACTTCGTCAACCGGCATGGCCCCGACCGGATCCCCCCGGCTTCGGCGGGCGCCGCCGCCCCCGCTTCGCGCCCCGCGCCCACCGTGACCACTCCTCCCCGCCACACCGGGCCCTACAAGCGGATCACGCTGTTCCTCGTCCCCGAGATCTTCTCCTCGGTCGGAGGCATCCCCCGCATCCTCCAGCTCTACCTGAAGGCGCTCTGCGACCGGGGGGCGGAGCTCCACGAGGGCGTCCGCCTGGTGGCGCTGAACGACCCGGCCCTGGACTCGGCCGACCTCCGGCGCTACACCAATGAGAATCTCGACAATTGGTATGTGTGCAGCCGCAACAAGCAGCGCTTCGTCAAGGCGGCGATCAAGCTGAGCCGGGGCTGCGACCGGCTGATCTGCGGCCACGTCGCGCAGCTTCCGGTCGCCTGGGCGACCCGCCTCTTGAACCCGCGCCTGCGCTACTATCTGGTGGCCCACGGCATCGAGGTCTGGCGCAAGTTCACCTTCGCCGAGCGCGTGGCGCTCCGCGGCGCCGCCGGGATCTTTTGCGTCAGCGAGTACACCCGCGGGGTGCTGCTGCATTCCTGCCGCCTCAAGCCCGACCGGGTGGTCGTGCTGCCCAACGCGCTCGATCCGGTCTTCGCCATCGAAGACGGCGTCCCGCT
>DASZWO010000008.1:0-58565 GCA_035546595.1 Opitutaceae bacterium
GCGAGGCAAGGGAATCCCGGGCCCGAAATCAGGGAGGGTTTGCGCTGGTTTTTCCGGGCGTCACGGGAAGGTTCCATCCCGGACTCTTCCGGCGGCGGGCCAGGCCGTGCGGCGCCGGAAGCCCGGACCAGGCTCGCCCGGGGGAAGAGCTCAAGGACGTCAGGCCACTAAAAGTTAATTCTTGCGATGAAGGATCGATGACAACCAGGAGAAAATTGATTCCTAGCGGCCTGACGTCTTTCGGCTCTCCCCAACCACCCTGGCGACAAATGCGCTTTTGCCGTCCGTATATCTCGCGGTCCTGCGGGAAGGAGGCGGCCAGGCTTCGCTTGAGCTCCGCATATTCGGCGGCGAGATCGCGATTTTCGCGGAGTCGATCCCGGAAGACGATGCGCGCCGTCCACAGCGGGCTCCCGTGGGGAATGAGATGCAAATGATGGGTCCGGAAAGACGGGTGCGGCTTGCAGAACCAGTGCATGACGTCCTCGCGGTAGGGCGCGTGGAGATAATCCACGCTGCGCAGGGCGGGAATGGCGTCCCTTGATCCATCGAGTGTCCCCACCGCGGCGATGATATTGATCACGGGTTTCGCGGACAATCCTGGCACCGCCGTGCTGCCGATATGTTCGATCGGACCCGTGAGCCACGGGCTGAGCACACGACGCAGAATCTCCCGCTCCTCGAGGAAAAGCCGAACCCACTGCGCATCGTAGGCAACGATCTGGATGGGTGCGTCTTTGTCGGGCATCGTTGCTTTGCCGAACGTTCAAGCCAAACCGCCCGCAGCCAGCGAGCCTGGAAAGGCGGAAACGACCCGGTCCACCGGCTGGTACCGACGGTTGATCCCTCCCTTCTTTCGGGACCGACCACAGCCCGAACCCCTCACCCGAAGCGGCCCACCTCACGCCCCACACCTCAGGCCTCACGCCTCTAACGGCCGCGAGCGGACATTTCCACCGCCGAAACCTTCCCGCCGTCGAACACCACGCGCTTCGATTCGTCCGGCCGCAGCGCCCAGTCGCCGGAGTGCAGGCCGACGCCGACCGCGGTGCCGCCGCCGAAGGAGCCCACGCCGAGGCCGAAGCCGATCCGCGGTCCGCGGTCGCGGTAGATCCATGCCTCGGTTTCGGTCTCCGCGGTGGTGCGGGTCGCGATGCGGTCGGGGTCGCCGAGCGCCATCCGCACCTGGTCGGTCGTGAACCCGACGTCCACCTGGCCGGCGGCGACCTTCTGCTGCACCTCGATCGGCCAGCGGTCGAACTCCGCCCGGTTGCGGTCGATCCGCGAGCTGGGCGAGGACGAACAGCCGGCGGCCAGGAGGGCGGCCAGCAGGAGGGTAAATAGGGAGGTTTTCATGCGGTAATTTGGGTTGCTGCGGTCGGGCACCGCATGGACATTCACCCTCCCCCGAGGTTCACTCCCTTATCGCCATGTCCCGCACCTTCACCATTGCCATTGGTTCCGACCACGCCGGCTTCGCCTACAAGGAGGCCATCAAGGCCATGCTGCTGGCGGCCGGGCACACCGTCCGCGACTTCGGCACCTACTCCGACGCGAGCTGCGACTATCCGGATTTCATCCGCCCGGTGGCGGAGGCGGTGGCGCGCGGCGATTTCGAGCGCGGCATCGTCCTCGGCGGCTCCGGCAACGGCGAGGCGATCGTCGCCAACCGCGTCCGCGGCGTGCGCTGCGGGCTCTGCTGGAACGAGCAGGTGGCGGTCTGGAACCGCTCCCACAACGACGGCAACGTCCTCTCGATCGGGCAGCGGACCATCTCCGAGGCGGAAGCGCTGAAGATCGTCCAGGTCTGGCTCGCCACCGAGTTCGAGGGCGGCCGCCACCTGGCCCGGATCAGGAAAATTGACGGAGTCTGAGCGGCCCGTATCTTGCGGCGTCCCGAAACCCGATCGCGTCCGCCGCAAGGATCCCTTTCCCCCACCGCCATGGCCCCCAACAAAGGATTGCGCCTCATCGCCGTGCTCGAGGGCGTCAAGGGCCTGATGGGGCTCCTGCTGGCGGTCGGCGCGGCGATCCTTTCCCAGCGCGATCTCGAGGACGTGGCGCGGGCCACGGTCGAGGCGCTGCGGCTCGACCCCGCCGCGCACTACACGAGCCGGTTCATCCAGGAAGCCAGTCTCATCAACGCCAAGGACATGTGGTGGGTCGCCCTGGGCGCCCTCGCCTACAGCGCCTTCCGCTTCGGCGAGGGCTACGGCCTGTGGCGCGAGCGCACGTGGGCCGAGTGGCTCGCGGTGGTGAGCGGCTCGATGTACATCCCGCTCGAGATCGTTTCCCTCACGCGCAAGCCCAGCTGGCTCAAGGTCATCGTCCTCCTCGTCAACCTGCTGATCGTGCTGTACGTCGCCCGCGCGCTGGCCCGGGGGAGCCGCAGCCCCGCCCCGGCCGACGCCGCCGGCCCGAAGAACGGACCCGAGCCCGCGTGACGCCGTGGCCGCGTTGAGTTACCAGCACGTCTTCCAGGAGGGCGCTGATCCCTCCGCCCCGCCGCTGCTGCTGCTGCACGGCACCGGCGGCACCGAACGCGATCTGCTGCCGCTCGCCCGCGCGCTGTCGCCCGGCGCCACGGTCCTGAGTCCCCGCGGCCAGGTCAGCGAACGCGGCGCGGCCCGCTTCTTTGCCCGCCTGGCGGAGGGCGTCTTCGATCCGGCCGAGGTCGAGCGCCGGACGCACGAGCTCGCCGATTTCATCGCCGCCGCCGGCCGGCAGTACGGTTTCGATCCCGCGCGCCTGCTGGCGGTCGGCTTCTCCAACGGCGCCAACATCGCCGCCACGCTGATGCTGCTGCGCCCCGAGTCGCTCGGCGGCGGTCTGCTGCTGCGCCCCATGGTCGTGCTCGACCGCCCGGCAGCCGCCGGCTCGCTCGCGGGCCGTCGCGTCCTGCTGCTCAACGGCGCCAGCGATCCGATCGTGCCGGAGGATCATCCCGGACGTCTGGCCTCTTTGCTGGGCGCGGGAGGCGCCGAGGTGACTGCCCAGATGCTCGCGGCCGGCCACGGACTGACTCAAGCCGACCTGACTGCGGCCAAAGCTTGGCTGGGGCGGTAAGTCCTGGAGTCGCGCGGACTGGAAATCCCAAACGCCAAATCTTCAAACGCCAAAAAATTCCAGCGACCAATTTTCAGGGATTGCCGATTTTTTGGCGTTTGGACGTTTGGGATTTGGGATTTCGAAAGGAGAAATGAACCTCACTTACTTCGGCCACTCCTGCTTCCTCCTCGAGACCGCCGGCGTTCGGCTCGTGCTTGATCCGTATCTGCGCGAAAATCCCCACGGCTCGGTCGATCCGGCCAGGGTGCCCTGCCGGTTCGTACTCTGCTCGCATGCGCACGACGACCACATCGCCGACGCCCTGGAACTCGCCCGCCTGCACCGGGCCACGATCGTGGCGCCCTACGAACTCGCCGCCCACTTTGCCGCCCAGGGCGCGGAGACGATCGACCTGATGCCCGGCGGCGGCGTGAATCTGCCATGGGGCCGCATCCAGATGACGCCCGCCGTCCACAGTTCCGCCCTCGAACTCCCCAACGGTGAAACCCGGGCGATGGGTGTCGCCGCCGGCTACGTCATCCGCGCCGAAAACCGCGCCGTCTATCACGCCGGCGACACCGCGCTCTTCGGCGACATGCAGTTGATCGGCCGCGGCGGACTCGACGTCGCGCTGCTGCCCATCGGCGATTTCTACACGATGGGCCCGGACGACGCCGTCGAGGCGGCCCGGCTCCTGCGCCCACGCCTGACCGTGCCGATGCACTACAACTCCAGCGCGCGCATCCGCGTCGATCCCCAGGCCTTCGCCGCAGCAGCGACGAAGGCCGGGTTTCCCGCGCGCGTTCTCGCCGCCGGCCAGACGATCGAGATTTGATCAAACTCAGATCAGCAGGTCTCACGCGAAGCCGCGAAGGACGCGAAGTGGGATCTGGAATGCCTTTCTTCGCGTCCTTCGCGGCTTTGCGTGAAACGGGTTTGAACAAGTCCAGGGACCTCCCTCGCAGCCGTTTGGTTCGGGGACGGCAAACACCCGGACGAAGCGCCCGTCCGGGTCGAACGCTAGGCCACTCCGGGGCCGGATCCAGTGACGCCAGTGCCTTGGCGCCTCCGCGCCAGCATTGCCCCCATCAAATAGGGCACGAGCGAGAAGAGCATCCAGCCATTGTTCCACCAGACGAAAGTCAGCGGCGCCACTGCTACCGGGCCTCCCGCGAGCGTCAGGAAACCCCACATCAATACATCCAGGACGTTTAGAATTGGTGGCGCCACGAGAACCATCGCCAGGCACACTGCTACCTCCTTGCCCAAGGAAAACCGGGCGATCCACCGACCGGCGGCAAACGCTCCGACCGATACCACCAGCAACCTTTCGGCAAATAGCCAAAGCGACGCTTCCCACCCCGAAAGTCCGGCCCAAATCGTCCGCTCGAGCAAAGCCATCGCCAGCGAGGCGACAAAACATCCGGCAGCGTTCACGAGGATCCCAAGCATCGCGAGTCCCAGCACAAAACCGGGATGAGACCTGACATCGCGCCAAACACTCATCGCCCAGGTCCGAAGGACATTCGACCAAAACCAGCCCACGCTTTTCGACGCGCCCGCCTCCAGCAAATCGCCGACGATGGCCGCAGCCTGCTCCCGTTCCATCACCAGCGAAATGAACCACTCGGCAATTTTTCCCTTATCCATGGGCCAGGCCGGGAAGGGAAATTCCCCGGAGCAGATTTTGATAGGCGCGCTGGGCGGCGACGAGCGCGTCGGTTCCCTTGGCGGTGAGCTTCACGAAGCGCTTGGCCCGTCCGCCGCGGTCAGCGGTCGGCTCGCCCAGCCGCGACCTGACCAGGCCCTTCTCCTCCATGCGGGCCAGCGTCGTGTAGAGCGCGCCGGGCGACGGATCGCGGCCGGTCTTCTCCTGGATCTCCTCCCGGATCGTCACGCCATAGGCGTTCTCGCCGAGGCGGAGGATCGCCAGGAGCACGATCTGCTCGAATTCGCCGAGGAGAATGTCCGTCATTAGTACTACTAAGTAGTTTTAATAGGATGGCGTCAACGCCAAAAGCTCGATCGTAGGCCGAAACTGAATATTTCACACGAAGCCACGAAGCTCACGAAGCTCGGGCCAGGCCTTCGTGTTCTTCGTGGCTTCGCGTGAAACCGGTTTGAACAGCCGCCCGCCGCGTCCACCGGCACAATAAATCTCTCGCTTGCCCACTCCCGGCCGGCTGCTCAGCTTCGGGCCTTGTCCATGGCATTTCCCAAACCTCCCGGCATCCTGGCCGAACGCGCCCTGCAGGGCGCGGAACTGGAGAAGAATTCCCCCGAGGCGCTGCTGCGGATTTTCGCCTGGATGCACCTCGCGCGCACGGCGGACAACCGCATCCTCGATCTCTTCCGCCAGGGGCTGATCCGCGGCACCGTCACCGGCGGACAGGGCAACGAGGGCCTCATCGTCCCGCTCGCGCTGCTGGCCGACAAGGCGATCGACGTGATTTCCTTCACCCACCGGGGCTTCGGCGGCCATCTGGTCTGGAGCGGGCACCTCTGCGACCACCTCAACCAGTATTTCGCCAATGCCGCCAGCCCCACGCGGGCGCGCGAAGGCAACATCCACCATGGCGACCCGTCGCACCGGTCGCTGCCGATGATCAGCCACCTCGGCGCCATGGTCTCCAACGTCGCGGGCGCGACGGATTCCCAGCGGCGGTTCGGGCGTCCCGCGGTCGGCTTCGCCTTCTTCGGCGACGGGAGCTCGAGCACGGGGGACGTTCATGAGGCGATGAACCTCGCGTCGCTGCTCTCGCTGCCGATCGTCTTCGTCGTCGAGAACAACGCCTACGCCTATTCCACCCCGGTGAAGGAGCAGTATGCGGCCGGCACCGAGCTCTGGCGCCGCGCCGCCGGCTACCAGATGGAGGGCTTCGCGGCGGACGCCACCGACGTCCCGGCCTGGAGCCGCACGCTCGCCGCCACCATCGACAAGGTGCGGAAAACCTCCCGGCCCGTGCTGATCGAGGCGCACACCCTGCGCCTGCGCGGGCACGCCGCCTACGACACCTGCGACTACCTGCTGCCCGGCGAGAGCGACGGCTTCTTCGCGCGAGACGCGCTGCCCAAGTTTCGCGCCCACGTCGCCGCCCTCGCCGGCGAGAAGCGGATCCAGGCGCTCGAGGCGGAACTGGACGCCTTTCTCGAGGAATGCATCAAGCTCTGCCTCGCCACCCCGCGGCCGGATCCCGCCGGGATGGAAGCCGATCTTTTCGCGCCGCTGCCCGCGACCGCGCCGGCCTGGAAGCCCGAGCCCGCCGCGGCGGAAAACCTGAATGCGGCGCAGGCGCTCAACCGCGCCCTGCGCAAGATCCTCGAGGAGCGTCCGGAATCGCTCGTGCTCGGGCAGGACATCGGCACCTATGGCGGCGCGTTCAAGGTGACCGAGGGCCTGCTGAAGGACTTCGGCCGCCCGCGGGTGATGAACACGCCCCTGGCGGAGAGCGGCTGCACTGGCTACGCGATCGGCCTCGCGCTCAACGGCCATCGCCCGATCGAGGAGTTCCAGTTCGCGGATTTCGTCACCGAGGCCACCACGCAGATCGTGCTCAACGCCGCGACCATGCGCTTCCGCTCGGGCGCCAAGTGCCCGCTCGTGCTGCGCCTGCCCGGCGGCGGCGGGCTGACCTTCGGCTCGTTTCACTCGCAGGAGCTGGAGTCGTTCCTCCTCGCGATGCCCGGGTTGAAGGCGCTCTACCCCAGCACGCCGCAGGACGCCTTCAACGCGCTGCTCGCCGCCTACGAGGACGACAATCCCGTGCTGCTCTTCGAGCACAAGGGCCTCTACCGCCGCGGCAAGCATCCGGTCGCGTGGGATCCGAACTATCGCGACATCTGGAATCCGCGGTCCGTCCGCACCGGCGATTTCGCCACGTTCGTCACCTACGGCGAGATGGTCCCGCTCGCGGCCGAGGTGTGCGACTATTTCGCCGCCGAGTACGAGACCGCCTTCGAGCTCTTCGACCTGCGCGCCCTCGCCCCGCTCCGGCTCGACGCGATCAAGGCCTCGCTCGCCCGCACCGGCCGGCTCGTCGTGCTGCATGAAGGCCGCCGCACGCACGGCTTCGGCGCGGAGCTCGTCGCACGCCTGGTGGAGGAGCATTTCACCGCCCTCAAGGCCCCCCCGCTGCGCATCGGCGCGCTCGACCTGCCCGTGCCCTTCGCCCCGGAGCTCGAGCTGGCCTTCCGTCCGACCAAGGAAAAGATCATCGATCGGATCAGCTCCTGGATGGGCTAGGTCATTTAACACAGAGGACACAGAGAACACTGAGTTAAAATCATTCTCTTCTCCGCGCTCTCCGTGTTCTCTGCGTTAAGATTCCTGTCATGACTGCCAAACTCTCCATACCGCCTGCGCGCTGGGCCGCCATCCGGCTCTTGGCGATGGACGTCGACGGCATCCTGACCGACGGGACGGTGCGGATCTCGTCGGATGGCTCCGAGTCCAAGTCCTTTTCCATCCTCGACGGGCTCGGCCTGAAGCGGGTGCTGCAGGCCGGCATCGCGGTCGCGTGGATCAGCGGCCGCGCCTCCGGCGCCACCACCGCCCGGGCGAAGGAGCTGGGCATCCCGCACCTTATCCAGGGCCGCACCGACAAGCTCGCCGCCCTGCAGGCTCTCGCCGGGGAGCTCAAGCTGTCCGCCGCGCAATGCGCCTACCTCGGCGACGACGACATCGACGCCCCGGCGATCGGCTGGGCCGGCGTCGGCGTGAGCGTCCCCTCCGCCATGCCGGCCGCGCTCGCCGCCGCCGGCCACGTGACGACGCGCGCGGCCGGCCACGGCGCCGTCCGCGAAGTGTGCGAACTCCTCCTGGCCGCCCGGGCGGCCCACGCGCCATGAAGCTCGCCCTCGGCCTGATTCCCTGGGCGTTGTTCGCCGCCACTCCGGCCGCGCCGACGGCGACCGGCACCCTCGGCGCGGTGAACCAGTCGACGCTCCCCGTCTTCACGAAAGAGGGCTACCGTTCGCTCCTGGTGCGGGCCTCGGAAATGCGGTTCATCAGCCAGGACCGGGTGGACACGACCGGATTGAACCTGAGTGTCTTCACCGGCGACGCCACCGAGCGCATCGAGACGATCCTCCTCAGCCCGGAGGCCACCTTCCTCCGCAACGAGAACGTCGCGCGCGGGGAGAAGTCGGTGCGCTTCATCCGCGACGATTTCGAGGCGTCGGGCACGCGCTGGGTCTACAACCACGGGGAAAAAAGAATTTCCCTCGACGGAAACGTGCGGGTAGTCTTCCACGCCGAACTGAAGGACATCCTGAAATGAAATTCCTCCGCCTCCTCGCGCTGGGCCTCGTCCTTCCCGCGGCGCCCTTCGCCCTCGCGGCCGACGCCCCGGCCCAGTCCACCGAGCTGCAGTGCGACCACGGGGAGATGTGGACGGTCAACAGTGAGACCCGGGCGATCTTCACGGGCAACGTCACCCTCACCGGCACGAACCTGCGCATCACCTGCGACCGGATGGAGATCATCGCCGAGGGCATTGGCGACAAGACCGCCACCATGCCGACGCTGGAGAAATTCAAATACCTCCTCGCCACCGGCCACGTGCACATCGTCCAGGGCGAGCGCGAGGCGACCTCCGGGCGGGCCGAACTGCTGCCGCGCGAGGACAAGATCGTCCTCACCGAGGATCCGGTGGTGATCGACCACGGCGAGGGCTGGGCCCAGGCCGCCGAGAAGATCACGATGCTCCGGGG
Organism: Opitutaceae bacterium; assembly: GCA_035546595.1. Lineage (GTDB taxonomy): Bacteria > Verrucomicrobiota > Verrucomicrobiia > Opitutales > Opitutaceae > Palsa-1447. The sequence continues at coordinate 8,761 of DASZWO010000008.1, forward strand.
CGAGCGCCGGGTGATCACCGAGAAGCCGCGCTTCACCGGCCCCTCGATCAAGGATCTCGGCTTCGACAAGTCCAAGTCGTCTTCGGCCGGCGAAGCGGCGCCGGACGCGACGAAGAAATGAGCTCCATCGGAACCATGAGCGCTCCCGGCGTCCCCAACGCTTCGCCGTCCGCGGCTCCGTCGTCGGAGATTCGCACCGAGGGGCTCGTCAAGACCTACGGGGCGCGCACGGTCGTCAACGGCGTCAATGTCCGCTTCGCCGCCGGCGAGGTGGTCGGCCTGCTCGGCCCCAACGGCGCCGGCAAGACCACCACGTTCTACATGATCGTCGGCCTGGTCCCGCCCTCCGCGGGCCGCGTCCGCCTCGATGGCCACGATCTCACCCGCCTCCGCATGCACGAGCGCGCGCGCCACGGCATCGGATACCTCCCGCAGGAGGCCTCCGTGTTCCGCAAGCTCACCGTCGAGGAAAACATCCTCGCGATCGTCGAGACCATCGGCGTCCCGCGGCGCGAGCGGGCCGACCGCGTGCGGCGCCATCTGGATGAGCTCAGCCTCGGCCATGTCGCGAAGCAGAAGGCCTTCACCCTTTCCGGCGGCGAGCGGCGCCGGCTCGAGATCGCGCGCGCCCTCGTGACGCAGCCGAAGTTCCTCCTCATGGACGAGCCCTTCGCCGCGATCGACCCGATCTCCGTCGCCGAGGTGCAGAAGATCATCCTCCAGCTCAAGGCCCGCGGCATCGGCGTGGTCGTCACCGACCACAATGTGCGCGAAACGCTCCGGATCGTCGACCGCGCCTACCTGATCCACCAAGGCAAGGTGCTGACGGAGGGCAGCGGCGAGTTCCTGATCCACGACGAGCAGGCGCGGAAGTTCTACCTCGGTGAGAATTTCAATCTGTAGTTGCGGGTAGTGAGTAGCGAGCAGGTCGGCGCAGGCGGGCGAAAACGCCGGGAGCACCCGTCGTGCAAAGCACCATCATCTGGCCAAAATTTCCTGCTCTACTCGCTACCCGCTACCCGCTACTCACTACTTCAGTTCCTCTCCCATGCAAAAGGCCATCCACGGCATCACCGTCGCGCACTTCTTCGAGACCTACCGCACGAAGCTCATGCTGGAGCTGGTGACGGGCGAGGCGGGCCTGCACCGGCTGATCCGCGAGGGCACGATCAATCGCCCGGCGCTCGCGCTCACGGGGTTCTTCAAGTATTTCGCGAACAAGCGCGTCCAGGTGCTCGGCGCCGCCGAGATGACCTACCTCAAGACGCTGTCGCAGCGCGCGCAGATCAAGATCTTCGCCCAGATGGTCCGGCGGGGCATCCCCTGCCTCATCCTCACCCGGAACTTCAACGCCACGCACCCGATGCTGGCCGTCGCGCAGGAGATGAACCTCCCGGTCTTCCGCACGCCGATGATCACGATGAACTTCGTGAATCTCGCCACGCTCTGCATCGACAACGAGTTCGCCCCGCGCTCCACCGAACACGCCACCACCCTCGACATCAAGGGCGTCGGCGTGATGCTCCGCGGCGACTCCGGCGTCGGCAAGAGCGAGTGCGCCCTCGCGCTCATCGAGCGGGGGCACTCCCTCGTCGCGGACGACCTCACGCTGATCAAGCTGCTCGACGAGCGGGAGCTCATGGCCTCCAGCCGGCCCCTCAACCGCGGCTACATGGAGTGCCGCGGGATCGGCATCGTGAACATCGCCGAGATGTTCGGCGTGAAGTCCCTCCGGCTCGAGAAGCGCATCGACATGGTCATCTCGCTGCGCGAATGGACCCCCGACGCCGTCGAGGAGCGCACCGGCCTCGAGGAGAGCTTCTACGAGATCCTTGGGATGAAGATCCCCCACATCGAGATCTACGTCCGGCCCGGCCGCGACATCGCGCGCCTCGTCGAGGTCGCCGCCCTCACCCAGGCCCTGAAGAAGATGGGCCACGACCCGGCCCGCGATTTCAACGAGCGCCTGATCTCGTTCATGCACCAGCAGGCGCAGCTCCAGACCGCGGCGATCAAGCCGGTGGAGCGCGAGGAACGCGCGCCGGAAGCCTGACCACCGCGGCGGTGGCAACGTTCAGCGTCCAACGTTCAACGTTGAACGTCCAGAGCCGGAAATCCGCGCTCAGCAACTCGTCGACCATCGACGATGGAGGGGCCGCCCGCTCCTCCGCTTCGGCTCCGTCGAATCTCGAACCTCCGAAACGTTGAACGTTCGAAGTTGAACGTTGAACGTTGAACGTTGCGCGCCACCCGCTAGGGTGGCGCGATGTCTTCCGCTTCCCGCGCCGACGGCCGCAAGGCCGACCAGCTCCGCCCGATCGCCTTCGAGGCCAACATCGCGCCCTATGCGACCGGCTCCGTGCTCGTCTCGTTCGGCGTGACGCGCGTCATCTGCGCCGCGACCATCGAGCCGAAGGTCCCGGCCTGGATGCGCCAGCAGGGCGTGAAAGGCGGCTGGCTCACCGCCGAGTACTCGATGCTGCCCTACTCCACCCTCGAGCGGAAACCCCGCGACATCTCGAAGGGCAAGATCGAGGGCCGCACCGTCGAGATCCAGCGCCTGATCGGGCGCTCGCTCCGCGCGGTCGTCGACCTGCAGAAGCTCGGGGACAACACGCTCTGGATCGACTGCGACGTCCTCCAGGCGGACGGCGGCACGCGCACCGCCGCGATCACCGGCGCCTACCTCGCCACCCGCCTCGCCGTCCAGAAGCTGCTCGACCAGAAGAAACTCGCCGAGAACCCGATCGGCGATTCCGTCGCCGCCGTCAGCGTCGGGGTGTTCGGGGGTCGCGAGCTGCTCGACCTCGCCTACGTCGAGGACAAGGACGCCGAGGTCGACTTCAACATCGTGATGACCGGCCAGGGACGCTTCGTCGAGGTCCAGGGCTCGGGCGAGGAATCGACCTTCTCCCATGAGCAGCTGCAGAGCCTGCTGGTCCTGGCCCAGAAAGGCCTCAAGGAACTCGCCTCCCTGCAAACCGCCTTCCTGACGAAGCATCTTTTGGGGAAGTGAACACGTAACAACGTGTGATGCCCTCCCGCTTTCCTCCATCTTTCGGAATTTCCTCCCAAAGGCGGGTGACGCACCAGGCATCGGGAGACAGAGCCACGCTCCAGCCGGCTCTCTCTTCGAGTCGTCTCCCGTACTCCGCCCTCTGTCCTCCGGCGTCCGGCCTCCGGCTTCCGTCCTCCGGCCACTGACCGATGCCCCACGCCGAGCAGCATTTCCGCTGGACGTGGGACCTCGAGGCCCCGCCCGAGGCCCTCTGGCCGCTGGTTTCGAACACCGACCGGTTCAACCGCGACTGCGGTTATCCGCCGGTGGCCATCGTGCCGCCTGAAACCGCGGCGGTCGCCGCGACGGTGACGAACGCCCGGCGCCTGCGCGCGATCGCGGGCGGCATCGTCGTCGAGTGGGACGAACTCGCGTTCGAATGGCTCGAGCCCCGCCGCTATGCCGTCGAGCGGCTCTATCATCGCGGCCCGGTGGCAAAGATGATCATGAGCTGCGAGCTGGAGCCCCGCGCCGGCGGCGGCACGAGGCTCACCTACGAGATGCGGCTCACGCCGGGGGGAATCCTCGGGCGGTTTGCGCTCCCGCTCGTGATCGGCCGCCAGGCGCGCGCGGTCACGGAGCGCGTGTTCCGGCGCTACGACGAGTTCGCGCGGCAGGGCCTGCGCGCGTCCCAGCTGGCACAGAAGGCCGCGTTCGCCGCCGGCGGCCCGGAGCGCCTCGCCACGATCCGCCGCTCGCTGGTCGAGCAGGCCGGCCAGGCGGCGCCGCTGGTGGAGCGCCTGGCGGGATTCATCGCCTCGTCCGACGACCTCGCCGCCGCACGCATGCGGCCTTACGCGCTCGCGGACCAGTGGCGCGCCGACCGGCGCGAGACCCTGCAGCTCTTCCTCCACGCGACGCGCGCCGGCCTGCTGGATTTCAGCTGGGATCTCGTGTGCCCGCACTGCCGGGGCGCGAAGGTCACGAACCGCTCGCTCGCCGGCGTTTCGCCGCAGGCGCACTGCGATTCGTGCGACGTCGATTTCACCGCCAACTTCGACCAGTCGGTCGAGCTCACGTTCACGCCGAACGCGGCGATCCGGCGGGTGGTCCGCGCCGACTATTGCGTCGGCGGGCCGCAGGTGACCCCGCACATCGTCGCCCAGCAGTCCGTTCCCGCCGACGGACGGCGCGCGCTGCCGCTCGCCTTGCGTCCCGGGCGCTACCGCGTGCGCGCGCCCGGCCTGGAGCGCCAGCATGTCTTCCGGGTCGCGGAAGGAGCCTCCACGGCGCTGGAGATCGACCTCGGCACTTCCCTGCTGACCGAGCCCGCGATCGCCTCCGCCGGAGAACTTGTGCTCGCCAACAGCACCGGCGCCGGCCGTCTCGCCATCGTCGAGCACGTCGCCTGGAGCGACCAGGCCACGACCGCGGCCGAGGTGACGTCGCTGCAGCTTTTCCGCGACCTCTTCTCGCGCGAAGTGCTCCGGCCCGGCGAGCAGATCTCGGTCGGCTCCATGACCATCGTCTTCACCGACCTGAAGAACTCCACCCAGCTTTACCAGGAAATCGGCGACGCCCCGGCGTTCGGGCGGGTCCTCACGCACTTCGAGATCCTCAAGGCCGCCGTCGCCGCCGAGGGCGGCTCGATCGTGAAGACGATGGGCGACGCCATCATGGCCGTCTTCCCGCAGCCGGTCGCGGCGCTGCGCGCCGTGGACCAAGCCCAGCGCTGGCTCGCCCGCCCGCAGGACCATGCGCTGCCGGCCGGGGTCAACGTGCCCGCGTCCACCGTGAAGCCCCTCGCGCTCAAGGCCGGGCTGCACCTCGGCCCCTGCCTCGTGATCAACCAGAACGAGCGCCTCGACTATTTCGGCACCACGGTGAACTTCGGCGCCCGCCTCTGCGGCTTCTGCACGGGCACCGATGTCGTCCTCTCCGGCGCGGTGCACCGCGACCCCGAGGTCGCCGCCTGGCTGGCCGACCCCGCGCACGGCGCCTCGGCCCAGCAGGAGCACACGAAGATCAAGGGATTCGCCGACGAGACCTTCGGCATCTGGCGCGTGCGGCTTCCGCTGGGCGTGGAGTCAGCAGCGGCTCAACACACCCCGCCCGTCGGGCACCCCTTTCGAGAGGGGAGCTCAGGAGTACGGACTCCCCTCTAAAAAGAGGGATGCCCAGCGGGCGGGGTGTGTCTCCGCCGCTCCACCAAGTTCCTCAGGCCTTCTTGGCCTCGCCCTTCGGCGGACCGAAGGTTCCGCCCTCCGCCGCCTTCACGAAGCCTTCCGTCACGCTCTTCAGTTCCTCCCAGCGCGCGCGGATCGTCTTCGCCTCGTCGCGGGTGATGACGTTGTCCGCCGAGGACGTCGCGATGGTCGCGAGCATGTCCGCGAATTCATGGACGATGTCGTTGGTGATCGGAATCAGCGCCTGGTCCGGCGGCAGGTTCTGGGGATTGCGGATATGGAACCCGCCGGCCTGTTCGCTGACCCACTGCGCGACGCGGGCGTCCTTGGTGATGCGGATCAGCTGGCCCACGCGGTCGAGCGGGCTGCTCGCCCCGCTGCCGCTGTCGTCGCCCGGCGGCTCGGCCCATTTGTAGATCAGGGAAAGCGACAGGCCCATCTCCGCGGCGATCTGCTTTGCGCTCGTCCGCTTCAAGACTTCCTTCATCACCTCGTGCGAGTCCATGGGCCGGCATCCTGCCCGGGCATAAGGGAAACGCAATCCCCGCCGCGCTCCGCCTTACAAAGTCTGATAATTCCGGCCGGCGGCGCGTTTTTTTCGTGCCTCTCCGGAGGGCTTTCTGACAGACCTAGCCTCCCCATGAACATCCACGAGTACCAGGCGAAGGCGCTCTTTGAGAAATTCGGCGTTCCGGTCCCGAAGGGCGCGCCGGCCCGGTCCCCGGAGGAGTTCGTCACCGCGCTCGCCCAGCTGCCCGAGGGCCCCACCATGGTGAAGTCGCAGATCCACGCCGGCGGCCGCGGCAAGGGCACGTTCACCGACGGTTTCAAGGGCGGCGTGAAGTTCTGCAAGACCAAGGCCGACGCCCGCGAGACCGCGGGGAAGATGCTCGGCAACACGCTCGTCACGGTCCAGACCGGCCCCGCCGGCCGCAAGGTGCAGACGGTGTACTTCACCGTCGCGAGCGACATCAAGAAGGAGTACTACCTCGCCATCCTCCTCGACCGCGCCTCCTCGCGGCCCGTGATCGTCGCCTCGACCGAAGGCGGCGTCGAGATCGAGAAGGTCGCCCACGACACCCCGGAGAAGATCCACAAGATCGTCGTCGATCCCGCCTACGGGCTCGCGGATTTCCAGGTGCGCGAGGTCATCGCCAAGCTCGGCTTCACCGGCGCCGAGGCGAAGAACGCCGCGAAGCTCATCCGCCAGCTCTACACCTGCTACTGGGAGACCGACGCCGCGATGATCGAGGTCAACCCGCTCATCACCACGCCCACGGGCGAGGTCCTCGCGCTCGACGCCAAGGTCTCGTTCGACGACAACGCGCTTTTCCGCCATCCCGAGCTCGTCGCCCTCCGCGACCTGAACGAGGAGGACCCGAAGGAGATCGAGGCCTCCCAGCACGCCCTCAGCTACATCGCCCTCGACGGCAACATCGCCTGCCTGGTCAACGGCGCCGGCCTGGCGATGAGCACGATGGACATCATCAAGCACTACGGCGGCAGCCCGGCCAACTTCCTCGACGTCGGCGGGGGCGCCTCCAAGGGCCAGGTGGTGGCGGCCTTCAAGATCATCCTCGGCGACCCCCACGTGAAGGGGATCTTCGTCAACATCTTCGGCGGGATCATGGACTGCAACGTGATCGCGGCCGGCATCGTCGAGGCGGTCAAGGAGGTCGGCCTCAAGCTTCCCCTGGTGGTCCGCCTCGAGGGCAACAACGTGGCGGCGGGGAAGAAGACCCTGGCCGACTCCGGGCTTCCCATCGTCAGCGGCGACGCCATGGCCGACGCGGCCCAGAAGATCGTCAAGCTGGTAGCCTAACCCCTTCCATGGCCATCCTCGTCCAACCCGACACGAAAATCCTGGTCCAGGGCATCACCGGCGACTTCGGCGGCCGGCACGCCAAGCTCTCGCTCGACTACGGCACGAAGGTCGTCGCCGGCGTCACCCCCGGCAAGGGCGGCCAGGTCTTCGAGCACGGCGCGCACCGCGTCCCGATCTTCAATTCCGTCGCCGACGCCGCCCGCGCCACCGGCGCGACGGTCTCGGCCGTCTTCGTGCCCCCGCCCTTCGCCGGCGACGCCATCCTCGAGGGGGTGGACGCCGGCCTCGACCTGGTCGTCGCCATCACCGAGGGCATCCCGGTGCGCGACATGATCCGGGTCAAGCGGGCCATGCAGGGGAGCCGCACGCGGCTGATCGGGCCGAACTGCCCCGGGGTGGTCACCCCGGGCACCGGCCCGCAGTCCTCCGGCGGCTGCCGCATCGGCATCGCCCCGGGCTACATCCACCGGCGGGGCCATGTCGGCGTGGTCTCCCGCTCCGGCACCCTGACCTACGAGGCGGTCTACCAGCTCACGGTGAAGGCGATCGGCCAGAGCACCTGCGTCGGCATCGGCGGCGACCCGGTCAACGGCACCTCCCACCTCGACGTCATCAGGATGTTCAACGCCGACCCGGACACCCACGGCATCATTCTCATCGGCGAGATCGGCGGGACCGCCGAGGTCGAGGCCGCCCGCTGGATCAAGGCCAACTGCCAGAAGCCGGTCGCCGGCTTCATCGCCGGCGCCACCGCGCCGGCGGGGCGGCGCATGGGCCACGCCGGCGCCATCGTCGGCGGGGCCGAGGACACCGCCGCCGCCAAGATCGCCGTCTTCAAGGAGTGCGGCATCGAGGTGGCCGCCACGCCCTCGGACATGGCCGACGCCCTCCTCCGCTCCGCCCAGACGCGCGGGGTGAAGCTGAGCTGATGCCCATGCGCCTCCCGCCGCGGCTCTCGGCCCTCTGGCGCGAATGGCTGCGGCCGCTGGCGCTCGCCGCGGCCGTCGTCCTGCCGCTCAAGTCGGCGGTGGCGGACTGGGAATGGGTGCCCACCGGCTCGATGGAGCCGACCATCGTGCCGCTCGAGTTCGTGGTGATCAACAAGCTCGCCTACGACCTGAAGGTGCCCTTCACCACCTGGCACCTTGCGCAGTGGGGCAACCCCAAGCGCGGGGACGTCGTGATCTTCTTCTCGCCCGACCAGAACATCCGGCTGGTCAAGCGGGTGATCGGCCTGCCGGGCGACACCATCCTGCTCCGCGGCGACGCGCTGACGATCAACGGGGTCCCCGTCGGCTACGAGCGCTGGCCCGGGCCGGCCCTGACCTCCGACGAGCGGGGCTACCGCCAGGGGGCGTTCGCGCAGGAGGACCTGCCGGGCAGGCCCCATGTGATGATGGTGCTGCCGCAGCGTCCGGCGCTGCGGGATTTCGGGCCGGTCAAGGTGCCGGCGGGGAGCTATTTCATGATGGGCGACAACCGCGACGACAGCCACGACTCGCGCTTCTTCGGCTGCGTCTCGCGCGAGCGGATCGTCGGCCGCGCGGTCGGCATCGCCGCCTCCTTCGACCTGCGGGAATTCGGCCGCCCCCGCTTCGGGCGGTTCTTCCACGCCCTGCGCTGAGCGCCGGGACTAGGCGCGTCCCGAAAACGCGGGCCCCGCGCCGCCCCAATCCTCGCGGCGCCCCCGGCCCAGCCCGTCGGCCAGGAACCGGCGGGCGCCCGCGACCGCGGCCTCCAGGGACCGGCCGGACCCCAATCCCGCGGCGATGGAGGCGGAGAGGACGCAGCCGGTGCCGTGGGTGTTGCGGGTGGCCACGCGGCGCCCGGAAAAAATCCGGGTTTTCCGGCCAGCCGCCAGAATGTCGCGGCTCATCCGGCCCCGGCCGTGGCCCCCCTTGACCAGGAAGGCGCAGCCGTGGCGGGCGGCCAGCTCGCGCGCGGCGTCCCGGGCCTCCCCCTCCGAGCGCACCGGCATGCCCGACAGGGCCGCCGCTTCCGGCCAGTTCGGGGTGACCAGGCTCGCCAGGGGAAAGAGCCAGCGCTCGAGCGCCCGCACCCCGCCCGGCGAAAGAAACCGCGTCCCGCTGGTCGATCCGATCACCGGATCGACGACCAGGGCAATCCCGGGCCGGCGCTTCAGCTCCGCCGCGATGATCCGGATCGCGGCCGGGCCCGGCAGCAGCCCGGTCTTGATTGCGGCGATGGGAAGATCCTGCAGCACCGCGCGCAGCTGGGCCCGGATCAGCCCCGGCGGCACCGCCTGCCAGGCCGCGACGCCGCGGGTGTTCTGGGCGGTGACCGCGGTCACCACCGTGGCGGCGAAGCCGCCCAGGGCGTGGATCGTCCGCGCGTCGGCCTGGAGGCCCGCCCCCGCCCCGCTGTCCGAGCCCGCGATCGTGAGGATGCAGGCCGGGAGGCGGCGCCTATTCATGCCAGCGGCTGATGCCGTCGCGGAGGTTCATCGGCCGCTTGAAGCCGTAGCGGTCCCGCAGGATCTCGGCGGCGCGCAGGCTGCGCACCCCGACGGCGCAGTAGACGACGGTCACCGCGGCGGGATCGAGCCCGGCCAGGGCCTCGTCCGCCTCCCCGCGCTCCAGGAGGCCGAGGGGAATGTGGACCGATGGCTCGATCGAGGCCATCCGGCGCTCCCATCCCTCCCGGACGTCGATCAGCTGGAGGGCGGGCTTGGCGGCCTGCGCGGCGCGCAGGCCGCCGGCGTCGATCTCGGCGATGCCCGCCGAGGGGACGGCGCAGGTCTCGCCGTAGCCCTCCGGCGGCAGCTCGGTGATCTCCCGGCTGCGCGGGTCCGCCGCCAGTGCGACCGTCTGCGTCGTCATCGAGAGGGCGTCCCAGAGCAGGAGCCGGCCGCTGAGGGGCTCGCCGATGCCGGTGAGCAGCTTGATCGCCTCGCAGGCCTGGGCTGTTCCGATCAGGCCGGGCAGGACGCCGAGGACGCCCGCCTCGGCGCAGTTGGGCACGGAGCCCGCCGGGGGCGGCTCGGCGAAGAGGCACCGGTAGGTCGGGCCGCCCTTCCAGTTGAACACGCTGAGCTGGCCCGAGAAGCCCTGGACGGCCCCGTACACCAGCGGCTTGTCCGCCAGGACGCAGGCGTCGTTGGCCAGGTACCGCGTCGCGAAGTTATCCGAACCGTCGACCACCACGTCGGCGGCCCCGACCAGCGTCAGGGCGTTCGCCCGGGAGAAGCGCCCCACCCGCGGCTCGATCACAATGCCCGAGTTGAAGGCCGCCAGCCGGTGGGCGGCGGCCACGGCCTTGAATTCGCCGATCTCGGCCTCGGCGTAGAGCACCTGGCGCTGGAGGTTCGAGGCCTCGACCCGGTCGGAATCGATCACCAGGATCCGCCCCACCCCGGCGGCCGCAAGGTAGAGGAGCGCCGGGCAGCCCAGGCCGCCCGCCCCGATCACCAGCACCGTCCCGCGGCGCAGCTTCTCCTGCGCCGCCGGACCGAAGCCGGCCAGCGCGAAATGGCGCTGGTAGCGGGCGAGATCCGAGGAGGTGAAGCTCATGGCGTCAGCGCCTCGCGGCGCTGGCCGTCGTAGGTCGGATCCCAGTCCTTCCAGACCGCGTCATAGCCCTGGCCGCGGAGATGGGCGGCCACCTCCGCCGGGCTGCGCGGGTCGTCGACCTCGAACTGCTCGAGGGAGTCGGGGGCGGTGGCGTAGCCGCCGGGGTTGGTCCGGGAGCCCGCGCTCATCGAGGTGAATCCCAGCCGGAAGGCGCGGTCGCGGAAGGCCGCGCTCTCGCGGGTCGAGAGGGAGAGCTCGACCTCCGGGCTGAAGAGGCGGAAGGCGCAGGCCGCCTGGACCAAGTCGCGTTCGCCGAACGGCGTCGCGCCGGAATCGGCGCCCGCGTGCGGCCGCAGCCGGGGGAAGGAGAGGCTGTAACGCGTGCGCCAGTAGGCCCGCTCCAGGTAGCGCAGGTGCAGCCCGAGGAACCAGGCGTCGGCGCGCCAGTCGCTCAGCCCGTAGAGCGCGCCCAGGCCGATCTTCTTCAGGCCCGCCCGGCCGAGCCGGTCGGGCGTCTCGAGCCGGTAGGCGATGTCGGCCTTCGGGCCGCTGAGGTGGTGCCGGGCATAGGCGGCGGGATCGTAGGTTTCCTGGTAGACCAGGACGGCGCTGAGGCCGCCCTCCGCCAGGGCGGCGTAGTCCTCCTGCTCCAGCGGCTGCACCTCGATCGACAGGCTTGAGAACATCGGCCGCAGGAGCCGGAGGGCGTTGGCCAGGTAGGCCCGCCCCACCCGGCCCGCCTCGCCCGTCACCAGGAGCACGTGGTCGAAGCCCAGGCGCCGCACGGCCTCGCCCTCGGCGAGGATCTCGGCGTCGGTCAGGACCTTGCGCGGAATCCGGTTCTGCGCGCTGAAGCCGCAGTAGGTGCAGACGTTGGCGCAGACATTGGAGAGGTAGAGCGGCGCGTAGAGCTGCATGGTGCGGCCGAACCGCTCGACCGTCAGCCGGTGGCTGGCCTGCGCCATCTGCTCGAGGAAAGGCGCGGCGGCGGGCGAGAGCAGGGCCGCCAGGTCGTCCAGCCCGAGGCCGCCGCGGACCCGGCCGAGCGCCCGGCGCACGTCCGCCGCGGTCCGTTCCGCGACCGAGCGGGCCGTCTGGGCGAAATCGTGCCGCTCCCAGGTGGCGAGGAAGCTCATGGGCCCTCGGCCAGGAAGGCCGTCAGCGGCGAGGTGGCGCGGGCCTCGCCCGGGGCGGCGGCGGGGAGGCCGGCCTCGCGGGCCTGGCGTCCGGCCTCGACGCCGCGGCGGAACGCCTCGGCCATCGCCACCGGATCGGCCGCCGAGGCGATGGCGGTGTTGACCAGGACGGCGTCCGCGCCCAGCTCCAGGGCCGCGGCGGCGTGGGAGGGGGCGCCGAGGCCGGCGTCCACCACCACCGGCACGCCGCTCTGCGCCAGGATGATTTCGAGGAAGGCGCGCGACTCGAGGCCGAGGTTGCTGCCGATCGGCGCCGCCAGCGGCATGACCGCCGCCGCCCCGGCCTCCTCCAGGCGCCGGCAGAGGACCGGATCGGCATGGACGTAGGGCAGCACGACGAAGCCGCGGCGCACCAGCTCCTCGGTGGCCCGCAGCGTCTCCACCGGGTCGGGCATGAGATACTTGGGGTCCGGATGGATCTCGAGCTTGAGCCAGTTGGTCTCCAGGGCCTCCCGCGCGAGCTCGGCGGCCAGGATGGCCTCGCGGGCGTCCCGCACCCCGGAGGTGTTCGGCAGCAGCCGGTAGCGCTCCGGCTCGAGGTGGTCGAGGATGTCGTCCGCCGCGCCGTCGGTGCGGACCCGGCGCAGCGCCACGGTGACCAGCTGGGTCCCCGACGCCGCCAGGCTCGCGCGCATCGCCGCGCCCGAGCTGTACTTGCCCGTCCCGACGAAGAGGCGGGAGGAGAATTCGACGCCGGCGATGGTGAGGGGGCCTGCGCTCATGCCGCCGCCGCCTTTCCGGGCCAGGCGGCGAGGAAGGCCTGCACGTTCCGCTCGACCGCGTCGTCGCGCCAGAATGCCGAGCACACCGCGGCGCCCGCCGCCCCCAGGGCCTGGATCCGCGGGAGGTCCGAGGCCTCGATCCCGCCGATGGCCCAGGCGGGAATGTCCCCGAGGATCGAGATCAGGTTGGCGATCCCGTCAAAACCCTGCAGCGGCGCGAGCTCCCGCTTGGTCCGGGTGAACCGCAGCGGTCCGACCCCGACGTAGTCCATGCAGCCGGCCCGGACCGCCTTCTCCGCCTCGTGGGCGTAGTTCACGGTCCCGCCGAGAATGCGGTCGGGGCCCAGCCGGCGGCGCGCCTCCTTCCAGTCGAGGTCGGTCCGGCCCAGGTGCGCGCCGTCGGCGCCGACCTCCAGCGCCAGGTCCACGCTGTCGTTGATGATGCAGACCGCCCCGTGCTCGCGGCAGATCCGCGCCACGGCGCGGGCCTGCTCGAGCCAGAGATCGCGGGGCGCGTCCTTCATCCGCAGCTGGATCCACCGGACGCCCGCGGCGCAGAGGCGCGCCGCCTGCTCGGCGTGCGGCCGGGGGGAGCCATGCTGCGTGATGGCCATGAGGGGGAGGCGGCGGGAGGGTGCAAGTGCCATGGCGGGGCTCAGCCTCCCTGGGTCGCCTGGATCACCAGGACGCGGTCGGCCGCGGCCAGGGCGCGGTCGGGCCAGAGGGCCCGCCCGACCACGGCGCCGTTGATCGCGACCGCCACTCCCTGCCGCCCGCGCAGGCCCAGGTCGGCGAGCAGGCTCGCCACGGTGGCGCCGGCCGCGAGCGCCCGCGGCCGGTCGTTGACGGTGATGGTGGGGGCGGCGCTCACGGCTTGGAATCCAGGTAGAGCTCTCCGCCGGCCGCCCGGAACTCGTCCGCCTTGGCCTGCAGGCCCGCCTCAAGCGCCTCGGCCGACTCGAGCCCCTGCTCCGCGGCGTAGCGGCGCACGTCCTCGGTGATCTTCATCGAGCAGAACTGCGGCCCGCACATCGAGCAGAAGTGGGCGGTCTTGGCGCTTTCCTGCGGCAGGGTGGCGTCGTGGAAGGACCGGGCCTTCTCCGGATCGAGCGAGAGGTTGAACTGGTCCTCCCACCGGAATTCGAAGCGGGCCTTGGAAAGCGCGTTGTCGCGGTACTGCGCGGCGGGATGGCCCTTGGCCAGGTCGGCCGCGTGGGCCGCGAGCTTGTAGGCGATCACGCCGGCCCGGACGTCGTCGCGGTCCGGCAGGCCGAGGTGCTCCTTGGGGGTGACGTAGCACAGCATGGCGGTGCCGTGCCAGCCGATCATGGCCGCGCCGATCGCGCTGGTGATGTGGTCGTAGCCGGGCGCGATGTCGGTGGTGAGCGGCCCGAGGGTGTAGAAGGGGGCCTCGTGGCACCAGGCGAGCTGCTTCTCCATGTTCTCGGGGATGAGGTGGAGGGGAACGTGGCCCGGCCCCTCGCACATCACCTGGACGCCCCGCTCCCAGGCGCGCAGCGTCAGCTCGCCCTGGGTCTTGAGCTCGCCGAACTGGGCCTCGTCGTTGGCGTCCGCGATCGCGCCGGGCCGCAGGCCGTCGCCGATCGAGAACGAGACGTCATAGGCCGCCATCAGGTCGCAGATCTCGTCCCAATGGGTGTAGAGGAAATTCTCCTGATGGTGGGCCAGGCACCACTTGGCGAGGATCGACCCGCCGCGGCTGACGATGCCCGTCATGCGCCGGGCGGTCAGCGGGATGTAGCGCAGGAGGACCCCGGCGTGGATCGTGAAGTAGTCGACCCCCTGCTCCGCCTGCTCGACCAGGGTGTCGCGGAAGAGCTCCCAGGTCAGCTCCTCGGGCCGGCCGCCGGCCTTTTCCAGGGCCTGGTAGATCGGGACGGTGCCGACCGGGACCGGGCAGTTGCGGACGATCCATTCGCGGGTCTGGTGGATGTTCCGGCCGGTGGAGAGGTCCATCAGGGTGTCTCCGCCCCATTTCACCGACCAGCGCATCTTCTCCACCTCCTCCTCGATCGAGGAGGCCACCGCGGAGTTGCCGATGTTGGTGTTGATCTTGACCAGGAAGTTGCGGCCGATCGCCATCGGCTCCACCTCGGGATGGTTGATGTTGCAGGGGATGATGGCGCGGCCGCGCGCCACCTCCTCGCGGACGAACTCCGGGGTGATCTCCCGCGGGATCGCGGCCCCCCAGGACTGGCCCGGGTGCTGCCGCCAGAGCGAATTGCGGGGGCCGGCCGCCGTCATTTCCAGCAGCTCGCGGGCGCGCTGCAGCTTGGTGTTCTCGCGGATGGCGACGTACTCCATCTCCGGGGTGACCTTCCCCGCGCGGGCGTAGTGGAGCTGGCTCACCCGGGCGCCGGGGCGGGCGCGCAGGATGCGCCGGGCGCCCCGGTCGAAATACTTGATCGGATTGCGGCGGCCCTCGGTCTCCGCCTGGCTGCGGTGCTTCTCGGAAAGGTAGCCGTCGTCGAGCGGGCTCACCTCCCGGCCGGCGATCTCCTCGACGTCGCCGCGCTCCCGGATCCAGGCGGCGCGGAGCGCCGGGAGGCCGCGGCCGGCGTCGGCGTGGAAGTCCGGATCGCCCCAGGCGCCCGAGGTGTCGTAGACCCGCACCGGCTCGTTCGGCGCTTCGCCGCCGTTCGGGAGCCGCGTCGGAGAGAGGGAGATCTCGCGCATCGGCACGCGCAGATCGGGCCGGCTGCCGGCAATGTAAACCCGGCGGGAGGCCGGAAAGAGGCGGTGGCCGGAGGAGGCGGGAGAGGACGACATGGAAGGGATTTTGTTGGCCGCGAGGTCCGCCAGCACCCTTCCGCTCTCGCGGATGGCCCGGTTTTCCCTACGGCGTGTTGGAACGCATCAGGTTCGAAGGATACGGCGGCGGATCGCGCCTCCGTCTCAGCCCGGCGCCCCGGGCTCTCCTAAACGAGGTGGCTGTAGCAAATCCCAATTCAGGGGGATTTCAAACCCGATCTTATGACACAAATCCGCCTGGACCCATGAGCGGAAACCCCCATGCTGGCCCCCGCATCAGGAACGAACCGGGCCTCAAAACCCGGTTCTGCCAACCGGGCCGGGAGCGGCCACGGTGGATCGGGCGCAAGCCCGGATGTGCGGGGCCCCGCGGCCCCGAACCAACCCGCTCCCCGCGACGAAAGCCGACCTGATGCCCAGGCCGGCTTTTTTGTTTCGGACCTGGTGCGCCTGAACCCAATCCACGCGCATCATGAACCTTCCCGTCTCCTCCCCGGCCGTGCGGATCTCCCCCGCCAACGCCAATCACCACCTGTGGAACAACCACGGGACGTGGTTCCTCCACTACACCATCCACCCCACCCCCTTCACCAAGGAGCGGATCCGCCGCTCGCTCGGGACCAGGGAGCTGGAAACCGCCCGGGAGCGCCGCGACCGCTTCTTCGCGGAAATCGGGGTCGGGAGCATGCGCCTCGCCGGCTGATGCCAGGCGCGCCCACAGCCTGCCATCCGCCGGGACGCGCCAGCTTGGGCGGTCCCGCCGGCTACGGGAGCTTCAGGGTCTGGCCGGGCCGCAGGGAATTCTCGTCGCCCAGCACGTCGCGGTTGGCCTGGTAGATCTCGCGCCAGCGGCCGACCTCCCCGTAGATCCGCAGGCTGATCCGGGTCAGGGTGTCGCCGTCCCGAACCTGGTAGACCCGCGGCTCAAGCGGCGCCGCGGGCTCCGCCGCCCCAGCCGGCTTGTCCGCGGTCCGTCCATTCCCTTCCTGCGATTTTTCCGGCGCCGCCGCCAGGTCCGCCTGCGCCTGCGCGAGCCCCGCCACCTGCGAGCGCAGCTGTTCGTTGTCGGCGGCCAGCTTCCGGTTCTCCGCCGCCGTGTCGGCCATCTCGGCCGCCAGCGCGCGGCTGGCGGAGGCGATTCCGTCCCTCTCGCTTTCGAGTCCGGCGGAACGGGCGGCCTGCTCCGCCGCGGCCGTCTCCAGCTGATGGCGCAGGTCCGCGATCTGCTGCTCCGCGCCCCGGGCCCTTTGGTTCGCCGCCTCCAGGTCCGCCTGGAGCTGGGTCAGCTCCGCGACCTGTGACCGCAATCGCTCGTTGTCCGCCGCCAGCCTCCGGTCGGCCGCGGCCACGCCGTCCTTTTCCCCCGCCGCGGCCGCGGCGCGGGCCGCCTGCGCCGCCGCCGCGCGCTCGGCCGCGGCCAACCGCCCGCGCAGCGAAAGGAGTTCCGCGTCCGCCGCCCGCCACGCCGAAAGGTAGAAGCCGGCCGCGATGCTGTCGGCGGTCGGAGGCACCTCGGGGGCGCCGAGCGAGGCCGCCGGCGGCTCGCCCTTCCCGAAATCGAGCGTCGGCGTTGCGGCGGTCGCGGGCGGCGCCGCCGAGAGCACCGGCAGCGCCCGGGGCCGGGCGGCCGGGGCGCTCCCTCCGGCGATTTCCGCCTTTAGGGCGGCCTCGCGCGCCACGGCCCGTTCCCGCTCGGCCGCCGAGAGGCGCCTCTCGATCACGTCGCGGTTCTTCGGCGGCAGGCCGCCCTCCGCGGCCAGCGCCAGCCAGGCATAGGCCTCGACCGCATCCGCCGGCGCCCCGTCGCGGCCGCTCGCGCGCAGGACGCCGTAGTCATTCTGGGCCTCCGCCAGGCCCTTCAGGCCGGCGGCGCGCAGGAGCTCCGCCGCCCGCCGGGGATCGGCTCCGGCGCCGCGGCCGGACTCCACCATCAGAGCGAGATTGTATCCCGCGCGCGCATCGCCCTGCTGCCAGGCAGCCTGATACCAGCGCCGGGCCTGGGCGTCGTCGCGCTCGATCCCCTCGCCCTTCTCATAGGCCAGACCGAGGTTGTACTCCGCCTTGGGCAGCCCCTGGCCGGCAGCCTGGCGCAGCCAGACCACCGCCTGGAGGGGGTCGCGGGCCACCCCCCGGCCCTCGGCGTACAGGTTGCCCAGGTTGAACTGGGCGGGCGCCACCCCGAGGCGGGCGGCCTCGGCGTAGCAGCGGAACGCGGCCTCGGGGTCGGCCGGCACGCCCCGGCCGCCCTCGTACATCAGCCCGAGGTCATAGAGCGCCGGCCCAAAGTGGGCGTCGGCCGCCCGGCGGAAAAGGGCCAGGGCGCGGGCGTCGTCGCGGCCGACCCCCTGGCCGTCGCTGTAGGCGGCGCCCAGCGCGGTGAGCGCGCTGACGTCCCCTTCGTCCGCCGCCCGGCGCAGCGCGGCGAGGTCGTCGGCGGCGCGCAGGGCGGAAGCGCCGCCGGCAAGCCCTCCGAGGAGGAAGAGAACTGCGGCGCGCCCCATGGTCCGAGGGCCGCTCAGGACGCGATCCGGCACGGCAGCAGGGCGGCGTCCTGCATCCCATGGATGATCTTCTTGTCCGGCGGGCAGAAGGTGGCGAGCGCTCCCGCCAGCCGGACCTTGCCGCCGGCCACGAAATAATACGGGCAGAGCCGCAGCCGGCCCTCCCGGATCTCGGCGGGGCCCCCGGAGGCCGGATAGAGGGGATGCCGCAGCCGCACCGGCTTCTGGTAGGCCTGCAGCACATGCAAGTGCCGGGGGGCCAGCTCGACCGCGCGTCCCACCGCCGCCTGCCATTCCTCGCGCGAGCAGTCGCTGCCCAGGACCACGCTGCGCGCGCCCCAGGCCGTCTCGTGGAATCCGCTGATCTTGATGATGAGGTCGCGCTCCTTCTGCGAGGCGCCCGCCAGGTCGCGCCAGTCGTCCAGGGCCCGCCCGCCGACGCGGGGGCCGTCCAGCACCGCGCCGGGCGGCAGCGGCGCGGTGTCCATCACCCAGGAGGGCGGGATCAGCGCGCGCAGCAGCTTCGCCGTGCGGGCGCCCAGCGCCTCCGCCCAGTAGTCCTGCAGGCGGTGGTGGTGGAAGAGGGCCAGCGCCAGCTTCTCCTCCTGGAAGGGCCGGATGGGCGGCGCCAGCGCCACCTCGCCCGCCTCCCAGGCCTCCTGGATGAAGGCCATCGCCGGGATCTGCGGCAGGTCGAACAGCTCGAAGAAGCGGTAGATCACGTCGATCTTCTCCGGGTTGCCCTCGGCGTCGAAGCAGACCGCCCCGCCGAGCGGGAAAAGCTCGTCGGGCCGCAGGCAGTGCACCCGCTTGCCCTTGGCCTGGAGCTCGGCCGCCAGCCAGGCCATCTCCGGGCGGTAGGTGCCCGCCTCCTCGCTCACCACCACCGCGATCAGCGGGTTGGGCGTCCCGGGACGGAGCGCGGCCAGCGCCGCGTGGAACTGGTCGAGCATGGCGTCCTCCGCGCCGAGCACCGCCGCGCCGGAGCCGGCGTAGATGCGGTTGAGGAATCCGGTCAGGCCGATGCCGCCCGGCACCGAGTCCAGCTCGGTCAGGGCGAAGCCCTCCTCGGTGCGCAGCAGGTCGGGCCGGAGCACCGGGGGGAACACCCCGCGGCTGCGCGCGTCCCGCCCCTGGCGGACCAGCGCCTCCGGCTTCCCCCGGTCGAAGTAGTCCGCGACCCAGGGGGCGAGGAGCGGCTTGTTGCGCAGCAGGTTCTTGCCCGCCACCGCCCGCAGGTAGAGCGTCTCCAGGGCCTGCTGGAATTCGAGGCAGGCGGTCCCGATCTCCTCGAGCTGGGCGACCTCGGCCGCGCTCAGGGGCCAGGCCTCGGGCGAAAGCTGCCAGCTCTTGGCCTCGAACAGGGGCTGCGCCGCCAGCGCGTCCCGGATCGTCTCGTAGGGCAGCATGGTTCTCCGGGAAGGACTATTCGTCCATCTGGATGTCCTTGTTGCGGTGGCGGGGGCATCCCGCCCGGAGCCAGGCGGAGATGAAGCGGTCGATGTCGCCGTCGAGCACGGCCTGGGTGTCGCCGGTGCTCACGCCGGTGCGCAGATCCTTCACCATCTGGTAGGGCTGGAGGACGTAGCTGCGGATCTGGCTGCCCCAGCCGATCTCGCCCTTCTCGCCGTAGAACTTCTCCATCTCGCTGCGCTGCTCGTCCATCTTGCGCTCGTAGAGGCGCGCCTTGAGCACGTTCATCGCCGCGGCCCGGTTCTTGATCTGGGAGCGCTCGTTCTGGCAGACCACCACGATCCCGGTGGGCAGGTGGGTCAGGCGCACCGCCGAGTCGGTGGTGTTCACCCCCTGGCCGCCCTTGCCGGAGGAGCGGTAGACGTCGACCCGGATCTCGCCGTCCGGCACCTCGATCGAGATGTCCTCGTTGAGCTCGGCGATCACGTCCACGGCGCAGAACGAGGTATGCCGGCGCTTGTTGGCGTCAAACGGGCTGATCCGCACCAGGCGGTGGACGCCGCGCTCGGCCTTGGCGTAGCCGTAGGCGTTCTCGCCCTTGATCAGCAGCGTGGCCTTGGAGATCCCGGCCTGGTCGCCGGCCTGGAAGTCCTGCACCTCGACCTCGAAGCCGCGGCGCTCCGCCCAGCGGTTGTACATGCGGAAGAGGATGTCCGCCCAGTCGCAGGATTCGGTCCCGCCCGCGCCGGCCTGGATGGAGAGGATGGCGTTGTTGCGGTCGAACTGCCCGGAGAGGAAGGAGGAGACCTCCAGCTTCTCCAGCTCCGCCCCCAGCGCGCTCACGGTCTCCCCCACCTCCTTCTCGTAGGACTCCTGCTCCGCCGGGGTGGCCTCCCGGGCCAGCTCCACCATCACGTCGAGGTCGTCGACCTTCTTCTGGTAGGCGGCCACCGGCAGCGCGGTCCGCTTCAGCTGGTTGAGCTTGGCGATGTGCTTCTGGGCCCGCTCGTGGCTGTCCCAGAAGGTCGGCGCGGCCATCTGGCCCTCGAGCTCGCCGATCTCCTTCTGCTTGCCCCCGACGTCAAAGAAACCTCCAGAGATGGCCGGCGCGCTTCTTGATGCTCTCGATCTGGCTGAGGACTTCGGGCGTTAGCATGATGGGAAGGGGCAGCATGGCCGCCCCGGCCCCGGGGATCAAGACTCCACGGCCCCGGCGCGGCGCTTCTTCCAGTCCCAGTACCACGCGATCCAGATGCAGATCTCGTAGAGGAGGTAGAGCGGCACCGCCATCGCGATCTGGGTGATCGGCTCCGGGGTGGTGAGCACCGCGCCCAGGATCAGGCAGAGGATGATCACGTGGCGGCGGTACTTGGCCAGGTGCCGGTGGTTGATGATGCCGAGCTTGACCATGCCCAGCACCACCAGCGGGAACTGGAAGCCCACGCCCATGCCGAAGAGGAACTTGCAGGCGAAGTCGATGTACTCGTCCGCCCGCCAGTCCCCCGCGCTGAAGCCCAGCAGGTCCGAGTACTTGACCGACGCCCGGAGCGCGATCGGCAGGAGGAAGAAGTAGGTGCCGAGGACGCCGATGACGAACAGGAGCGCGCCCCACCCCATCCAGGAGAACACGAGCTTCCGCTCCCGGAAATTGAGCGCGGGCACGATGAAGCCGCCCAGAAAATAGGCCCAGAACGGAAGGGAGACCCCGACGGCGGCGTAGAGCCCGACGTGGAAGGCGACCATGAAGGCCTCGGTCGGGCTGAAGTTGTGGAGGCGGACCTGGGTCCCTTCCGCCGCCTCCGCCTTGGGGTCGGGCTCCAGCACCGCGACCTGCCGCCCGCCGATCTCGGCCGAGCCGAGGCGGAAGACCGCGTGCGGCGCCGCGCCCGGCGGCAGCGCCGGGAACTGCTCCCGGCTCACGGGATAGGGGCCGAGCTTGGCGTCGCCGACCTCCAGGGTCAGCGTGGCCTTGGGCGTCTCGAACATCTCCATCCGCCGGAGGGGATACTCCAGCACCTGGACGATCTGCTGGGAGAGCAGCAGGCAGATGACCAGCGCGATCCCGATGGCGATGGCGGAGCGGATCAGCGCGGTGCGCAGATCCTGCAGGTGCTCCCAGAAGGACTTTTTCGCACCCTCCCCGCCTTCGTCGGCGAATTCGGGGCCGGGGTCGCTCATGTCCTCAGCCTACCCGCGGCCTGCTCGGAAAGAAAGCTCGCATAGGTGA
Source organism: Opitutaceae bacterium (assembly GCA_035546595.1). Lineage (GTDB taxonomy): Bacteria > Verrucomicrobiota > Verrucomicrobiia > Opitutales > Opitutaceae > Palsa-1447. Next base: position 30,131 of record DASZWO010000008.1, read on the forward strand.
GCCGGAGGCCCTCCTCGAGCGGAATGCGGGCCTTCCAGCCCAGGCCCGCGAGGCGGGAGACGTCGAGCAGCTTGCGCGGGGTCCCGTCGGGCCGGGAGGCGTCCCAGGCGATCCGCCCCCGGTAGCCGACCGTCTTCGCCACCGCCTCGGTCAGCTCCCTGATCGTCACGTCCGTGCCGGTGCCGACGTTGATCCAGTCCGGAGGGTCCTTGAGCCCCAGGAGAAAGGCGCAGGCGTCCGCCAGGTCGTCGACGTGCAGGAACTCGCGGCGGGGCGAGCCGGTGCCCCAGGCCTGGACCTCGGCCTTGCCCGCCTCCTTCGCCTCGTGGAAGCGGCGGATCAGCGCGGGGAGGACGTGGGAATTCTGGGCGTGGTAGTTGTCCCCCGGCCCGTAGAGGTTGGTCGGCATCGCCGAATGGAACAGCACCCCGTGCTGCTTCCGGTAGGACTGGCAGAGCTTCAGGCCGGAAATCTTCGCCAGGGCGTAGGCCTCGTTAGTCGGCTCCAGCGCGCTGGTCAGCAGGCATTCCTCGGCCATCGGCTGCGGCGCGAGCTTCGGGTAGATGCAGGAGCTCCCGAGGAAGAGCAGCCGGCGGGTGCCGTGCCGGAAGGCGGAATGGACCGCGTTCGCCGCGATCATCAGGTTGTCGTAGAGAAAGTCCGCCGGGTAGGTGCTGTTGGCGTGGATGCCGCCCACCCTGGCCGCGGCCACGATCACGGTGTCGGGCCGCTCCCGCGCGAAGAAGGCGTCGACCGCCGGCTGGCTGAGCAGGTCCAGCTCCTGGCGGGTCCGCAGCAGCAGTTCCACCCCCGGCTCCCGGCCGAGGCGGCGCGCCAGCGCCGATCCGACCATGCCGTTGTGGCCTGCGATGTAGAGTCTCACAGCTTCGGCAGCTTCGCGATCTGGGCCTCGCGCTTGGCGAGGTCGAGGTCGTGGTCGACCATGATCTTGACCAGGTCCTTGAAGCGCACCTTGGGCTCCCAGCCCAGCTGCTTGCGCGCCTTGGCGGGGTCGCCGATCAGCAGGTCGACCTCGGCCGGCCGCTCGTAGCGCGCGTCGTGCTTGACGTACTTCCCCCAGTCGAGGCCGAGCAGGTCGAAGGTCACCTCGCAGAACTCCTTCACGCTGTGGGTCTCGTTGGTCGCGACCACATAGTCGTCCGGCTTGTCCTGCTGGAGCATCAGCCACATCATCTCGACGTACTCCTTGGCGTAGCCCCAGTCGCGCTGCGCGTCGAGGTTGCCGAGGTAGAGCGAGTCCTGCAGGCCCAACTTGATCCGGGTGGCCGCGCGGGTGATCTTGCGGGTGACGAAGGTCTCGCCGCGGCGCGGCGACTCGTGGTTGAAGAGGATGCCGTTGCTGGCGTGGAGGTGATAGCTCTCCCGGTAGTTCACGGTCAGCCAGTAGGCGTAGACCTTGGCGCAGCCGTAGGGGGAGCGGGGCCAGAAGGGGGTGACCTCGGTCTGCGGCACCTGCTGCACCTTGCCGAACATCTCCGAGGAGGAGGCCTGGTAGTACCGGACCTTCTTCACCAGCCCCGCCTCGCGGATGGCCTCGAGGATGCGGGTCGCGCCGAGGGCGTCGACGTCGCCGGTGTACTCGGGGATGTCGAAGGACACGCGCACGTGGGACTGGGCGCCCAGGTTGTAGATCTCGTCCGGCTGCAGCTCGTAGAGCAGCTTCACCATCTGGGTGGAGTCCGCCAGGTCGCCGTAGTGCAGGAACAGGCGCACGCCATTGACGTGCGGATCGCGGTAAAGGTGGTCGATCCGGCTGGTGTTGAAGGTCGAGGCGCGGCGGATCACGCCGTGCACCTCGTAGCCTTTTTCGAGCAGCAGCTCCGCCAGGTAGGAACCGTCCTGGCCGGTGATGCCGGTGACGAGGGCCTTTTTCATGGAATTGAACAGGGAAGTTAGACAGACGCCTGGCGGCAAGCCCTAAGGCCCCGCTTCGGCCGCTTTTGCGGCCCAAGGAGATACGCCAGCGCGGCGGACCCTCCGGCCCGCCGTCCGCCCGCCCGGGCTCCCGCCAGGACCCGCCCGCCCTATTGGGCGGGCTGGGTCGTGGTGGTGGTCGTCGTTGAGGGCTGGGTGGTGGTGGTGGTCGTGCTGGACGGCGGCTGCGCCGGCTCGACGACCGTGGTGTGCGTGCAGCCGGCGAGGGCCGCGAGGGCCAGCGCCGCCAGACAAGTGGGGACGAGCTTTTTCATAGGAGGGAGTTACCCTCCCATAGTATGCGCCTTCGGCCCTTGGTTCCTGCCCGTGGGGGCCCCAGGGGCCGGTCCGGGGCTGCCTCGGAGAGGCCGCTGCGGAATCGGCGCCCCGGCTTAGGCCCTGGGCCCGCCCTGGGCGATCTTCCGGGCGCGCAGCCGCAGCCCGTTCAGCCGGATGAAGCCGGTCGCGTCGCTCTGGTTGTACCAGCTCTTCACGCCCTCCATCGAGGCCACCTTCGGGTCGTAGAGCGAGTAGCGGGACTTCCGGCCGCAGGTGATGATGTTGCCCTTGTAGAGCTTGAGCCGGACGGTGCCGGTGACGAAGCGCTGGCTCTCGTCCACCAGGGCCTGCAGGGCCTCGCGCTCGGGCGCGAACCAGAAGCCGTAGTAGACCAGCTCGGCGTACTTGGGGATGAGCGAGTCGCGCAGGTGCATGACCTCGCGGTCCATCGTCAGCGACTCGATCTGGCGGTGGCCGTGCATCAGGATGGTGCCGCCGGGGGTCTCGTAGACGCCGCGTGACTTCATCCCGACGAAGCGGTTCTCGACCAGGTCGACGCGGCCGATGCCGTGCTTGCCCCCGAGCTGGTTGAGGGCCCGGAGCACGCCGGCGGGCGACAGCTTCCGGCCGTTGACCGCCACGCAGTTGCCGCGGAGGAACTCCAGCTCGAGGTATTCCGCGCGGTTGGGCGCGTCCTCGGGCGAGACCGAGAGCTTGAACATCTTCTTGTTCGCCGCCGTGGTCGGGTCGAACCACGGGTCCTCCAGGATGCCGGCCTCGTAGGAGATGTGGAGGAGGTTCCGGTCCATCGAATAGGGCTTCTTCAGCGAGGCCTCGACCGGGATCCGGTGCTTCTGGCAGTAGGCGATCATCTCGGCCCGTCCCGGGAATTCGCCGCGGAAGGCGTCGAGCTTCCAGGGGGCGATGATCTTCAGCTGCGGGGCCAGCGCCATGTAGGTCAGCTCGAAGCGGCACTGGTCGTTGCCCTTGCCGGTGGCGCCGTGCGCCACGGTGTCCGCCTTCTCCCGGCGCGCGATCTCGATCTGCGCCTGGGCGATGAGGGGGCGCGCGATGGAGGTGCCGAGATAATACTGGCCCTCGTAGATCGCATTGGCCCGGATCATCGGGTAGATGAAGTCGCGCGCGAACTCCTCGACCAGGTCGAGGGTGTAGTGCCGGGAGGCGCCGGTGCGCCGCGCCTTGGCCGGCAGGCCCTTCAGCTCCTCCTCCTGGCCGATGTCGGCCGCGAAGGTCACGATCTCCGCGTCGTAGGTCTCGCGGAGCCACTTGACGATGACGGACGTGTCGAGTCCGCCGGAATAGGCCAGGACGATTTTCATGGGCGGCTGAGGAGGCTGAGGATCGCCTTCTGCATGTGCAAGCGGTCCTCCGCCTGGTCGAAGATGATGGAGCGCGGGCTGGCCAGGACCTCGGGGGAGACCTCCTCGCCCGGGTGGGCCGGGAGGCAGTGCATGAACAGGGCGTCAGGCTTGGCCGCGGCGAAGAGCTTGGCCGTGACCGCGTAGGGGGCCATCTGCCTGAGCCGCTCCGCGCCCTCCCCCTCCTTGCCCATGCTGACCCAGACGTCGGTGTAGACGACGTCGGCCCCCTGGACCGCCTCGAAGGGGTCGGCGGTGAACTGGTAGCCCCCGGAGAAGCCGGCCTGCTGCAGCCGGGCGTCGAGGGCCGCGCCCGGCGCGAAGGCCTTGGGGCCGGCCAGGGCGATCTTCATCCCGAAGAGGTTGGCCCCGAGGATCCAGGAATTGGCGACATTGCAGGCGGTGTCGCCGAGGAAGGCGATCTTCCGCCCCCGCAGGGCCTTGACCAGCTCGCCGGCGACGCCCCAGCGCTGGGCCAGCGCAAAGGCGTCGGAGTAGATCTGGCAGGGATGGAGGAAGTCGGTCAGGGCGTTGACCACCGGCACCGTGCCGGCCGCCGCCAGCCGCTCCACCTCGGAATGGTCGTGGGTGCGCACCACCAGGCCGTGGACGAAGCGGGAGAGGACCCGGGCGGTGTCCTCGATCGATTCGCCGCGGTCGAGCTGGATGTCGTGGCGGTTGAGGAAAAGCGGGTGCCCGCCCAGCTCCCGGATGGCGACCTCGAAGGAGACCCGCGTCCGGGTGCTGGACTTGGAGAAGATCATCGCCCAGGTCCGCCCGGCCAGCGCCGGCGTCGGCGCGCCGCCCCGGCCGCGCTTGAACTCGAGCGCCCGGGCGAAGAGCCCCGGGAGTTCCTGGGGGCCGATGTCGGTTTCCTGGAGGAAGTGCCTCATGACGGAAACCCCGAGGCATAAACCATCCGCGCGGCGCGCGCGAGTGAAAAACCGGCAGAAATACTTTGCGACGGATTGGCAGCTGGGCGTAATTCCACGCCGATGGAAAAGGTCTCCTATCAGGGGCAATCGCTGACCCGCTGGCGCGTCGGCCAGTCCACCTTCCTCGCCCTGCCGGAGAAGGGCGCCCGGCTGATGAACTGGAACCTGACGCTGGGCGACGGCACGGTGCGCGACGTGATCTACTGGCCCGAGGTCGCGACCTTCGACGACATCGCGAAGGTCCGCGGCGGCAACCCGATCCTCTTCCCCTTCTGCGGCCGCAGCTTCGACGCCGGCGAGATCCATTTCTGGCGCGACCCAGCCGGCGTGCGCCGGCCCATGCCGATCCACGGGATCGCCCGCCAGGGGGACTTCGCCGTGATCCGCGCCGACGATCACGGCTTCGCCGCCCGCTTCCTGCCGGGCGAGGAGGCCCGCGCCTGCTACCCCTTCGAGCATGAGTTCACGGTCACCTACCGCTTCGAGTCCGCCGGCCTCTCCTGCGAGCTGGCGCTGAAGAACCTGGGCCCGGCGCCGATCCCGTGGAGCGCGGGCCACCACTTCTATTTCACGGTCCCCTGGAGCGAGGGCGCCACCCGCCAGGACTACCTGATCCGGCTGCCGGCGTCAAAGCGCCTCAAGCAGGACTTCAAGACGGGCGGCCTGGTGCCCGGCCCCGCCCTGGGCGCCCGCGAGTCCCTGGCCAACCCGGACCTGATCGACACCCAGCACACGGGGCTGCAGTCTTCCGACTGCACCTTCGGGGAGAAGGACCGCCCCGGCGACGTCACGGTCCGGCTCGGCACCGCCAAGGTCCCGCCGCCGGAGGCCGCCTTCGTCACCTGGACCGCGGACGAGTCCGCGCCCTTCTACTGCGTCGAGCCCTGGATGGGCCCGCCCAACGCGCCGGAGACCAAGGTCGGGCTGCATTGGGTTCCGCCGGGCAAGACCCAGACCTTCGTCGTCAGCGTCGGCGTGAAATGAGCCCCGCCCTGGCCTTCCTCAACTTCTTCAGCGGGCCCGAGCTGATCCTGATCCTCGCCGTCGCGCTGATCTTCTTCGGCGGGGAGAAGATGCCCGAGTTCGCCCGCGGCCTGGCCCGGGTGATCCGCGAGTTCAAGAAGGCGGCGAGCGAGGTGGAGAGCGAGTTCAAGCGGGTGATGGACGAGGCCGAGCACGGCAAGCCGCCGCCGCGGCCCCGCATCACCGTCGCCCCGCCGGCCCATCTGCCCGAGGCCTATTCGCCGGACGGGCCGGAGGCCGGCGGCGAGACCCCGCCCCCGGCGGGCGAGACCGAGGCCCCGGCCCCCCCCGACCGGACCCGGCCGCCGCCGCCCCCCGAGCACCCCCTTTGAAAACGCCCGCCGCCGCCCGCGCCTCCCTCCTCCTGATCGTCCTGCTCGCGCTCGCGGCGGGGCGAGCCTCCCTCCGGGCCGCGGAGGCGCCGGCGCCGGTGCTGCTCGTCTCGATGGACGGGTTCCGCTGGAACTACCCGCTGCTGCATCCCGAACAGACCCCCCACCTCCACGCCCTGGCCTCCGCGGGGATTTCGGCCCGCGAGCTGATCCCGGTCTATCCCTCGAACACCTTCCCCAACCACTATTCCATCGTGACCGGCCTGTATCCGGCCCACCACGGGATCATCAACAACAACATGTTCGACGCCCGCCTGGGCGCCGCCTTCCACTACACCCTGGCGGCGGACAACCACGATCCCCGCTGGTGGGGGGGCGAGCCGATCTGGGTCACGGCGATCAAGCAGGGCCGCAAGAGCGCCTGCTACTACTGGGTCGGCGCCGAGGCGCCGATCGAGGGGGTCCTTCCCACCTACCTCAAGCCCTTCAGCATGGCGGTCTACACCGCCCAGCCCTTCCAGCTGCGGATCGACACCGTCCTCTCCTGGCTGCGGCTCCCGGCGGACCGGCGCCCGGCGGTGATCTGCTTCTACATCGAGGAGACCAACAGCATCGGCCACAAGTTCGGCCCCGAGTCCCCCCAGCTGGTCCAGACCCTGGCGCTGCTGGACGGCCGCATCGGCGCCCTGATGGCGGCCCTCGATGCCGCGCACCAGCCGGTCAACCTCATCGTCGTCTCGGACCACGGCATGACGGACGTCAGCCCCGACCGCGTCGAATACATCGACGACTACGTCAGCCTGAAGGACGTCCAGATCGACTTCCAGGGGCCCGAGGCGGGGCTGCACCCGATCAACGGCGCGAAGGCGGAGGACCTGATGCGCGCGCTCTCCAGGATGACCCACGCCAAGGCCTACCTGTCCCAGGACCTGCCCGGCCGGTTCCACCTGCGGGACAACCCGCGCATCCCCCCGATCTGGATCGCGGCGGACGAGGGCTGGCACATCGCGACCCACGCCTACATGAAGTTTCCCGGCAACCACGACCAGAAGGGCGACCACGGCTTCGACAACGCCTTCCGGTCGATGCACGGGATCCTGATCGCGCACGGCCCGGCCTTCAAGACGGGCGGGACCGTGATCGGGCCCGTCGCGAACATCCACCTCTACAACCTGATGTGCGCCGTGCTGGGGCTGCGCCCCGCGCCGAACGACGGCGACGACCGCCTGGTGAAGGCCTTCCTGCGCTAACGCCCCGACCGCCCAGCCCAACGACCCCATGAAGACCTACGCGACCTACGGGTTCTACATCGCCCTCGCCGGCCTCGCCGTAAGCCTCCTCCTCTTCGTCACCGGGATGCATTCCGATCCCGCCCGGGTGACGGCGGCCGGCTGGATCGCCATGGGATCCCACTGGGCCTTCGGCATCGCCTTCATCGCGCTGGCGGTGCGCGCGCGCCGGGACGCCGCCGACCCGGCCGGCGAGTTCAGCTACGGCGAGGCTCTCTGGGCCGGGAGCGCGACCGCCCTCTGGACGGCGCTGTTCGACCTCGGCACCGTGCCCCTCTACCTCGGCCTGATCAACCCCGGCTTCACCGACGTCCTGGCCGAGGCGCAAAGGACCGCGATGGAAGCCAAGGGCATTCCGGCCGAGCGCATCGAGCAGATGGAGCGGATGCAGCATCTTTTCATGAATCCGGTGGCGGGGGCGCTCACGGCCGCCCTGGGCGCGGCCGTCGGCGGCACCCTCGTCGCCCTGGTGGTCGCGGCCCTCCTGCGGCGGCCGGCGGCGGCGCCCCGGGCCTGACCGGCGCGGCCCTTCTTTCCGTTTGCGGGGTGGGCGGCCCTGGGCCATATTACCGGCCATGATCGACCTGATAAAGAAATCGGTGCTAGCCGGCCTGGGGATGGCGGTCGTGACCAAGGAAAAGGTCGAGGAGGCCCTCGGCGACCTGGTCCGCGAGGGCAAGCTCAACGCCTCCGACGCCAAGATCATGGCCGAGAAGATCGCCGAGCAGGGCCGCAGGGAGTTCGACGAGATGAGCGAGAAGCTCGCGGCCAAGCTCCGGGAATTCACCGTCCGGGCCGAGGAATCGGCCGAGAAGCGGATCAGCGCGCTGGAGCAGCGGGTCCGCGTCCTGGAACAGAACCTGACCCCTCCCCCGTCGCGCGCCCGCGAGCCGTGAACCGGCGGTGAAGCCCTTCCTGACCCACGCCGTCCGGGCCAAGGAGATCGCGGGCGTCCTGGCGCGCCAGGGTTTCGCCGACCTGCTCGACCAGCTCGACCTCCCCCCCGGACCCTGGAAGCGCCTGGTCCCGCAGCCGCGGGTCCACCGCAGCACCTGGGAGCGCATCCGACTGGCGCTGGAGGAGCTCGGCCCGACCTTCATCAAGTTCGGCCAGCTGATGAGCATGCGGCCGGACCTGCTGCCGCACCCCCTCATCCTCGAGCTGCGCAAGCTGCAGAACGCCGTCAATCCCGTGCCCTTCGCGGAGATGCGTCCGGTGCTGCTGGAGGAGCTGCCGGTCGACCCTTCCGAGGTCTTCTGCGAGTTCGACGAGACGCCGATCGCCTCCGCCTCGCTCGCCCAGGTCTACCGCGCGCGCCTGCGGCCCTCGCCCGAGGCGGCGGCCCGCGGCGAGCCGGGGCGCCCCGTCGCGGTCAAGATCCAGCGGCCGGGCATCGCCCGGAACATCCAGACCGACCTGGCCTTCGCCGGCTGGCTGGCGGGCCAGCTCCACCAGCGCCGTCCCGCCCTCCAGCCCTACGACCTTCCTGCGATCGTTGAGGAGGTCCGGCAGGGGGTGGAGCGCGAGCTCAACTTCCAGAACGAGGCCCGCAACCAGCAGTATTTCAACGCCACCAACCCCTACTCCGACCGGGTCTTCGCCCCGGCGGTGGTGGGCGAGCTCGCCACCGAGCGGGTGCTGGTGATGGAGCTGGTCGAGGGCGGGCCGGTCGGGCGCGAGCCGCTGCCGCCCGAGCAGGGCCGGCTGCTGGCGGCGGCGGGGGCGCGCTCGCTTGTGCGCCAGATGCTCATCGTCGGCTTCTTCCACGCCGACCCCCATGCCGGCAACGTCTTCGTCACCCAGGACGGCCGCCTCTGCTTCCTCGACTGGGGGCTGGCCGGCCACCTCACCCGCCGGCAGCGCTTCGCCTTGGCCGACTTCTGGAACGCCGCGATCGAACAGGACGCCGAGCGGGTGGTGGCGATCGCCGAGGGGCTGGCCCCGCCCGACGCGCGGCCCGAGCTGCGGGTGATGGAAAAGGAGGTCACCCTGGCGCTGCGCGAGGAGCTGAACTTCGCCATCGGCCGGCAGCAGTTCGGGCGGGCCCTGCTCAAGCTCCTCTTCATTTTCGGCCGCCACGGCATCCGGCTCTCGCGCGACTACTCGCTGATGGCGAAGTCGGTGCTCTCGATCGAGGAGGTCGGCCGGGCGCTCGACCCCCAGTTCGACCTCCGCACCGAGGCCGACCCGGTGCTGCGCGAGCTCCAGTCGGAGCGCGCCGGCCCGAGCGCGATCTGGAAGCACGGCCGCGAGTTCCTCCAGGCCAGCTTCGCCAGCCTGCGGGAGCTGCCGGAGCAGATGCGCCGGGTGGCCCGGCGCCTCGAGCACGACAACCTCACGCTCAACCTCCACCACGACGGGCTGGACGACCTGGAGGACTCCCTCAAGACCTCCGCCAACCGCATCGCCCTGGGCGTGATCATCGGCTCTCTCGTCATCGGCTCCTCCCTGATCGTGAAGTCCCAGGTGCCGCCGTACGTGCGCGGGTATTCCGCGCTGGGCATGATCGGCTACCTCCTCTCGGCCGTGCTCGGGCTCTACGTCATCTGGGACATCATCCGCCACGGCCGCCACAAGTAGGCGCCCGGCGGGGCGTCAGAAGCGCGCCGCGACCAGCCGCGCCACGCGCAGGGCCACCGGCGCCCACCGCACGGCCCGCCCCAGCCAGGACGGCCGTCCCTCCTCCTCCTCGTCCTCCCCCTGCCGCCGCCGCCGGCGCAGGCCGAACCAGCCCATCCCGACCGCGGTGGCCAGCCCCCCGAGCTTCAGCAGCCGGCCCCAGCCCATCAGCTGGCGCACGCCCTCGCCCAGCTGGAGCCCGGCCGCCTGGCATTCCGCCCGCCGGAATTCGATCCGCGTGCGCAGGGTCTCGCGGCGGGCGGCGAGCAGGCTCAGCTGTTGGGACGGATACATTCGCGGTCGCGGTCCAGCTCCTGGAGGGTGGCGTCGAAGGCGCGGGGCTCGCGGGCGAAGTAGCGCCGCGCCCCCAGCGCCAGGCCCGCCGCGCTCAGGACGTAGGCCAGGGTGATGACGATCAAGGCGACGAGCCGGGCCGTCCCCTGGCAGCAATAGACGATGGTGAGGCTGAGGAAGAGCAGCGCCAGCATCCCGGTGAAGAAGAGCGCGCCCAGCCAGAGGAAGCTCTGGATCAAGCGGAATTTCTCCTCCTGGACCTCGACCGACAGCAATTCGAGCCGGTCGTGGATCGAGCCGAGCACGCCGTCGAGCAGCTCCCGCGCGGCGGTCATGACGCCGGAGGTGGGGGGCAGGGAATCGTCCATGGCGGGCGTCGCCGCTTCCCCGGCGCGGCGGGGAGGGCTCGCTCAGTCGCGGCGGCGCAGCAGGGCGCCGAGCACGACGCCGACGCCGAGCGCCACGGCCAGCGATTCGTAGGGATGGGAGCGGATCGTCTCGTCGGCGACCTCGGCGCCGTCGATCACCTTGCGCTTCGCCACCTTGTAGTACCCCTGCACCGACTGGCGGGCGGAGGTGAAGCGTTCGCGCAGGTCGCCGAGCTTGTCGGTCAGGGCGGTGGTGGCGGAGTCGGACGACTTGGCCACGACGGCCTCGACCTCGTCCATCAGCTTTTGGATGTTCTTGATCAATTGCTCGGGAGATTCGGAGTGGGATTCGGTGCGGTGATTCATGGTGGAGAGGCGGTTTTGAGGATGAGCGCGGGACACGGCTGGACCTTTCAAACCTCCATGGTAGCGGCGGGCTGCAAAGAGTTCCCCGGCACCACGAAATAGAAGTCGCTGCCCTCCCCCGGGCGGCTGGCGCAGCCGATCGAGCCCCCGTGGGCCGCCACGATCTCCCGGGCGATCGCCAGGCCCAGGCCGGCGCCCTTCTTCGGCGTGCCGGCGACCCGGTAAAAGCGGTCGAAGATGTGGGGCACCGCCTCGGGGGGGATGCCCGGGCCCTGGTCGCGCACGCCGAAGCGGACCATCCCCAGGGGGGCCGGCTCGGCGTAGAGGGTGACGGTCGCCCCCGGCCGGGCGTACTTGGCGGCGTTGGTCAGGAGGTTGAGGAAGACGTGGCGGAGCCGGTCGGTGTCGACCTGGACCGTGCCGACATCGTCGGCCGCCTTCACCACCAGGTTCTGCCCGGCCGCCGCGAGGTGGGGCTGGGCCTCCCGCGCCATGTCGGCCAGCAGCCGGGGGACGCTGACCTCGCGGCGGGAAAGCGCCGCCGCCCCGCTCTCCAGCTTGGCCAGGTCCAGGATGTCCTCGATGATCCGGAGCATGCGGTCGGCCTCGTCCCGCGCCGTCTCCAGCAGCTCGAGCTGGCCCGCCGTCAGCGCCCCCACCTTCTGCTCGAGCAGGAGGTAGACCGCGAGCCGGAGGCTGGTCAGCGGGGTCTTGAGCTCGTGGCTGACCGTCCCCACCAGGTTGGTCTTGGCGTCGTCGAGCAGGCGGAACTTGGTCACGTCCTGGAGGATGACCGCCGCCCCCTTGAACTCCGTCAGGCGGTCGCCGATGGCGATGATCCGCGGCAGGTAGTGCCGGTCCTCGCGCCCGAGGTGCACGGTGAGCGCCTTGCCGTAGTCGGTCGGGAGGTAGTGGCGGCCGTCGGCCAGCACCTGGCCCAGCCGCTCCGCCACCGCCGGGGGCATGCCGCCGGCGAAGTCCGGCGAGCGGGCCAGCCGCTCCGCCGCGGGGTTGCGCATCGCCTCCGCCCCCCCGCGCGCGAAGACGAAGACCGGATCGGGCGTCGAACTGAGGGTGGCCTCCATCGTGCGCTGGGTGCGGGTCAGCGCCGCCGCCAGGGCCCAGGCCAGCATGAGCGAGATCAGCAGCGCCGCCACCATCGCCCCCGCCAGCAGCCGGACGGTGTTCCGGGCGAGGCTGTCCGCCCCGGCGGCGGTGGCCTCGGCGGTGGCGTAGTCGTGGCGCTCCAGGGCCTCGATCGCGTCCACCACCCGGTAGTAGGCGTCCTCGTCCCGCTGCATCGCCTCCAGCGAGCGGTCGGCCGCGCCCGACAGCACCCGCCCGTCCAGCTCCGACAGCGCCTGGTAGGCGGCGTCGATATTGGCCACGAGCGGCGCCCGGGGGGTGCCGGCGGCGGCGGCCGACTGCGCCAGCAGCTCGCGGGCGAAGGCCGAGCGGCCGGCGTCGAGCTCCCGCCGCGCCGCCAGCGGGCCCGCGCGGCCCGCGTCGCTGGCCGCGTTGCTCATGCGGATCGCGCCGGCGCGCATCCGCTCGCAGGCCAGCGAGGCCCGGTAGGCCGCGACCAGGTCGCGCTGGAACGAGCCGGCGAGCTGGTGGCAGACCAGGATGGCGTCGAGGCCCATGCCCAGGGCCACGAGCACGAGCGGGAGGAGGCCGACGAAGAGGCGGGTCCGGAGCATCGCGGCGGTCAGATCAGTTTCATCTTCTGGCGCTTGCGATAGAGCGTGGCCGGGTCGATCCCGAGGATCCGCGCCGCCTCGTCGATGCTCCGGGAGAAGCCCAGCACCCGCCGGATGTGCTCGGCCTCGAGCGCGGCCAGGGTGACCCGCATCCCGACCGCCACCGCCGGCTCCCCGCCGCCCGAGAACTCGTCCGGCAGGTCGGGCAGCTCGATCAGCGGGCCGGCCGAGAGGATGACGGCCCGCTCGATCACGTTGCGCAGCTCGCGGAGGTTGCCGGGCCAGGCGTAGCCGATGAAGGCGTCGCGGACCGGCCGCGAGAAGCCCGCGATCTTCTTGCCGAGGCGGGCGGTGAAGAAGCGCCGGAAGGACTCGGCCAGCCGCAGCATGTCGTTCGGGCGCGAGCGCAGTCCGGGCAGGGCGACGCTGATCACGTTGAGGCGGTAGAAGAGGTCCTCGCGGAATCGGCCGGCCTGGACCTCGGCCGCGAGGTTGCGGTTGGTCGCGGCGATGACCCGGACGTTCGCCCGGCGGGGCCGGGCCTCGCCCACCCGCTCGTACTCGCGCTCCTGCAGCAGCCGCAGGAGCTTGGGCTGGATCTCCAGCGGCAGCTCCCCGATCTCGTCGAGGAAGAGCGTCCCCCCCTCGGCCGCGGCGACCTTGCCCGCCGCGTCGGCGACGGCGCCGGTGAAGGATCCCCGGACGTGGCCGAAGAGCTCACCTTCCAGGAGCTCCCGGGAGAGGCTCGGGCAGCTCACGGTGACGAAGGGGCCCTCGCGCTGGCTCCCCCGGCGGTGAATCTCGCGGGCCAGGACGCTCTTTCCCGTGCCGCTGGGGCCGAGCAGCAGGATGGTGGCCGGGGTGGCGGCGGCCTTGAAGGCGATCTGCAGCACCGATTGCACCGCCGGGTCGGTGGACTCCAGGTCGAGGGGCGGGGACTCGGCGGCCAATTCGCTCTCCAGCGAGCGCACCCGCTGCTCCAGAGCGCGGTTCTTCCCGATCTTGCCCAGGACGGCCCGGATCTGGTCCGGGGTGAAGGGCTTGGGGATGAAGTCGAAGGCGCCGCGGCGCATCGCCTCGACCGCGGTGGCGATGTTGGCGTAGGCGGTGAACATCACCACCGGCAGCCCGGGCCGGAGCTCGAGCAGGCGCCCGAGCAGCTCGAGCCCGTCATCCGCCCCCACCCGCAGGTCGAGGAAGACCGCGTCGAAGCTGTCCTCCTCCAGCGCCTTGAGCGCCCGGGCCGCGCCCGGCACCTCCGCCGCCGTGTGGCCGGCCGTCTCCACCGCGACCCGGGTGATTTTCCGGATGGGAGCCTCGTCGTCGATGATGAGGATTCGCATGGGAAAGAGTCCTTAAGGGAACTCGCTAAGCCGCCTGAGGTCGTGCAGGATGCAATCCGGAGCCGTTTGCGGCTGAAACCAAGGCGGGGCCGCTTGCGCGGCCCCGCCAGGTCCAGCTTCAACTTAGCAGTCCCGCAGGCTGAGCCTGCATGAACTGCATTCGGAGAGACAGGACCGAAAGCGGGCGGTTCCCTCGCGTTCCGCTCCTCCTCCGAGCGATCCGTCCGATTTTTTTCGGCTTTTCGCTGAGTGCGGCGCCGGATTAGCTGGGCTCACTCCATGCCCCAACCTGCCCCCAACCCGCTCCCGGCGGAAGCGCCGGCGCCCACCGGGGGGCGCATCACCGACCTCGAGATCAAGGATGCCCAGCTGATCTTCAACGCGGTCTGGCAGGAGATGGAGGCGGACTGCGGCCGCGAGAACCTCCGCTTTCCCAAGGAGTTCATCCTCCTCGGCGGCGCGCCCGGCGCCGGCAAGGGCACCAACACCGCCTTCATCGGAAAGACGCGGGGCCTGACCTGCGGCCCGATCGTGATCAGCGCCCTGCTCGATTCCCCCGCGGCCCGGCGCCTGAAGGACGCGGGCAACATGGTCGGCGACCGGGAGGTGATCAGCCTGCTCTTCCACAAGCTCCTGCAGCCGGAATACCGCGACGGCGTGATCCTCGACGGCTTTCCCCGCACCAAGGTGCAGGTGGAGTGCCTCAAGCTGCTGGTCGACCGCATGCACGAGCTGCGGCGGGAGTACTACCACACCCCGCTCGGGATCCACTTCCGCCTGCCCACGATCCACATCATGGTCCTCTTCGTCGACGAGAAGACCAGCGTCGAGCGCCAGCTGCGGCGCGGCCGCGAGGTCCGGCTGCACAACGAGGAGGTCCGGCGCACCGGGATCGGGGAGCTCCGCGAGGAGCGCCCGACCGACTTCGACGAGGCGCTGGCCCAGCGCCGGTACCGGGTGTTCAAGGAGCAGACCTGGGGGGCCCTCCAGGAGCTGAAGGAGATCTTCCACTATCACTTCATCAACGCCCAGGGGCCCTTCGGCGAGGTCGAGCAGAACATCGTCCACGAGCTCGAGTACCAGAGCACCCTCGAGCTCGACCCCCGCACCGTCGACCGCCTCCGCGGCATCCGGGTGGCGAGCGAGATCATCGTCCACGCCCGCCAGGAGCTGGTCCGCCGGCTGGACGGCTACGAGGTGGAGCAGCCCGAGCTGCTGCAGAAGGTCGTCTCCTTCATCGAGAAGAAGATCATGCCCATCGTGCTGCGCCACGCCATCTCCGGGGTGGCGCAAATCAACACCGAGGACAACACGCTGGAGGACTCCCTGGCGCTGGCCATGCTGATCGACATCTTCTCCGAGCGCGGCTACCACGCCGTCGTCGACCTGCACCGGATCGAGGTTCCCGACAAGGTCGACCTCGCCAACGGGACGATCAAGTGCCGGGTGAAGAAGGTCTACCGCATCCAGATCCGCTTCCACGGCTCCGAGATCCGCCGCGGCTGAGGCCGCCGCTCACTCGTAGCGGAGGGCCTCGATCGGGTCGAGCGCCGCGGCCTGCATCGCGGGGTAGAGGCCGAAGCCGACCCCGATGGCGGTGCAGACCAGGATGCCGACCGTGGCCCAGCCCCAGGGGAAGACGACGTCGGAGTGCATCAGCAGGGCCAAGCCGTCCCCCACCAGCACGCCGAGGAAGATGCCCACCAGCCCGCCGGCCAGCGCCAGGGCCACCGACTCGCAGAGAAACTGGGTGAGGATGCTCGCCTTGCGGGCGCCGACCGACTTGCGCACCCCGATCTCGCGGGTGCGCTCCTTCACGCTCACCAGCATGATGTTCATGATCCCGACGCCCGCCGCCAGCAGGGCGATCGAGCTGATCACCAGGGCGCCGGCGCTGACCATGTCGGCAATCTTGGCGAAGGCCGCCACCAGGGAGTCGTTGGAGTAGACCTCGAAGTCGTTCTCCTGGCCCGGCTTCAGCCCCCGCGCGATCCGCATGGCGGTGATCCCCTTGTCCAGGGTCTCGTTGTAGTCCTGCTGGTTGGCCGCCATGGTCGCGACGTTCAGGCTGTAGTTGCGCACGCCGTTCTCCGCGAGGAAGCGGCTGATGGGAATGAGCGCGATCTCGTCCTGATCCTGGCCGAAGGAGGTGCCCTTGGAGGCCAGGGTGCCGATGACGGTGTAGGCGTGGCCGGCGGCGGTGATGGTCTTGCCCAGGGGCGATTCCGCCGGAAAGAGCTTCTTCACCAGCGTCTGGCCGATCAGGATGACGGGCCGGCGCTGGGAGATGTCGTCGCCGGTGAAATTCCGGCCCTGGTCGATGCTCCACTGGTTGGTGGCGAGGTAGTGCTCGTTGGTGCCGCCGAACTGGAGGTTGGGGCTGGTCTGCCGCCCGCCGTACTCGGCGTGGCCCCCGCCCTTCCAGGCGATGCTCCGGATGGTCTCGGTCGTGCCCGCCATCAGCTGGCGGTAGCGCTGGACCTGGGCGAAGGTGATGTTGGGCCGCTTGCGGATCTGGTCCCAGTTGTTGCCGATCGCCTGCACCCCGGTGGGGAACTTCGAGAACTGGAAGGTGTTGGCGCCGAGGAAGCTCAGCCCGGAGTCGATCGACCCGCGCAGGGCCGAGACCGCCGTCATCACCCCGATGACGGAGAAGACGCCGATGGTGATGCCGGCCACGGTGAGGAAGGAGCGCAGCTTGTGCACCCCGAGCGAGCTCAGGGCCATGCGGATGATTTCGCGGTTACGCATGGCGCGCTATTCGTAGCGGAGGGCCTCGACCGGATCGAGGCGCGAGGCGCCGAGCGCGGGCGCGAAGCCGGCGAAGACGCCGGTGAAGACGGAGACGGCCAGCCCGATCAGGACCAGCCCCGGCGAGAGCTGGAAGGGCAGGCTCGGCATCATCCGCCCGACCGCCAGGCAGACGCCGAAGGTCAGGACCAGGCCGATCGCCCCGCCGACCAGGCAGATCGAGACCGCCTCGATCAGGAACTGCAGCAGGATCGTCCGCCGCCGCGCCCCCAGGGCCTTGCGGGTCCCGATCTCCTTGGTCCGCTCCTTCACGCTGACGAAGGTGATGTTCATGATCCCGATCGCGCCGACGAAGAGCGCCAGCCCGGTGACGAAGAGGCCGCCGAGCGCGATCCCGCGCCGGATCGGGGCCAGCTCCTCGCGGAAGGCGTCCTGCTGGTTGATGGAGAAGTTGTCGCGCTCGCCCGGGAGCTGCCCGCGCACCCGGCGCATGTCGCCGGTCAGCTCGTCGATCGCCTGGGGCATCCGGGTCTTGTCCTTCACCTTGACCTGGAGCTCGCCCCCGCGGCGCCAGCCGTAGAACTTGTTGTAGGCCCTGAGCGGGATCAGCGCCTGGTTGTCGAAGCTGATCAGCCCGAGGAAGTCGCCCTGGCGCGCCAGGATCCCGATGACGGTGAAGTTGTGGCCGCCCTGCAGCTGGACGGTCTGGTCCAGCGCGCTGCGGCCGGGGAAGAGGTTGTGGGCCACGTCGTAGCCCAGGACGCAGACCGCGCGGCCCGCGTCCGCCTCCGCGGCGGTGAAGAGCCGGCCGGTCTCGAAGTCCGCCACCATGATCCGGCCGAAGTCCGCCGAGGTGCCGCCGACCTGCACGCCCCCGAGCTGGTTGCCCCCCGCCTTCACCGTCATCGACATGCCCGCGATCGGCACCGCCACCTCAAGCTCGGAATTGGGAGTGCTGGCGATGATCCGGTTCAGCGGCTCGGACAGCCGGGTCAGGACCGCCGGGCGGTTGGAATAATTCCACCAGTCCTCGACGTTGAACCACGGCCACTTCTGCACGTAGAGGATGTCGTTGCCCAGCATCGCCATGCTGTTCTCGAAGCCGATGTCGATCCCGCGGATGGCGGTGCCCATCAGGGTGACCGCCACGATCCCGATGATGACCCCGAGCGCCGTCAGCACCGAGCGCAGCTTGTGCACGCGGAGCTGCTCGAAGGCGATGCGGAACGACTCCGTCAGCTCGTAGGCCATGGCGGCGGCTAGGCGGTCCGGTCGCTTTCGATCAGGCCGTCGCGCAGGCGCACGATGCGGCGGGCGTGGCGGGCGATGTCCTCCTCGTGGGTCACGACGATCAGGGTGTTGCCCTGGGCGTAAAGCTCCTCGAACAGCGCCATGATCTCGACGCCGGTCTGGGAGTCGAGGTTGCCGGTCGGCTCGTCCGCCAGGATGATGGCGGGGCGGTTGACCAGGGCCCGGGCGATCGCCACGCGCTGGCGCTGGCCGCCCGAAAGCTCGTTCGGGCGGTGGTGCACCCGGTCGCCCAGGCCGACGTTCTCCAGCGCCTGGCGGGCGCGCTCGCGGCGCTCCTCCGGCCGCACCCCGCCGTAGACCAGGGGCAGCTCGACGTTGCGCAGCGCGTCGGCGCGCGGGAGCAGGTTGAAGGTCTGGAAGACGAACCCGATCTCGCGGTTGCGGATCTCGGCCAGCTCGTCGTCGCTCATCGCCGCGACGTTCTTGCCCGTGAACTCGTACCGCCCGGCGGTGGGGGTGTCGAGGCAGCCGAGCATGTTCATCAGGGTCGACTTGCCCGAGCCGGAGGGCCCCATCACCGCGAGGTACTCGTTGCGGTGGATCTCGAGCGAGACCCCGCGCAGGGCGTGGATCGTCTCGGTGCCCATCCGGTAGAGCTTGGTGACGCCCTCGATGGCGATCACCAGGTCGCCGACGGGGCGGACCGGGCGGGGGCCGGCTGGGGCGACCGCGCTCAATTCGCCCCCTCGGCCTTCTTCGGCCGCTCGACCCGGATGGCGGCGCCGTCCTTCAGCGTCCGGCTGATCGCGGCGTAGGTGCCGGAGACCACCTCGTCGCCCGCCTTCACCCCGCTCTTGACCTCGATCCAGGTGTCGTCGGCGATGCCGGTCTCCACCGGCACCAGCTTCACCTTGTCGCCGGAGCGGAGGAAAACCACCCGCCGGAGGAGCTGCTGGTCGCGCTTGGCCGAGCGCTTCTCCGCCGCGGCCGTCACCTGGTTGCCGGTCTTCTCCTGCTGCTCCTTGGCCTTCTTCGCCTCCATCTCCTCGGCGCTGAGGCCGCCCGCGGCGCGCACCGTCACGCTCTGGATCGGGACCGCCACGACGTCGTGGACCGACTGGGTCTGGATGTCGGCCGTCGCGCTCATGCCGGGCCGCAGCAGGTGGGCGTCCCGGTCGGTGACCGTGATCTTGACCACGAAATTGGTGATGTCGTTGCTCGAGGCGCCCGCCGACTGCGCGGCCGAGCCGCTGCCGGTCGCGCCCGTCCCGGCGGCCGAGCTCTCGATCTCCTTCACCGTCCCCTCGAACTTTCGGTCGGGGTAGGCGTCGACGCTGATCACCACGCGGTTCCCCACCCGGACGTTGGGCACGTCGTCCTCGTTGACGTTGACCCAGACCTCCATGTGGCTGAGGTCCGCCACGCGCATGATCTCGGTGCCGGCGAAGGAGCCGGTGGCGACGACGCGCTGGCCCACCTGGCAGGAGCGGGAGGTCACCGTGCCGGTGATGGGGGAGTAGATCACGGTCTTGGAGAGCGCGTCCTTCGCCTGGGCCAGGAAGCCCTCGGCCTGGTTCACCGCCGCCAGCGACGAGGCGTAGTCCGCCTTGGCCACGTCGCAGGCGGTCTTGTAGGTCACGTAGTCGGCGTCGGAGACCAGGTGGCGCTGGTGCAGGTCCTGGTACTGGTTGAAGTCGGAAACGGCCTTCTCCAGGGTGGCCTTGGCGCGGGTCGAGGCGCTCCGCGCCGCGGTCACCGCCGCGGTCTGCTGGTCCACCTGCGCCTGGTAGAGGTCCGGCTTGATCTTGACGATCAGGTCGCCCTTTTTCACGTGGTCGCCGTCGTCGAAGGGCAAGGCGGTGATCTCGCCGAAGTCCTCCGGGCTGATGATCACCTCCACCTCCGGCTGGATCTTGCCGGTGGCGGTGACGACCTGGGTGATGTCGCGCACCACCGCGCGCTCGGTGGTGACCGGGGTGCCCTTGGGGGCGTGGCTGCGCTTCCAGACCGCCAGGCCGCCCAGGACGAGCAGCAGCACGACGGCGGCGGCGATGATCCAGCGGGTCCCGCCTTTGCGGCGGGGGCTCGGCGGGGGCACGGGGGCGGGAGCGGACATGCTGCCAAGACACACTGATCCGCAGAAAGTTACACGATTTTCCGGGTGAAAAAAACTCATCCCGCTTGCTGCCAGCGAGATACCGATAAATCTCCCCGAAACGCCTCAGAGCCGCTCGGCGAAGATCCCCGCCCCGACGATGCCCGCCCCGTTGAGCAGTTTCGCGGGGACGACCCGGGCCCGGGCGTCGAGGTACTTGAAGAATTTGCCGTGCTTCGCGCTGATGCCCCCGCCGATGATGATCAGCTCGGGCCAGAGCGCCTTTTCCAGGACCGCAACGTACTTGGCCAGCCGGTGGCCCCACTTCTGCCAGGAGAGGTCCTTGGCTTCCCGGACGGAGGCCGCGACGTGTTTCTCCGCGTCCCGGCCGTCCTTCCAGGGGAGGTGGCCCAGCTCGCAGGGGAAGGACTCCCCGCGGCAGAAAAGCACGGAGCCGACGCCGGTGCCGAGGGTGAGCATCAGCGTCTTCCCGGAGAAGCCGCGGCCGGCGCCAAAGCGCATCTCGGCCATCCCGGCGGCCTCGGCGTCGTTGCCCAGGCTGACGGGCGAGCCCAGGGCCCGGGAGAAGAGCTTCACCCCGTCCTTGCCGATGAAGCCGGGGTGGAGGTTGGCCGAGGTCAGGATCCGCGGGCCGTGGACGACGCCGGGGAAGCCGATCCCCACCGGCCCCTGCCAGCGGAAGTGCCGGGCGATCTCGGCCGCCGCCGCCGCCATCTGGGCCGGCGTCAGCTTCTCGGGCGTCTCGACGCGGAAGCGCTCCGCCAGGAGCTTGCCGGTCTGGGTGTCCACGGGCGCGCCCTTCAGGGCCGAGCCGCCGATGTCGATGCCGAGGGCTTTCATAGCGGGCTAAAATTGACGGGGCATCGCCGGCGGGCGGCAAGGAGATTCACCGGCCCTCGGCGCGGAGCAGCTCCAGCGGCGGCAGGGCGGCGGCGCCGCGGTCGGCCAGCCACCCGGTGAGCACGGTGGCGCCCGCGACCGCCGCCAGCGTGGCCGGCACCACCGGCCAGGGCGCCACCGCCGGCGCCTCGAAGAGGAAGCGGGCCAGCAGGGCGTTGGCCCCGAGGCCGAGGGCCGCCCCGACCGCCGCGCCCAGCAGCCCGAGCACGGCGTGCTCGGCCAGGTCGATCGCCGCCAGCTGCCCGCGGCTCGCGCCCAGGGTGCGCAGGAGCGCGGTGTCGCGCCGGCGCTGATACCGGGACGAGGCCACCGCCCCGGCCAGCACGACCAGGCCGGTGGCCACGGCGAACGCCGCCATGAAGTTGAGCACGAAGGCGGCCTGGGAGAAGATGCGGTCGAGCAGCTCCTGCAGCGTGGCGAGGTCCAGGGCGGTCACGCTGGGCAGCGCGGCCGCCACCGCCCGCTGCAGCCGGGCGGAGTCGGCCGGCGTCGGGGCGCGCGCCGCCGCGAGATGGAACTGGGGCGCCCCCTCGAGCACGCCGGGCGGGAAGACGACGAAGAAGTTGGGCGCGAGCCGCCGCCATTCGACGCGCCGCACGCTCGCCACCCGGGAGCGGATGGTCACGCCCTGGACGTTCCAGTCGATCTCGTCGCCCAGGCGCAGGCGGAGGTCGCGGAGGATCCCCTCCTCGACCGAGATCGGGACCGGGCCGCCGCCGGGCGGGGCGGAGCGCGCGAACCGCCCCGCCACCACCCGCTCGGTGGCGGAGGGCTCGCCGCGGTAGGTGGAGCGGTATTCGCGCCGGAGGGCCCAGCCGGCGATCCGGTTGCCGGGCTCGGACAGGAGCTGGTCGGCGGTGCGGCCCCGGACCGAGGCGATCCGCATGGTGACGACCGGCGCCTGCTCGAGGATCGGCATCCCCTCCCGCGCGGCGATCGCCGCCAGCGGCGCCATCTGGTCGTCCTGGATGTCGAAGAAGAGCAGGTTGGGCCGGCCGCCCCCGCCGGACTCCGCCACCTCGTGCAGCAGGGTGGCCCGCGCCAGGTAAAGCGTGACGAGCAGGAAGGTGCCCAGGCCGAGCGAGCCGAGCAGCAGCACGGTCCGGTTCTGCGGGCGGTGGAGGTTCGCCACCGCCTGCCGGAGCACGTAGGGGAGCCGGCGCGGCGGCCACCGCCGGGCGGCCGCGCTCACGCCGCGGGCCACCCCGCCCAGGACCAGGCAGCCGGCCCCGAGGCCCCCCGCAAAGCCCAGGCCCCAGCGCCGGCTGTGGGTCTGGGCCCAGGCGAAGAGGGCCACCGCCAGCGCCAGGAGCGCGAGGACCGCGAACCGCCAGGGGTCCCGGCGCGCCGTCCCCTCCTCCGGGCCGAACGGGGCGCGCAGCGCCGCGAGCGGGGGGATCCGCCGCACCTCCAGGAGCGGAAGGAGGCTGAAGAGCGTGCAGATCGCCAGCCCCGCGCCCATCCCCCGCCCCACCGCGGGCCAGGAGACCTGGAAGTCCACCGGGAACGGCAGCCAGGGCTGCAGCGCCCGGGGCAGGACTCCCTGGAGCGCGATCCCCGCCGCCGCGCCGGCCACCGAGCCGACCAGGCCCAGGCCGAGGCCCTGGACCAGGTAGATCCCGAAGCCCTGGCCGGCGCTCGCCCCCAGGCACCGCAGGATGGCCACCGTCGGCAGCTTCCGGCCGACGTGGACGTGGATCGCGCTCGCCACCCCGATGCCGCCGAGGAAGAGCGCGATGAAGCCCACCAGGCTGAGGAAGCCGTGGATGTTGTCCATCACCCGGCCGAGCTCGCGCTCGCGGCCGGCGGCGGTGTCGAAGCCGAGGCGCTCCTCCGGAAACCGGCGGCGCAGCGACTCGGCCGCCGCGTCCGCGTCGGTCCCCGGCGGCAGCCGCGCGAACAGCCGGTGGCGGATCAGGCTGCCGGGGGCGGCCAGGCCCGTGGCCGGCAGGGCGGCGAGCGGGATCAGCACCCGCGGCGCCAGCGTCGCCACGGCGGCGGAGTCGCCGGGAAGCTTGAGCAGGGAGCCCGCGATGAGGAAGTCGCTCCGGCCGAGCCGCACCGTGCCCCCCACCCGCGCGCCGAACTGGTCGAGCAGCGTCTGCTCGACGATCGCGACCTGGCCGCCGGCCCGCAGCCGCGCCGCCGCGTCCGCGGGCGCCGTGGTGAAGTCGCCGAAGAAGGGATAGTCGCCCTCCTCGGCGCGGACCTGGACGAGCCGGGTCGCCCCGCCCGCGCCCGGGAACACCGCCATCGACGAAAAGGAGGCCTCGCGCGCGTCCTCGCCGCCGAGGGCGGCCACCGCCGCGCGCACCGGGCCGGGCAACGGGCTCCGGGAGGAGACCGCGAGGTCGGCGCCGAGCAGCCCCCTGGCCTGCGCGCGGATGCTGCGGGCGAGGCTGGCGCTGCCCGAGCCGAGGGCGACCAGCGCCGCGATCCCCGCCGCGATCGAGAGGGAGAAGAGCGCCAGGCGCCGCCGCGAGGCGCGCGAGTCCCGCCACGCCATCCGAAGGATGAATTTGATCGAAACCAACGGCCAACCCCTAGTGACTAATCCCTCCGGCGCAATCCGCCGCACGCCATGCGCATCCGCCTCCTCGCCGCCGCGCTCCTCGCCGCGCTGGTCCTGCCGCTGCGGGCCGCCGCCGCCGGGGACATCCTCTTCTTCGGCGACAGCCTGACCGCGGGCTACGGCCTGGACGACGCCGACCGCGACGCCTACCCCGCCCTGGTCCAGCGCAAGCTCGCGGCCGCCCATCTGCCGTGGACGGTGGTGAACGCGGGCCTGAGCGGGGACACCACCTCCGGCGGCCTGCGCCGGCTGGACTGGGCGCTGCGCCGGCGGCCGGACGTCTTCGTCCTCGAGCTGGGGGCCAACGACGGGCTGCGGGGCATCCCGACCGAGGTCACCGCCTCCAACCTCGAGGCCATCATCAAGCGGGTCCGCGCGCGCTGCCCCGGGGTCCTGGTGGTGCTCGCCGGCATGAAGATGCCGCCGAGCCTGGGGACGGACTTCACCGGCGCCTTCGCCCGCATCTTTCCCGAGGTGGCGGCGGCCGAGCACGTGCCGCTCATCCCCTTCCTGCTCGAGGGCGTGGGCGGGGTGCCGGCGCTGAACCAGCCGGACGGGATCCATCCCACCGCGGCGGGGCACGCCATCCTGGCCGAGAACGTCTGGAAGGTGCTGCGCCCGCTGCTGGAGGCGCGGGCCCGCCCGGAAAATCCTTCGACAGCGGCCCGGGCTTCGGGGTGAATCCCCCCGTGCCGGCCCGCCTCCGCCCCCCCGTTCGCCCCCTCCTGCTCGGCCTGGCGCTCGGGCTGCTGGCGGCCGGCTGCGGCCGGCGCGCCACGCCGGCGGAGCTGGGGCGCCGCTCCGGCACGCTCCTGGTGGGCAACGGCGCCGAGCCGGCGGACATCGATCCCCAGACCAGCACGGTCTACACCGAGGAGAACATCATGATCGCCCTCTTCGAGGGCCTGACCGCGATCGACGAGGCCACCTCGCAGCCGGTGCCGGCGGTGGCGGAAAGCTGGGGCTCCACGCCCGACGGGCTGGTCTGGACCTTCCACCTCCGTGCGGACGCCCGCTGGTCCAACGGGGAGCCGGTCACCGCCGACGATTTCGTGTTCTCCTACCGGCGGGTGCTCTCGCCCGGGCTGGCCAGCGAATACTCCTACCTCCTCTACCCGATCAAGAACGCCGAGGCCTTCAACGCCGGCAAGCTGGCGGACTTCTCGCAGGTGGGGGTGAAGGCGCTGGATCCGCGCACGCTCCAGGTGACGCTGGGGGCGCCCAGCCCCTACCTCCCGGCCCTGGCCGCCCACCCCTGCTGGTGGCCGGTCCCCCGGGCCACGATCGAGAAGTTCGGCCGGTTCGACCAGCGCAACACCGCCTGGATCAAGCCGGGAAACCTGGTGGGCAACGGGCCCTTCGTCCTGGCCGAGTGGACCCCGAACTCCCGCATCGTGGTGAGGAAGAACCCCTATTATTGGGACGCGGCGCGCAACCGCCTCAACGCGGTGGAGTTCTTCCCCATCGAGGACATCGCCACGGAGGAGCGGGCCTTCCGCGCCGGCCAGCTGCACGTCACCTACAGCCTGCTGCCGGACGAGATCGAGCACTACCGCCAGAGCGCGCCGGGGCAGGTCCGGGTCGACCCCTTCAGCGAGAGCTACCACCTCCGCTTCAACACCAAGCGGGCGCCGCTCGACGACGTGCGGGTGCGGCGCGCCCTGGGCATGGCCATCGACCGGGTGGCGATCGCCCGCGACGTGCTCCACGGGAGCCGCACGCCGGCCTACGCCCTCACCCCGCCGAACACCGGCGGCTACACGCCGCAGGCGCGCTTTCCCACCGACTTCGCGGAGGCGCGGCGGCTCCTGGCCGAGGCGGGCTATCCCGGGGGCAAGGGCTTTCCGGTCCTGGAGCTGCAGATGTGGACCAACGCCATCAACGGCCAGGTGGCCGAGGCGCTCCAGCAGATGTGGCGCCGCGAGCTCGGGATCGACGTCCGCCTCTCCCAGCTCGACTTCCGCATCTACCTCGACAACCGGCGCACCTTCTCCTTCCAGATCTCGCTCTCGCGCTGGATCGCGGACTACGACGACCCCAGCACCTACCTCGACGAGTTCCTCAGCTATTCCGGCAACAACCAGACCGGCTGGGCCAGCCCCGCCTACGACCGCCTCGACCAGGAGGCCAGCCGGACCCTCGACCCCGCCCGCCGCCGGGCCCTGCTGCAGCAGGCGGAGGCCCTGCTGATGGAGCAGGCGCCGATCGCCCCGATCTTCTACGGGGCGCGGACCTACCTGATCGCGCCCTATGTCCAGGGCTGGGTCCCCTCGCTGCTGGGAATCCACCGATATCAGTTTGTCAAACTCGCGCCCTAGCCGCAGGCTCCTGCCCCTCCCCCCATGCGCCGGCTCCCGTTCCTCGCCGCCTGCCTCGCGCTCCCGCTGGCCAGCCTCCGGGCGGCGGACGTCAGCTTCGTGCGGGTCTGGCCGCAATGGCAGAGCGCCGATCCCTTCATCCGCATCTCGGAGTTCTTCACCGGCCGGGAGAACCCGGGCGAGCGCATCATCCTCCGCACGCAGGCGGACAACCGCGCGGGCCTCTATTTCCTGATCCGCGTCAAGAACCCGGGCCCGCTCGTCGCCGGGACCCGCTTCGCGGTCTCGGTCATCGTTCCCGGGCATCCCGACCCCAAGGTCTTCAGCTTCGCGACCGACGTCCCGGCCGGCGGGAAGGTCTACCAGCTGGGGCTGACCGGGGCCGACTGGCCCGGGCGGAAGATCTACCCGCTGGCCTGGCAGGTCGAACTGCTGGGGGCGGACGGCCGCCCGCTGGCGACGCAACAGAGCTTCCTTTGGTCCAAGCCGAACTGAGCCCGCGCTGGACGGAGTGGCATCCGCTGCGGGGCGCCGGCGTCCCGGGCGAGGGCGTGCTGGCGGAGATGCTCGACGGCGGCCAGGCCTTCCGCTGGCAGGGCCGCGGCGGGGAGTGGACCGGGCAATGGGGCCCCCACCTGGCGCGGCTGCGCCAGGGGGCCTCCGGCGCCCTGGAATGGTCCGCGCCGCAGGGCCTGCTCGAGCCCACCCGGGCGGCCCTGGAGCGCTACCTCGACCTGGGCAGGGACCCGCGCGAGCTGGCCGACGCCCTGCCCTGGCGCAGCGACCCGCACCTCGCGCGCTGCCTCGGGGCCTTCCCAGGGCTGAGGCTGCTGCGGCAGCCCTTCGGCGAGACCCTGCTCTGCTTCCTCTGCAGCGCGACCAAGCAGATCGCGCAGATCAAGCAGCTGGTGGCCCGCCTGGCCGAGCGGCTGGGCCGCCCGCTGGGTCCGGAGGCGCCGGGGCGGCACTCCCTGCCCGGCTGGGAGCAGATCGCCCTGGCGACCGAGCCGGCGCTGCGGGCCTGCGGGCTGGGCTTCCGCGCGCGCCACATCCACCAGAGCGCGCAGTTCCTCTCCCGCCAACCCGGCTGGCTCGAGGCGACGGCCGCGGCCCCCTACCCGGAGGCGAAGGAGCGCCTGTGCGAACTCCCCGGCGTGGGCGAAAAGGTCGCCGATTGCGTGCTGCTCTTCGGCGCCGGCCGCCTCGAGGCGTTCCCGGTCGACGTCTGGATCCTGCGGGCGATGGCGCGCCGCTACGGCCTGGAGGGATGGCGGCCGGCCCAGGTCGCGCACTTCGGACGGGTCCATTTCGGGGCGAGGGCCGGGCTGGCCCAGCAATATCTCTTTGCCTGGGAGCGAAAGTTTGGGAGAGTCGGCCGCTCCTGATGCGCGTTTCGGTCGTCATTCCCTGCTACAACGAGGCGAAGACCATCCGCGCCCTGGTCGACCGGGTCCGGGCCGCCCCGGGGCCGGCCAAGGAGATCATCATCGTGGACGACGGCTCGCGGGACGGCACCCGGGACATCCTCCGCACCCAGATCGCGCCGCTGGTGGAGCGGGTCATCTTCCACGAGGCCAACCAGGGCAAGGGCGCCGCGCTGCGCACCGGCTTCGCCGCGGCCACCGGCGACATCGTGATCCCGCAGGACGCGGACCTGGAGTACGACCCGCAGGACTATCCCCGGCTGATCCAGCCGATCCTCGACGGCAGGGCCGACGTGGTCTTCGGCTCGCGCTTCATGGGCGGGGAGCCGCACCGGGTGCTCTACTTCTGGCACCGGGTGGGCAATTCCTTCCTCACCCTGGTCTCCAACATGGCCACCAACCTCAACCTCACGGACATGGAGACCTGCTACAAGGTCTTCCGCCGCGAGGTGCTGCGGAGGATCACGATCGAGGAGAACCGCTTCGGCTTCGAGCCGGAGATCACGGCCAAGGTGGCGAAGCTGGGGGTCCCGATCTACGAAGTCGGCATCAGCTACGCCGGCCGGACCTACGCCGAGGGCAAGAAGATCGGCTGGCGCGACGGGGTCCGCGCGCTCTGGGTCATCCTCAAATTCAACTTCCTGCGGTAGCGGCGGGCGCCGCCGCCGGGGCCGGGGCCGGCGCCGGGCGGCCCTGCCGGATCTTCTGCAGGGCCATCACCGCCATCGCCAGCAGAAACGCAATGATCACGAGCAGGACCAGGACTTCCACCAGGGTGAACGCACCCCGGGACCCGCGCGCGAGCTTCATGACTGAAATTTCAGCTGGGGGTGATGGAACCCTCAAGGTAAAATTTGGTAAAACATAGAGCCATGGCGCATCGTCTCTTCCGCGCGGCGGCAGCGGCCGCCGCGGCCTTTCTGCTTTTGTCCGTCTCCTCCCGCGCCCGCGCCTCCCAGCTGGTGATGGGCAACGGGGACCGCCTCACCGGCCACGTGGTGAAGCAGGAGAAGGGCCTGGTCTACTTCCACTCCGACGTCCTGGGGGACATCATCGCCCCCGCGAACCAGGTCACGATCGTCGAGACGCCCAAGACCGCGACTCCGGTCGAGAGCATCGCCGGCCTGCCGCCGCTGCCCGCGAAGGGCGGCGCGGCCCCCGCGCCGACGCCGGCCGGGACCGCCGGCGCTCCCGCCGCGCCCGCTCCCTCCACCCCCTCGCCCGTCGCCCAGGCGCGGGCC
>DASZWO010000009.1:0-24674 GCA_035546595.1 Opitutaceae bacterium
TGTGATTTGAGGGGTTCATTCTCTAGTACGAGAGGACCGAGAATGACGAACCTCTGGTGTTCCGGTTGTCGCGTCAGCGGCAGCGCCGGGTAGCTATGTTCGGAAGGGATAAGCGCTGAAAGCATCTAAGCGCCAAGCCCATCCCAAGATAAGATCACAATCCGTAGCAATACGGTGCAAGGTCCGGGTAGACCACCCGGTTGATAGGACGGAAATGCAAGCGGGGTAACCCGTTCAGTTTACCGTTACTAATGACCTTGCCGGTTTATGCAGCTATAACGCTTGTTATTCTTTGGCGTTTAATTGACCCCCTGCTTCGCTTCCAGGCTTTGATATATCAATTTCTCCGGCTCCGCCGGAGTACAGCTTCCTGGTGATAATTTGCCGGGGGTCCCACCCGTTCCCATCCCGAACACGGCCGTTAAGCCCCGAGCAGCCAATGGTAGTTGGACGATAGGTCCCGCGAGAGTAGGTCATTGCCAGGTTTATGCCCCGGATTTCCGACGAGGAGATCCGGGGCTTCTTTTTGCGCGGCTGCCGGGCCAGAATCCTCGCCACACTTGGCGGCCGCGGCCCGCGGGGGCCGGCGGGGCTGAAAAGACGGACCCGGCGGCGGCTCCCTTCACCGCTCATTTGAAGCGAGCGGCGATGGCCATCGTCTTCGACGGTATTTCGGCGAAGCTCTGACTTTTCTATGCCTGCCTGCCGCCGGGGGCCGTGTTCCTCGCCGTCTGGCTGGTCTGGCGGATGGGGTCTCGCAACCGCTCGCGCTATCGGCGCCCCGCTTTGAAATTCCTGGTGGGATTCCCGGGCGGCCTGACGCTGCTGGCGATGGGCTGGGACCTGTGCCGGGCGGCGGCTGCCGGCGGGGTTTCGCTGCGGGCGATCCTCGGTTCGAACCTCGCGGTCGTTCTGGCCTACGCCGGCTGGACGGCCATTTTCCTGCGCATCCCCCGGAGGGGCTCCTAGCCGCGGCGCCTATCGCACCAGCTCCCGCTCCAGCTCCTCGAGCGAACGCCCCTTGGTCTCGGGCAGGCGGCGCAGGATGAAGAGGAAGCCGGCCGCGCAGATGGCGGCATAGACCCAGAAGGTTCCGGAGGCCCCGAGGCGGGCGTTGAGCAGCGGGAAGGTGTAGGTGAGGATGAAGCAGGCGATCCAGAGCGCGCTGACCGCGGCCGACATGGCGGTTCCGCGCACGCGGGTGGGAAAGATCTCGGAGATCATCACCCACGTGACCGGAGCCAGGGAAATCGCATAGCAGGCGATCGCGGCCAGCACCAGCAGGAGCAGCGGCAGGCCCTGCGCGTGCGCCGCATAGCAGCCGCCCAGGGCCGCAAAGATCACCGCCAGGCCCCCGGCGCCGATCAGCATCAGGGGGCGGCGGCCGGCGCGATCGACCGCGCCCAGGGCGGAGACCGTCGCCACGAGGTTGACCGAGCCGGTCCAGGCGATGTTCTTCAGCACGCTTGAGATGTCATAGCCCGCCGAGCGGAAGATCTCCTCGGCATAGTTGAAGATCACGTTGATGCCGCACCATTGCTGGAAAACAGCCAGGAAGATTCCGAGGCCGAGGACGCGGCGCAGCCGGGGATCCAGCAGCTCCGAGAGGCTGACCCGGGTGCCGGCCTCGGCCGCGAGCGAGCGGCGGATCTCCGCCATCTCCGCGTCGGCGTGCGCCGGCCCCGCCACCCGGGCGAGGATGGCACGCGCTTCGCCGTCCCGGCGGCGCTGGGCCAGCCAGCGCGGGCTCTCGGGGACGAAGAACATGCCGAAGAAGAACAGGGCGGAGGGAGCGGCGGTGAGGCCGAACATCCAGCGCCAGCCCTCCTGCCCGAACCAGGAGGCCCGGATGAATTCGTCGGTCGCGGCGGCGGGAAGATTCCGGACCAGATACCAATTGAGGTACTGCGCGAGCAGGATCCCGATCACGATCGTCAGCTGGTTGAGCGAGACCAGCCGGCCCCGCCGCGAGGCCGGGGCGATTTCCGAGATGTAGAGGGGCGACAGCCCCGACGCCAGGCCGATGGCCACCCCGCCGAGGATGCGCCAGGCGACAAAGACGGCAAACGTGCCGGCGAAGGCGTCCCCCAGAGAGGTGGCCGCGAAAAGCAGGGCCGCGAGCAACAGCGGCCGGCGCCGGCCGAAGCGGTCGCTGATCGTCCCGGTCACGATGGCCCCGGCCAGGCAGCCCAGCAGGGCGCAGCTATTCGCCCAGCCGACGAGGGACGGATCCTTGAGCTGGAAGAAGCTTTCGAAAAACGGCTTCGCTCCACCGATCACCACCCAGTCCCAGCCAAAGAGCAGGCCCCCCAGGGCCGCCACCGTCGACACCAGCCAGATATAGGAGGGATGGAAGTCGCGGGAGGCCGAGGGCGGGGTGGCGGGGGACGGGGTGGGGGTCATGAAAGCAGGTCGGCCGCCAGGGGGTGGTTGGGATCGCGCCGCAGGACTTCGCGGAGGAGCCGGCGGGCGGCCGCGGTCTGGCCGAGGCCGAGGCGGGCCTGGCCTTCGAGCAGGAGGGCCGTCGTTTTCTGCCGGGCCCCCAGGTCGTCGTCGAAGAGCAGCATGGTCGGCAGAGAGGTCGCAAAATAGTCGATCCGGGCGGGCGCGCGCGCCAGCGCGCGGGAGTGGGCCAGGAGCTTTCGCAGCAGGCCCTTCGCCTCCGCCTCGCGGCCGAGGCGATGGAGCGCGAGGGCCGAGAAATAGGTCATTTCCGAGAAGGGCCGGACGCTCATGCCCTGGAAGTCGCCCCTGAATTCGGCCGCGAGGGACCATTGGGCGCGGGCGGCGTCCGCCCCGCCGGCCGCCGACAGCGCGCAGCCCAGCCAGAAGTGGATGTCGCTCTGGTTGGCCAGCAGATGCCTGGCTTCGCCCAGGTTCTCCGGCGCCTCCAGCGCCTCGCGAAAGTGGCCGACAGCCCGCGGGGCGTCGCGCCGGCGGAGCGCCGCGCGGCCGAGCGCGAGCTGGGTGCGCGCATGCTGGGCCAGGGCCTGGCCTTCGCCGCCCTCCCACGGCTGGAAGCGGCGCCGGGCCAGGACCGACTGGGCCTCGAGCGGCCGGCCGGTCTGGTTCAGGAGGGAGCAGAATTCGACGGTGAGGTCGTCGCGGGCGGCCACCAGTCGGGTATGGCGCCGCAGCTGCCGCAGCCGCCGCGCCGGGGCGATCCCCAGGCGCTTCCAGAGCTGGTCGCGCTCATAGAGCACGCGCGCGTCGCGCGGGGCGGCGCGGAAGGCCCGCTCGTAGGCGGCGCGGGCCGCGCCAGGCTGGCGGAGGGTGTTGAACGCTCCAATGCCGAGGTTGCGCCAGGCAACGGCGTTCCCGGGTTCGAGCCGGACGGCACGCTTCCAGAGGCCGATCGCCTCCGCGTGGCGGCGCCGGTCGTAGAGCAGATTCCCGAGGTAGAACGGGGCGCGGGCGTCCCGCGGGCGCGCGGCGATCGCATGCGAGAGAATCGCGATTTCCTCCAGTCGGGCCGGAAAGCAGTGGTCGGGCCGGGCACGGGCCGCGGCCGCCAGATGGCGGCGCTCCGAGCCCGCGTCGCCGAGCCGGTGGCTGAACCAGGCGCGGTAGTAGCAGAGCAGGGGAGCCGCTCCGAGCCCGTTTCCCGGGAGGCGGACCGCATCCGGTCCGGGCGGCGCGGGCTTCGGCTCCGCCAGCGCCGCCAGGCCTTCGCGCCAGAGGCCGGCCCGGGCGTAGTCGAGCGCGAGATCCAGGCGCACCTGAGGATCGCAGCCCAACGCCTCTCCCATCAGGTGCCGCGCCCACCAGTCCAGGGGATCGAGGGCGAGCGTCTCCCGCAGCCAGGTCTCGGCTTCGGCGCCGCGGCCCAAGCGGCGCAGCGCGATCGCCTTCAGGTCCCGCGCGCGCAGATTGTCGGCGTTGAGCCGCAGCGCCCGTTCCAGGTGCCCGAGCGCGATTTCCCAGTCGCCCCGCAGGGCGTCGATCTCGGCGATGGCATGGAAGCCGGCGGCCTGCCAGGCTTGGTTCCAAGTCGCCTTGTAGAAGGCCGCATAGGCTTGTGCCAGGAGCGACGGATCGAGGCCGGCTGCGAAGGCCCGGTGGCGCAGGCAGAGGCCGAGCTGATAGGAGGGCTCCCCGTCGGCCGGGTTGGGATTCCGGGAGGTCAGACGGGCGAGGCTCGCCCGCAGATGGAGTTCAGCCGCCGCGAACTCCCCGCGCCGCAGATGCCAGCGCCCGAGGGCGAGATGGCAGCGCGCATCGCCCCGATCGCGCCGCAGCGCCTCGCGCCAGTACGCCTCGGGGGCGCGGGTCGCGTGCCGGTACTGCTCCAGATGGAGCCCGATGACGTAGAGCTCGTCGGCGCTCTTCACCGCGCGGGGCGGCGGCGGCTCGGTGGCGGCGGGCGGAACCTTCCGCGCGGCGGCGCGGCGCGGGGAGTGGGTGAGGATCTCGGCGCCCTGCCGCGTCGAGACGCGCAGCGTCAGCTCATGCGGGCGGGCCCCGGCAGGCAGGACCGCGACGAAGCGGAGCGGATTCGCCGGAGTGAGCGAATGCCGCTTGCGGACGATCCGCCTCCCTTTCCAGGTCAGCTCGATTCGGGCCGCGGGATGCTCGGCGGTGGCCGCCACGCCCACCTGGGCGCGTCCGCGCACCAGCCGCAGGCTCACGGCGGCCTCGGTGTTGGCCTGGTCGGCGGGTCCGATCGAGCGGATGGGATACCAGAACTGGCTCCAGCTCTTGGTCTCCCCGGGCTGGAGGAAGGAGAAATCCGGCTGGTTGTCGGTGAAGACCCCGGCCATCAGCTCGATGTAGGGCGGGTATTCCCCGGTCCCGTCGGGGTCCGTCAGGTTGCGGTCCCAAGCGTAGCCGAACTCGTGGTTGCCCCAGGTCCACTGCTTCTTGCCAGGGGAAATATGATGGTTGGCGACATGGACCAGGCCCGCCTCGGCGCGGTAGTCGTAGCCGCCCACGAAGTCCTGCTCCGACCCCATCGCCATATACGAGGTGGGGACGGGGATGTTGGCGTAGCGCGAAAGGTCATTGGGCGCATAGACCCCGGCCGGCGGCACAAACTGGCGGGGCGACTCCCCGGGCGGCACCCCGCGCCGCCCGCGGCCCGCATAGTCGACGCCGTAGTAGCGGCCCTGGCAGAGCGGAAAGGCACTCATCGCCCGCTTCGCATGGTCGGCCACGTGCGTCACATCCGGCGGGAAGAACGACTGGTAATGCTCGTGCACGCGTGTGGCCACGTTGGCCCACCAGAGGAAGGTCTGGGCGTCGGGAGTGCGGTTGTAGGCCCGCGCGACCAGTTCGAGCACGGAGCGGCCCGGGTGAAGGCGCACGCCATGCATCCCCTTCATCCGCGCCATCGGGTCGTGCTCGCCCAGCCACACCGTGGCTGAGCCGTCCGGGCGGCGCTCGATCGCCACGTCCGCCGGGAGGAAGGTCGAGGGGCGGTGGTGCTGTGGCCAGTTAAACTCGATGCCGCCGCTGATCCAGGGCCCGGCCAGCCCGACCAGGGCCGGCTTGATCACCGGCTGGTAGTAGATCGCGTCGTAGCCGTTGGTCTTGTCGAGGAGCCGGTGAATCCGGCCCCCGAGGGAGGGCAGGATCATCACCAGGAGGTATTCGTTCTCGAGGAAGATGGCGTCCCAGGCCTTCGGCCGGGGCTTCTCGGCGATCCGGTCGGTGAAGGGAAGGGGGTAGACCCGCCCGCTGGAGCCCTGGTAGACCCGCTTCTCCAGGAACATCGGGTTGCGGTCGGGCCAATGGGGCTCGTATGTCGGCAGCACGACCTCTTGGCGGCGAACCTCGACCCGGCGGACGGAGCGCATGAAGCCGGCAGCGTGAGGGGGCCCGGGCGGCCTGGCAACGGCGGGCAGCGGAATGCTGCCGGACAGTTCCGGCCGGCATCCCCTCGCCGCTCCTTCAGGCGGCCGGCATGATCGAGGGCACCGGGGCGCCGTCCGCCCGGCGGTATCGGCTGAAATCGCGTCGGTCCAAGGTCACCTGTCGCGCTTGGGGGATCCGTTCCGACAGCGCGACCAAGGTCCCATCACCCAGGTCCATCTCGGCGTAGCGGTTCAGCAGGTCGGCCACTCTCTCGGGGTTTTCCGCGAGGACCGGCGCGATCACCAGCCGGCCTTCGGCAATCATCAGCGTGACGATCTGGAGCGCCGCCCGCGCCCTCACCAAGCGGTGGCACACCTCGGCCAAGACCGTTTCGGTGGTCAGAAGGGGCTCATCCAAGGCCGAAAGCGTGTCGGAGCTCCAGCGGTGCCATTGGTCATTGGCATTGAGCAGGCCGATTAAGGGTCCCGCGCTCCAGCTTCTGGGGTACGTGGAAGGAAAGGATGGGCATGCCACCTAGAGAATTCTTTAGGTTCATCCGGTCAATCCGGGCGATCGACGACTATAGCAGGCCGTCGAGGCTTTCATCTGGGTCGCCTTGCCATTCGATCTTCGCGGCGGGAGAGTCCCTACACCCTCGATGCTCCGGCTGCTCTCCCTGGTCGCGATCGCGCTCCTCGCCGTCGGCTTGTGGCTGTTGCACGAGAATCGCGCGCTGGCGGCCTCCCTGGCGGAAGTTCGCCGGGATTCGGCCGCGCGGGACGCCAGGAATGGAAAGTTGATCGCGGACCTGCGCCGCCAGGTGGCGGAAGCGGCGAAGACCGCGTGGAGAACTCAGGATTCGGCGGCCGCGGGCCGCCTTTCGCGCCAGGTGGAACGCAACCTCGTCGGCACGGCGGACATGCTTCGCGATCACCCTGAATTCCTGCCCCTCGATGCGCGGATCGTGCGCCGCCACGTGGTCAACAGCTACGGGAGAACCCTGGATCGGATGAGCCTGCCTCCCGCCCAAAAGGCCAAGCTCCTTGATCTGTTGGTCGAGAGGCAGCTCACCGTCCAGGATGCCGCGGGCGCCGCCAAGGCGGCTGGAATGGAGCCATTCGGCGCGGATTCAGATGCGGCCGTCAAGCAGGCCACGGCCGAGCTCGATTCGGAGATAGACGCTTTGGTGGGACCGGGGGGCTGGGCCGAGTTCCAAAAGAAGGCCTCGGCTGACAATTTCGCGCACGTCATGACCAACGTGATCAACGACGAGTACGGGGCAACCTTTGCCCAAGCCGGCTCCCCGCTGACGGGCGAGCAGGCGGAAGCGCTGGCGGTCATCAACCGGGAAGCCTACCTCCCCGGGGGCGTACCGGTTGCCCGGGACGTCATGCAGACTCCCGATCCGCAGACCTTCCTCACGCCGGTCGACAGCTATTTCATCCGGAAAGCGGCTGCGGTGTTGACCCCGGCTCAGCTGGAGCTGGTCAAGGCCGAGCGCCGGGACAATGGCCAGCGCCAGCTGCTGCTTCGGGCCTACTACGGGCCGGACGCGGTGCTGCGCGATCCCTGAAACCCGCTCAGGAATGCCGGGAATAGATCTTCTGCAGCATGCTCGCCGGCGGAGCGGGCGCGGCGGCGGCGGGGGCGGCGCCCCCGCGGGAGAGGCTGTAGCGCGTGAGCAGCTGCTCGTTCTCCCGGTCGAGCTGCAGGATCTGCAGGATCCGGGCCCGCGCCTTGTCGAGCGCCGCGCGCATTTCGGAGGCGCGGCTTTCCCCGGTCGGAGGGTTCCGGAGGGCGACCAGCGCGGCGTCGAGCTCTTCCAGCAGCCGCTTCTTGCGCCCTAGGAGGTCCGCTCCCGGCGTGCTGCGGTGCTGCTGGAGGTAGCGGTTCTCCGCCAGGGCCAGGTCATAAAGCTCATCGCAGATCTTCTGATGCTGCTGGAGAGCTTCGAGCGAGGTCATGAAGCGGGCGGAGGGGAAGGGGGAGGAGCGGCGGGCGCGTCGGCCGGCTTGGCCGGAGCGGCAGGAACCTTGTCGGGGACGATGAGCTTCGTCAACTTGCGGTTCATGTCGTCGCGCCACTCGAGGTGCTGGATGCGCCAGGAGGCCATGCTCGCCAGCTCGACGATCTCCGGCATCGGGGCCGAGCCCTTCGCGGGCTTGGCGGCGTCGACCACCGCCTGGTAGGCGGCGCGGGCCCGGTCGGTCTGGAACAGGCGCTCGTAGCACAGGGCCGTCTGGTAGACGATCGGCAGCCGCCAGCCCGGGTCGTCGGAAAGTGCGGTCAGGTAGGAGTAGATCTTGAGGGCGTCGAGGGTGTTGCCGCTCTGGAAGAACCGGTTGGCGAGCTGGTTGCCGGTGCGGCGCTGCCAGTAGTTCCAGCGCTTGGGATCGGACGCGATCTTGGCGTGCTCGGCGTTGAGCAGGGAAAGGGTCACGGCCATCGCCTCCTGGTGGCGGTTCAATTCGTCGAGGGTGGTCGCGAGGACATAGCGGGCCTCCGGCACGTTCTCGTCGGCGGGCCACTGCTCGAGGTAGTCGTGCAGCGTGGTGGCGGCGGCCTCGAGCTCGCCCGCCCGCTGCTCGGCGCATCCCGCCATGAAGTGGGCGCGGGCCCGGTCCGTCGGGGCCAGGTCGAGCAGCCGCACGCGGGTGAAGAACTTGCCCGCCTGGGCGAAGTCGCCCTCCTCATAATAGGTCTGCGCGATCTCGAACTGCGCGGTCTTGGCCAGGAGGGTGTAGTGGTCCCACCCCTGGGCCGGCAGCTTCAGCGTGGTGTTGATCACGCTGTAGAAGCGGGTCAGCGCCAGCTCGTAGGCCCCCATGTCGCGGAGGGTGCGGCCGAGGTCGAGGAAGGCGTCGGGCACCCGGGGGTCGTCCGGGAAGAGCTTGAGGAACTTCTCGTAGACCGCCGCGCCCTTGGTGAGCTGCCCCGCCCGCCGGTACATATGCGCGAGGCCCAGCAGGGCCGTCTTCTGATCGGCGGGCGTGAAGCTGGGGCCGTTGAGGATCTGCCGGTAGGCGATCTCGGCGGTGGCGTAGTCGCCCTTGGCCGAGTCGCGGTCCCCCAGGGCCTGCAGCCCCGCGGCCTCCGAAGCCGCCAGCTTCGCGCCCGGGGCGGCCGGAGGGTCGCCGGCCGCACCGGGCGCAGCTGCCGCCCCGGCGACGATCGGAGCCGTCAGGGTCACGATGACGGCGAGATGATGTCGCAGGTGGCGAAAGCGGCGGGGGGCCGACAGGGACGAACTCATTGCTCTTGGGTATAGGTGGCGCTGCTAGGTGGGAGTGGTTGAGGAGCGGGTGCCTGGTTGGAGGCCCCGGGATATTGGAAGTAAGGGAGGAAATCCTCCGGCCGCACCGGCGTCTGCACGTCGTCGTGCAGGATGGAGGGCGGCGGCGGCGGCTTGGGAGCCGCGGCGATCTCGACCTTGGCCGGCGAAGGCGCGGCCGGGATCGAGACCACGACCTTCGGCTGGACCACGGGCGCCGGGATGACGTCGGCGACGACCATGGGCTTGACCACAGGCCGGGGCGGAGCGCCGCCGGGCGGCCGGACCGAAAGGTCCGGGGGCGGCAGAGCCTCCTCGAAGCGAAGCAAGGGCGGTCCGATCACGGCCAGGTAAGGCCGCGAGTGCTCGGAAGGCACCACCGGGCTGCCATCGTCGTAGGTGACGGGCGAGGCGGCGCTTTGGGTGCTGACCTTGCTCGCGAGGGCCGGAATGAGAAGGGAGAAAAATAGCCAAGCCCTGCGCCCCTTCGCCGTTCCCGGCGGTGTTACGCGATAATGCATGACGTATGAGTCGGTCCATCGACATGGATCGTTCTGATTGCCCGCCTCTAAAATCGGCTCCCCGCCGATATTCTTAACGTCGAACCCCGCGAAATCCGGGATTTTCCCGGCATCTGGGGGTATGCCCTTACTTTCCGGCGTCCAGCAGCTTGCGCAGCCGCCGGCCCAGCTCATCCAGCGTGTAGGGCTTGTTGACGAAGTCCTTCTGGCCGAGCCCCTCGAATTCGGTCTTCACCGCCTGCGTCAGGTGCCCGCTCAGGACCAGGACCTTGAGGTTCGGCCGGCGCGACACGATGGCGCGCAGCACGTCCAGGCCGGTGGCCCCGGGCATGTTGAAATCGAGCAGGACGGCGTCGATCGTGCAGGCCGGATCGTTGATCAGGTCGATGGCGGCGAGGCCGTCGGCGGCGCTGATCACCCGGTAGCCCTTCCGCACGAAGGCGATCTTGAGCAGGTTGCGCAGGGGCCCTTCGTCGTCCACGACCAGCAGGGACTCGGTGCCGCCCGGGAAATGGTTGGGCTGGGGGGCGGCCGGCGCCGCGGTGCTCGTGCCCGCCAGGGGCAGGTAGATGCGGAAGGTGCTGCCGACCCCGACCGCGCTCTCGACGTCGAGGAAGCCGTGGTGGCTGGCGACGATGCCGTAAACCACCGCCAGGCCCAGCCCGGTGCCCTTGTCGGTCGGCTTGGTGGTGAAGAAGGGCTCGAAGATGCGGGCCTTGACCTCCGGGGTCATCCCGGTGCCGGTATCGCCCACCTCGAGGCAGGCATAGCTCCGGTCGGTCGGGGCGCCCAGGGTGGCGATGGCCTCGCCCGGGACCACCGAGGCCGAGACCGAGAGGGTGCCGCCGCCCGGCATGGCGTCGCGCGCGTTGACGCAGAGGTTGAGCACGATCTGCTGCAGCTGGTTCTGGTCGGCCAGGAGGGAGGGGAATTCCTCCGGCAGGTTCAGGTTGAAGGCGATCGAGCGCGGGAAGGTCTCGGAGAGGAGCGCGACGAGCTCCTTGGCCAGGTGGCTGATGTCCAGGGGGACGAAATCGGCCTCGGCCTTGCGGCTGAAGGTGAGGATCTGCCGGACCAGGCCGGTGGCGCGCTGGGTCGCCCGCTTGATCTCATTCAAGTTCTTCTGCAGGATCGGGTTGTCCCCGATCTGGCCCTGGCTCAGCTCCGCATACCCGCTGATGACCGCGAGGAGGTTGTTGAAGTCATGGGCCACTCCGCTCGCGAGCGTGCCGAGGCTCTCCATCTTCTGCGCCTGACGGAGCTGCTCCTCGAGCTTCTTCCGGGAGCTGATGTCCTCGCGCAGGCAGAGGACGTTGGTGATCTCCCCGGAGGGGCCGCGCAGGCTCGAGACCTGCACCGATTCCCAGAGGGTGCTCCCGTCGGCGCGGCGGCTGGCGAGCTCGCCATGCCATTCCTTGCCGTGGCGGACGTCCTCCCAGAACTCCTTGAAGTGCTCCTCGCTGGGGTGGCCCTGGCGCAGGACCGGCAGGTTGCCCTCGACGATCTCCTCCAGGGTATGGCCGGAGGACTGGGTGTACTTCGGATTGACGTACTGCACCCGGCCGTCGGCGTCGGTGATGATGACCGCCACCGGCGACTGCTCGACGGCGCGCGAAAGCTTGAGGTAGAGCTCCTCCGCCAGGCGCTGGCGGGTGATGTCGTGGCCGACCGCGCGGATCGCGATCGGCATCCCGGTCGCGCCGAAGAGGGCGGTCTCCTCCCAGGCCATCCAGCGCCATCCGTGCGGGGTGAGCCAGCGGTGGGCCCGCGCCGCCTTGTGCGGCGGACGGTCGAGCTCGTCGGCGGCGGACTCGTAGAGGGAGAGGTCGTCCGGATTGATCAGGCTGGCGGTCGCGAGCCCCGGCAGCTCGTTGGACATCCGCCCGAACTTTCGCATGAAGGCGGCGTTGGCCCCGATGATCCGCCCCGCCAGGTCCCGGGAATAGACCGGGGCGGTGGAGTCGGACCAGGGACCCAGGATGAACTCCGGCGGCAGCGCCGTCTCGGGGGCGACCATCATGGCGGTGGAAAGCGGGACACCCTTGTTCACAGCAGGCCTTTCAGGACCGCGGGCAGGCGCTTGAGGGTGGGGGGCAGATTGCCGTCCAGGGCCCCGTTTTCGCCGTAGAGGATCCGCCAGCCCGCCAGCTCCTTCCAGGAGTTCTCCGACACCGGCTCCACCTGCTCGAAGCCGCCCGGGATGCCGGCGAAGCGCGCCAGGATGTCGGCCACCTGGACGGCGGCCGCAAAGTAGTGGTGGCAGGGCGCGTGCCCCGGGTCGTGGTGGTAGCGGACCGCGAAGACGATCTCCTCGGCGATCTGGTGGCGTTCGAGGAAGTAGGCTCCGATCTGGGCGTGGTCCCAGCCGATCAGCTCCCTCTCCAGGGCGCAGATCTGCTCCGGTCCGTGCAGGGGGGTGTTGGCCACCGACATGATCTCGTCGGGGAAGGCCGAGGCCATGACGATCTTGCCGATGTTGTGGAGCAGGCCGACCAGGTAGTCGGTGTCGTCGTCGACCGTGACCGGGGCGGTCGAGATGATCTCCCGGCAGAGGATGGCCGAGCCGACCGAGTGGGCCCAGAGGTCCTTCCACATCTTGCCCGGGATCCGGGCCGGCTGGAGCTTCTCGAGCTCCTCGATCACCGGCGTCGCCATCGAGAGCTCGCGGATGCGGCGCAGGCCGAGGAAGAAGACCGCCTCCTCGATGTTGTTGATGCGGGCGGAAAGCCCGAAGTAGACCGAGTTGACCATCCGCAGCAGCCGGGCCGACAGCGACGGATCGCGGCGGATCACCTCGGCGATCTGGGAGTTGGCGCTCTGCTCGGCATTGAGCAGGGAGCGCAGCGCCAGGTTGCTGCTCTCCAGGGAGGCGAGCTTGGGGCACGCGTCCAGGCGGCGCCGGATTTCGGCTTCGGTGTAGGGAGAGCTGACGGGTGAAGGTGGCACAGGCGTGACCGGCGGGCGGAGTGCCGCGTCCGGGGGCGCTGGGCGCCGGCCGGCCGCGGGTCTGACCGTCCAGCACATCGGTCCAACCAGCCGGAAAGTTGAGGACGGAATGGGGTCCAGTCCCTATCCATCCGCCCGGGGGCCAAAATTCGGCCCGAAAAGCCTCCTAAGCCGTTAAGGCCGAGGGGAAACGTGCCGTCTAGGGGGGTGCAGTCTGAGAGCGGTCATCGGCTTCCACTTTCCATGACCCTCACCACCCTCGAACCCGCGCCCGCAGCCGCGCGCGCCGCCCCTGCCGAGACAGGGCCGGCTCGCCGCGTCCGGGCGATCCATTTCTGCCCCTGGGCCGCGCGGCTCCAGGATGGGCGGGAGTTCCTGCGCGTCCTGCCGGGAATGGACATCGCGGGGCGGGTGGCGAACCCGAAGGACGCCTCGCTGATGCGCATGGCCCGGCTGGACTGCGACTGGCACGGCGAAAACGTCCGCGCCTTCGGCTCGATGCGGCACGGCTCCCTCGAATTCCTGCCGATCCAGACGGTGGGGATCCCGGGCATGCTCGACCTGCTGGCCGTCCCCCAGGCCGGGGAGGAGCGCTGGTTCGTGATCAGCGGCCAGCACCCGCAGATGCTCGGCGACTCGGCCGAGCGCCTCTTCGCCGCGCTGGCCCGCAAGGGGATCCGCATCCTCTACTACGCCTTCGACGAGGCCAGCCGGACGATGCCCTGCTTCAACGCCATCGCCCCGCACCTCAGCGTCCTGATCCACGACGAGCTGCCCCTCGCCCCCGCGGCCAAGCTGGCGCTGCCCGCCGCGGCCCGGACGATCCACCGCAGCTGGGTCGCCAACCTCGAGCCCGGCGCCGCGCCGTTCGTCGCGGACCCGGAGCCCAAGATCTTCTTCCTCGGTTCGAAGCTGGGGCTGACGCCGCACCGCAAGCGGCAGATCGACTTCCTCAACCGGCGCTACGGCCGGCGGTTCATCGCCAGCTGCGACCATTCCCTGCCGGTCGCGCGGCGCCTGGAGCTGGGGCGCTACCAGGTGGGCTTCTGCCCGGAGGGGCGGAAGTTCGCCACCGAGGCCATGGCCGCCACCCACACCGACCGGCCCTTCTGGTCGGGCTGCCTGGGCATGGTTCCGGTCTGCGAGAACTCGCGCACGGGGGGCCGTCTCGAGAACCTGCACCGCGCCGGCCTCATCTGGCGCTACGACCACGCCGACCTGGATTCCCTGGCGGACACCTGCGACCGCGCCCTGGAGGTCACCGCCGAGGAGCG
This sequence comes from Opitutaceae bacterium, assembly GCA_035546595.1. Taxonomy (GTDB): domain Bacteria; phylum Verrucomicrobiota; class Verrucomicrobiia; order Opitutales; family Opitutaceae; genus Palsa-1447. Next base: position 13,806 of record DASZWO010000009.1, read on the forward strand.
GCGCCAGGTCTACGACCATTTCAACCGGGAGGAGACCGTCGGCGCGGTGGTCGCCGCCGCGATCCATGCCGCCGGCGCGCCGGTGCGGGCCTGACGCATGCTGTCGGCCGATCAATCCAGCCAGCTGGCGGTCGCGGTCGAGCATCACCTGGCGGGGCGCTGGGCCGACGCGGAGGGGATCTACGCCCGCATCCACGCCGCCGCCCGCGAGGACTTCCAGATCAACCACCTCCTCGGCGTCCTCCGCCACCAGCGGGGCCGCTCGGGGGAGGCGCTGCCGCTGCTGAAGAAGGCCCGCCGGCTGATGCCGCGATCCGCGCCGACCGCCATGTGCTACGGTCTGGCCCTGGCCGCGCTCGGGCGCCGCGACGAGGCCGAGGCCGCCCTGCGCATCGCCGTCAACCTCGACCCCGCCGGCGCCGAAGGCTGGGTGAACCTCGGGGCCCACTACGCGGTCGACGGGCGCACCGCCGAGTCGATCGGCTGCTTCCAGCGCGCCATCGCCGCCACCCCGGGCTATGCCGCGGCCTGGACCGGCCTGGGGGCGGTCCTGCACCTGGAGGGCCGCAGCGCCGAGGCGATCGACTGCCACTCCAAGGCGCTGGAGCTCGAGCCCGATAACCGCCGGGCCCGCTTCGGGCGCGCCCAGGCCCTGCAGGCCTGCCACCGGACCGAGGAGGCCGAGGCGGATTTCGAGGCCCACCTGCGGCTGCGCCCGGAGCACCACGAGGCCCGCAGCTTCCGGCTCTTCCTGCTCAACTACCGCGACGACCTCAGCCGCGAGGCGCTGGCGGAGGAGCACCGCGCCTACGGGCGCGCGGTCGAGGCGGAGATCGGCCCCGCTCCGGAACCGGATTTCGGCCAGGAGCCGTCCCCGGCGCGCCGGCTGCGGATCGCCTTCCTTTCCCCGGACCTGCGGACGCATTCCGTCGCCTACTTCCTCGAGCCCCTCCTGGCCCACCTCGACCGGTCCCAGTTCGAGGTGCTGCTCTACCACGACCACTTCTGCTGCGACGCGATGACCGAGAAGCTGCGCGAGCGGACCGCGGTCCTCCGCCGGTTCGCGGGCCATTCCCACGAGACGGTGGAGAAGGCGATCCGGGCGGACGCGCCGGACGTGCTGGTGGACCTGGCGGGGCACACCGGATTCAACCGCCTGGAAATCTTCGCCCGGCGCCTGGCGCCGGTCCAGCTCAGCTACCTCGGCTACCCCAACACCACCGGGCTGAAGGCGATGGACTACCGCCTGACCGACGCCGTCGCCGACCCGGTCGGGGAAACCGACTCCCTCCACACCGAGCGCCTGCTGCGCTTCGCCCCGACCGCCTGGGCCTACCTTCCCCCGCCTGACGCCCCCGCGCCCCTGGCGCCCTCCGGCGGCCGGCCGCTCACCTTCAGCTCGTTCAACGCCCTGTCGAAGGTGAACCGATCGACCCTGGATCTCTGGCGCGGGGTGCTGGAGGCCGTTCCCGGCTCCCGCCTGGCGCTCAAGAGCTCCGGCATGAACGCCGATCGCTGGCGCCGGCTGCTGGACGCGGCGGGAATCCCGGCCGACCGCTCGGAACTCTGGCCGATGTCGGCCACGGTGGCCGAACACCTCGCCCGCTACGCCGACGTCGACGTCGCCCTCGATCCCTTCCCCTACCACGGAACCACCACCACCTGCGAGGCGCTCTGGATGGGCGTGCCGGTGGTCAGCCTGGCGGGCGACCGCCACGGCAGCCGGGTGGGGGCGAGCCTGCTGACCGCGGCGGGCCATCCCGAGTGGATCGCCGGCTCGCGGGCGGACTACGTGCGGATCGCGGCCGCGCTCGCCGCCGACGCGGGGCTTCGGAAGCGGCTGCGGACCGGCCTGCGCGAGGACCTGAAACGCTCGGACTTGCTGGACCATCCCGGCCAGGCCGCCCGCTTCGCCGCGGCGGTGCGCCGGGTCTGGGCGGACTGGTGCGAAACCCGGGCGGCCTGCGCCCCGACCGCATGAGCCCCGCGCAGCTGCTTTCCCTCCTGCAGCAGGGCCTGGCGGCGCACCAGGCGGGGCGGCTGCCCGAGGCCATCCAGATCTACCAGCGGGTCCGGGCGGCGGCGCCGCGGAACTTCGACGCGGCCCACCTGCAGGGGACCGCGGCGTTGCAGCAGGGCCGCCTCGGCATGGCCGCGGCGGCCCTTTCGGAGGCCCGCCGGCTCGATCCCCGCTCGGCGGTCTGCGCGCTGCGGCTGGGAGTGGCCCTCAACGCGCTGGGGCGCCCGGCCAAGGCGGAGGCCGAGCTGCGCGCCGCCCTCTCGCACGACCCGGGCCTGCCCGAGGCCTGGTATCACCTCGCCTGCGTGCTCGAGGCCCTGGGCCGGATGAGCGAGGCGATCGCCGCGCTGGAGCGGGCGGTGGCGGCGAAGCCGGACTATGCCGAGGCCTTCGACCGCCTCGGCGCCATGCTGTTCGCCTGCCGGGGGCCGGCCGCGGCCGAGGCGCCGGCGCGGCGCGCCCTCGAGCTGCAGCCCGGCCTGGCCCGGGGCTGGTGCAACCTGGGGGTTTATCTGGTCCCGCTCGGCCGGCTGAGCGAGGCCCTGGCCTGCTTCGACCGGGCCCTCGCCCTCGACCCCAACCTGCACCATGCGCATGCCGGGCGGGGCCTGGCGCTGGAGCGGTGCTACCGGGTGCCGGAGGCGGTCGAGGCCTACGGCGCCGCGCTGCGCGGCGATCCGCGCAACCACCAGGCGCGCAGCGCGCGGCTGCTGGCGCTGCACTACCTTCCGGACCTCGGCCCCGAGGCCCTCTACCGGGAGCACCGGCTCTTCGAGCAGGAGGGGGAGCCCGCCCCGGAAAATCCGCGCCCCGAGGAGCCGAGGCTCGAGCCCGACCGGCGCCTGCGCGTCGGCTTCCTTTCACCGAACTTCCGGGCCCACGCCGTGGCCCACTTCATCGAGCCGGTGCTGGCCGGCCTGGATCCCGCGCAGTTCGAGGTCTTCCTCTATCACGACCACCCGGTGGTCGACGCGGTTTCGGAGCGGCTGCGGGGGGACGGATCCCGCTGGCGGCATGTCGCCGGCCGCTCCCACCCCGCGCTGGGGGCGCTGATCCGCGGCGACCGCATCGACGTGCTGGTCGACCTCGCCGGCCACACGGAGATCAACCGCATGCCGCTCCTGGCGCGCCGCCTGGCCCCGGTTCAGGCGACCTATCTGGGCTATCCCGACACCACCGGCCTCGACGCGATGGACTACCGGCTGGTCGACGAGCGGAGCGATCCCCAGGGCGCGTCGCTCGCCTCCGAGGCGCTGCTGCGCTTCTCGCCCACCGCCTGGTGCTACGCGCCGCCGATCGAGGCGCCGGCGCCGGCCGCCCCGGCTGCGGCCGGGGGGAGGGCCCCGGCCTTCGGCTGCTTCAACAATTTCGCCAAGGTCACCGACGAGATGCTTCGCGCCTGGAGCCGGCTGCTCGGCCTGGTGCCGGGATCGCGGCTGATCCTCAAGAGCTGCGGCCTCGGGCAGACCGGCCTGCAGGCCGGGGTGCGGCGGCGCCTGGCCACGGCCGGGCTCGACCTCGAGCGCGTCGAGCTGCTGGACCATGACCCCGGGGTCGCCGAGCACCTGGCGGCCTATGGCCGGATCGACGTGGCGCTCGACCCCTTTCCCTATCACGGCACCACCACCACCTGCGAGGCGCTCTGGATGGGCGTCCCGGTGGTGACGCTGGCGGGCGACCGCCACGCCAGCCGGGTGGGGGTGAGCCTGCTGACGGCGGTGAAGCGGCCGGAATGGATCGCGCGGGATCTCGACGCCTACGTGCGCATCGCCGCCGGGCTGGCCGGAGATGCCCGGCGGCTGGCGCACGAGCGGACAGCCCTGCGCGGCGCGATGCGCGAATCCGCGCTGCTGGACCACGCGGGGCAGGCCGCCCGGTTCGGCCGCGCCCTGCGGCAGATGTGGAGGAAGCGCTGCGAGGCGGCGCGGCCGCTGGAGGCCTGCGTGGCCTGACGCGCGATGCAGCCGATCTTCACCATGTCGAAGCTGGGCCGGCACGGCCGGTTTGCGAACCAGCTCTTCCAATACCTCTTCCTGCGGATCTGCGCCCGGCAGCGGGGCGCGGCCGTGCGCACCCCCGCCTGGATCGGCCAGGAGCTCTTCGCGACCGGGGATCCTCCGCTGGGGGACTTCGCGGCCGCCTGCGCCATCGCGGAAGCGGACATGGCCGACCCCGATCTCTACCTCAACGGGGTTGAGCCCCTGGGCGAGCGGGTCGACTTCTGCGGCTACTTCCAGTTCCACAGCCGGCACTACCGGCCGCACCGGGATTTCATCCGCGCGCTCTACGCCTTGCAGCCCGCCCTGCGGGAGGTTCTCGACGGCGTGGTGGCCCAGCTTCGGGCGACCGGCCGGCCCCTGGTGGCCGTGCACCTGCGCCGGGGAGACTACGGGTATGGCCACTTCTTCCGCGCTCCGGCCCGCTGGTATGCCGAGTGGCTCGAGACCGCCGCGCCCCAATATCCCGGGCCGCTGGTCTATCTCTGCTCCGAGGCGCCCCAACTGCTGGCGCCGCATTTTCCCGGCCGCCAGGTGCTGCACGCCGGGCTGCTGCCGCAGCTGCCGCCCTCGGTGGCGTTCCTGCTCGATTTCCATGTCATGACGCAGGCCGACGCCCTGGCGATTTCCAACAGCAGCTTCTCCTTCATGGCCGCGCTGCTGAACCAGCGGGCGTCGGCGTTTGTCCGGCCGCGCCTGGACGAGCGGGATCTGGCCGCGTTCGATCCCTGGGACGCTCCGGTGCTGCTGGAGCGGGCCCTCCGCCCGGGCGAGCAGGCCCAGCTGGACCTGATCGACGACGGGGCGGCGGCCGCGGCCTACGCGGGCTGAGCGACCAGGTTCTGCCGCACCCAGGCGACCACGGGCGGGAGGCCTTCGGCCAAAGGCGTCGGCCGGAAGTCCGGCAGCATCCCGCGGAGCTTGCCGACCTCGAGACATTTCGACTTGGCCCCGACGTAGCGGGCGGTGTCGTACTCGATGCGGGCGGGGTCGTACCCGACCTCGCGGCAGATGAGGGCGGCGAAGTCGCGGATGCTGTGCTCCTCCCCGGCGCCGATGTTGACGATCTGGTTTTCGGCCTGGTCGGCGAGGCGCAGCAGCGCGCGCACGAAGTCGTCCACTAGGATCAGCTCGCGGCGCTGGTGGCCGTCGCCCCAGAGGACGACCGGCGCGCCGTCGCGGTGCCCGAGCAGGATCTTGCGGATGAGGTCGAAGATGAAATGCAGCTGCCGGCCGTCGGCATGGTAGCCGGCGCCGTAAAGAGTGGAGGGCACGACTGTCAGGTGCCTGAGGCCATACTGCCGGGCGAGGGATTGCTGGCCCACGTACAGGATCCGCTTGGTCATGGCGTAGGTGAACAGGCTCTCGATCGGCTGGCCCTCGAGGTAGTTATCCTCGCGCAGCGGACGGTCGGGCGCATAGGCGCAGCTGGTCCCGATCGAGACCAGCTTGGCCTGCGGCTGGCGCTCCGCCCACCACTCCAGCACATGGGTGTTGAGCAGTTGGTTTCGGATCCACTGCTCGCCCGGGTGCTTGAGGCAGAAGTCCCCCGCCTGGGTCCAGGCCGCCAGGTGGAAGATGCGGTCGTAGCGCGTCCCATTCCAGCCCGACAGGCCCGCGGGCTGGGCAAGGTCGCATTCCCGGGACGAGGGGGCGTCGACCGAGTGGCCGGCCGCGCGGAGGGCCGCGCAAAGATGGCGCCCGAGGAATCCGCCCCCGCCGGTCACGAAAACGCGCATGGCTCAGGCCTCCTTCGGGTTGACCGGGAAATAGAACTCCACCCCCTGCTTCACCAGGTCCTGGTGACGGGCGAGGATCTCCTTTTTGAAGTTCCAGGCCAGGACGTAGTAGATGTCGGGATGCCCGGCCAGTTCGTCCTCGATCTTGACCGGAATGTGGCTGCCGGGGGCGATCAGGCCGCGGCGGTGCGTGTTGCGCTCGGTCAGGCAGGAGATGAGGTCCGGCCCGATGCCGTAGTAGTTGAGCAGGGTGTTCCCCTTCACCGGCGCGCCCAGACCGAAGACCTTCTTGCCCTCCGCCCTCGCGGCGCGGAGGTAGGCGAGATTCTCCTGCTTGTGCCGGGCGATCCGCTGGGTGAAGGCCCGGTACCAGGGAAGGGCGTTGGCGCCGGCCTCGTCCTCCGCCCGGCCGAAGGCCTCGAGCGCGGGGGTGGGCCGGGCCCGCTCCGCATGGGTGGCGTAGGCGATGATCGATCCGCCGTGGATCGGCGAAAGCTCCGCCTCGAAGAGCGCCAGGCCATGGCGGCGCAGCAGCCGATCGAGGGTCCGCACGTTGTAGTAGAGGAGATGCTCGTGGTAGATCTGGTCGAAGGCGTCGTTCTCCACGATGCGCTTCATGTAGAGGAACTGGATGACGAAGACACCGCCAGGTGCCAGGCTCTCGCGGATCCCGTCGGTGACGGAATGCAGCTCCTCGAGATGGAAGAAGACGCCGGAGGCGTTGATCACGTCGAACTTCCGGCCGAGCGAGGCGGCGACCTGGCCGTTGAAGAAAGCCCGCAGGGTGGTGAGGCCGGCGGCGTTCGCCAGGTCCGACGGCAGCTTGGCCGGCTCGACCCCGAGGATCTCGTAGCCCAGCTCCTTGTAGTGCCGCAGCTGGGTGCCGTCGTTCGAGCCGATGTCGAGCATGGCCTTGCCCGGCTTCTTCGCGAAGAACCTCCGGTCCACCGCCTCCGCCACCCCCCGGAAATGGTCGCTCAGGGTTTTGGTCATTCCCGAGAGGTAGGTGTGATCCGCGAACATCGTCTCCTTGGGCACGGTATAGTCGAGCTGGGCCGTGCCGCATCGGTCGCAGAGGACGACATGGAGCGGATAGGTCGGCTCACGGCCCACTTGGTCGGGGGTGAGGAAGTGGTTGGCCCAGGGCTGGGTGCCGAGGTCGACGGCGGAGGTCAGGGCGGTGGAGTCGCAGACGCGGCAGATCATGGCAGGAATTCCGAGGAGTGCTGGAGGATGAACCGGTCGGCTTCAGCTAGGCTGGAGGGGATGCCGATGTCGAGAAAGGGGGCGGAGGCGCTTTCCACCGCGACCCGGCCCCGCTCGGCCAGGGCCGGGAAGACGTCGAACTCGAAGCTGAGGGGCCTCTTGGCCGGAAGGTCGCGCAGTGCCGTCGCGGCGAAGGCGTAGACGCCGGAATTGATGGTGCCGGCGCCGGCCCGCTTCTCGCGGAACGCGGTGAGCCGGCCTCCGGCGTCGGCCTCCAGGGTGCCGTAGCGGCTGGCGTCCGCGACCCGCAGGCCCAGGATGGCAGCGTCGGCCGCTCCGCCCTCGAGGCGGCGAACGAGCGGGGCCGGGTCTGCGAAGACCAGCGAATCGCCGTTGGCGACAATCCATGGGCCGGGGCCCCGGGCGCAGTTGAGAAACCCGCCGGCCGTGCCCAGGGGCGAGGTTTCCGGCCGGCAGGCGACGTTCACGCCCGGGACCGGCTTCGCGGCGAAGTGGCGCTCCACCTGCTCGGCGAGGTGGCCGGTGGAGAGGACGAACTCGCGCGCGCCGTGCCGGGCGAAGAAGCGCACGATCCACTCGACGAAGGGCCGGCCGGCGACGGGCGCCATCGGCTTGGGCGTGTCCGGCAGGACCGACTGCAGGCGGGTGCCGAAGCCGCCGGCCAGGAGGACGACGGTCGGCAGGCGTCCGGCCTGCCGCCCCTCAGACATTGCTGTAGCGCGAGTTCCGGAGAATGGCGTAGCCCTTGATCAGCTCGCGGATGCCGCGGTCCAGGCCCCATTCCATCTTGAAGCCGGTCGAGAGCAGGCGCTGGTTCGAAACGATGTAGTCGCGCTTGTCCGGATCCTCTCCCACGGGCGCCTCCAGGAAGGTGAACTTCGGCAGGTGCTTCTTGATCTCGGCGCAGAGCTCGAGCTTGGAGAGGTTGGCGTCCTCCAGGCCGGCGTTGTAGGCCTTGCCCTTCATCCTCTCGAAGTTCTCGAGCGCGTAGGCGAACGCGCGCGCCACGTCCTGAATGTGGATGTAATTCCGCTTGAAGTGGCCCTCGAAGATCACCACCGCGCGGTCGGTCACCGCCCGGTGGACGAAGTCGTTCACCAGCAGATCGATTCGCATCCGGGGCGAGAGGCCGAAGACCGTCGCCAGGCGGAAGGTGAGGCCGTTGGGTCGCGCCAGGACCGCCTTCTCGGCGGCCACTTTGGTCGTTCCGTAGAGGGAAATGGGGCGCAGCGGGCTGTCCTCGGTGCACATCTTGCCCTTCTCGCCGATGCCGTAGCCGCTGTTCGTCACGGGCATCAGGATCCGCTGGGCCGGCGAGGCCAGGCGGCAGAGCATTTCGATCGCGTCCTGGTTGATGGTCTGGGCGCCGACCGGATCGTTGGCGCACATCGGCGCGCCGACCAGGGCGGCGAGCGGAATGATCGCGTCCGCCTTGGCCAGGAGGGGCTTCAGCGCCGCCTCCGACCGGCAGTCGCCGCGCACGACCTGAAAACGGTCGTTCTGGCAGCAGTCGAGCAGGGTGGCCTGCCCGAACAGGAAATTGTCGAGGACCGTGACGTCATGTCCCGCCTGCAGGAGATGCGGGGCGAGCACGGAGCCAATATAACCGGCGCCGCCGGTTATGAGTACTTTCATGAGGGATCGTAAGGAGGGCCGACTGCGGGGCCGTCCGGCAACCATTATCGGCATCGGCTTCCGGAAGTTGAGCCAAATTAGGCGCTTGGGTTTAATCCGGAAGGGGACGTGCCGATAGGTAGGGCAATGCCTACTGCTCTGCTCCCCCGCAGGCAGCGCGCCGTCCCGCCCGAACGCGGGGCGGGCTCCGCGCTTTCGTCCGCGCCCGCGGATTCGTTCTCCGCAGCCTCCGGGCGCGACATGATGGTCATCTCCCGCGCGCCGGTGCGGATCAGCTTCCTCGGCGGCGGCTCCGACTTTCCCGACCACTTCCGCAGGCACGGCGGCGCGGTCCTGGCGACTGCGATCAACCGCTACGCGTACGTCACCGCGCAGCCCTTCCTTCAGGAGTACTTCGACCACCGCATCCGCCTGGCCTATCGCCGCGCCGAGGCGGTCAACGACCTCGCCGAGATCCAGCATCCCGCGATCCGCGCCGCCCTTCGCAAGCTCGGGCTCGAGGCCGGCCTGGAAATGCATGTCATGGCCGACCTGCCGGCGCGCACCGGCCTGGGCTCCTCCTCCAGCTTCGTCGTGGCGATGCTCCAGGCCCTGCACTCGCACTGCGGCCGCTTCCGATCGGCCCGCGACCTGGCGGACGAGGCGATCGAGATCGAGCGGGTGATCCTCGCCGAGGCCGGCGGCTGGCAGGACCAGATCATCGCGGCGCACGGCGGCCTGGCCCTGATCAACTTCGAGCGCGACGGCAGCTACAACGTGCGGCAGCTCTCGCTCCCCGCCGAGCGCGTCGCCCGCCTCGAGGAGCATCTGCTTCTCGTCTACACCGGCATCCAGCGCGACAGCGCCGAGGTGCAGGCGAAGAAGCCGTCGACCCATGGGCAGAGGCCGCAGATCCTCACGCGCCTGGCCGACCTGGCGCGGTTGGGGGCGGATATCCTCGCCTCCAACCGTCCCATCGCCCAGTTCGGCAAGCTCCTGCACACCGGCTGGGAGCTGAAGAAGCAGTCCGGCTCGGTCAGTCTCCCGGAAATCGACCGGTGGTACGAGGCGGGCCTGAAGGCCGGCGCCGCCGGCGGCAAGCTGCTCGGCGCGGGGCAGGGAGGATTCCTCCTCTTTGTGGCCGAGCCCAAGCACCACGGCGCGATCCGCCGCGCTCTGGCGGGCCATCCCGCCGTCCAGGTGCGGGTCAACGCCCCCGGCGCTCAGGTCATCTTCTCCCAGCGCTGAGCGGCCGGCCCATGCGCCACGTCCACATCCTCGATCCCCAGCTCCTCGACCTGGGCGGCCACTACCTCAACCACGACGGGCAGCTCATCCGCGAGCTGCAGCGCCGCGGCGTCCCGGTGTCGCTTTACGGCCGCAAGGGCTGCCAGCTCACCTGCGCGGGGTTGAAGCCCGCCCAGGTTTTCTCGCACGACATCTTCCAGGAATCCGCCGGCGACCCCGAGGTCTGGGCGATGGAAAACTTCCACGGCATTAACCAGCTTTTCATGGGCGATCTCCGCGGCCTGCCGGACGAGCGCTTCGGCCCGGACGACCTGATCTACTTCCCCAACCTGCTCCAAAACCAGCTCTATGCGGTGGCGCAGTGGCTCAACCGGTTTCCCGCCCCCCGCCGTCCGGCGGTCGCAGTGATGCTGCGCTTCCTCAACCACCGCATGAGTTACGTGCAGGGGAGAGCCAACGTCGGGATGATCGCTTTATATTACCGGTACGCCGCCCGCCTGCTGGCGAAGGTGCAGCCGCGCAGCTTCCTTTGCGCGGACACGAGGGAGATCGCCGATGAATACCGGAAGATCACCGGCTTGCCGGTGCTGGAGCTGCCCGACCCAATGGACGTATCTGCTCTCCCGGCTCCCGCCGTGGTCAGCTCGGACCGCCCCGTGGTGGTGTACCAGGGCAGCACCAGCTCGCTGCGCGGTTTCCAATTCCTACCGGAGATCATCGAGCAGGGCCTGAAGCTGAGCCCCCGACCCCGCTTCGTGGTGCAGGTGCAGAACCCCGACGCCGCCCGCGCCCTCCAACTCGGTCCGGTGCTTGACCGGCTGGAACAGCTGGCGGGGGACGACGTGAGGCTGCTGAAAGGTGCCCTCAGTTCGGAGGACTTCCTAGGACTGATGTCCTCTTCCGACATCGTGCTGCTTCCTTATTCGCCGGACTTCTACGGGCACGGCTCCTCCGGCGTCTTCACCGAGGCAGTCTCGGTCGGGAAGGTGGTGGTGGTCTCCCCCCAGACCGTTCCGGCCCGCCA
>DASZWO010000010.1:0-31347 GCA_035546595.1 Opitutaceae bacterium
CCGCCGTGGCCGCCCTGAGCCTGGCGCTTTTCGCCGCGGGCTTCGTCGCCGCGGCCGCCCTCCTCTTCCGCCGGCAGGAGCTCGCCGGCGAAAAGCCCGAATGAGCCGTAACCGCGGCCGCCGCCGGGGTGTATCCCTGCCGAACCTCCCTCCCACCACGCCATGAAACCTCTCCTTCTCGCGCCCATCGCCGCCCTCCTCGCCGCCACCGGCGCCCAGGCCGCCTTCAATCCCGCCATCGTCTCCGCCGACGCCCGCTGGGTCGGGTATGTCGACTTCGGCGCCCTGCGCACCAGCGCGGTCGGCCAGCAGCTGATGGACGCGGCGGTCAAGGCCGAGGCCGCCAAGGGCCTCCCCGTCCAGATCGATCTGCCCAAGGTGCTCGCGACCATCGGCAGCGTCACCGCCTACGGCTCCAACTTCGCCAAGGATCCCAAGCTGGTCGACGGCACCACGGTGATCCAGGGCACCCCCGCGCTCCCGAAGATCGCCGAGGCGCTGCTCATCCAGGCCACCCTCAGCCATCCCGAGATGGTCACCGAGGTGAAGGGCCTCGGCTATCCCGCCTATGCGGTCGGGAACGCCAAGAGCGGCTCCCCCCTGGTGGTCGCCTTCCCGCCCGAGGGCGAGGTGCTCGCCAGCCGGTCGGAGGAGCGGCTGCGGCGCGCCCGCGCCGTGCTCATCGGCGGCGGCGGCTCGCTCGCGCAGTCCGCGGCCTCCCCGCTGCAAAGCCTGCTCCCCAACGCCGAGGGCGCCACGCTCTTCGCCGCCAGCGTCGTCCCCGGCGACGAAATCCTGCAGGCCAACGCTCCCCAGACCCGGATCCTGCGCATGACCAGCTCGGCCGCGGTGGCGCTGGGCGAGGAGGGCGACAAGACCTTCGCCCATGTGGTGCTGACCGCCAGCAACGACGACACGGCCGACAAGCTGGACAAGATCCTCCAGGGGATGACCGCCATGATGTCGCTGGCCCAGAGCAGCGACCAGCAGATCACCGACTTTCTCAATTCGGCCAAGGTGGACCGCCAGGGCGACATCGTCACCCTCCGCCTCGCCTATTCGAGCGAGAAGCTCGCGGAGCTGATCAAGACCATGGCCGCGGCCCGCGCGCCGCGGATCGCCGCCGGCCCGGTCGCCCGCAACCCGGCCGCGGCGCTGGAGCGGGCCTTCGGCGAGAAGGTCTTCTCCTGGGACTCGGCGAACGCGGCCGTCGGCGCGGGGAATCCCGCCGCCGCCCCGGCCGCCGAATGGCAGCAGGACCCCAATCCGGTGCAGCTGGACAACGGCGCCGAGGTCTCGGTCCGCATCCTCGGCCACGAGAGCGCCGCGCGCTTCGAGGAGCTGGACCTGACCCCGGCCGGCGGCGGCAGCCCCCTGGTGTTCACCCGCCGCCTGGTGGGCGAGGGCCGGCGCTCGTCGGTCGCCCGGGTGCACCAGTTCGGATTCCCCGGCGAGGATGGCAAGTACACCCTGCGGGTGCGGGTCCAGCCCGCCGCCAACGCCAAGACCAGCTTCGAGATCTGGGTGAAGAACCCGACCGACCGTGCGGCCGTTCCCGTCCAGCAGCCTTGACGCGGCCTTGAGCCTGTCCTTTCCCGAGCCGGAATCCGAGGGCGCGGAGGACGCCGAACTGGTCCGCCAGGCGCTGGCGGGCCGCGGCGCCGGATTCGACGCGATCGTCCGCCGCCACGGCCCCCGCGTCTTCCGCTACCTGCTCCAGCTCGCCCGGCACCGGGAGGACGCCGAGGACCTGACGCAGCAGACGTTCCTCAAGGCCTACCGGCACCTGGCGGCGTTCGACACCAGCCACTCCCTCATCGCCTGGCTGCTGACCATCGGCCGGCGGACGGCCCTGAACCACTTCCGCGACTCTAGGCGCTGGGAGCCGCTGACCGACCGGGAGGCGGCCCCGGCCGCGGCGCCCGACGCCGCCGCCGAGGCCCGCGACCTGCGGGAGAACCTCTGGGACCGGGCCCGCGCCCGGCTCTCGGCGCGCGAGTTCGAGGTCCTCTGGCTGCGTTTCGGCGAGGGCCTCTCGACGCAGGAGACGGCCCGGGTCCTCGGTTTGACCCAGCCCCACGTGAAGATCATCGTGTACCGGGCCAAGCAGGCCCTGACGAAAGGAATGAAACCATGAGCGATTCCCTGGAAGACGCGCTGCGGCGCGAGGCGCAGCGGATGACGCCGGCCGAGGTGCCGGCTGGGATGGAGCGGCGAATCTGCGCCGCGATCGAGCGGGCGGAGCGGCCGGAGCCGGCCGTCCGCCCGTACCGCGCCTGGGCCTACGGCCTGGGGGGGCTGGCGGCCGCTGCGACCGCCCTCGTGCTCGTGCTGCGGCCGGCCGCCCCCCGGGGCGGCCCGGCGGACAGCGCGGACGCCGCGCAGCTGGCCCAGGCGGTCCAGGCGCTGCCGGGCCAGGTTTGGGACCAGATGCAGCCCAAGTTGGATGCCGCCCTGGGCCGGGATCCCCTCGGGCAGGAGAAAGCCGCGCTGGCCTCGGATGCCCGCTCCGCCCTGCGCTTCCTGGCGTTTAATTTCCTGCCGGACCCGCCCCGCCCGGAAATTCGGCAGGGCTAGACCGGCCGGCGCTCTTTTCGGGGTTGCGCCGGGCCGGAACTAGGGCGTGATCGTCGGCGCCCGTATGTCCACGCCGGCGTCCGAGCTCCCCCCGATTCCGGATCCCGCCGATCCGCGCCTCCTGGCGTACCTCAGCCTGAAGCTGCGCGAGATCGGCCAGCCCGGGGTGGCGCTGCCGGAGAACGACGGCTTCTCGCGCCTGGTGGACCATCTCCTGGCGGTGAGCCGGGAGAAGGACCGGGTCCTCTCGCGTCACCTCTGCCCGGTCGACCAGCGGATCCAGAACTTCCTCCACGACACCCTCCGCGACTCGAGCGAGGTGCCGCGCCTGCCCGGCACCACCCTGGTGCTGGACCGGCCGGGCCTGGCCCGCGCCCTCTCGCTGCCGCACGGCAAGGACGAACATGCGAGCCCCATCCTCAACTCCTACCGGGTGCGGCAGGGGGTGCTACACAACCCCCGGAGCGACCGCCGCACCACCCAGGGCATCTTCCATGTCGCCGAAGGCGGGCTGCCGATCCCCAACGACAAGAAGGCGGTGCCGGTGGCGGTCTTCGGGAGGCTGCTGGCGCGGGCGCTCCAGCCCCCGCCGGAATTCCTCCAGCTGCCCTTCGGGGCGGCCGAGGCCAATCCCGCCGGCTGCTTCGTCTCCCTCCACCTCCGGCCGGTGGTGGTGCCGGCCGTGCCGGGCTTCACCCCCGCCCGGCGGATGGAGACGCGCTTCTTCGCCCCGGGCGCCCTGGTAGCCAATCTGGATTTCGTGGAGAGCATCTTCGGCAATGCCGGGGATCCCTACCTGCCCGAGAACGACGCCGCCCTCGACCCGGAGCATTGGACCGGGCACACCGGCTGCATCATCCTCGCCCCCCACCTCAACGGGGTGACCAAGCAGGAGGCGGGGCTGCCCGCCTGGGCCGACGCCACCGCGCGCCAGCGCCGCGACGGGATGTGCTGGAAGGACCCGGCCGAGCCCTACAATGACGGCACGCCCTTCAAGCTCACCGCGCGCGACGCCTCCGGCGTCGTGGTGACGATGATTTCCGACAACTACTTCGGCTACTGCAAGAAGGAGGTTAAGACCCAGATCAGCCTGGCCGCCAACCTGCTCGGCGGGGCCGAGGAGGAGCACGCCGGCGGGGCGATCGCCTTCCCCAGCTACGACCTGGGCGAGCACTTCACGCTCGATCTCAACCATCCGGACGTGAAGCACACCCTGGCCGAGGCCCTCGACCTGCTGGGCGAGCGGGCCCAGCGCCAGCCGGGCGGCTGGGCGCGCGACGCGCTCCACCCCGACATCCGCTACGTGCCCGCGACCGCGCACTTCGACCTGCGGACCCAGAAGATCACCTGGAAGGACGAGCGCGGCGGCGAGCGCAGCCTGCCGATTCTGCCCGGCTCCACCTATATCCTGCCCTCGGGCTACAAGGTCGAAATGGTCAAGCCCGAGCAGGACCGGCGCTGGCGCCTGCGCGGCACCACCGCCGAGGGTCTGCTCTGCCACAAGCCCTGCACGGTCTCCGGCGGCGGCAAATCCGAGATCTCCAAGCCGATTGCGGACGCGATCTTCACCGGTCCCGTCTTCGTCAGCGAGCTGGCGGAGGCCCTGGACGCGGTCGACGCCATCCTGAAGAAGGACTTCCGCGGGCGCTTCCGCGAGCCGGGCGCGCGCCGCGCGCGCAACCGCTCGCTGCTCAGCCCCGACCGCTCGCTCGGCTCGGTGGTGAAGCTGCTCAGCCGCAGTCCCGACTACACGCCGGAATACAACGCCTGGATCGCCTCCATCCCGCGCTCGATCCGCGACCTGGTGCTCCTGGTCAAGCGGCTCTACAAGCCCGAGTGGGGCGACGACTGGCGCCGTCACTTCAGCGTCGACACGGTCAACAACCGCCCCGGCAACGAGCTCAAGTACGGCCCGGAGAGGCTGCTGACCGACTACGTCCGCGTCGGCTACACCCGCGAGGGCGGCTGGCGCACCTTCACCCTGCGCAGCGACTTCCTGCCCGCCGAGAAGATCCAGGTGGAGGACGACATCACCGCCTCGACCGTCGCGCCCCGCGCCCGGGTCGAGGCCATGCCGGCCTGGGTCAAGGAGCCCTCGCTCAAGTTCGTCCACAACTGCGAATTCCGGCTGTTCCAGCGCCCGGACGACGCGGTGATCCGCGGGTACGACAAGCGGACCGAGCGCGACTTCAGCCGCACCGGGCTCTTCTTCTCCAACTACGAGCCGGTCACCCGCCCGGCGGCGGCCGGGGTGGTGGAGGACGCCCGCGGCTTCGACGAGTACACCCCGCCGATGCGGCAGGCCCTCCGCGAGTTCGCCGCCGCCTCCGCTCCGGCCTACGTGGTCGCGCCCTCCCATCCGCGGATCGTGGAGGGGAAGCCGACCAAGAATCCCCGCTACCTCCAGAACCGCCCCGACCTGGAGGATGCGCGCTCGACCTACATCGCCCACATGGGGGCCCGGCTCTTCCGCCGGCTGCCGCTGCACTCGCCGGCCCCCTTCCCCGTCGGATCGGTGCTGGTCGGCCGCCGGCTCAATCCGCCCGAGGCCAACGTCCGGCCGCTGTGCGTGTTCGGGCCGATCCATTACCAGGAGCTGCCGGAGGCCTTCATGGACTTCGTGGCCAGCCTGACCGGCCGCTCCCCCTCGACCACCGGCGCGGGCTCCGAGGGCGCCATGACCAAGGGCCCCTTCAACGCCCTGCCGCCGGTCTACGACCTCAACGCCGCGCTCGTCTCCTACATCCTGACCAACCTCCCGGTCTTCTGCACCGCCGCCGGCTGGGTCGGCCCGCGCCACCGCGTGGACCACGACATCAGCCTGCTCGTCCCCGAAATCTGGTGCCGGATGACCCCGGCCGAGCGCGAGCCTCCCACCCTGATCGCCCAGGGCCACCTGGAGCGGTGCGTCGACTTCGAGCACAAGGGCCGCCGGGTCCTGGCCAGCCGCCTGGGCTGGCGCATCACCGCCCGCTTTGTCCAGACCTTCTGCGGCCGGGTGCTCGGCAACGCCGGCACGCTCTTCGACGAGGAGTTCCTCCAGCCGGAGAAGCAGGACCTCGACATCTTCGCCGACGGCGTGGACAACATCGTCGAGGCGATGCGGACCGCCGCCGAGAACTACTTCGCGGACGGCTCGGTGGAGGAGGCCTGCCCGCCCCTGCGCGCGCTGCTGCACATCATGCGCGACGGCGCCTGGGAGGGGAAGGGGCCGGACGATCCCGCCTTCCGCGCCCTCTTCACCCGCGAGGCGCTGGCCGGCAGCGCCTGGTACAAGGCCCGCCTCGAGGCGCAGCGGGAGGTGGACGCCCACCTCTGGGACCGCCACGCGCACTACCTGGAAAGCTTCCTCGCCCGCCCCAACTACGGCGACGTCGCGGAGCGGCTGCAGGTGGGCCGGCGCCTGGAGCGCGCCAGGGCCGCGGCGAAGCGGGCCCGCGCCCCGGGCCACGTCGAGCAGCTGGCGGGAACGATCGGCGCCGAGCCCGCGGTGGCCCGGCTCTTCACGCAGCTCTCGCTGCAGTAGGGCCGCTCAAAGCGGGTGGGAACCGGGGCCGATGGAGAGGCTCGCGCCCGCCAATCCGGGTGCGGACACCTCCAGGACCAGGGGCGAATCGACCGAGGCGCCGCGCGCCCACTGCACGAAGGCGAAGCACCGCCCCTGGTAAGCCCTCCGCTCGGACCCGAAGAAGTCCTCGTGGCTGGAGTTGTCGCCGCTGTCCAGCCGCAGGCGGCCCGGCCCCTTCAGCGTGAAATGGAGGTTTTGGGCCCCGCTGGGCACGAGCGTGCCCTGCGCGTCCACCACGTCCACCTCCACCGCCGCGACGGCGTCCGGGGTGTCGTCGAGCGCCACCGAGCGGGTGTGATCGTTGAGATTCTCCACCCGATGCCCGTCGGCGCGGAGGACAAGCTTCGCCGGGGCGCCCGCGGTCCTGAGCTCATCCGTGGCCGCCTCCCGGCCGCCGTTCGAGGCCACCGCCCTGATCGTGCCGGCGGCGAAGTCCACCTTCCACACCCGGGGCGAGGCGTCCGCCGGCAGCGGCTGGGAGCCCAGCGACCTGCCGTTGAGGAAAAGCTCCACCTGCTGGCAGTTGCTGTAGACCTCGACGCTCTCCTGGTGGGGGCCGAGGTCCTGCGGCGTCCAGTCGCGGAAGAGCACCTCGCGGCGCAGCCGGTAGTTGGCGGGGGGCGCCTGGTAGCCCGGGTCGGTGACCCGCGGGGCGGACGCCCCGGTCCGGCGCACGATGTGCACCACCGGCCGCGCGCTCCACCAGGCCTGCCGCTCGTAGGCCAGCGGATGGGGCGTTCCCACCCGGTCGATCAGCCCCGAGCGGGAGGAGACCAGCGGCCAGCGCGGCGACTCGCCGAGGTAGTCGATGCCCGACCAGAGGAACTGGCCGGCGTAGGGCGCATGGTCGCGCACCGCCAGCCAGGCCTGGCGGTCGTGGTGGTTCTCGGTGCCGATGATCTTGCGGGCCGGGTTGGCGCGATGGGCGGCCAGCAGCTCGTCGTCCCGGTAGTTGGTTCCGATCACGTCCAGCATGTCCGCCAGGCCGTCGTCGTAGTCGTGGCTGGCGTTGGGCCGCAGCAGCGCCTGGGTGACCGGCCGGGTCGGGTCGTTTTCGTGGAAGATCGGGATCAGCCGCGCCAGGATGCGCTTGGACAGGTCCGCATTGGGTGTGTCGTGGATCTCGTTGCCCACGCTGTAGAGGATGATGCTGGGGTGGTTGCGGTCGCGCCGCACCGTGTCCCGGACGTCGGCGTCCGACCATTGGTCGAAGTAAAGGTGATAGTCCGCGATGTTCTTCCCCACCGTCCAGCAGTCGAACATCTCGTCCATCACGAGGAAGCCCATCTGGTCGCAGAGCTCGAGGAATTCCGGGGCGGGCGGGTTGTGGGCGCAGCGGATGGCGTTCGCCCCGAGGTCCTTCAGGATCTGCAGCCGGCGGCGCCAGACATCGAGCGGCACGGCCGCGCCGAAGGCGCTGCCGTCGGCGTGGACGCAGACCCCCTTGACCTTGAAGTTCCTGCCATTGAGCCAGAAGCCGGTGGCGGCCTCGAAATGGGCGTCGCGGATGCCGAAGTCGGCCCGCTGCGCGTCGAGGGGGCGGCCGGCGGACTCGACGCTCGCCCGGGCGGTGTAGAGGTTGGGGTCATCGAGGTTCCACAGCCGCGGATGGGCGACGGCGATGTCCTGATCGAAGACCGCCGCGCCGTGCGCCGGGATGCGGCGCGGCTCGCTGCGGGCTTCTCCCTCAAGGTCCTCGGGCGGCAGGTGCTCCTCCGGTCCGTGGTACTTCGTGACCGCGGAGTCGACCTGCACCTCCCGGTCGGAATCGGACTCGTTCACCACCGTCGTCTCCACGTGCACCGTCGCCCGGTCGGCGGCAATCTCCGGCGTGGTGACGAAGACGCCGTCGGCGAAGATGTGGACCGGATCGAGGATCTCCAGGCGCACGTGCCGGTAGATGCCCGCCCCCGCGTACCAGCGCGAGGCCGGCTGGTCGGCGTCGTTGACCCGCACCGCCAGCAGGTTGTCGCCGCCGGCCTTGAGCGCCCGGGCCGGGACCTCGTAGCGGAAGCTGACATAGCCGTAGGGGCGCCGACCGAGGTGCACGCCGTTGACCCAGACGTCGCTGTTCATCATCACCCCTTCGAAGGCGACGTAGACCTTGCGGCCCGCGGCGTCCGCCGGCAGGGCGAAGTGCTTCCGGTACCAGCCCACGCCGGTGGGGAGGAACGCGCCGGCCCCGCCGGCCGGGTTCATCGGGTCAAAGGGGCCCTCGATGCCCCAGTCGTGCGGCACGTCCAGCCGCCGCCAGGCCGAGTCGTCGAAGCCGGCGCGCTCGGCGCCGGCGAAGTCGCCCCGGGTGAACCTCCAGTCCTGATCAAGCGAGCGGTCGACTGCGGAAGCGCCCGGGGCCCAGAGGGCCGCCGCGGCGAGGAGGGCCAGGCATCGTTTCATGGGGAAGGGGCGGGATGAGGCGAGACGGGCGGGGCGAAGAAAGGTTGTGTTTCGTCCAAACCCGGACTCCTTGCCACAAGGAAATCCATGGCCGCCCCCCCCCTCCGCTTCTACCTCGGCACCTACACCAAGACCGGCAGCAAGGGCATCTACACGGTCACCCTCGACCCGGCGACCGGGGCGCTCTCGGCGCCCGAGGTCGCCGCCGAGGCCGGAAACCCGACCTACCTCGCCATCTCCCCCGACCGGGCCTTCCTCTATGCGGTGGCCGACCGCGAGGCGATGGCCGCGGCCTACGCGGTCGATCCGGCGTCGGGCCGGCTGCAGGCACTTCCCGCTGCGGCCTCGCCGCCCACGCCGGCCACCTGCTACGTGGCGGTGGACCGCACCCGGCGCGTGCTGGTGGCGGCGCACTACCACAAGGCGCTGGTCGCCGCCCTGGCCATCCGGGCCGACGGGACGCTGGGTCCGCCGCAGATCATCGCCCATTCCGGGCGCGGCCTCGACCCCAAGCGGCAGGAATCCGCCCACGTCCACTCCGCGGTGATTTCGCCGGACAACCGATTCGTCCTGGTCTGCGACCTGGGGCTGGACCGGATCTACTCCTACCGGCTGGACGTCGACCGGGCCCAGCTCGCGCCGATCGACCCGCCCTACTGCTCCGCCGCCCCGGGCTCCGGCCCGCGGCACCTCGTCTTCTCCCCCGACGCCAGGCGGGCCTATGTGACCAACGAGCTCGCCAACACCGTCTCGGTCTACGACTACGACGCCGCCCGCGGGACGCTGGCGCACCGCCAGAGCCTCTCCACCCTCCCGGCGGGCTTCGCCGGCCAGAACACCGCCGCCGAAATCGCCCTGCATCCCAACGGCCGCTTTCTCTACGCCTCCAACCGCGGCCACGACAGCATCGCGGTCTTTCCCCACGATCCGGCGGACGGATCGCTCGGGGCCCCGGAATTCTTTCCCGCCGGCGGCAGGACCCCCCGCGGCTTCGCCCTCTCCGGCGACGGCCGCTGGCTGGTCTGCTCCCACCAGGACTCGGGGACGGTCTGCTCCTTCCGCCTCGACCCCGCCACCGGTCGCCTGGCGCGGGTCGAGGGCGCCGGGAGCCTCCCGACGCCGGTCGGGGTCCACTTCTACGCCTAGGCCCCCGCCAGGGCGGCGTGCACCGCCTTCAGGAGCTGCTCGCGGTTGAAGGGCTTCTCGAGCCCGACGTTGGCGCCCAGCTTCGTGGCCATGACGAGGTATTCGCCGCGGGAGATCTGGCCGCCCGAGGTCATGACCACGATCTTCATCCCGGGATACTTGGAGCGCACCTCGCGGATCAGCTCGATCCCGTCGCGCTCGGGCATGAGCACGTCGGTGACCAGCAGGTCGAACTTCCCCTTGGCCAGGGCCTGGGACGCCTTCCGTCCGTCGGAGGTGACCGTGACTTGGTGGCCCTCGTGCTCCAGCGTCATCTGCACCAGGTCGCGGAGGTCGGCCTCGTCGTCGGCCACCAGGATGGAGAGGGCTGGCATGGGCAACGTCATGTTGGGGGCGGCCACCCGCGGGGCAAGCGCAGGGTGGCCTCCGCCTACGGGCGGGGCCCCGACACCACGAAGGGCGCGAAGAATCCGGCCTGGCCCTCCGGATAGCGCCCGTGGAGGCGCACCCCGGCCTCGGTGTGCTCCTCCGAGCGGACCTCGCCCAGGGCGTGGAGCCGGGCGATCACGTCGTACCGGTCGTGCGGCACCAGCAGCTCCGTGCCCGCGCTTTCGGCCATGTGCTCCAGGCAGGCGCCGGCCAGCCCGTCCAGCCCCAGGCCGGTGCGGGCGCTGATCTCGAGGCCCTCCGGCACGAGCTGCCGGGCCGCCCGGAGCTGCTCGGCCGAGGCGATGTCCGCCTTGTTGAACACGGTGATGGTGGGGCGTTCGGCCGCGCCCAGCTCGCCCAGCACCCGCAGCGTGGTCGCCCGGTGCTTCTCCAGATGGGGGCTGGTGGCGTCCAGCACGTGGACGAGGAAGTCGGCCACCACCACCTCCTCCAGGGTGGCCTTGAAGGCCTCGACCAGCCCGTGGGGCAGGCGCCGGATGAAGCCGACCGTGTCGGTCACCAGCAGCTTGCGGTTGCCCGGCAGCTCCAGCTGCCGGGTGGTGGGGTCGAGGGTGGCGAAAAGCTTGTTCTCCGCCAGCACCTGGGCGCCGGTCATGGCGTTGAGCAGCGAGGACTTCCCGGCGTTGGTGTAGCCGACGATCGCCGCGGTCGGCACCGGCACGCGCAGGCGCCGGCGGCGCTGGACCTCGCGCTGGCGCACCACCTGGGCCAGCTCGGCCTTGAGCCGCGCGATGCGGGCGCGGACCACCCGGCGGTCCTGCTCCAGCTGCGTCTCGCCCTCGCCGCCCATCGCGCCGCGGCCGCGCTGGCGCGAGAGGTGGGTCCAGGCGCGCGTCAGCCGCGGCAGGGAGTACTCCATCCGCGCCAGCGCGACCTGCAGGACCGCCGCCCGGGTGTGCGCCCGGTCGGCGAAAACCTCCAGGATCACCTCCTCGCGGTCGATCACCGCCAGCCCGGAAAGCTCCTCCCAGTTCCGCTGCTGGGCGGGCGAAAGCGCGGCGTCGAAGACGATGACGTCGGCGGCGGCGGCCTTCGCCAGCCCCGCGAGCTCCTCCGCCTTGCCCTTGCCCAGCAGGAGCGCCGGGGTGCGGAGCCGCAGCCGCACGAGCGGCGAGGCCACCACCTCGAGGCCCAGGTTCTGCACCAGCTCCGTCAGCTCCCGCAGGAGCTCGTCACCCTCCCCCTCCGGCATGTCGGCGGTCTGCACCCCGACCAGGAAGGCGCGGCGCAGGCCGTCCGGCTGGTGCCGGTCCTTTTTCGATTCGAGGAAGTCCGCCACGCTATTCCAGGGGAAATTCCTTGGCCAGCGAGACGGGCCGGCCCAGGGCGATCGAGCGCCGGAGCCCGGCCTCGATCTGCAGCTCGGCCAGGCCCTCGATCCCCGGGATCGGCGGCGGCCGGCCGGCCCGCACGGTATCGAGGTAGGCGCCAAGGGAGCGCGCGAAGGAGTCGCGGTACTGGTCCCAGCGGGAGCGGTGGGGGGCGAGCGCGCGGATTTCGGGGGCGGGGCCGCCGCCGTGGATCTCGACCGAGCCGTCGAGGTCGCGCAGGTGGATCCGCCCACGCTCGAAGTTGAAGGTCAGCTCGTAGAGCGGGTGGGCCCACCGGGCGCCGGCCGTGCCGAGCACGACGCCGGTGGCCCCGCCCGCGGTGGTGAAGGCGGCGGCGACGTCGGGGGCGTCGGTCTTGATTTCGGCGGAGCGGCGGATGACCCCGCTACGGAGCGCCGTGACCTCCGCCAGGTTCCCCGCGAAGTGCCGGATCAGGTCGAGGCAGTGGCTCCAGCAGGCGAAGTGCACGAAGCCGGCCACGTTGAGCGCCGCCCCGAAGTCGCGCTCGGCCACCGCGGAGCGCGCCGCCGCGCAGTGGTCGAAGAAGCGGTAGTTGAAGACCATGGCGGTCTCGCACCCCCGGGCCCTCGCCAGGGCCAGCATCGCCTTGCCGTCGAGGAAGTCCTGCTCGGCGACGTTGGCCTGCCCCGCCGCCGCCGTCAGGGGCTTTTCGAAGAAGATCCGCCGCACCCCCCGCTCGATCAGGCGGGTGGCAACCTCGCGCCGCCCGCGCTCGTTGACCAGCACCAGGGCCGAATCGGGCCCCCAGGAGGCGACCTCGTCCAGGCTGCCGAGGGGTTTCCCTCCAAATTCCCCCGCGGACGCCTCCGCGGAGGCCGGCGTCCGGTTCCAGTGCGCCAGGGCGACGTCGGCCTGGCCGGCGAGAAACGGGAGGTAGTTGCCGCGGGCCACCGGTCCGGTGCCGACGACGGCGATCTTCAGGGGCATGGCGGGCAAGCCTAGCGTGTCAGGACTTGGGGTGAAGGCCGAACTGGACCAGCTTGGCCTTCATCGTGATGCGGGAGACGCCCAGCCAGCGCGCCGCCCGGGCCTGGTTGCCCTCGGCCTGGCGGATGGCGCGGGCGAAGAGCTCGCGCTCCGCCGCCTCCAGCACCCGGGCGTGGGCGTCGCCCGAGTCGGCGCGCCGCGCCTCGGCCAGCACGCCGTCGACGTAGTCGCCGAAGGGGCCCGCCGGCGAGAAGGAGGGGCCCCCGCCCTGCTCCAGCGCGGCCCGGACGTGCTCCAGGCTGATCGTGTAGCCCTGGGCCAGCAGCAGGACCTTGCGGACGGCGTTCTCCAGATGGCGGACGTTGCCCGGCCAGCCGTGGGCCTGCATGAATTCCATCGCCTCCGGCCGGATCGAGGGCTGGGCCGAGCCGAGGGCCGGCCCGTACTTGTGCAGGAAGTAGCGCACCAGGTCGGGGATGTCCCCCCGGCGCTGGCGCAGCGGCGGCACCGTGATCACCACCACGCTCAGCCGGTAGTAGAGGTCCTCGCGGAACTGGCCGCGGGTGATGGCGGCCTCCAGGTCGCGGTGGGTGGCGGCGATGACGCGGGCCTCGACCGGGATCGTTTCCTTGCCGCCGAGGCGCTGCAGCGACTTCTCCTGCAGGACCCGGACCAGCTTCACCTGGGTGGCGGGCGTCATGTCGCCGATCTCATCAAGGAAGAGGGTGCCGCGGCCGGCCTGCTCGAAGCGGCCGATCCGCCGCGCCTCCGCGCCGGTGAAGGCCCCCCGCTCGTGCCCGAAAAGCTCGCTTTCCAGCAGGGCCTCGGGGATGGCGGCGCAGTTGACCGCGATGAAGGGCGCCTGCGCCCGCTCGCTGTGCTGGTAGATCGCCCGGGCGATGAGCTCCTTGCCCGTGCCGGTCTCCCCGCGGATCAGGACGTTGACCGGCCGGGAGGCCACGCGCCCGATCTCCTTGTAGATCGCCTGCATCTGCTCGCTCCGGCCGATCAGGGCGTCCCGCGCCGCCCCCGACTCCCCGACGAAGACCGGCTCCGACATCAGCCGGTTGCTGTCGGCCGCCTTGCGGACGAGCTCGATCAGCTGCGGCATGGAGAAGGGCTTGAGCAGGTAGTCGTAGGCCCCGCTCTTGGTCGCCTCGATCGCCGTGTCCGTCGTGCCGAAGGCCGTGATCAGGATGACGGGGAGGCGGGGCTGCGCCTCGCGCAGCCGGCGGATCAGCTCCAGCCCGCCTAGGCCGGGCAGGCGAAGGTCCGTGATGACGACGTTGAGCGGGTTCTCGGTCGCGTGGGCCAGACCCTCGTCGCCCCGGCGCGCCACCACCACCTCGTGGCCCTCCTCGGCCAGGACGCGCCGCACGGTGTCGGCGATGCCGGGATCGTCGTCGATCAGGAGGACCTTGGCGCCGCTCATGTCCGGACGAGGGGCAGGACGATCCCGAAGGTCGTGCCGCGGTTGACCTGGGTCTGGTACTGGAGCGCCCCCCCGTGCTTCTCGACGATGCGGGCGGCGATGGACAGGCCCAGGCCGGTCCCGTGCTCCTTGGTGGTGAAGAAGGGGTCGAACAGGCGCTTGGCCACCTCGGGCGGGATGCCCCGGCCGGTGTCCGCCACCTCCAGGACCACCACTTCGCTGTCCTCGCCCGCGAGCCGCCGCCGGTCGCGGCGGGCCCGCAGGGTCACGGTCCCGGCTCCGCTCACGCTGTCGACGCCGTTGCGCACCAGGTTGATCAGCACCTGCTTCATCTGCTCGGGGTCCGCCCGCACCGGCCAGGATCCGCCGGGTTCGCGCACGAGCCGGACGGCCGTCTTGGCCAGGGCCGGCGCCAGGGTCTGGCGGGCGTCCTCCAGCAGGCCGTCCGAAGCCAGGGTCTCCAGCTTCGGATCGCTCGGCCGGGCGAAGCGCAGAAAGTCGCTCACGATCCGCTCGAGGCGCGTGAGCTCGCGCTGCACCACCTCGGCGTCGGCGTGGTCGGGCGTGCCCGGGGCGAAGCGCTTCTGCTGGAGAAAGAGCGCGGCCTTGATCGCGGTGAGGGGGTTGCGGATCTCATGGGCGACGCCGGCGGCCAGCA
Organism: Opitutaceae bacterium; assembly: GCA_035546595.1. Classification (GTDB taxonomy): domain Bacteria; phylum Verrucomicrobiota; class Verrucomicrobiia; order Opitutales; family Opitutaceae; genus Palsa-1447. The sequence continues at coordinate 14,508 of DASZWO010000010.1, forward strand.
TGCCGAGCGAGGCCAGCTTCTCGTGCCGTTCCGCGAGCTCCTGGCTCTCCACCAGCTTGGTCCGCAGGGGCGCGACCAGGTCGCGGTAGGCGACCGCCGCGAGCGCGATGCCGAAGAGGAAGAGCAGCGCAAGCAGCGCCAGCACCGTGCGCCGCAGGCTGTGCAGCCGCTGCGAAGCTTCGGCCAGCAGCTGGTTGCGCGAGATGGAATGGGCGCGCGCCAGGGCCTCGCCGAGGTCGAACAGCCGCTGCGAGTCCGCTCGCGCCCGCAGGAAGCCCGTCAGCGGATCCTCGCGCGGGGCCGGGGATGCCGACTCCGGAGCCGAGGCGCCGGAGGCTTGGAGGAAGGCCCCATAGGCGGCGTCGATTTGCCTCAGCGTCTCCCTCTCCGGGCCCGAGGTCAGCAGGGCGGCCTGCTGCTGCAGCCACTCGCCGAGCCGGCGGCTCGCCCGCAGGAACTGCTGCTCGGTCCGCGGATCGTGGTCGATGGCGTACTGCAGCCGGGTGTCGTTCATCTCCCGGAGCGCATCCTTGAACTCCGAGGCGATCTGGCCGGATTCCCGGTCAACCTGGGCGAGGCGGAGGGACAGCTCCCGGCTCTGCCGCTGCCAGCCGAGGATCAGCGCGGCGATTCCGACCCCCGCCACGGCGGCAGCCGCCACCAGAAGAAGAAGCCGGACGCGAACCCGATTGTCCATGGCGGCATTGGATGGCAGCGGACGCAGTGGGGTGCAAAAGAAATATACATCAGTGCATATTTACTTTCCATTTAACGAGGCGCGAATGGCTCAATAATAATGCAACTCGTTATCTATCAATAGACATGATTGCCATGGCATGGCCCCTGCAAAGGAGGGGCATGCCGATTTGGCCGTTTTCATCCGCCCATGATGCCCCCGAGGCCTCCACCCCCATCATGGTCGTCGACGACGATTCGGCCGTCCGGGAGCAATTGGTTCGGGTGCTGCTCGACGCCGGGTTCTCAGCCGTGCCGGCGGCCGACGGCGAGGAGGCCCTGGAACTCGCCCGCAAAATCCGCCCGCGACTGGTCTTGCTCGACCTCGGCCTTCCGGGCAAATCGGGGTGGGCCATGCTCGTCAGCCTGACCCGCCTCCTGCCCACCCTTTCCGTCATCATCATCACGGCCGAGCCCAACCAGGCTGATGCGGCCCGCGCCGCCGGCGCGGGCGCCTTCTTCGAGAAGCCCCTCGACTTCCCCGCGCTGCTTAAGGCGGTGCGCACCCTAACTTTTACCGCTCCCCAGACGACTTAACCTCCATGCAAGGCTCGCATTCGCACTCCTCCCCTTCCCACCGCTGGCGCTGGATCGTCGGCGGCGTCCTCGCTCTGGTGCTGCTGATCTGGTTCTTCCGGCGCGACGGGGACGGCAGCAAGAAGGCCGGGCCGCCGCCGCCGGTGCCGGTCACGGCGGCCGCCGCCGTGGCGCGCGACGTGGATGTGGCCCTCACCGGGCTGGGCACGGTCACGCCCGTCTCGATGGTCACGGTGACCAGCCGGGTGGCCGGCACCCTGACGGAGATCCATTACCGGGAGGGACAAATGGTCCACCAGGGCGACCTGCTGGCCGTGATCGATCCCCGGCCCTACCAGGCGCTGGTGGCGCAGGCGCAGGGGCAGCTGGTCCGCGACCGGGCGATCCTGGCCAACGCCAAGATCGACCTCGAGCGTTACCAGAAGGCCTTTGAGCAGAAGGCGATCCCCGAGCAGCAGGTCGACACCCAGCAGGCGAACGTCCGCCAGGACGAGGGCGTGGTCCAGATCGACCAGGCGAACCTGGAGGCCGCCCAGGTCAACCTGGACTACACCCGGCTGACCTCGCCTATCACCGGACGGGCCGGGCTCCGCCTGATCGACGCCGGCAACAATGTCTCCGCCAACGGCACCGCCGGGGTGGTCGTCATCACCCAGCTCCAGCCCATCACCGTCATCTTCACCCTCGCCCAGGACGCCCTGTCCCAGGTCACCGCGGGCGCCAAGTCCGGCCCGCTGCGGGTCGAGGCGCTCCTGCGGGGGCAGGCCAAGCCGGTGGCCGAGGGCAAGCTGATCACCTGGGACAATGTCATCGATCCGGCGACCGGGACCTTCAAGCTGCGGGCCGAGTTCACGAACGCGGGGAACGAGCTGTGGCCGGGCGAATTCGTGACCATCCGCCTGGTGACCGGCGTGGACCGGGGGATCGTCACCGTGCCCGCCCGCTCGATCCAGAGCGGGCCGAACGGCTCCTACCTCTTCGTGATCAAGCCCGACCAGACGGTGGAGATGCGCGGGGTTGAGGTGGCCCAGACCTACCAGGGGATCAGCGCCATCCGCCAGGGGCTGGCGGCCGGGGAGCGGATCGTGGTGGACGGCCAGTTCCGGCTCGAGCAGGGCACCAAGGTCGCGGTCCAGGCGCCCAAGAGCTGAGGGCATCCCGGCGATGAACATCTCCAGGCCCTTCATCACCCGGCCGATCGCCACCACCCTGCTGATGCTGGGGCTGGTGGCGTTCGGGCTGGTCTCGTACTCGCTGCTGCCGGTCGCGGCGCTGCCGGCGGTCGACTTCCCCACCATCCAGGTCTCCGCCCAGCTGCCGGGCGCGAGCCCCGAGACCATGGCCTCCTCGGTGGCGACCCCGCTGGAGCAGCAGTTCGCGGCCATCCCGAGCCTGGCGACCATGACCTCGACCAGCGGCCTGGGGTCCACCTCGATCACGCTGCAGTTCAACCTGGAGCGCAACATCGACGCCGCCGCGCAGGACGTGCAGACCGCGATCAACGCCGCGGGCGGCCTGCTGCCGAAGAACCTGCCCAACCCCCCGAGCTACCGGAAGGTCAACCCCTCGGAGCGCGCCATCATCATCTACGCGATCTCCTCGGACACGCTGCCGATGAACAAGGTGGACGACTACGCCTTCACCCTCCTGGCCCAGAAGGTCTCCGCCATCCCCGGCGTCGCCCAGGTCAACATCGCCGGCCAGCAGAAGTTCGCCGTCCGCATCCAGGTCGACCCCACCGCCCTCGCCGCCCGGGGCGTCGGACTGGAGGAGGTCCGAAGCGCGGTCACGCTCGCGTCCACCGACCAGCCCAAGGGCACCTTCGAAGGAAGCACCCAGGCCTACACCCTCGACACCAACGACCAGATCTTCAACGCCGCGGGCTTCAACCGCGTGATCGTGGCCTACCGCAACGGCGCCCCGGTCCGCGTCGGCGACATCGGCCGCGCCATCGACTCGGTCGAGCAGATCCGCTCGGCCGCCTGGTACGGGCAGAAGCAGGCTGAGCTCCTGCTGATCCAGCGCGCGGCCGGAGCCAACACCGTCGAGGTGGTCGACCAGGTCAAGAGCCTGATCAAGACCCTCCGCCCCTCGCTGCCGCCCTCGATCCAGATCCACCTGATGTCGGACCGCTCCGACACCATCCGCGCCTCGGTCTCCGACGTGCGCTTCACCCTGATCCTGACCGTCTTCCTGGTGGTGGCGGTCATCTTCCTCTTCCTCCGCCAGCTCTGGGCCACCATCATCCCGGGCATCTCCGTCCCGATCTCGCTGATCGGGACCTTCGGGGTGATGTACCTCCTGAACTACAGCGTGGACAACCTCTCGCTGATGGGCCTGACCATCGCGGTGGGGTTCGTGGTCGACGACGCGATCGTCATGATCGAGAACATCGTCCGGTACCTGGAGAAGGGGGACTCCCCCCTGCAGGCGGCGCTGAAGGGCTCGGAGCAGATCGGCTTCACCATCATCTCCATCAGCATCTCGCTGGTGGCGGTCTTCATCCCGCTGCTCTTCATGAGCGGCATCATCGGCCGCCTCTTCCGGGAGTTCGCGATGACGGTGACGGCCGCGGTGCTGGTCTCGGCCTTCGTTTCGCTCACCCTGACCCCGATGATGTGCTCCCGCTTCCTCAAGCCGCACCCGCACGGGGGCGGGGCCCAGCCCGGCCCCGGGCTGGGCCATCACGGCCGGCTCGGCCGGATGAACCAGGCCTGCGAGCGCTTTTTCGACGGGATGCTGGCCACCTACCGGCGCGGCCTCGACTGGGTGCTGCGCCACCAGCTGCCGATGTTCCTGGGCACCCTGGCCCTCATCGTCGTCACCGGGGTCCTCTACGTCCTGATCCCGAAGGGCTTCTTCCCCCAGCAGGACACCGGCTTCATCTTCGGGGAAATCGACGCCCGCCAGGACACCTCCTTCGCCGGCATGTCGTCCCTCGCCCATCAGGTGGTGGCCGTCCTGGCCAAGGAGCCGGACATCTCTGGAATCATGTCCTTCAGCGGCGCGACCGGCGGCAATTCCACCGAGAACACGGCCCGCGTCTTCATCCAGCTCAAGCCGCTGAGCAAGCGCTCCTCCTCCGCCGAGCAGATCGTGCAGCGCCTGCGGCCCCAGGTCGCCAAGGTCCCCGGGGTGCGCTTCTTCATGCAGGTGGGGCAGGACATCAACGTCGGCGGGCGCCTCAGCCGCACCCAGTTCCAGTACACCCTGACCGACACCGACCTGGACGAGCTCAACACCTGGGCCCCGAAGTTCGAGCAGGCGATCAGCAAGCTGCCCGGGCTGCAGGACGTCGTCTCGGACCAGCAGATCGCCGCGCCCCACATCGCCATCGACATCGATCGCGACGCCGCCTCCCGCCTCGGGATCCAGCCCCAGCTGATCGACGACACGCTCTACGACGCCTTCGGCGCGCGCGACATCACCACCATCTTCTCGGCCACCAACCAGTACCGGGTGGTGCTGGAGGTGCAGCCCCAGTTCCAAACCGACCCCAACGCCCTCTCCCGGCTCTACGTGGTGGGCGCCGGCGGCGCCCGCATCCCGCTCAGCGCCTTCGCCCGCTTCTCCTCCAAGGTCGAGTCGCTCTCGGTCAATCACCAGGGCCAGTTCCCCGCCGTCACCATCTCCTTCAACCTCGCCCCGGGCGTCTCCCTCGGGGACGCGGTCCAGCGGGTCGAGCAGATGCGCCTGCAACTGGGCGCCCCCGCCACGGTTCAGGGCGCTTTCCAGGGGACGGCCCAGGCCTTCAAGGACTCGCTCTCCTCCACCCCGCTGCTGGTCGCGGCCGCCATCGCCGCGGTCTACATCATCCTCGGCATGCTCTACGAGAGCTTCATCCATCCGCTGACCATCCTCTCCTCGCTGCCCTCGGCCGGCGTCGGCGCCCTGCTCATGCTCATGCTCTTCCACTACGACCTGAGCGTGATCGCCATCATCGGCATCATCCTGCTCATCGGCATCGTGAAGAAGAACGCCATCATGATGATCGACTTCGCGCTGGAGGCCGAGCGCGAGCACGGGAAGAAGCCGGAGGCCGCGATCTACGAGGCCTGCCTCCTGCGCTTCCGGCCCATCATGATGACGACGATGGCGGCCCTCCTGGGCGGCTTGCCGCTGGCCGTCAGCCACGGCACCGGCTCCGACCTGCGCCGGCCCCTCGGCATCGCCATCGTCGGCGGCCTGCTCGTCTCCCAAGTGCTGACCCTCTACACCACTCCGGTCATCTACCTGTACCTCGACCGGGCCTCCCACTGGTACGCCGAGCGGCGCCGCCGGCGCCAGCCCCGGCCCCCCGCCGCGCCGGCCCCCGAGCCGAGCCTCGCCAAATGAACCGCTCCGTCCTCCGCGCAGCCCCGCTCACCCTGGCCGCCGGCGCCGCCCTGGCGTGGTCCGGCTGCAACCTGGCCCCGCGGTATGCGCGGCCCGCCGTGGACACCCCGCCCGCCTTCAAGGAGGCTTCCGCGGCGGCGGGCGCCGCCGCCTGGAACCCAGCCCAGCCGGGTGACGCGGCCAGCCGCGGCCGGTGGTGGCGCATCTACAACGACCCGCGGCTCAGCGCGCTGGAGGAGCAGGTGGAGGTCTCCAACCAGAACGTGCAGGCCGCCGAGGCCAGCTATCGGGCGGCGCGCGCCGCCGCCTCGATCGCCCGCGCCTCGCTCTTCCCGCTCATCGGCCTCGAGCCCTCCGCCACGCGCAGCCGCTCGTCCCAGACCATCCTGCCCTCTTCCGCGTCGGCCGGCCGGATCTTCAACCAGTACACCCTGCCCGCGGAAGCCTCCTACACCATCGACTTCTGGGGGAGGGTCCGCAACAGCGTGCGGGCCGCCGACTACGGCGCCCAGGCCAGCGCCGCCGACGCCGCCACCGCGCTGCTCAGCATGCAGGCCGAGCTGGCCCAGGACTACTTCCAGCTCCGGGCGCTCGACGCCGAGACCCAGATCCTGGGCGACACGGTGGCCTCCTACCGCCGGGCGCTGCGGGACACCAACACGCTCTTCCAGAGCGGCATCGACTCCCAGGAGGACCTGGCGCGCGCCCAGAACCAGCTCGACGTCGCGATCGCCCAGGCCACCGACCTGGGCGCGGCCCGCAGCTCCTTCGAGCACGCCATCGCCGTCCTCGTCGGCAAGGCGCCCGCGTCGTTCTCGCTGGCGCCGGCCCCCCTCGAGACCGAGCTGCCCGCCATCCCGGCCGGGGTCCCCTCGGAGCTGCTGCAGCGCCGGCCCGACATCGCGGCGGCCGAGCGGCGGGTGGCGGCGGCCAACGCCCAAATCGGCGTCGCCCGCGCGGCCTACTTCCCCAATTTCACGCTCGCCGCCACCGGCGGCTTCTCCAGCTCCCATTTCTCGCAGTGGTTCGACTGGCCGAGCCGCATCTGGTCGGTCGGGCCCCAGGCCTCCATGCTGCTCTTCGCCGGCGGCGCGGTGACCGCAGCCACCGACCAGGCCCACGCTGAGTTCGACCAGGCCGCCGCCAATTACCGCCAGACTGTCCTGACCGCCTTCCAGGGCGTGGAGGACAACCTGGCCAATCTGCGCATCCTCGAGCAGGAGGCGGCCCAGCAGCGGACCGCCGTGGCCTCCTCCCGGCGGGTCCTCGACCTCGCCACCACGCGGTTCCGGACCGGCATCGACAGCTACCTCAACGTCGTCACCGCCCAGACCGCCTTCCTCGCCAGCCGCGAGGCCCAGGTCCAGGTCGAGCTTCGGCGAATGCTCTCGAGTGTCTCGCTGGTCCTGTCCCTCGGCGGCGGGTGGACCTCCGACCAGCTGCCGGGCTGAGCCCGGCGGTCCTGGTCCGGCCCACGCACGCCTCCGGCCCATCGCCGGCCGTTGCGGAGCCAAGGGGCCCGCGCATCGCGGCGGTTTCCGGCCGGCTGCCGGGCCTGTCGGCCTGAGTTGGCCGAACTCCGCCCCGCAGGCGATCCGGGCGGGCGCCTAACCGCCGGTTCCAGCCGGTGAAAAGCTCCCCCATTCGGCGAAGCGCGCGCCCAGGTCCTTGACAATACCGTCATAGAGGGCCCGGGAGCGCGCGGAAACTAAGGCCTTGGGCTCGCCCACCGACAGCCCCCGGGCCTGCATCCCCGCGGCAACATTGAGGGGGAAAGTGAGCCGGTCGATGGTCGCGCCAACGACGTTCAGCCGATCAAAGGCCGTGGTCACGCTCCCCGGGATGCGCTCCCGGCAAACCCGGTAGAGGTGGACCATAAATTCAGGGGCGATATTGACCAGTCCGCCGATGCAGCCGCTCGCCCCCAAGGCGAAAACTTCGGGGAGGCGGGTATCCGCCCCGGAAAAGACGGAAAAGCCCTTTTCCCGGCCGAGGCGGATCAGGGGCTCGTGGTACGCAAACTCCCGGCCGCTTTGCTTGATGCCGAGCAGGGGGGCGCGATCGGCGAAGGCGGACACCGTCTCGAGGTCGATGCGGGAGCCGGTCAGTTCGGGAAAGTTATAAAGCAGGGTCGGAAGGCCCGCGGAACTCGCAGCGTGAAGGAAATGCTCCAAAAGATCGTCCTGCGAGAGGGGAAAGACGAGCGGGGCCATGATCGCCACCGCTGGAATCCCCAGCCGGCGGGCGGCGCGGCCAAGTTCGGCGACCGCCGACGGACGGATGTCGCTGATGTTGGCGATCACCGGCAGCGGGTCCGCCACTTCCGCGATCGTAGCCAGCATCTCGAGACGTTGCGCGAGCTCGAAGCGGGGAAATTCCCCGGTGCTGCCCAAGGCCAGGATGCCATGGACCCCCTGGCTTTTGAGGAAGGCCAAGTTTTGCGCGAGAGCACTCCGCCAGAGCTTTCCGTCGTTATCGGTCGGCAGCCATAAGGCGGCCAGAATGCCTTGAGTGGGAGCCAGGGAATTCATGAAATTGATTAAATAGCAAAAACGTTTTACCTCAACCGGAACTTTATTGTCAAGGCTGCGCCCTTCGAAGGTTATTAATCGTTCATGAATCCCCGCATCGTCGTTCTCGACGGCCACACCCTCAACCCCGGCGATCTCTCCTGGCAGGCCCTGCGCGCACTGGGAGATCTCACCGTCCATGCCCGCACGGATCCTCAGGACGTCCCCGCCCGGGCGCGCGGCGCGACCATCGTCCTCACCAACAAATGCGCCCTGCCGGCTGCAACTATCGCCCTCCTGCCGGACTTGCGCTGCATCGGGGTTCTGGCCACCGGCCACAATGTCGTGGATTCCATGGCCGCGCGGGCCCGCGGCATCCCGGTCTGCAACGTGCCGACGTACGGAACCCGCACGGTCGCCCAGGCCACGATCGCGCTGCTCCTCGAGTTGACCAATCACGTGGGCCATCACGCCGCCACGGTCGCCGCTGGCCGCTGGGCTAAGAGCCCGGACTGGTGCTATTGGGACCGGCCGCTGTTGGAGCTGGACGGGCTGACCCTGGGCCTGATCGGCGCCGGCCGCATCGGCGGGGCCGTGGCCGGGATCGCCCGGGCCTTGGGCATGCGGGTCATCGTGCACTCGCGCTCGGCGCCGGATTCGGTCCCCCTCGATCGGCTCTTCGGCGAAAGCGACGTCGTCAGCCTGCATTGCCCGCTGACACCGGAGACCGGAGGGCTGGTCAGTGCCAGCCGGCTGGCGTTGATGAAGCCGACCGCCCTCCTCCTGAACACGAGCCGCGGACCCCTCGTGGACGAGGCCGCCCTGGCCGAGGCGCTGAATAGCGGGCGCCTCGCGGGAGCCGCACTCGATGTCCTGTCGGTCGAACCGCCCCGGGCGGACAATCCCCTCCTGTCGGCCAAGAACTGCCTGATCACTCCACACCAGGCATGGGCGACGCGGGCGGCCCGAGCCCGCCTGCTGGCGGTGACGGCGGAAAACATCCGCGCCTTTCTCGCCGGCCGCCCTCAAAATGTAGTCAACTGACCGGCTCCCGGGGCCTCGCGGCGGTCACCCCGGAGGGGCGAAGACAAGACAGCTGGGCATGCTGACCGCACCGGCGCCCCCCGGGACGAGGGATAAGCGCCCGCTGGCTGCATCGCGGCGAAAGACCTGAATCCGCTCGGAGTCCTCATCCGCCACCAGCAGAAACTTTCCACTGGGATCGAGGGTCAGAAATCGGGGAGTCCGTCCGCCGCTTGGCACATTTTCGGCCAGGACGAGCGTGCCGTCAGCGCCGACCGCAAACCGGGCGATGCTATCTAACCCGCGATTGGAGACGTAGAGAAACCGGCGATCCGGACTGAGCTGGAGTTCGGCCGAGGCATTGGCGCCGGCCCATCCCGCAGGCAAGGCGGAAACGGTTTGGATCAGGGTGAGCCGGGCCTCCCCTTCCCTCCAGTCAAAGACGCAGACGGTCGATGCCAGCTCATTCACCACGTATGCCCGGTGCAGCTGGGGCGAGAGGATGATGTGCCGCGGTCCCGAGCCCGCGGGCTCGGCCGCCGCGGAGGGGCCGGCGCGCGCGAGCTGTCCCGACGAACCCCCCACGCGATAGACCATCACTCGGTCCGCTCCCAGGTCGCAGGAATAGAGGAAGCGCTCCGCCGGGTCGAGGACCACGCAGTGGGCATGCGGACCCTTCTGGCGGGGCCTTGGCCCCGAGCCGCTGTCCTGGAGGATCAGGCTCGCCGGAGAAATCCGTCCGTCTCCCCGGAGGGCGAACACCGCCACACTGCCAGAATTGTAATGGGCGGCGTAGAGCCACCGGTTTTCGGCGTCGACCGCGACGTGGCAGGGTCCCTCGCCGCCGGAAGACTGGCGGTTGAGGAAGCGGAGGTGGTAGTCACCGGGAATGCGCGCATAGGCGCTGACCCCTCCGAAGCCGTTCGGTCCCTCGCCGCCGGTCGTGCGGGTCAATTCATTGGTGGAGTAGAGAAACTTTCCGTCGGCGCTGGCGGCGAGAAACGACGGGGTTCTCGCCGCGGCCGCCAGCCCAAGGGCCCGGAGCCGGCCCGTGTCCGCGGAGAAAGCGAAGGCATAGATTCCCTCGCTGCTCCGGCGCGTGAAGGTGCCGACATAGACTGTCCAGTCCGGCGTGGTCTCCGGAGCGGCCGCGGCCTGGGCGCGGGCCCCAGCCGGGGCCAGGGCGGCCACGAGCACCGCGCCGGCGGCGGTTCGAAGCACGGCCCTCATCGGCGGTCACTCCCTCCGGTTTCTCCGCGGAGGTTCAACGACGGGCAGGACAGGGGCCAGCCAGACTTCGGCCACCTGCACGCCGCGGCCGTCGCCGCCGAGGCCGGGGGCTCCGGTCCAGGTGAGCCGCAATTCGCCGCCTGCAGTCAGGGACGGCGGAAGGTCGAATTCCAGCGGGTCGGGCTGGAGGATCTTCCGCTCCAGCGGCTGAATCTCGTAGCTTCCATTGGCTACCAGGCGGATCAGGACGTTGTTCGAACCGCTGCCGTAAACGACCCGAAGCCGGTAGTGCGCGGTGGGATCCAGTCCCCGGTAAAGCATCTCCAGGGGCTGCTCATGCAGGGTCTGGGCGAAGCGGGAGGAGGAGATCCTCCGCACGGGCTGGGGGGCGAAGGCAGCCCGCCGTTCGGACCCACCCTGAGCCGCCTGCGGCCGGGCCCGCGGAATCTCCCGAATCATCTGGCCTTCCGCCCGCGGACCACCTCCCACCCCGATGAAGGGAGTCTGGAGGAACGCCGGGTCCTCCGCGTAGCTCTTGCCCGGAATGAGATGGGGATGATTGGCCGGATCCCCGAGATTGTCGTAGAAGCCGCCGGGACCCGGATCCGTCCAGTTGAGGATGGTCCCGATCCGGCGCAGCCGCTCGGCCTCGCTCGGCAGGGCCCGAATGGCCGCAAACTGCTCGTTTAGCCATTGCGCGTTGTTGAGGGGAGTATCGATCAAATCGAGATTGGCCCCGCGGCCGATTGCCTCGCCCTTGTAGCGCGCGACGCTCAGCTGCGCGTGAATGCTCTGGAAGAGGCCCTCCGCCAGTTCAAAGACGCGGGCCCGCCATTGGGCGGCGGGCATGACTTCCGGCGGAGCCAGCGCCTTCTCGGCGGCCGCCATGGCCGCCAGGCTTCCGCTGACGCCGGCTCGGCGCAATTCGTCCATCGCTTTCGCCTCCTGCTCGGTTTCGGCTATCAGGCGCGCCCGGTCGGTCGCGTCGTAGTAGGCGCGGTAGAGGGCCGCCTGAAAGCGCCAGTTTTCGAGGACCGAAGGCCCAACCGTCCTTTCCAGGTCCTGGAATTGCGCCAGCGTGGTGTAGACGCCCTCATTGGTGAGGAGCGGCCCGCGCCAATTGCGCTCGAGCGCCATCAGGCCCTGCGCGAAGCCTTCGCCCAGGGCTCCGCCCCCGATGAAGTAGTGGCTGTAATCGCGCAGGATATCCAGGACGTCCTCATGCGGATCCCATCCCAGGCCGCTCCAAACAAATTTGTTCACGTCATCGTTGCAGCCCTCGGAGTAGGTTAGAAACCCGTACTCAGCCAGGTGCTGGTAGCGGTGAAAGATCGCCGCCTCGTCCACCGGCCGGGGATTGGTGACCTCGCGGTTCTCCGTCACCGGGAAGGCATAGTCCCAATCCGGCACCGGATACTGAGACTCGAGGGAATGGGTGATGTCCGGATAAAAGCGCATCTTGTAGCGCCGGGGCACCTTCACCCGGAGAACATCCAGGCTCTCCCGCTGCTGCGGGCCGAACACTATGCCCTCCAGCCAAGTCGGCTCCGTCCGAAGAATCCGGTAGAAATCGTCCATCCAGGCCTGGTCGAAGCCCTGCGGCGACATCCAGAGCTTGGCGCCCGGGTGCAGCTCGCGCAGCTGCGCCGCCTGCTTTTCCAGGAAGGGAAAGAGGTTCTTCGGGGAAGTGTGCCCTGGATCGCCGCCCGGCACAAAGAGCGCATCGAGTTTCGGCAGTTGCTTCAGGACGCCCGCCCATTCCTTTAGGGCGGCGGCGACGGTTGCGGGATCGCCGTAGTCCCGATCCATCGCCGGATACCAGACCCAAAATTCGATCCCATATTCCTGGGCGATCCGCGACTGCTCGATCAGCATTTGCATCGGCGGAAGCGTGAAGTGGGGGCTGTCCGCCATGTCGTCGGAACGAGGCGGAATGCCCTCGATCGCATTGGCGCCGAAGATCACGAGATCGCGGATATATTGCTCCCACATCGCCGCGGTCCAGCCGTCGTAGGCGTTGGTTTTCGGCCGGTAGCCGAGCTGATGCCCCCGGAGGGCATAGGCTGGGGCAGTCGCGATATCCAGGCCGGCGGTCAGGGTCACCTTGCCGAGGTGGTCGGGCGCGGACTCGCCGGCGTAGTCCATGAGACGGAGGAGCCGCCCCGCGCCATAAAGGACTCCACGAGCGTCGTTGCCGGCGACAATCACCTCTCCGGGAGCCAGCGAGACCAGGTGATAACCCTCCGGCTTGGCGTCATTGGGTCCTCCGGGAAGCTTGACCGCCAAATCCGGGAACGCCTGAAGGAGAGCGGCCCTCTGTCCCAGCACGACGACGGGACCGCCGGCCGCGGAGGGCCGGTCCACCAGGGGCCAGCGGACCTGGCTGCGCTTCTCCACCTCCTCGACCAGCATCTGCGCCGCCTTCTTTTCCGGTCCGGTCATCCCCGGAGCCAGAACGAGGGACGCCCCCGAAAGGTCGAGGGCCGCCGGCGCCGGCGCGGCGAAGGCGGACGGCCGCAGGCCGAGGAGCGAGGCGGCAAGCAAAAGGAGCCCGGCGGCCGTGCCGCGGCTCCGAGCCGGGAATTTTTGCGGATGGAACATGGGAATGATGGGGTTCAAGGGGTTGGCTCGGAGGGGACGCGAATCAGCCAGACTTCGGCGACTTGGACGCCCCGGCCGGTGCCGCCGTCATCGCGCTGCTTGGTCCAGGAGAGGAGGAGATCCCCTCCTGCGGTGGCGGCGGCCGGAATGTCGAACTCGTGGGGCTTAGCCTGCGGGTCCTTGCGCAGCAAGGGATGGATCGCGTACCGCCCGTTGGCGACGAGCTGGATGGCCGTCTCGCTCTCGGTGCCGTAGACGACCCTGACCTTGTAATGGGCGGACCGGTCCAGGTGGTGATACTGCATTTCCAGCGGCTGGTCATGGAGCGTCTCGGCGAAGCGCGAGGACGAGATCCGTGCGAAAGGCGCGCGGATGCGGGGAGCGAAGCCGATCATCGGGGAATGGTCGTAGGCGGGGTCTTCCGCATAGCTCTTGCCCATCACCAGGTGCGGCCGGTTGGCGGCATCGCCCAGATTGTCGTAGAAGCCGCCGGGACCCGGATCGGTCCAGTTGATGATGCCGTCGATGAGGCGCAGCCGGTCCGCCTCGCCGGCGACGGCCCGAACGGCGGCAAACTGTTCGAACAGGTAGGGCGCGTCGTTCAGGGGATAGTCGATGAGGTCCAGGTTCGCGCCCCGGCGCACGGCCTCGCCCTTGTAGCGCGGGACGCTCAGCTGCATGTGAATGCTCTGGAAAAGGGCTTCGGCCAGCTCGAAGACGCGGGCGCGCCAGGCGGCGGCCGGCATGATTTCCGACGGGGCTAGGGCGCGTTCGGCCGCCGCGATGGCGGCGAGACTGCCGATGACGTGGGCCCGGCGCAGTTCCTCCATGGCCTTCTCTTCCTGCCGGGTCTCGGCGATCAGCCGGGCCCGGTCGAGCGCATCATAATAGGCGCGATAGAGCCCTTCCTGAAAGCGCCAGTTTTCGAGCACTGCCGGGGCCGCCGTCCTCTCCAGGTCCTGGAACTGTTCCAGGGTGGTATAGACTCCCTCGTTGGTGAGGAGGGGCCCCCGCCAATTGCGCTCGAGCGCCATCAGGCCCTGAGCGAACCCCTCGCCCAGGGCTCCGCCGCCGATGAAATAATGACTGTAGTCGCGCACGATCTGCAGAACGTCCTCGTTGGGGTCCCAGCCCAGGCAGCTCCAGACGCACTTGTTGACGTCATCGTTGCACCCCTCCGAATAATTCAGGAATCCATATTCCGCCAGGGGCTGGTAACGGTGGAAGATCGCTGCCTCGTCAACGGGACGGGGGTTGATGATTTCACGATTTTCGGTCGCGGCATAGGCGAAGTCCCAGTCCGCCGCGGGGTATTGCGAGGCAAGGGAGTGCGTGATGTCCGGATAAAAGCGCATCTTGTAGCGCCGGGGTACCCGGGCCCGCAGCTCATCCAACAGCAGCCGCTGCTGGGGGCCGAAAACGATACCCTCGAGCCAGGTGGGCTCGGTCTGCAGGATCTGGAAGAAATCCTCCATCCAGGGGCCGTTGAAGCCCTGATTGGACATCCAAAGCTTCGCCCCTGGGTGCAGCCGCCGGAGCTGGGCGGCCTGCTTCTCCAGAAAGGGGAAAAGTATCTTGGGCGCGGTGCTGCCAGGGTCCCCGCCGGGGACGAAGACCGCATCCACCCGCGGCAGTTGTTCGAGGACGTGGCCCCATTCCTTGAGCGCCGCGGCGACGGTGGCCGGATTGCCGTTGTCCCGGTCCATCGCCGGGTACCAGACCCAGTATTGGATTCCGTACTCCTGGCAGATCCGCGACTGCTCGATCATCATCTGCATCGGCGGCAGGGTGAAGTGCGGGCTGTCCGACCGGTCGTCGGAGCGCGGCGGGATCCCTTCCACCGCGTTGGCGCCGAAGATGACCAAATCGCGGATATACTGCTCCCACATCGCTTTGGTCCAGCCATCGTAGGCGTTGGTCTTCGGCCGATAGCCCATCTGGTCACCGCGGAGGGCATAACGCGGAGCGGTGGCGAGATCGAGGCCGGCGGCGACCGTCACGCTGCCCAACCGGTCGGGGGCCGTTTCTCCGGTGTAGTCCATCAGCCGCAGCAGCCGGCCGGCCCCGTAAAGGACGCCGCGGGCGTCGTTGCCGGCCACGATGACAACACCGGAGGCAAGCGTAACCAAGTGATAGCCTTCCGGCTTCGAGTCATTGGGGCCAGCGCTGATGCTGGCCGCCAGGTCGGGAAATGCGGCGAGCAGCGCCGTCCGCCGGCCCAGCACCACCACCGGATGCCCGTCGCTCGGCAGCTGCTGCGCCAATGGCCATCGCACCTGGCTGCGCTTCTCGACCTCCTCGACCAGCATCTGCGCCGCCTTCTGTTCCGGCCCAGTCATGCCGGGCGCCAGGACGAGCGAGGCACCGGCAAGCTCGAGTGTGGCGGCGGCCGCCCGGGGAAGGATCAGGAAGCCGGCCAGGGAAGCGGCAAGGGCGATGAGGCCGCGGCCGGGCAGGAAGGAGAAGCGGCAGGTGGAGGGCATGGGGATTTGCGGAAGATTACAGCGGAACGGCCTTGATTCGCCAAGGAGGCTGCTTGGATTGTCGTAGCTAAAAGCTTTTAGCAACCCAAAAAAAGCCCGGGCTACTGGTTGCTATAAATCGGGTGTCCCGATTCCGACTCGGCCTGCTGCACCAGCGCATCCAAGCGGGCGACTTCCGCCCTCTCCGCGGTCAGCTGCACCCGCAGCCGGGCGACTTCGCCGCCGCACTGGCGCGCCCACCAGGCACAGACGACCGCCACGGCCAACGCGGCCGCCAAGGCGAAGAGCATCGCGTAAAAGGCTGTCCCCGCTTTGCCGTGGGATGATATTGGCATGGGATCCATTTTGCCGCCGATCTGAGCCCGAATTGCTAAAACCTTTTTTTGACGAGCTTCAAGATGAAATTTACGGGGATTGGGGGCGCCCTGCCGCCTGCAGCTGGATGCGCGCGGCCTCGTCCTGCCCCAGCGCGCGCAGCACGAGCGCGAGATGATAGTGGGCGCCGGCATAATCGGATTTGAGTCGAAGGGCGGCTTGATATTCGGCCTCGGCTTCCTGCAGTCGTCCGGCATCGGCCAGGGCATTGCCCAGATTGTAATGGAGCTTTGGATCTCCGGGCCAGAGCCGCAGCGCCGCCTCGAATTGGGCAATGGCCTCGGGCAGGCGCCCCAAGCGGGCCAGCACTCCGCCTAGGTTATTGCGCGCCTCCACGTATTCCGGCCTGGCGCGCACAGCCTCCCGATAGTGGCCGATCGCCTCGTCCAGCCGGCCCTCCCGCACCATCGCGTCGCCCAAGTTGAATTGGGCCAGCCAAGCATCAGGGTTTCGCGCGATCGTGGCTCGGTAAAGCGTCTCGGAATCCAAGTAGCTGTGGCTTTGCCGCCAGGTCAGCGTCCCCAGGATACATCCCACCACCGCTGCGGTTGCCAGCGAAATTCCCGGTGCCGCGTTCCGCAGGACGGCAGCCCCTCCTCCCGCCGCCAGGGCGATGATCCCGAGGCTTGCCAGGTATTGGAAATGGTCGGCCACATAGGAAAAAACGAAGGGATAGACGTTGAAAAAGCCCAGGGCCGGGAAAAGTGAGCCGACAAAGAAGAGCCAGGCCGCGAGCGGCGCCCGGCGGCCGGCGGAAGATGGCCCGGTTTCGCCCGGCGGCCGGGAACAGGCCAATCGCAGCAAGAAGGCGCCAAGCGCCAGGACAGCGAGCGACGGAATCCATTGCACAGCGTGGCTGACCTGCAGGTCCCAATGCGGGTAGACAAAGATGAGGTTTGAGGGCCAGAGGAGCTTTCCCAGATAGAACCAGACGATGCGGCCCGCGAGGAGGCACCGCTCCGGGAATCCCAGGGCGAAGGCCGCGCCCCGCGCCCCGATGTACTGCCGCTC
>DASZWO010000011.1:0-5011 GCA_035546595.1 Opitutaceae bacterium
CAGCCGACGGGCGACCAGCCCCAGGCGATCGACAAGCTGGTGGCCTCGATCGAGGCGGGCAACCGCTTCCAGACCCTCCTCGGGGTCACCGGGTCGGGAAAGACCTTCACCATGGCGAACGTCATCGCCCGCTGCCAGCGCCCGACCCTGATCATCTCGCACAACAAGACCCTGGCGGCGCAGCTCTATTCGGAATTCAAGGCCTTCCTGCCGGAGAACGCGGTGGAGTACTTCGTCAGCTATTTCGACTACTACCAGCCTGAGGCCTACGTCCCCTCCAGCGACACCTTCATCGACAAGGATTCCTCCCGCAACGAGGACATCGAGCGCCTCCGGATCTCGGCGACCAGCGCGCTGCTCAGCCGCCGCGACGTGGTGGTGGTGGCGAGCGTCTCGTGCATCTACGGCCTGGGTTCGCCCGAGGACTTCGCCGAGCTGCGCATCCCGCTGCGCCGCGGTGCCCCGCTGGGGCGGAACGTCTTCCTCGAGCGGCTGGTGGAGAACCTCTACGAGAGGAACGACTACGAGCTGAAGCGGGGGCGCTTCCGCGTGCGGGGCGACGTGGTCGACGTCATGCCGGCCTACATGGAGCAGGGGCTGCGGGTCGAGTTCTTCGGCGAGGAGGTGGAGCGGATCCGCCAGTTCGAGCCGGTGAGCGGCCGGGCGGGCCCGGAGCTGGACCACTTCGACCTCTATCCCGCCAACCAGTACGTCACCGCCAAGGGCCGGCTCGATCCGGCGATCGTGAGCATCCAGCGGGAGCTGGACGAGCGGGTGGCCTGGTTCGAGAAGGCCGGGCGCTACCTCGAGGCCCAGCGCATCCGCCTGCGGACCAACTACGACCTCGAGATGCTCCGGGAGATGGGGTTCTGCAACGGGATCGAGAACTACTCCCGGCATTTGACCGGCCGCCGCCAGGGGGAGCGGCCCTTCTGCCTCCTCGACTTCTTTCCCAAGGACTACCTGACGATCATCGACGAGAGCCACGCCACCGTCCCGCAGATCGGGGCGATGTACAATGGGGACATCGCCCGCAAGCAGACCCTGGTCGACTTCGGGTTCCGGCTGCCCTCGGCCCTGGACAACCGCCCGCAGAGCTTCGCGGAATTCCTCCAGATCACCGGGCAGACGATCTTCGTCTCCGCCACCCCGGCCCCCTTCGAATTGGAGCGCTCCTCGGTGGTGGCCGAGCAGCTGATCCGCCCCACCGGCCTGCTCGACCCGGAGATCGCCATCCGGCCGACCGAGAACCAGGTGGAGAACCTCATCGGCGAGGCCCGCGCCGCCGCCGCGGCCGGCGAGCGCGTGCTGGTCACCACCCTGACCAAGCGCCTGGCCGAGGACCTCACCGCCTACCTGCGGGAGGCTAAGGTCCGGGTCGAGTACCTCCACTCCGACATCGATGCGATCGAGCGGGTGGAAATCCTGCGCCGGCTGCGCCTGGGCGGCTTCGATGTGCTGATCGGCATCAATCTCCTGCGCGAGGGCCTGGACCTGCCGGAGGTCGCCCTGGTGGCGATCCTCGACGCGGACAAGGAGGGGTTCCTCCGCAGCACCACGAGCCTGATCCAGACGGCGGGCCGGGCCGCCCGGCACGAGAAGGGGCGGGTGATCCTCTACGCCGACCAGATGACCGAATCGATTCGCAAGACCGTCGAGCTGACGGCCTACCGCCGCGAGAGGCAGATCGCCCACAACCAGGCGCACGGCATCACCCCGCGCAGCGTCCGGCGGGGGGTGCAGGCCAGCCTGGCCCCGCCGAGGGAGGAGAGCGGCGCCGAGGCGGCGCTGGCGGAGGGCTCGGACGACGTCGCCGCGGTGATCGCGGAGCTGGAGGAGGAGATGCAGGCGGCCGCCGGGCGGCTGGAGTTCGAGCGCGCGGCGGTGCTGCGCGACCAGATCGACGCCCTCAAGTCGGGCGACTTCCGCCAGGGCTCGCGCGCGCCGGCGCGGAGCCGGCCGCCCTCAGGCCGCAAGCGGCGCTAGGCCCACTCCGGCGGGTTCTGCAGCTCGGGCTTGAGGACCCCGATGCAGGGCAGGTTCCGGTAGCGCTCGGCGAAGTCCAGGCCGTAGCCGACCACGAACTTGTCCGGAATCTTGAACCCGACGAAGTCGGCCTCGAAGGGCACCTCGCGCCGGCCCTGCTTGTCCAGCAGCACGCAGACGCGGAGGCTGGCGGGGTTGAGCTTGCGGACCAGGCTGCTCACCAGGGTGATGGTCTTGCCGGTGTCGAGGATGTCGTCGATCAGCAGCACGTGGCGCTTGGCGATGTCCAGCGTCAGACTGTGCACGATCTGGGGCGTGCCGACCGAGCGGGTCTTCTCGCCGTAGCTGGAGATGCGGATGCAGTCCAGGCGGACGGGATTGTCGATCTCGCGCATCAGGTCGGCGGTGAAGAGGACCGCGCCGTTGATGATGGAGATGATGGTGAATTCCTTGTCGCCGTAGACCTTCTTCAGCTCGGCGCCGAGGGAATGGACCCTGCGCTTGATCTCGGCCTCCGTGAACATGACGCTCTCGAGATCCGGATGGCCGGGGGCGGCCTTCTTCTTGGCGGGCTTCTTCGCGAGCGTCGGCATGGGGGAAAGGCGCAACCTGAACGCCTTTTACTTCACAGTCACGCCGAATTCGGTTGGGCTGGCGCCAGGTCCCGCCCCGCATGATTTCCATCCGCATCGAACACCTCACCAAGCGGTTCGGGGCGACCGTGGCCCTCGACGGCCTGGACCTGGAAATCGCGCCCGGGGAGCTGTTCTTCCTCCTGGGGCCCAGCGGCTGCGGCAAGACCACCCTGCTGCGCAGCCTGGCGGGCTTCCATCTCCCGGACGCGGGGCGGATCCTCTTCGACGGCGAGGAGGTCTCCCAGGTGCCCCCCCACAAGCGGAACACCGGAATGATGTTCCAGAGCTACGCCCTCTGGCCCCACCTGACGGTGGCCCAGAATGTCGCCTTCGGCCTGGAGGAGCGGAAGGTGCCGCGGCCGGAGATCGACCGCCGGGTGGGGGAGGCGCTGGACTCGGTCCAGATGGGCGCCTACGGCGCCCGCCGCCCCAACGAGCTCTCCGGCGGCCAGCAGCAGCGCGTGGCGCTGGCGCGGGCCCTCGTCATCCGCCCGCGGTGCCTCCTGCTGGACGAGCCCCTCTCGAATCTCGACGCCCGGCTGAGGCTGGAGATGCGGGAGGAGATCCGCCGGATCTGCCATGAGTTCAAGCTGACGACCGTGTACGTGACCCACGACCAGAAGGAGGCGCTGTCCATCGCCGACCGGATGGCGGTGCTCAGCGCCGGCAGGGTCCTGCAGGTCGGCACCCCGCGGGAGCTCTACCGGCGCCCGGCCAGCCGCGCGGTGGCGGACTTCATCGGGGAGACGAACTTCATTCCCGGCCGGGTCGTGGCGGCCGCCGACGGCCGCTGCACGGTGGAGACGGCCCTCGGGCGCCTCGAGGGGCTGCCCGGCGACCCGGCGTCGCCCCTGGCATCGGGCGCCGCGGTCACGGCCTCGATCCGCCCGGAGTGCTGGACCCTGAGCGCGGAGGCGCCGGCCCGCAACGGCGTGCGGGGCCGCATCGGCGCCTCCTCCTACCAGGGCGAGCTCGCCCAGTACGCGTTCGAGGCGGGGCAGACGCGGCTGAAGATCTCCGAGCTGAACCCCCGCTTCGTGGAGGCGGGCGGCGGCGAGCTCTTCGCCAGCGCGGCCCCCGAGGACGTCGTCGTCCTGGCGCGCTGACCTCCCATGCGGCGGGCTGCCTTCGTCCTGCTGCTCGCCGCCCTGGTGGCGGCTCCCTTCCTGCTCCGGCCCCGCGCCTCCGCGCCCGGCGGGGCCGACGACACGGTGGTGATCGTCACTCCGCACAACGAAGCCATCCGCCACGAATACGAGTTGGGCTTCGCCGCCTGGTACAAGGCGAAGACGGGCCGGACGGTGGCGGTCGACTGGCGGGTGCTCGGAGGCACCAGCGAGATCGCCCGGCTCCTGCAGGGGCAGTACGTCGCCTCGTTCCGGGACTATTGGACCCGCCGGCTGGGCCGCCCCTGGAGCAGCGCGGCCGAGGCCGGATTCCAGAATCCGCGGCCGGCCGCCTCGGCTCCGGCGGAGGCCGGGGAGGCGCGGAGGGCGTTTCTCGCCTCCGACGTCGGCTGCGGCATCGACCTCTTCTTCGGCGGGGGCATTCCCGACTTCGAGCATCAGGCGGACCTGGGCGACCTGGTCCCGGGCGGGATGGAGCGGCTGCATCCGGACTGGTTCGGCGAAGACGCCCTGCCGCTCACCTAC
Source organism: Opitutaceae bacterium (assembly GCA_035546595.1). GTDB lineage: Bacteria > Verrucomicrobiota > Verrucomicrobiia > Opitutales > Opitutaceae > Palsa-1447. The sequence goes on from DASZWO010000011.1 coordinate 4,274, forward strand.
GACGGGACGCTTTTCCGCGACCCGCGGGGCCGGTGGTACGGCTCGGTCATGAGCTGCTACGGGATCGTCTACAACGCCGACGCGGTGCGCCGCCTGGGGTTCACCGCGCCCCCGGGGCAGTGGGCGGACCTAGCCGACCCCCGCTTCCGGGGCGAGATCGCCCTGTGCGATCCGACCAAGAGCGGGTCCATGGCGATGGCCTTCGAGAGCGTGATCCAGCAGCAGATGCACGCCCGGGCGGACCGCGCCGGCCCGGGCGGAGAGGCCGCCGCCGTGCGCGCGGGCTGGCTGGCGGGCCTGCGGCTGATCCAGCGGATCGGCGCCAACGCCCGGTACTTCACCGACAACTCCCAGAAGCCCCCCGTGGACGTGGCCGACGGCAACTGCGCCGCCGGCATGTGCATCGATTTCTACGGGGCGCAGCAGCAGGAGGCGGAGCGCCGGCGCGGGGCCCCGGGCCGGGTGGGATTCATCGTGCCGCCCGGCGGCACCTCCTACTTCGTGGATCCGATCGCCCTGCTGCGCGGGGCGCCGCATGCGGGGCCCGCGCAGGCATTCCTGGAGTATGCGCTTTCCCTCGAGGGCCAGAAGCTCTGGGCCTTCCGGCCGGGCACGCCCGGCGGCCCACGGGAATTCGCGCTGCGGCGCATGCCGGTCCGGAAGGACTTCTATGCGCACGCGGAATGGAAGCCGCTGCGCAGCGATCCCGAGGCTGATCCCTACCGGCCGGGCACGCAA
>DASZWO010000012.1:0-50909 GCA_035546595.1 Opitutaceae bacterium
GGCCGGAGGCTCGGGCGCCGCCGCGGGCTCGCTCCGGGGGGGTTCCGGCGCGGGCCGGGGCTTCTCGCGCTCGCGCGCGGCCGCGGCGATCTTCTTCTGGAGGGCGGACTCGGCCCGGGCCAGGTCGGCGGCGGCCTGGACGATCCGCTCGGCGGCGGCCTCGAGGCGCTCGGCGGTCTTCTCGCCGCGCCCCTCCCGCGGCGCGGCCGCGGCCGGCGCCTTGCGGGTCAGGGCCTCCGCGGCGGCGAGGTTCTTCTGGGCGAGGTCGGCGATCTCGTGGATGCCCTGGGCCGCGATGCCGATCTGCTCGGCCGAGGTGGCGACGGTGCGCGAGAGGGCCTCCAGGCCGCGCTGGCGCTCATCGAGCGCCTCGTCCTGCCTGCGCGCATAGTCGGTGAGGAAGGGGATGGCGCCGAGCATGCCGGCCACGGCCACGCAGCCCGCCACCGCCAGCAGCGAGTCGCCGGAAAGCGGGTGCCGGGCCTGGTCGGAGATCATCCACGCGGTAGCGAGGAGGGCGGCATCGGCGACCAGAAACGGCCACTTGGGCAATTTCGGGGTTTGGTCGGGCAGGGGCATGGACGGCGCTGCGACGCTATGGTTGTGCGCGCCGGGGCGCCCCGGCTCAAGAAACAAAGCGCGCGGCGATGGCGGAACGGAGCCGCTCCCATTCCGCCGGATTGAGGTCGTCCTTCCGCTCCGGCGCCACCTGGCGGTGGTCGGTCATGTCCGCCAGCGTCCAGCCGCGCGCCGCCCACCGGGCCTCGAGCCATTCCAGGGCGGAGCCGAGCTGGGCGGGGGTCAGGGGCTCGCGGTAGGTGTCCCCGGCGAACGCCAGCCCGAGCAGGAACAGGTTGCAGTTCTCCCGCCCCCGGAATCGCGAGACGCCGGCGTGCCAGGCGACGTGCTCGTCGGCCACCAGCCGGCAGCGCCCGCCGTCCGGGGCGATCAGGCAGTGGTAGCTCACCCGGCTCTCGGGACGCGCCATGTGGGCGATCGTCTCCTCGAAGCCGAGGACGCTGTGGTGGAACACCACCCCCCGCCCCTCGTGGGGCGGGGCGGTGTCGCGGTTGGGCGAGAGCCGCTGGTGTTCGGGATACGGCACGGGGCCGCGGCCGGCCCTCAGCGCTTCTCCGCGTCCACCGGGATGCGCATCCCGTAGAAGCTGCGGTAGACGAAGACCAGGCCGACCAGGAAGATCGCGGTGCCGAGCTCGATCCGGGTCCGGCTGCTCAGGGTGACCGCGATCTCCACCGCCAGCAGGCCGAAGAGGGTCGTGAACTTGATCACCGGGTTGAGCGAGACGGAGGAGGTGTCCTTGAAGGGGTCGCCGACGGTGTCGCCCACCACGGTGGCGGCGTGGAGGGGCGTGCCCTTCTGCTTGAGCTCGACCTCGACGATCTTCTTGGCGTTGTCCCAGGCGCCGCCCGCGTTGGCCATGAAGATGGCCTGGAAGAGCCCGAAGAAGGCGATGCCGACCAGGTAGCCGATGAAGAAGAAGGAGTTGAAGAAGGCCAGGGAGAGCGCGAAGCAGAAGACCACCACGAAGATGTTGATCATCCCCTTCTGGGCGTACTGGGTGCAGATCTTGACCACCTCCTTGGAGGCCGCGGTCGCCGCGGTGGAGGCGTCGAGCTTCATGTTCTCCTTGATGTAGACGACGGCGCGGTAGGCGCCGGTCACGACCGCCTGGGTGCTGGCCCCGGTGAACCAGTAGATCACGGCGCCGCCCATCAGCAGGCCCATGATGGCCTCGGGATGGACCAGGGAAAGCCGGGCGATGGTGTCGGGGTAGAGCCGCTGCAGCATCATGATGATGCCGAAGACCATGGTGGTCGCGCCGACCACGGCGGTGCCGATCAGCACCGGCTTGGCCGTGGCCTTGAAGGTGTTGCCGACGCCGTCGCCCTTCTCCAGCTGGTGCTTGGCGTGCTCGAAGTCCGGCCGGAAGCCGAATTGCCGCTCGATCTCCTCGGCCGCGCCCGGCTTCTCGATCTGCGAGAGCTCGTAGACCGACTGCGCGTTGTCCGTCACCGGCCCGAAGCTGTCGACCGCGATCGTCACCGGCCCCATGCCGAGGAAGCCGAAGGCCACCAGGCCGAAGGCGAAGATCGGGGCGGCGAACTGGAACTCCGCCGGCATCAGCCCGACGAACGCGGGGTTGGTGGAGAAGTGCCAGCCGGCGAACATCAGGGCGAGGATGATCAGCCCCTGCCAGAAGGCGGAGAAATTGCCGGCCACCAGGCCGGAGAGGATGTTGAGCGAGGCGCCGCCCTGCTTGGAGGAGGTCACGATCTCGCTGACATGGCGGCTCTCGGTCGAGGTGAAGATCTTGGTGAACTCCGGGATCAGGGCGCCGGCGATGGTGCCGAGCGAGATGATGACCGAGAGCACCCACCAGAGGCCGGGCGCGCCGGGCATGTCCTCGAGCAGCGCGTAGCTGGCGAGGAAGGTGACCGCGATCGAGACCAGCGAGGTCAGCCAGACCAGGTTGGTCAGCGGCTGCTCCAGGTTGAAGTCCTTCTTGCCGCCGTAGAGCCCCTGGCTGAGCGCGTTGTTGAGGAAGTAGCTGACCAGCGAGGTCAGGATCATCAGGATGCGCATGGCGAAGAGCCAGACGATCAGCGTGCCGCAGGACTCGGGGCTGGAGGCCAGCGCCAGGGCGAGGAAGGCGATCAGGGCGACGCCGGTCACCCCGTAGGTCTCGAACCCGTCGGCGGTCGGCCCGACCGAGTCGCCGGCGTTGTCGCCGGTGCAATCGGCGATCACGCCGGGGTTGCGCGGGTCGTCCTCGGGCAGGTTGAAGACGATCTTCATCAGGTCCGCGCCGATGTCGGCGATCTTGGTGAAGATGCCGCCGCAGATCCGCAGCGCCGCCGCGCCCAGCGACTCGCCGATGGCGAAGCCGATGAAGCACGGGCCCGCCAGCCGGGCCGGCAGGAAGGCCAGGATGCAGATCATGAAGAAGAGCTCGATCGCCACCAGCAGGAGCCCGACGCTCATCCCCGAGCGCAGCGGGATGCCGAGGGTGGCCAGGGGGTTGCCCTTGAGGGCGGAAAAGGCGGTGCGGGAGTTGGCGACGGTGTTGATGCGGATGCCGAACCAGGCGACACCGTAGCTGCCGAGGATGCCGAGGACCGAGGCGGCCAGGATCACGACCACGTTACCGGCCGAGCCGCCCTCCAGCACGCCGAAGTAATAGACGATGCAGATCGCGATCAGGACCCAGAGCGCGAGGAGGAACTTGCCCTGCTGCGTCAGGTAGGTCTTGCAGGTTTCCCAGATGATGTTGGAGACCGTCCCCATCGAGGCGTGCACCGGCAGGTTGCGCGTCTGGACGTACTGCATCAGGCCGAAGGCCGCGCCGATGAAGCACACCGCCAGGCCGATCATCAGAATCGCCATGCCGCTGAGCGAGTGGCGCAGGAACGACACCGCGTGCAGGTCGGGTATGTTGATGTCCGCTTCGCTCGCCCGCAGCGCGGGGGTCGCGAGAATTGCCAGGGCCGCCGTCGCCTTCGCCAGAGCAGGGGTAGTGTGTAACTTCATTTTGGGGTTGTGGAAGTGAGACGATGTGTGGCCAAAGCGCCAGACGGGAGCGAGTTTTTTTGGGCCGGACGCATCCGGCCCCTCGGACACGTGCCCTCGGCCCGCAAGCTCCTGCTAGAAAGCGGGATGCGGCCAGGCCGCCGACAGGATCAGGACCTCGATCAGGCCCAGGATCCCCATGACCGAGCTCATGATCGACCAGCTCCGCAGCGCCTCGCCCTGGGTCAGTCCGCTGATGCGGCTGATCACCCAGAAGCCGGCGTCGTTCATCCAGGAGAGGAACTTCGAGCCGAAGCCGATCGCGGCCAGGACGTAGATCGGGCTCACCCCGAACCCGGCCGGGCCCGCGACCGAGGCGACGATGCCCACCGCGGTGACCATGGCCACGGTGGCGGAGCCCTGCGCCGCGCGCATCACCGCCGAGAGGGTCCAGCCGAGCAGCACATAGTTGATGGCGTGGCCCCCCGCCAGGTCGCGGACCGAGGCCCCGAGGCCCGCGTTCTTGATCATGTCGCCGTAGGCGCCCCCGGCCGAGACGATCAGGATGATCATCGCCGCGGTCTCCAGCGGCGGCCCCAGCAGCCTGCCGGCCTGCCGCCACGCCACCTTCTTCTGGCGCGCGTGGACGGCGACGGCCACCGCCGCGCCGATGAACAGGGCGATGTTCTTGTCGCCGAGGAAGCCGACCAGCATCCGCAGGTGCGGGGAGACGCCGGCCTTCGCCAGCCCCAGGATCGACGCCGCCGAGATCAGCGCGAAGGGCAGGAAGACCGGCGCGACGGCGAGGGCCAGCCCCGGCAGCTCGGACTCCGGGCGGGACGCCACCTGGGTCAGCGACTCGAGCGAGGCGCCGGGCGTCGCCCGCGGCTCGATCGGCATCGTCCGGTTGAAATACCGCGCGCAGGCCAGCCCGCCCAGGACCGGCAGGATGCCGAGGAGGGCGCCGGCCATGATGGCGAGGCCCAGGTTGATTTTCAGGCTCTCGGCCACCAGCAGCGGGCCGGGCGCCGGCGGCACCAGCCCGCTGGTGATGACCCCGCCGGCGCAGACCGCCAGGACGTAGAGCAGGTAGTTGCGGCCGGTGCGCACCCCGAGGGCCTTCGCGATCGGCAGCAGCAGCATGAAGACCGTGTCGATGAAGACCGGGGCCGCGAGCAGGAAGCCGGAGAACGCCAGGGCGTAGGCCGAGCGCCCCTCGCCGAAGAGCGCGATCATCCGCCGGACGATCTTGTCCGCGCTCCCGCTCTCCATCAGCGAGATGCCGATGACGGCCGCGAGCGCGATCGGCAGGCCGATCTTGCCGGCGGTGTCGCCGAAGGCCGCCGCCGCCGCCTCGACCGCGTGGGCGAAGCGGTCCGCCCCGGGGTGGCCGGCCGCGGCCAGCACCGCCACCACCGCGGCCCCGATCATCAGGGCGAAGAAGGCGTGGATCCGCAGGACCGCGATCGCCGCCACGATCGCGACCACGCTGATCGCCATGATCCCGAGGGGGTTCATCTGCAGCGCAAGGCAGGGGTGAAGCATGGCGGGGTTTGGCGAGGTAAGGCTCCGGGGAGGGGCGAGGCAAGGCCTGACGCTGGCGCGGGCCCGAAGGCTCGCCTCCGCGGGGAATTGCCGTTGGCTCATGGTCCGCGTCCCCCTTCCTAATGCCCGCCCTCCCCCCTCTCGTCCCGCCGGTCACGCTGGCAGGCCACGGCGTGCGCCTGGAGCCGATGCGCCTCGAGCACGAGGCCGGGCTGCGGGCGGCCGCGGCCGACGGCGAGCTCTGGAAGCTTCGCGTCACCACCGTGCCGGAGCCGGAAAACGTCCGGGCCTACATCGAGGCGATGCTGGCCGAGGGCGAGGCCGGGACCCGCCGCGCCTTCACCGTGGTCGAGGCCCGCACCGGCGGGATCGTGGGATCGACCACCTACCATGACATCCTGCCGGCCGAGAAGCGGGTCGAGATCGGCTCCACCTGGTACGCGCAGTCCTGGCAGCGGACCTTCGTGAACACCGCCTGCAAGTACCTGCTGCTGGAGCACGCCTTCGACGCCCTGGGCTGCAACGTGGTCGGATGGCGCACGGACATCCTCAACCTGCGCTCGCAGGCGGCGATCGAGCGGCTCGGGGCCAAGCGGGACGGCGTGATCCGGGGGCACCGGCGGCGGCGGGACGGCACCATCCGCGACACCGTGATGTACAGCGTCACCGCCGAAGAGTGGAGGGGCGGGGTCAAGGCCCGCCTGGCGGCGCGGCTGCGCGCCTAGCTGCGGGCTCGCCTCCCTCCGGGAAACCCCATCTAGTGCTCCGCGCGCCCGGGTGGTGGAATGGTAGACACTGGGGACTTAAAATCCCCTTCCCGCAAGGGAGTGCCGGTTCGATCCCGGCCCCGGGCACCAACCCGGCGCCGCGGGCGTCCGCGCGCCGAAGCGGGATCGCGGCCCCTACTCGAACTTCGACTCGGTTTCCGGATCCGCCGGCGGCCGGAGGTCGATGTAGGTCGGCGCGTTCCGGTCGGCGGTCAGCGTGCGGCCGGCCGCGTCGTAGCGCAGCTCCGTCACCTGGATCGAGCTGCGGCGGGCGTTGCCCTCGGTGGCGGAGCCCTGCCGGGAATCCGGATGCGTGAAATAGAACAGGTAGGCGCGGCCGCCGGAGAGGACCACCTCGGGATGATGGCCGACCGCCTTGTCGTCGGGCCCGGTCCCCGGCTCGCGCAGCAGCGTGCCCGCCCGGGTCCAGTCCAGCGCGTTGGCGGAGCGGTAGAGGGCCAGCCCGTTGGGCCGGCCGGTGACGTCGCGCATCAGCCAATAGCTGCCCTTCCAATGGAAGGGCAGCGGCGCCTCGCCGGAGACGTCGGAGAGGCCGGGCACCCTGCCCTGGTCGGTCCAGTGGTAAAGGTCCGGGCTGTCGGCATAGTGGCAGGAGGAATGGTCGGCCTCGTCCTTGTACCAGAGGCGCCAGGTGCCGTCCGGCAGGTGCAGCACGCCCGCGTCGATGTCCTTGTGGTGCTCGAGCGGGAGGGTCGACTCGTAGGTCCAGTGCACCAGGTCCCTGCTGGTGCAGTGGAGGATGTCCCGGGGATGGTTCCAGCCGTCGGCGAAGGTCCCCGGGACGTAGACCACGTACATGTGGAAGAGGCCGTCATGCTCCACCACCGCGGGCGCCCAGTAGGTCGCGTCCGCGACGGCGGCCGGGAAGTCGATCTTGGCCTGCCCCAGGTATTGCCAGCTGGCCCCGCCGTCCGCGGAGGTGGCGATCCCGATCGGCGTGCCATGGACCCAGGCCACCCCGTTCAGCCCCGGGACGTTGGCCCGGCGCACGGTGTAGAGCATGTACCACCTTCGGTCATGGGAATTCCAGATGACGGTCGGATCGGCCGCGCCGTCGTAGATCGGGTCGCGAAAGAGCGGCTTGGCGGCCAGCTTGCCGGCCGGCGCCGCCTGCGCCGGGCAGAAGCCGGCCAGCAGGAGCATGAATTTCGCCAGGGTCCGCCGCGCGGTGTTCATGGCCAGGAGAAAAACATGCGAGAAACGCCGCTGGCGACCGCAAATGCGGCTCACGGTTGCCATCATCTCCCCGGAAAGGCCCGGGTTCCGTTTCTTGACATGACTAAACTAAGTCTAGTCCTTGCTGCCCGGCGCATGAGCGCGGCGGCGCAGGTGTGCGCTGCGGCCCGTGTGCGGGTATAAGGGACGATGCAATGCCTCCGCCTGGCGACGATCGCGGCTCTTTTGCTCGCGGGGACACGCCAGCGCCTGCCGGCCGCCGATTCCTCCGCGCTCGGGCCCGCGGCCGAGCGGGCGCTCCAGCTGATCACCGCCCGCGTCGGGCGCCTCACCGATCCGCAGCGGGCCCTCATCGGCGCGATCCTGCACGCCGCGGCCCAGCGGGGAGAGGCGCTTCGGCGTGATCCGCAGCTTTCCGGGCAAACGGGGAGGAAGCAGCTGGGCGCGCTGATCCAAGCGACCGCCGGCCGGATTCGGGCTCTCCTCGGGCCGGACCAGCAGGAGCAGTTTGATCTCCTGGTCCGCTCAATGGGCCGTGATTGAGCGGCTGACCCTCCCCGCTTCGGTGAACCTGAATTCGACCACGTAGCCCCTCTCCTGCGGGGTGATGCCGACGATCACCGGCCGCCCGTAGGGCGAAGGCTCGAGCCGTTCGATGGCCGCGGGTTCGAAGCGCCAGGATTGCACCGCCGCCTGCACGGCTTCGAAGAAGTCCTCCCGGAAGCGGCCCAGGCCGGAAAGATCGAGCGCATCGCGCGCGACCGCGGTCACTTGCCCCTCCGCCGAGACGGTGATGTCCACCCGGACCGTCACCGCGCCCGCGCCCGCCGCCAGCGCGCGCGCCGGATAGCGCGGCATCGCCAGGGGCCCGATCGGCTTGGCGTCGACGAAAACGTCCATCGGCTCCGCCAGCTTCAGCTCGCGCGCGTCGCGCAGGGGGACGTCGCTCCCCGCCGGGGAAACAAACGACGCGGACGCGCTGCCGGTGGGCGCATGGCGGCAGCCCCCGCACCCGGCGATCCCCAGGAGCCCGATCATCGCGCCTAGCCCCGGCTTCATGGGGCGGACCGGGGCGCCGAGGTCGCCCCGGGCAGGGCGGCCCGGCCGGTCAGCTGCGCGGCGTAGCCCTGAAGCACCTCTTCCGGCACCAGCAGCTTCCAGCCGCCCGCGTCCTTCTTGAACCTGAAAAAGCTGTCCTTTCGGGTTCCGTCGTCCCGCTCGACCCGCATCAGCAGGGTCGCGTCGTCCCCGCTCCCGCTCCGTTCGAGGGTGTCCATCGCGCTGAGGTTGGGCGGGGTGTTGGCCGCGAGCATGGTCGCGGCGATCGCCTCGGGGCTGCGGTATTGCTGGCGCGTCGCCTCGGGCAGTTCCGCGAAGAAGGCCTCCGCCCGCCGCCGCTGCTTCGGGTCGAATGCGAGGAAGGCGGCCAGGGTGTCCACCTCCTGGTGCGTCGCCGCCCAGAGCACGCTTTCGAAGGTGTCCGCCGGGCTGGCTCGTCCCGCCAATTTCCATTGCTTCGCCTCCGTCCGGGGATGGCCCCCGGCCGGCGGGGACCGCCGCCCCGTCGCCGCGCCGCGCCCCGGGGGCGCCTCCCGGCGCCGCGGCCGTTTCGATTCCCCCGGCGAAGCCGCCTCCGCGCGCAAGCGCGCGTTCTCCGCCTCGAGCCGCGCGGCCGTCGCCGCCTTGGCGCGGAGCGTCGCCAAATCCTCCTGCAGCTGCTCGCCGACCCGATGCTGGCGCAGGAGAACCCGTGCCAGGAGGACGGTCAGGGCGGCGAGGAGCGCGAAGCGGACGAGTGCCTTGCCCACGGCTTAGAACAACTGCGGATTCCCGTCGTCGCTGGTGTGACGAAAGACGATGGGGACCTGCAATACGGCGCCCACCTGCTGGCCCTCCTTCCTTCCCGGCTGGAACCTCCATTTCCGGACCGCGGCCGTCGCGGCATCGGCAAAGGCCGGGTCGGAGGAGGAAACCGCATGGACACCGGAAAGGGTTCCGTCCGGGCCCACCACGCATTCGATGACGGCCTGCCCCGAGCTTCCCTGGCGCTTCAACTCGTAAGGGTAAGCCGGCTGGGGCTGGTAAAGGGGCATCGGCAACTGATCGAGCTCGCCCAGCTGATAGATCCGATCGGCGGCGACCGCCTGGCCGCCGGTGCGGGACGAAGCGGCCCGGCCTCCCCCCGCCGCCGCTCCCGGCGCCGCCGCGGCCGGGGCTCCCGCCGCGGCCTGGCGCCCCGCCCGGAGCTCGCGCGCGGCCTGGGCCAATCGGAGGTTCTCCCGGCGCAGCGCGGCGAGCTTGATGTCGACCGCCGGAGGCTCCGCCGCGCCCTGTTCCTGCAGAACCCGGGATAGCTCGGCGCGCACGCGGGCGTTGCTCCGGGCCTGCCTCACGGCGGTGGAGACGCCGGCGGCCAACACCAGGGAGAGGATGCACAGCTGGATTTTGGTCGAACTCATAAAGGCCGCGGCCCCCGCCAGGCCGCCGGCTCCCGCCGCCCCGGCGAGAGCGGCGCCCACAGCCGCCGACGCGAGCCCCGCCGGAGCCGCGGTCACGGCGTTCGCCGCCAGCACCGCGCCCAGCGCCGCCGAGGCCGAGGTGATCCCGCGGCTCGCCAGGCGCCCCTGCAGCCTTTCCAGCGCCCGCTCCACCCGCATGCGCGCGGCGTTCTCGTTGACCCCGAGCCGGCGTCCGACCTCGGCGAAGGGCTGGTTGGCGAAGTACCGCAGGAGCACCGCCTCGCGATCGGCCTCCCGCAGCTCGCCGAGGGCGCCGTCGAGCACCGGCCGAACCCGGGCCCAGTCGGCGGCCGGCTCCTCCGCCGGCGGCCATTCATCGGCCGCCGCGGCCTCGCGCAGCCGGCGCCGGCCCTCCTCGCGCCGCAGGTTGGCGGCGGCGAAGCGGGTGCTTTGGAAGATCCAGGCCAGCGGAGCGGGGTGCCGCGCCAGCGCGGCGGCCTTGCGGGCGATTCCGATGAAGACCACCTGCGTCACCTCCCGGGCGCGGTGGGGGTCGCCGCCGACCTGGCGCAGCGCCGCGGAGTAGACCAGGTCGACGTGCCGCCGCGCGAACTCCCCGAAGGCGGCCTCGGACCGGTCGCGGGCGTAGCGCTGGAGCAGGGCGGCGTCATCCATGGGATCGGACGCCAGTATATACCCGCCCGGCCCCGGACCGCACCCATTTGATGGCGATTGCGGGTTGCGGGGCCGCCCCCGCCGGGCGAGGGTGGCCCGCATGCCCCGGCTCACCCCGCTACCCGTCCTGCTGCTGGCCGCCTCCTCCGCCCTGGCCGCCCCGCCCAAGCTGACCGTCCAGCTCGACTGGGTGGCCGAGCCGGAGCACGGCGCCTTCTACACCGCGGAGGCGCTGGGCTACTTCAAGCAGGAGGGACTCGACGTCACCCTGCTCCAGGGCGGGCCCAACACCTACGTCCAGGCCAAGGTGGCGACGGGCCAGGTGCAGCTCGGGCAGGACGACTCCACCAACTCCCTCCTCGCCATCCAGGCGGGTGCGCCCCTGGTCAACGTCGCCGCCATCTTCCAGCACGATCCCAGCGTGCTGATGATGCAGGAGAGGAACCCCGTCTCGGACTGGAAGGACCTGGAGGGCAAGACCATCATGGCGCGGCCGGAATGGGCCTTCCTGCCCTACCTCCGCGACAAGTACCGCCTGCAGTTCAAGGTCATCCCCCAGAACTTCGACCTCGGCCGCCTCGCGGTCGACCCCCGGTTCATCCAGCAGGGCTACTACATCGCCGAGCCGTATTTCCTGGAGCAGAAGGGCATCCACCTGAAGTTCCTCAAGTGCTGGGATTCGGGCTTCGACGCCTACACCACCCTCATCACCAGCCGGAAGTTCGCGCAGGCGCATGGCGGGGAGCTGCGGGCCTTCCTCCGCGCGCTCCAGCGCGGCTGGAAGACCTACCTCGAGGGCGACCCGGGCCCGGCGCACGCCATCATGCTCAAGATCAACCCGAAGGTGACGGCGGGCTACCTCGACTGGTCCCGCCGGCAGATCATCCGGGCGAACCTGGCCCGCGACGAGGAGGGGCGTTACCTCACCCTCGCGGCCCGGCGCTTCCGGCGCGAGATCTCCCAGCTCGAGCAGCTCAAGATCCTGCAGCCCGGCAAGGTGACGGTGGAGGCGGCGATGGACGCCTCCTTCCTCCCGCAGTAGCCTCAGGGCAGCGGCAGCATCCCCTCGACGCGCACCTTCCAGCGCCCGTCGCGGGGGAAGCCGGGCGCGGTCCCGTCGGCGCCGTCCCACCCGCCCGCCATCATCCCGACGGCCGAGAGCAGCGCGCCGTTGGCGGGGAGATAGAGCATCAGGTCACCGCGCTGCGGGCAGTGGCCGTTGGGCAGGTAGTGGTTGTTGGGCCCGTCCTTGAGCAGCAGGTCGACCGCCAGCTCCGGATCGCCCAGGCGGGCCGCCGTCATCGCCATCATCGGGTAGTCCCAGCCCCAGATCTTGGTCTCCCAGTCCCAGGAAGAGCGGACCGCATCGAGCGTGCGCCGCATCGTCGCCGGGGAAACCCCGTCGCCGGGCAGCATGCCCAGGGCGAGCAGGAAGGACGGATGGTCGTGCCGGCTGGCCACGTTGTCCCAGGTGTCGGGCACCGACTCCAGCGCCACGTACTTGCCGTCCTTCTCCGGCAGCGGCGAGAGCTGCGCCAGCTGGCGGGCCCACTGCTGGTTGGCCGGCAGCCCCAGCCGCAGCCGCCAGGACTGCGCCACCCGCAGCCCGAACGCCCAGTAGCTGAGCTCGAAGGTCGGATTCTCGCTCCGCTTCGGATCGTAGATCTCCTGCGAGATCCAGAGCGGCGGCGCCAGGGCGTAGCGGTGGCGCTCCGGCTCCCAGGTCAGCATCGCCGACATGCAGTCGGCGGTGTCGAAGACCAGGTCCTTCCAGGCGGCCAGGACCTCGGGGCTGGGGTGCGCGCGGTAGAGCAGCTCCGCCAGGTAGATGGTGTGCGGCTGGTTCCAGATGATCAGCGGGTTGCCGCCGGGGCTCTCCCGCTCCTCCGGCCCGACCATCTTGGCCCAGCGGGCTCCGGGCAGCCCGCGCTGCCTCGCCAGCGCCCGCGCCGCGGGCAGCGACCGGCGGTACCAGTCGAGGGCGTTCTCGACGTAGCTGGTGTGGCCCCAGAGGGCGAAGTGGGCGACGTGCCACCAGACCATCTCGGTGTTGTGCTTGCCGTACCAGGAGCTGGCGGTGAGGCCGGTCTCGGAGGGGGGCACCTGGCCGCCGAACTGGATGGCGGTGAGGTACTCGGAAAGGACCGTCCGCCGCTCCAGCTCGGCCGCGCGCGGGTCGGCGCTGCCCGAGAAGTCCACCGCCGCGCCGGTGCGCCAGAAGTCCTCCCAGAAGTTGCCGGTCGAGTAGCGGACGTGCTCCCAGGTGGGGAGCGAGGCCTTGACCGGCTCCCGGGCGAAGGCGAGCCGGAGCTCCAGCGTGTCCGCGCCCGGCGCGCCGCGCAGGGTGAAGCGGTGGGGGTCGGCCCCGTCCGCCAGCTCGCCCCCCTCCGTCCAGAGCAGCGAGGCGTAGTAGCGCAGGTCGTCCCGGCTGCGCTCGAAATCGGCCCGGCCCGGCCGGCGCGAGAGCACGCGGGTGGTGTGGCTCTCCGGGTGCGACCAGTCCAGCGGCGGGGAGTTCTTGACCTTGATGTCGTGGCCGCGGGGGAAGGCCAGCTGGACGCGCAGGCGCCCGTCGGCCAGCGCGCGCGAGCGCACCCGGACCGCGATCAGGTCGAGCACCGGGTGGCAGATCGTGCTGACCTCGACCGGCTCGCCCTTCCAGGTGAAGCGGCTGCGCAGCTCCCCGCGCCAGAGGTCGAGGGTCTGGTCGACCCCGGCGATGTCGGCGGCCCGCAGCGGGGCGCCGGCGGCGTCGACGAACCCGAGCTGCCCCACGGGGAAGTCGTGGGGGTTGCGCCGCAGCCAGTCTCCGGCGGGGGTCGAGGCCCGGGTCGGATAGGCCACCGGCCGGCCCTGGGTCGGGATGATCTCGCTCGCGTCCGCCAGGGTGTAGTGGTGCGGGTTCGGCTCCTGGTGCCAGGCCCAGCGGGCCATCGTCTCCAGCGGGAATCCCCCCCGGTAATAGTCCGCGCCCATGGTCTCGAGGCCGGTGACGTCCGCGGTGAACGCGAATTCGCCGTTGCCGACCGAGAGGGCCGAGCCGGGGTCGATCTGATGCACCACCGGCGAATTGCGGGCGAGCAGCGCGGGCCGGTCGATCGGCTGGGCCGAGGCGCCGAGGGCCGCCAGCGCGAGGCCGGCCAGCATCCCCGTCGCCCTGCCTCCGCCCGCCATCAGGCCCGGAGCGAGGCCGCGCACTGGCGCAGCCCGTGGGTCACCGCGCCGCCGTCGGAGCCGAAGGTCACGACGGTGAAGCCCTCGGCGCGGGCGATCGGAATGTGGCCGGCGGCCAGCAGCAGCATGCCGGGGGCCTTGCCCTGGCGCTTGGCCGCCGCCGCCACCTCGCGGCGCGCCTTGGCGAAGCGGGGCTCGTCGAAGTTGCCCGGCGCGCCGTAGTGGGTGCTGAGGTCCACCGGACCGATGAAGAGGACGTCGATGCCGTCGACCGCCGCGATGGCCTCGGCGTTCGCCACCGCCTCGGGCGTCTCGATCTGGGCCATGGTCACCAGCCGCTCGTGGGCGTGGGCGTAGTAGTCCTCGAAATCCAGCCCGAAGCGCGCCGCCCGGTTCGACTTGGAGACCCCGCGCACGCCCCGCGGCGGGTAGCGCATGGCGGCGACCGCCGCGCGGGCCTCCTCCGCGGTGTTGACGTAGGGCACCATCACCCCCGCCGCCCCCATGTCCAGGACGCGCTTGAAGCGGACGGTCTCGTTGGCGGCGATCCGCACGACCGGCACCGCCGGGGTGCCCCCGACGGCCTGCAGCTGGTGCAGGACCGTCTCCTCGCCGCCCGGGCCGTGCTCGTGGTCGAGCAGCACCCAGTCGAAGCCGGAGCGGCCGGCGATCTCCGCGGTGAGGGCCGAGCCGAGGTTGACGAACGTGCCCGGGATCCACTCCCCGGCGAGGATGCGCGAGCGGAAGGTGGGCGGGGCGCTCATTGCGCCAGGTAGAGCCGGTAGAGCGCCTGCGTCCCGCAGTCCTGCCAGCCGTGCTCCGCCACCTGCTCGTAGAGCTTCTTGGCCACGGCCAGGCCGGGGAGGTCGAGACCCATCTCGGCGGCGGAATCGAGCGCGATCTTCATGTCTTTGATGATGTGCTTGACGTAAAAGCCGGGGGCAAAGTTCTCCGCCAATGCGCGCGGGGCGAGATTGGTCATGGCCCAGGAGCCCGCCGCCCCGCCGCTGATGCTGGCGTGGACCTGCGCGGGGTCCAGGCCGGCCTTGCGGGCGTAGGCCAGGGCCTCGACCCAGGAGACCATGCCGACCGCCACCGCCACCTGGTTGGCCATCTTGCAGTGCTGGCCGGCGCCGGCCGGCCCGAGGCGGGCGATGTTCTTGCCCATCAGCTCGAAGAGGGGCCGGGCCCGCCCGAAGGCCGCCTCCTCGCCGCCGACCATGATGACCAGGCGGGCCTCGCGCGCCCCCAGGTCGCCGCCGGAGACCGGGGCGTCGAGGGAGGACTGGCCCCGCTTCGCGGCGGCGTCGGCGATCCGGCGCGCCAGCACCGGGCTGGAGGTGGTCATGTCGATGAGGAGGGCGCCCTGCGGCGCCCGTTCCACGATCCCGCCCTTGCCCAGGTAGCTCTCCTCGACGTCGTGGGGGAAGCCCAGGATCGTGATCGTGACCTCGGCGGCGGCCGCGGCCGAGCCGGCCGAGTCGTGCCATTTCGCGCCGGCGTCGAGCAGGGCCTGCGCCTTCTCCTTGGTCCGATTGTGGACGTGCAGGCTGTGGCCCGCCTTCTGCAGATGTCCGGCCATGCTCCGGCCCATCACGCCGGTGCCGATAAATGCGATGTTCACCGGCTCACTTCTTGGCGAATTCCGGCGGGAGTTCCAAGCCGAAGTAGTCCCGGGCGTTGCCAAAGCAGATGTTCTTCACCATCGCGCCAACCAGCTTCATGTCCGCCGGGATCGCCCCGCGGGCGATGTCGGCGCCGAGGAGGTTGCAGAGCGTGCGCCGGAAGTACTCGTGGCGGGGGTAGCTGAGGAAGCTGCGGGAATCGGTGATCATGCCGACGAAGCGGCTGAGCAGGCCGAGGTTGGAGAGGGCGTTCATCTGCCACTCCATCCCCTCCTGCTGGTCGAGGAACCACCAGCCGCTGCCGAACTGCAGCTTGCCGGGGATGCTCCCGTCCTGGAAGTTGCCGATCATCGTCGCGAAGAGGTAGTTGTCCACCGGGTTGACGTTGTAGACGATCGTGCGCGGGAGCTGGTCGGTGGAGTCGAGCTCGTCGAGGTAGCGCGCGAGCGCGCGGGCCTGCGGGAAGTCGCCGATCGAGTCGAAGCCGGTGTCGGGCCCGAGCTTGGCCAGCAGGCGGCGGTTGGCGTTGCGCAGCGCGCCGAGGTGGAGCTGCTTGGTCCAGCCCCGGGCCGCGTCCCAGCGGCCAAACTCCAGCATGAGGAAGGAGCCGTAGCGGGCCTGGTCCTCGGGGGCGGGCACCCGCCCGGCGCGGACTGCGTCGAAGACCTTGCGGGCCTGGGCGTGGGTGCAGGGCTCGGAGAGCGCGGTCTCCATTCCGTGGTCGGAGACGCGGGCCCCCGCGGCGTGGAAGTCGTCGTGGCGCTTCTTCAGGGCGCCGACCAGGTCGTCGAAGGTCTTGATCGCGGTCCCGGCCGCCCCGCCCAGCTTCTCCAGGTAGGCGTTGAAGGCGGCGGGGTTGCCCACCGCCATCGACTTGTCGGGGCGGAAGGCGGGATAGACCCGGGTCTTGAGCTTGCTGGCGCGGATCTTGGCGTGGAGCTCGAGGCCGTCGGCCGGGTCGTCGGTGGTGCAGACCACCGCCACCTTGGACTGGGTCAGCAGGTCGTGCACCCGCAGCTTGGCCAGCCGGGCGTTGGCCTGCTTCCAGACCTTCTCCGCCGACTTGCCGTCGAGCAGCACGTCGATGCCGAAGTAGCGCTTCAGCTCGAGGTGGGTCCAGTGGTAGAGCGGGTTGCGCAGGGTGTGCGGCACGGTCTCAGCCCAGGCCTGGAACTTCTCGCGCGGGGAGGCGTCGCCGGTGCAGAAGCGCTCGGGCACGCCGTTGGTGCGCATCGCGCGCCACTTGTAGTGGTCGCCGCCCAGCCAGACCTCCGCCAGGTCCGCGAACCTGTGGTTCTCCGCGATCAGGGCCGGCGGGAGGTGGCAGTGGTAGTCCAGGATGGGCTCGCCCTCGGCGTAGCCGTGGTAGAGCTCGCGCGCCTGGCGGGTGGCGAGGAGGAAGTCGTCGTTGATGAATGAGGCCATGGTGCGGGGGGGTAATTCGGGCGGGCGGGGCAAGCCGGAGGGGCTCAGCGGGCCGGCGCAATGTCGGCGAGCATCGCCCCGAGCGAGGCGTAGCCGTCGAGCTTGCGCTGGGCGGCGGCGCAGGCCGCCGCCGGTGCCAGCCCCGTGTTCTGGGCCAGGAAGACGATGTAGGCGGCGACGTTGCGGGAGTAGTTCAGGCGGCCCTCCTCGCTGATGGAGTAGAAGCGCGCCCGCTGGGCGTAGCCCGCGGGGGTGTGGTCGCCGAGGGCGGCCTTGGCCGGCTTGCCGCCGGCCGCCAGCACGTAGAGGAAGTTGTACTCGAACCAGAACATGTGCTCCGGGCTCTCCGGCAGCGCCTCGAGCGCGGCGCGGCAGGAGTCGGGGCTGGCGAAGACCTCGGTCGGCCGGCCCGCCTTGCCCAGCGCGTCGGTGACGAAGACCCGCGCCATCTTCTGCTCGGTCGGGTCGGGGCTGAAGCAGCCGAGCAGCGCCAGCTCGAGGGTGAAGCGGTACCAGTCGCGCCAGAGCGCGTGGTCGGCGGGGTTCTTCGAGGCGGCCAGGGCCCGCCCCATCTCGTAGGTGTAGCGTCCGCTGGTCTTGATCTCGAGGTGGACGCCGGTGACCCGGCCCATCACCTGGTAGTTCTCGGCCGACTTGCCCGAGCCGGAGTGGAAGCCGATGCTCGCCCCGAACTTCTCGCACACCGCCCACTGCTTGGCGATCAGCTGCTGCAGGGCGGAGTTGTCCGGATAGGGCATGTTCTTCTGGAAGCCGAAGGCCGGCGCCACGAAGTTGATCTTCATCCCCAGCGCCTCGCAGAGGGCGAGCATGATCGCGGTGGTTTCCGGGGTGGTGAGGCCCGGCAGCTCGTCGATCGAGAGCTCGCGCAGGTACTCGCGCCCGGGGGCGGTGGTGAAGAGGGTCTCGCGGGCCGCGCGGTACTTGCCGTCGCGGACCTTCATCTTCTGCATCGCCGGCCAGACGTAGGCCAGCAGGCGGGCGAACTCCGCCTCCTGCAGCTTGAGCCCGGCCGCGGCCACGCGCTGCCTGACGGTGGCGACGAGCTTGGCGTCGACGTTCGCCGCCACCCAGCCCGCGGCGTCGGCCGGGACCTTGGTCTGGGCCAGCTCGGGGGAGAGGTCGAAGGTGATGTAGCTCGCCAGGACGCAGCCGGAGACCAGCGCGTCCTCCCGGGCGTCGAACTTCCCGCCGATCGGCTGGTGGTCGGCGTTGAAGCTCCAAGCGACGCGGCGGCGGTGGAAGCCGGTCTTGAGCTTCGAGAGGACGCAGCCGTGGCTCATGCCCTCCACGCTCTGGCCCTGGTGGCCCTCCGGCACGTTGGTGCCGATGAAGGGGAAGGGCACGGTGTCCAGCCGCCCGTCGAGCATCGCGTCGACGTCGTAGACCAGCTCGCGCGGGATGGAGTTCTGGTTGGCGGTCATGCCCAGGTTGAGCTGCGCCATCGCCCACTCGACCCCGGGCCAGTGCAGCGTGGTGAAGCGGGCGCCGATGCCGAGGGTGCTGCGGCCGAGCCGATCGCCCGCCGTCGGGAAGATCGTCGACTTCGGGTCGTGCTCCTGGATCAGGTTCTTGAGCCGGAGGAGATTCGAGAAGGTGGCGGGGAAGACGGCCGCGCCGCCCGGCAGCGCCGCGCCCTCGGAGAGGGCGTCGAGGCCCGCCCCGGCGCGCGGCTCCAGCCGCCAGGCGCAGTCGCCGGTCGAGGGGTCCTCCAGCAGCGTCCAGCCGCCGGCGACGGTGTCAAAACGGCTCTGGTCGTGGCATAAGACCTTGCCTCCTTGCTGGAGGGACGCCCGCAACGAGGGCCAGTCGAGGCAGAAATCCGGGCTGACGCAGGGATTGGCGGCGATCCGGAGATTATTCTTGAGGAGGAACGCGTTGATCGCGGGCATGCGGTTTAACCTTAGGTCGGGCAGGGGTTAATGACAAACTAGACGGGCCGAAATCCGAACGCAGGCACATTTTGCGGGACATGACAATAGCCGAACACGTGTCCGGGAAACTTCGCGGAGGGGCCGGGGCTTGACTCAAATATTTCGTGCCCATGGGAATCCTAGCCGTGGTCTCGAACCCGCCCGCGTGGCTTCTTCCACTGCTGCTGGCCGGAGCCTATGCGCTCGGCGGTATCTCCCCGGGCTGGTTCCTCGTCCGCCTGAGCGGGGGCGGCGACGTCCGCCGCCAGGGCAGCGGCGCCACGGGCGCCACCAACGTCGGGCGCCTGCTCGGGGTCAAGGGGTTCATCCTGGTGCTGGCGCTGGATGCCGCCAAGGGGGCCATCGCCGTCATCGGCGTGCGCCTGCTCGACCCGGGCACGCCCTGGGCGGCGCTGGCGCTGCCCGCGGTCATCGCCGGCCACATCTGGCCGCCGTGGCTGCGCTTCCAGGGCGGCAAGGGCGCCGGCCCCCTCCTCGGCGGCTGCCTGGCGCTCGACTGGGCGGGAACCCTCGCCTCGGTGGTGATCGGAATCCTGGCCGGCCTGGCCGCCCGGAACCGGTTCCTGGCGGGAGCGGTGGCCTACGCGGCCAACCTGGCCCTCCTGCTCTGGCGCATTAAAATCCCGCAAGTGCGCATTTCCTATTTGTTTGGGTGGGTGCTTGTTCTGCTTGCACACCGCGCCTATTTTCTGAGAGATTCGAAATCCTGACCCCCGCGCCCGATCTCCATGGAGCCTACCACGGTTTTCAAGATCGCCACCACGGCTGACGAGTTCGAGCAGATCCACCGGCTCAACTATCAGACCTTCGTAGGCGAAATTCCCCAGCACGCGCCCAATCCGGAGGGCCGCCTGGTCGACAAGTTCCACGCCGAGAACACCTATCTCATCGGCGTGCGCGGAGGGAACGTGATCGCGATGATGGCGGTGCGCCGCCGCCGCCCCTTCTCCCTGGACGCCAAGGTGACCGACCTCGACCGCTGGCTGCCGCCGGGGCGCCGCGCGGTGGAGGTCCGGCTCTTCGCGGTCCTGCCCGCCTACCGCAACGGGCCCGTGGCGTCCCAGCTCCTGCGCTTCACCACCCGCTACTGCCTCGACCGCGGCGACGACATCGCGGTGATCTCCGGGGCGGTGCGGCGGATGTCCCTCTACCGCGCGCTGGGCTTCGAATCCTTCGGGCCGCGCGTCGGCACGGCCGAGGCGCCCTACCAGCCGATGACGCTGACCCTGGAGAACTTCGCCCGGGTGGCCGAGGCGCGCCGGGGCCTGCACGGCGCGGCGGGCGACCTCGTCCCCCCGCCCTCCCCCCTCAATCTCCTGCCCGGGCCGGTCGCCACCAGCGCCGCGGTCCAGGCCGCCTTCGCGAAGCCGGCGGTCTCCCACCGCGCGCCCGAGTTCGTCGACCAGATGTCCGCGCTGCGCCGCCGCCTGGCCGCCCTGGCCAACGCCAACGACGTCCAGGTCCTGGTCGGCAGCGGCTCGCTGGCGAACGACGTCGTGGCCGCCCAGCTCGCCGGGCTCGGCCGGCCGGGCGTCGTGGTCTCCTCCGGGGAGTTCGGGGAGCGGCTCGCCGACCACGCCCGCCGCGCCGGCCTGGAATTCAACTGGGTGCGCCTGCCCTGGGGGGCGATCCCCACCGCCGCCGACATCGAGGACGGCATCCGCCGCGCCAAGTCGCCCGCCTGGCTGTGGATGGCCCACCACGAGACCTCCACCGGCGTCCTCCACGACCTGGAGATGATCAAGGGCCTGGCCAAGGCCCACCGCTGCCACCTCTGCCTCGACTGCATCAGCTCGCTCGGCGCGGTGCCGGTCAACCTCGAGGACGTCTTCCTCGCCACCGCCTCGAGCGGCAAGGCGCTGGCCGGCTATCCCGGCCTGGGCATCGTCTTCCACCAGGAGCCTCCGGTCCAGCGGCCGGACCTGCCGCGCTACCTCGACCTCGGCTTCTGGGCCTCCTCCGACGGCGTCCCCTTCACCCACTCCTCCAACCTCATCCGGGCGCTCGACATGGCCCTGGCGGAGGTCGAGCGGCTCCCCGCCGGCCGGTGCGGGGACGGCAGCCTCGGCGCCTGGTTCCGCAGCGAACTCAAGGCCGCCGGATTCACCCTCAAGGCGGAGGAGCCGCACGCCTCGCCCATCATCGTGACCGCGGTGCTCCCCCCGAGCGTCCGGGCCCAGGAGGTCGGCGACTCGCTCGAGCAGCGGGGCTATCTCACCAGCTACCGCAGCGGGTACCTGGCCGCGCGCAATTGGATCCAGTTCAGCCTGATGACCGCTCCCCCGCGCGAGGCGCTGGCGGAGATGATCGGGCACATCCGGGACCTGGTCGCGCCCCCCGCCAGCCGGGCCGAAGCCGTATAGGGCGCCGCCCTATATTGCTTCTGGTCCGCGTTTAACGCGGTTTTTTCGTGTAACTGCGCCGCGCGTCCGGCCGTCACCTTCCCTGTTCGTTTTGCCGGTAGACGGCTGTTCTCTTTGTCAGGGGTTGGTGTGCGCCGCCGCGGTCAGCAGCCCGCGGCGGCCTTTTTTTGCCCCGGCGGAGCTTGCCCCGGCGTTCGGGCCGTTCGTAGATTCGCGGCATGATTGAGGTCCAGGGCCTTACAAAGCGGTACGGCCAATTCACCGCCGTGCGGGACCTGAGCTTCTCGGTGCAGCCCGGCGAGGTGCTCGGCTTGGTGGGGCCCAACGGGGCAGGCAAGACCAGCACCCTGCGCTGCCTCACCGGCATCATTCCGAGCCAGGCGGGAACGATCCGGATCGGGGGCGTCGACCTCAAGGCCGACCCGGTGGCGGCCAAGCGCAAGCTGGCCTTCTTCCCCGACGAGCCGCGCCTCTTCGACTACCTCACCGTCCGCCAGCACCTCGCCTTCATCGCCCGCGTCTACGGCGTCCGCGACCACGGGAGCCTGGCGGGGCCGCTGCTCGAGGAATTCGAGATCGCGGACAAGGCGGACAAGCTTCCCTCCGAGCTCTCCCGCGGCATGAAGCAGAAGCTGGTGATCGCCTGCGGCCTGCTGCACGGGCCCGCGGTTCTGTTCTTCGACGAGCCGCTCACCGGGCTCGACCCGCTGGGGATCCGCCGGATGAAGGATTCGATCGTGCGCCGCGCCCGGGACGGCGCCACCATCGTGCTCAGCTCGCACCTGCTCCACCTGCTCCAGGAGGTCTGCACCCACGTGCTGATCCTCAAGCAGGGCGAGAAGCTGGCCCACGGCACGCTGGCCGAGGTCGCCGCGCGCTACAGCCGCGGCGAGGCGGGGGTGAGCCTGGAGGAGGTCTTCATCCGGGCGACCGGCGGCTCGGAAAGCTGAACTGCGCCATGCTGGGCGCCCTCCTCTACCTCCGGCTGACCTCGGTCGCCAACCAGGCGCGCCGGCAGGCGCTGCGCCTGCGCAACCCGCGCTACTTCGCGGGGATGATCGCGGTGATCGGCTACTTCTACTTCTTCCTCTTCCGCAACATGCACCGCATGCCGCGGACCGGCCCGCACGGCGCCGCCATCAACCCCATGCTCTTCGGCGCCACCGCCGGCATCCTGGTGATGATGGCGATCTGGATCATCGGCGCCTGGATCTTCCCCGACCTCCTGCCCGGCCTCCGCTTCAGCGCCGCCGAGACGGCCTTCCTCTTCCCCGCGCCGGTCAGCCGCCGCGGGCTGATCCACTTCAGCCTGGCCAGCTCCCAGTTCAAGATCCTGTTCACCGCCGTCATCTTCGGCCTGCTGCGGACCTGGACGGAGCCCTCGCTCGCCTCGTTCCTGCGCCACACCGCCGGCTGGTGGGTCCTCTTCTCGGCCGCGGAGCTGCACCGCGTCGCGGCGGGCCTGACCTACGGCCGCATCCGCGAGCGGGGCGGCAGCGTCGCCCGCGCCCGCGCGCTCGCCGCCGCGGTCATCGCGCTCTTCCTGGCGGCGGCCTACCTCGCGGTCGAGCGCGGCGGGGCCGCGCCGGACCTGCTCCGCGGATCGGACCTGGCCGGCTGGCTCGACGAGCTCTTCCGCCGCGGCGCGCTGGCCTGGCTCTTCTGGCCCCTGCGGATCGCCGCGGCGCCCTACCTCGCGGCGGACGGGCGCGCCTTCCTGCTCGCGCTCGGCCCCGCCCTCGCGCTGATCGGCCTGCACTACGCCTGGGTGGTGGGCCTGCAGGTCTCCTTCGAGGAGGGCTCGATCGCGCAGGCGGAGAAGCGGGCGCAGCGCGCCGCCGCCTGGTCCGCGGGCGGCTCGCCCTTCTCGCGGGCCCCGGGCAAGGCCGGCCGCGACCCCTTCCCGCTCGCGGGCCCGGGCCGGCCGGAGGCCGCCTTCCTCTGGAAGAACCTGCTCTCGGTGGGCGCCGCGGTCCCCTGGAGCCGGCTGGCGATCGCCCTGGCCGGGTTCGCCGCGGCCGTGGCGGCCACGAGCTGGCGCCACGCCAGCCGCGGCCCGCGGCCCGAGGTCCTGCCCATCGTGGTCCTCGCCGCCGCCGCGATGGCCGCGTTCTACACCTTCCTCATCGGCCCGCAGCTCGCCCGCCAGGACCTGCGCGGCGACCTCGCCCAGATGGACGTGCTGAAGACCTACCCGCTCGCGGGCTGGCAGGTCGTGGGCGCGGAAATGCTGGCGCCGGCGGCGATCCTCTCCGGCGTGCTCTGGTCGGCGCTGCTGGCGGCGCTCTGGGCGGCGAGCCGGCTGCCCGGCCCCGCCTGGCTCGGCCCCGGCGAGCGGCTGGTGGCGGCCGCCTGCCTCGCCGCCCTCATCCCGCTGGTCTGCGCCCTGCAGCTGCTGGTGCCGAACGCGGCGCTGCTCTACTTCCCCGCCTGGCACCAGGCCGGGCGCACCCGCGGCGCGGGCCTGGAGAACATGGGCCAGCGGCTGATCTTCGTCTTCGGCCAGCTCCTGAGCTTCCTCCTGCTGCTCCTCCCCGCCGCCCTCCTCGGCGGCCTGCTCTTCCTCGCCACCCAGTGGCTGATCGGCGCGGCCGCGCTCGCGCTCGCCGCCGCGGCGGCCGCGGTGATCCTCGGCGCCGAGCTCTGGTGCGGGGTGTGGCTGCTCGGGCAGCGCTTCGAGCGCTACGACCTCTCCCACGAATCCCTGTGAGCAAGAACCTCGCCCTCGGCCCCGAGCAGTACGCCTACCTCGTCCGCATGCGCAGCCGCGCCGGCGACCCCCTGCTGGCCGAGCTCCGGCGCGAGACCGAGCGGGTGTGCGGCGGGGACGCCCGGATGCTGGCCACCGAGGAGCAGGGCGACTTCTTCACCCTGCTGGCCGGCGCCCTGGGGGTGAAGTCCGCGGTCGAGGTCGGCACCTTCACCGGCTTCAGCAGCCTCTGCCTCGCCCGGGGCCTGGCGCCCGGCGGGCGCCTCCTCTGCTGCGACGTCAGCGCCGAGTGGACGGCGATCGCGCGGCGCTACTGGCAGCGGGCCGGGGTGGAGGACCGGATCGAGCTGCGGCTGGGGCCGGCGGCGGAAACGCTGGCCGCGCTGGAGCCGGGCCGCTCATTCGACTTCGCGTTCATCGACGCGGACAAGACCGGCTACGACCGCTACTACGAGCTGCTGCTGCCGCGGATGCGCCCGGGCGGGCTGCTGGTCTTCGACAACATGCTCTCGCACGGCGACGTGGTCGCGCCCCGGACCGAGCGCGACCGCGCCCTCGACGCGCTCAACCGCAAGCTCGCGGCCGACCCGCGGGTCGAGTCCGTCCTGCTCCCGATCGCCGACGGGCTCCACTTCTGCCGCAAGAAGTAGCGCCCGCCCGAGGGAACCATCCGTATTCCGCACTTTCCAATTGGCTCCCGGCCTGCTATCCAGCCCGGGAACCTCATGAAGAAAGCCCTCTCCTTCGCCCTCATCGCCCTGTTCGCCGCGGCGGGGGCCGCCCGCGCGGTCGCGGCGGACCGCGCCACCTGCGTCACCCACGTCGAGTCCTGCGAGGCGATCCTGCAGGAGTTCATGAGGGAGCCCTCGACGGCGATCCCGCCGGCGGTCTGGAAGCAGGCCAAGGCGGTGATGATCCTCAACCAGTTCAAGGCCGGGTTCCTCTTCGGGGTGAAGGCGGGCTACGGGGTGATCATGGCCCGCCAGAGCGACGGCCGCTGGAGCGTGCCGGTGCTGATCTCGGCCAGCGAGGCGAGCATCGGCCTGCAGCTCGGCGCCAAGTCGGTCGAGACCGTCTGCATCATCACCGACGCCCGGACCCCCCGCCTGCTCTTCAACCAGCGCTTCAACATCGGGGTCGACGCCAAGGCCGTGGCCGGCCCCGTCGCCACCGGCGTCGAGCAGAACGACGGAGCCATCGCCAAGGCCCCGATCCTGGTCTACACCAAGTCGGCGGGGCTCTTCGCCGGGGCCACGGTCAAGGCCGGCTACGTCGACCGCGACGACCAGGCCAACTTCGTCCTCTACGGCACCACCTACACGCTGCCCGAGCTGCTCTACAGCAACTGGGTCACGCCCGCGCCCGAGGTCCTGCCGCTGATGCACCTCGTGCAGCGGCTGGCGCCCTGAGCTCGCGCAGCAGCGCCAGCAGCGCGCCGTAGGCCGCGGCCGCCACCGCCTCCTGCACCGCCACCCGGGACCGGCCCGGGCATTCGACGCGGCCGGTGCGCACCTCGAAGCCCCGGCCCTTGCGGCGGGCCACCGCGATCCAGGCGAAGGGATGGCGCACGCCCAGCTTCGGCGCGGGCTCGGCGTAGCCGGTGGTGGCGACCCCCAGGTCGGCGCGCAGGAGCCGGCAGGCGCCCCGCGCCATCTCCGCCGCCACCGCCGCCGAGACGCAGTTGACCCTCGCCGCCGCCGCGCGCGGGACCCCGAGCAGGCGCGCCTTGCCGTCCAGGTCGTAGGCGGTCACCCCGCCCCGGAAGAATTCCGACGCGCCGGGCGTCCGGCCGATCGCCGCCTGGAGGCGGCCGCAGGTCAGGCTCTCCGCCACCGCCAGGCGCAGCCGCGGCCGGCGCAGCAGCAGGGCCTTCAGCTCGGCGCCGCCGCTCATGCCACCTCGAGCCCGACCGGGCAGTGGTCGCTGCCCATCACCTCCGGGCTGATCCAGGCGCGCTTGAGCGCGGGCCGCAGCTTCTCGCCCGCCACGAAGTAGTCGACGCGCCACCCGATGTTGCGGGCCCGGCAGTTCGCCATCCGGCTCCACCAGGAGTAGTGGCCGGGGCCCTTCTCGAACTCGCGGAAGGTGTCGACGAAGCCGCGCTCCAGCAGGGCGCTGAAGTTGTTCCGCTCCTCGTCGGTGAAGCCGGCGTTGCGGCGGTTGGAGCGCGGGTTGGCCAGGTCGATCTCGGTGTGCGCGACGTTGAGGTCGCCGCAGAAGAGCACGGGCTTCCCCTTCCGCCCCAGCTTGCGCAGGAAGTTGAGGAAGGCGGGATCCCACTCCAGGGTGCGGTAGGACAGGCGCGTCAGCCCGCGCTGGGAGTTGGGCTGGTAGACGTTGACCAGCCAGAAGTCCGGCAGCTCGACCGCCAGCACCCGCCCCTCCCGGTCGTGGGCCTCCGCCCCGATGCCGAGGCCGACCTTGGCGGGGCGGTCGCGGATCAGGACGGCGGTGCCGCTGTAGCCCTTCTTGTCCGCGCTGTTCCACAGCGCGTGGTAGCCCGGCCACTTGACGTGCTGCACGTCCCCGGGGTGGGCCTTGGTCTCCTGCAGGCAGATCACGTCGGCCCCGCTGGCGGCGACGTAGTCGAGCAGGCCCTGGCGCAGGGCGGAGCGCACGCCGTTGACGTTCCACGAGACGAGCTTCATCGGAAGCCCGCGAGGATCGCGCTCCGCCCGGGCGCTGGCGACGTTTTTCTGGGCTAGAGGCCGTGCGCCAGGATCGCGCCCTGGAGGGCGAAGAGCGCGACCTCGTGGCCGATGTTGATCGCCTGGAGCTTGGCGGACTTCTTCTCCCAGATCGCGGAGTTGGCGTAGCGGGCGCCGACCACCAGCAGGCCGATGACGGCGCCGCGGGCGGCCCCGTGCTTCCAGCTGACGTGGCCGCTGATCGCCAGCACCACCCCGAGCCCGACCGCCGAGACGAAGGTGAGGATCAGGCCGCGAATCATCCGTCCGGCCATCGGCGGACGGGGCTCGCCGGGCTGGGGCATCGCGAGGCCCATCTCGGCCGCCCAGCTCTTGCCGAAGAGGACCATGTACCAGACTGCGCCGAGGAGGAAGCCGGCGAGCGCCGCGACGGTCACCGTGAGGTAGTTGAGGCTGTGGAACGCTGACATCATGGGGTATTGGGGGTTTCGGCCGGGGCGGAATGCCCCGGCCGGGAGCCGATTCTGGCCCGGCCGCGCGCGGGGGTAAAGCGCCAACGGGCTATGACAGGGAGGGGGAGATGCGCGATTGCCAGGTCGGGCCCGCCCCTGCGACAGTGGTCCGGATGCCCGCATTCGCACCCATCCCGCTCGGCCGGCCCATCCCGGACAGCCCCCATGGCGTGTCCTGCAGCCTGCCGACGATGCGGGCGGTGCGCGGCTACGAGGAGAAGGACCCCGAGATCACCCGCCACCTCACCTCGGGCTATCCCCGCTTCGTGGTGCATCCCTTTGCGCGGCAACTGGCAGCGCGTCTCGCCCCCGCCGGCCGCGAGCTCTGGCTGACCTCCTCCGCCCGGATGGCCCGCGAGCTGGCCGGGCACCTGGGAGGCTCCGCGGCGGTCTTTTCCCGCGACGGGCTGCACGGGGCGACGCACGCCGCCGGGGACCGGGACAGCGCGGCCCGCGCCAAGCTCTTCCTCCAGCATCTGGGCGGCTTCCTCTCCTCCCGCGAGGCCGAGGACCACCTCGTCCGCCTCGGCCTGGCCCGGGCGGCGGCCCCCGAGGAGAGCTTCGCCGGCGACGCCGCGGCGGAGGTCCGCCGCCACCTGCGAGGGGCGCTGCCCGGAGCGGGCGACGCCGACCTCATCCTCGCGAATTCCGGGGCCAACGCGGTCTACGCCGCCTTCCGGGCCGTCGGCGAGGTCCAGGCGCCCCGCGGGCGGACCGGCTGGGTCCAGCTCGGCTGGCTCTACCTCGACACCATCGCGGTGATGCGGAAGTTCACGGCCGGGCCCGCCAGCTACCACTACGTGGCGGAGGTGACCGACCTCGGGCCCCTGGAGCGGCTGCTGGCCGAGCGGGGCGCCACCATCGCGGGCCTGATCAGCGAGGTCCCCACCAACCCGCTGGTGCAGACGCCGGACGCCGCGCGCCTGGCGGCCCTCTGCCGCCGGCACGGCGTCGCCCTGATCCTCGACCCCTCGATGTCCTCGCCCTTCAGCGTGGACCTGCTGCCGCACGCCGACCTGCTGGTGAGCAGCCTGACCAAGTACGCCGCCAGCGAGGGCGACGTCCTCGCCGGGCTGGTCGCGGTCAACCCCGCCCGACCCGACGCCGCGGAGCTGCGCCGGCGCGCCGCCGGCTGGGCCGAGGCGCCGTACGCCCGCGACCTGGCCCGCCTGGCCGCGCAGATCGGCCGCACCGAGGCGGTCCTGGGCCGGATCCAGGCCAGCGTGCCGCGGGTCGCCGCCTTCCTCGAGGGGCACCCCAAGGTCCGCGAGGTCTTCTGGGCGTACCACCCCTCCTCCCGCGCCAGCTACCGCAAGATCGAGCGCGCCCCCGGCGCGACCGGCGGCATGATCTCCTTCTCCCTGCGGACCCCGATCGAGCCGTTCTACGACCGGCTGCGCCTCCCGAAGGGGCCGAGCTTCGGGATGACCACGACCGTGATCTGCCCCTTCCTCTACCTGGCCCACTACGACCTCGTCTCGAGCGCGGCCGGGCGCGCCGAGCTGGAGGCCAGCGGCCTCGATCCGGAGCTGCTCCGGCTCTGCGTCGGGACCGAGCCGGCGGAGGAGATCATCGCCGCGCTGGCCGAGGCGCTGGAGGCCGCGCCGTAACGCCGGCCCGCTCCCGGCGTCTAGCTTCCCCCATGCCCCTCCCCCGCCTCCTCCTTCCCGCCCTCTTCCTCGCCGCCGCCGGCGGCCTGGGCGCCGCCGTCGTGGGCGCCAACCCGCCCGCCCTCTCGCTCACCGAGCAGCGGGTCGAGGCGCTGCCCGCGGGCGAGCGCGCCGCCTGGCTGGGCTATCTGGAGCGCTCCCGGCGCCAGCACGCGGCCGACCAGGCCGCCGTCGCGGCCGAGCTGAAGGCGGCGGGCCTGGCCCAGCCGGTGATGCCGCCGGAGGGCTTCGGCCGCGGCACGATGCCGCTCGACCGGCCGGCGGAATGGTACGGCTCCGACGACGCGCGGCAGACGGCCGACGCGATCGTCTCCTACCAGCTGCCCAACGGCGGCTGGGGCAAGAACCTGGCGATGCGCGGCCACGTGCGGAAGCCCGGCGAGAGCTTCATCGCCAACAACCTCTCCCGCTACCTGGGGCCGGACGACTACGACGCGCCGCACGACCGGTACTGGAACTACTTCGGGACCCTGGACAACGACGCCACCACCACCCAGCTCCGCTTCCTGGCCCGCGTCGTCACCGCCGCCGGCCCGGAGAAGGGCGCCGCCTACGCCCGGGCCTTCCTCCGCGGGATCGGCTACCTCCTGGCCGCGCAGTATCCCAACGGCGGCTGGCCGCAGGTCTGGCCGCTGGAGGGCGGCTACCACGACGCGATCACGATCAACGACAACGCGGTCGACCAGGCGATCGAGGTGCTGCAGGGCGCCGCCGAAGGCCAGGCGCCCTACGCCTTCGTCCCGGCGCAGCTCCGGCCGAAGGCGGCGGCGGCGGCGGAGCGGGGCATCGCCTGCCTGCTCGCCTGCCAGGTGCGGGCGGGCGGGCGGCTCACCGTCTGGTGCCAGCAGCACGATCCCCTCACCCTGCAGCCCACCTCGGCGCGCAACTTCGAGCCGCCCGCGCTCTGCAGCGAGGAGAGCGCCCACGTCCTCGAGTTCTTCATGTCCCTGCCGCGGCCCAGCCCCGCGGTGGCCGCCTCGGTCCGCGCCGGCGCGGCCTGGCTGAAGGCGAGCGCGATCTACGGCATGGCCTGGGAGCGCTCGCGCGGACCCCGCCGCGGACCGGGCGCGGCGGCGCCCGCCGCCCCGGGCCGCCCCCCCGCCTTCGTCAGCCGCCTCGTCCCCGCCCCGGGGGCCGGCCCGATCTGGGCGCGCTACTACGATCCCGCCACCGGCCGCCCCGTCTTCGGCGACCGGGACAAGACCGTCCACGACCAGGTGACCGACCTCTCGGCCGAGCGGCAGCGCGGCTACCAGTGGTACGGCGACGCGCCGAAGGCCGCGCTGGAGGAATACGCCGCCTGGAGCGCGAGGCACCCCGCCGCCCCATGAGCGCGGTCCGCGCCTGGTTCCCGACCTTCGTCTACCGCGCGCCGCTCCGGCGCGCGGGCGGCGCGCGCTTCGCCGCCGGGCTGGCCGAGGAGTGCCGGCGGCTGCGCGACTTCGACGCGGCCGGCCGGCGCTGGAGCCGCCGGCACTATCCCGGCGGCTACACCAGCTACGCCTCGATGAACGAGCTGCACCGCTTCTCCAGCACCTTCGCCGAGCTCGAGCGCGGGCTGCTCCGGCATGTCCGCGCCTTCGCCCGCCGCCTGGATTTCGACCTGGGGGGCCGGAAGCTGCGGCTGACCGACTGCTGGGTGAACATCATGCCGCCCAGCGCGGCCCACTCGCTCCACCTCCACCCCCTCTCCCTGATCAGCGGCACCTACTACGTCGCCACCCCGGCGGGCTGCCCGGGCCTGAAGTTCGAGGACCCCCGGCTCGACCGCTTCATGGCCGCGCCGCCGCGGCGCCCCGGCGCCCGCCCGGAGAACCGCACCCACGTGACCTACCCGGCCCGGGTCGGCGAGGTGATCCTCTTCGAGAGCTGGCTCCGGCACGAGGTGGCGGCGAACCGGGTCGACGCCGAGCGCATCAGCGTCAGCTTCAACTACGGCTGGGCCTAGCGGAGGCGGGCGAAGAACCAGGCCGCCACCGCCCCCATCGCCATGTCGGGGAGCCAGGCGGCCAGGTCCGGGGCGACGACCCCCTTGGTGGAGAGGAAATCCGCCACGTTGGCGAAGAGGTAGTAGAGGACGAAGAGCCCGATCGACTTCGAGACCCCGACGGCCGGGTTGACCCGCACCCCGGCGATGGCGAAGGGGATGGCCAGGGCGATGGCGATGAGGGGGCGGAGGGTCTCGGCCATCAGCGCGAAGTAGCGCTGCGCGTATCGCAGCCCCTTGGGGTTGTCCTCGTAGGTGTAGTAGTCCATCACCCGCCGCAGCTCGAAGACGGAGAGGTCGATCGGCCGCTGCGAGAGCAGCAGCATGAAGGAGGGGTCCTCCTTGAAGTCCGGCTCGCGCCGCTCGGCGAAGGGGACGGAGGCGAGCTGCTCGCCGGTGTCGACGTTGAACTGGAGCAGCCGGCCCCGGACGAAGACCCATCCCCCGGCCGGGCTCCTCCACGCCTCCGCCGCCAGCAGGCGGGCGGACTCGCGGCGCTGGGGGTCGAGCTCCGAGATCTCGACGCCGTAGCCGTGGCGGGTCGAGCGGCTGTAGCGGTTCATGAACCAGACCCGCCGCTGGCGGAGGTTCTCGAAGCCGACGTCGTAGACCGCGCCCACGCGGTCGGGCGGGAGCGTGCGCGACTGCTGCCGGAACTGCAGGCTCTCCTTCAGCGCGCGCGAGGCCTCCGTCGACCACGGGACGACGGAGGAGTTCAGCCACCAGACCGCGGCGCAGCAGAGCGCGCCGCCGACCCAGAGCGGCGCCATCAGGCGCAGGAACCCCACCCCGGCCGCGCGCATGGCGGTGATCTCGTTCGCGCGGTGGAACTTGGTCAGGACGAAGAGGACGGAGAAGAGCACCCCGAAGGGCAGGACGAAGGCGAAGAAGGAGGGGATGGCGATGAAGAGGTAGCGCCAGAGCTCCCAGCCCCGCGCCCCGGCCTCGCGCAGGTCGCGCAGGTCGTCGTGGCAGACCTGCATCAGCAGCAGCCCGCAGGTCACGGCCAGGACCAGGACCAGGATCTGTAGCCATTCGCGGAGGAGGTGCCGGTCGAAGGTGCTCACGGGACGACGCCATCAAAGGGGGGCCGGGGCTCGACGGGAAGCGGAATTCGGGCCACGGTAGTGGTTGAAAACCCGCCGGGTTCCCTTTGGCTGGACCTCCGGCGCCCAGCTCCGCCCTTCCGCCCATGGCTCTCCTCCGCTCCTGCCCCGCCCTCGTCCTCGCCGCCGCGCTCGCGGCCGGCCTCTCGGCCCAGGACGCCATCAAGGTCGGCGAGGTCGCCTCGCTCACCGGCAAGGAGGCGGCCTACGGCCAGGCCTCCCACGACGGGACGCTCCTGGCGGTCGAGGAGATCAACGCCGCCGGCGGCGTGCTGGGGCGGCCGCTCGAGCTCATCACCCTGGACGACGAGTCCAAGCTGGGCGAGGCCGGCACCGCCGCCCGCAAGCTGATCTCCCGCGACAAGGTGGTGGCCCTGCTGGGCGAGGTGGCCTCGGGCCGCTCGATGGAGATGGCCCCCCTGGCCCAGAACGCGCGGATCCCGATGATCTCGCCCTCCTCCACCAACCCCCGGGTGACCCAGGTCGGCAACTACATCTTCCGCGTCTGCTTCACCGACCCCTTCCAGGGCGCGGTCCTGGCCAAGTTCGCCCTGGCCCACCTCCACGCGCGGCGGATCGCCATCCTCACCTCGGTCTCCTCCGCCTACAGCGTCGGGCTCTCGAAGTATTTCCGGGAGCCCTACCTGGCGGGCGGGGGCAAGATCGTGGCGGAGCAGAAATACTCGGAGGGCGACCGCGACTTCAAGGCCCAGCTCACCGCCATCCAGGCCTCCGGCGCGGACGGCCTGCTCGTCTCCGGCTACTACACCGAGGCGGCCCTGGTCTGCGTCCAGGCCAAGCAGCTCGGCCTCGCCGTCCCCATCTTCGGCGGGGACGGCTGGGAGGCGCAGGAGCTGATCACGATCGGGGGCGACGCGGTGGAGGGGAAGTTCTACTCCACCCACTTCTCGCCCGCCTCGCCCGACCCGGCGGTCCAGGCCTTCGTGGCGCGCTTCCGCAAGCGCTGGGGCGCCGAGCCCGACGGCATGGCCGCCCTCGGCTACGACTCCGCCGGGGTCCTGGCCGCCGCGATCCAGCGGGCCGGAACCACCGAGCCGGCCGCGCTGCGCGACGCCATCGCCGCCACCCGGGACTACCCCGGGGTCACCGGCCCGACCACCCTCGACGCCCACCGCGACGCCAGCAAGCCCGCGGTCATCCTCACGGTGAAGGACGGCAAGTTCGCCCTGGTCGAAACCGTCACGCCTTGACGGAATTCCTCCAGCAATGCCTCAACGGCCTGTCCCTGGGGGCGATCTACGCCCTGATCGCGCTGGGCTACACCATGGTGTACGGCGTGCTGCGCTTCATCAATTTCGCGCACTGCGACGTCTTCATGGCCGGGGCCTTCATCGGCTGCTACCTCGGCCGCCACCTGCCTGAGGACTCCTGGGGCAGCGGCCTGGCGGTCCTGGCCGCCGCCATGGTGGGCTGCGCCCTGCTGGGGATGGCGATCGAGCGGCTGGCCTACCGGCCGCTGCGGCGGGCCCCCACCCTCAACGTCCTGATCGCGGCGATCGGGGTGTCGCTTTTCCTCGAATACACCGGCCAGGTCTTCCTCGGCGCCGCGCCGCAGCCCTTCCCCGGGGTCTTCCCCGCCCGCGACTTCCACGCCGGGTCCCTCACCCTCTCCAGCAGCGAGCTGCTGGTCATCGCGGTCGCGGCCGCCCTGATGGGCGCCCTGCAGGTGGTGGTGCGCCGGACCCGGATCGGGATGGCGATGCGCGCGGTGGCGCTCAATCCCCGGGCCGCCTCGCTGGTGGGGGTGAACAACGACGCCGTCATCGCCTTCACCTTCGCGCTCGGCTCCGCCCTGGCGGGGGCGGGCGGGGTGCTCTACGCCCTCAACTACCCCTCGGTCGACCCGCTGATGGGCGTGATGCCCGGCCTGAAGGCCTTCGTGGCCGCGATCCTCGGGGGCATCGGCAGCATCCCCGGCGCGGCCCTGGGCGGGCTGATCCTGGGCACGGTCGAGACCTTCGTGGCCGGCAGCCCCTGGTCGACCTACAAGGACGCCATCGCCTTCGCCATCCTGATCGGGATCCTGCTGCTGCGGCCCGGCGGCCTGCTCGGCCGGCCGGAGACGGAGAAGGTCTGAGCCCATGCCCAAGCCGCACCTCGCCCTCCTCGCCACCCTGGCCGCCGCGGCGGCGCTGGCGCGCTTCTCCGACGCGGTCGACCCCTACTACCTCGACATCCTCACCGGCATCGGGATCAACGTCATCCTCGCGGTCTCGCTCAACCTGGTGAACGGCTACACCGGGCAGTTCTCGCTGGGGCACGCCGGCTTCATGTCGGTCGGCGCCTACGCCTCCGCCTCCCTCTCGGTCTTCCTCGGGCCGCGGCTGCTGGGCGCGGCCGGCGGAGCCGAGGCGGCCCAGGACGCCTTCTTCCTCGGCGCGCTGCTGGCGGGCGGCCTCGCCGCCGCCGCGGCGGGCCTGGTGGTCGGCATCCCCTCCCTCCGGCTCCGGGGGGACTACCTCGCCCTGGTCACCCTCGGCTTCGGCGAGATCATCCGGGTGATCCTCCAGAACTTCGACGCGGTGGGCGGGGCCCTCGGCCTGAGCGGGATCCCGCCCTACACCACCATCTTCTGGGTGGTGGCCTTCGCCGGCCTCACCGTCTTCACCGTGGTCTGCCTGGTGCACTCGACCTACGGGCGGGGCTTCATCGCCACCCACGACGACGAGATCGCCGCCGCCTCGGTCGGGGTCGACCCCACCCGCTACAAGATCGTCGCCTTCGTCGTCGGGGCCTTCTTCGCCGGGATCGCCGGGGGCCTCTTCGCGCACTTCAAGCTCACCATCAACCCCTCCGGCTTCGACTTCACCCGCAGCATCGAGATCGTGGTCATGGTCATCCTCGGCGGGATGGGCAACACCCTGGGGGTGATCCTCGCCGCCACCCTCCTCACCCTGCTGCCCGAGGTGCTCCGGCCCGTCGCCGAATACCGGATGGTGATCTACTCGCTCCTGCTGGTCGGGCTGATGCTGGCGCGGCCCCAGGGGCTCTTCAACTGGCGGCTGGGGAAGTCCGCCCGGTTCCGCACCGGCGAGGGATGAGCGCGCCCCAGCTCCGGCTTTCGGCCGTCACCCTGCGCTTCGGCGGGCTGACCGCGGTCAACGCGCTCGACCTGGCGGTGGGCGCGGGCGAGCTGGTCGGCCTGATCGGCCCCAACGGCGCGGGCAAGACCACCGTCTTCAACCTCATCACCGGGGTCTACCAGCCCAGCTCCGGCGCGCTCTCCTTCGGGGGCGAGGGGCTGGCCGGCCTGGCCAGCCACCAGATCGCGGCCCGCGGCATCGCCCGCACCTTCCAGAACATCCGCCTCTTCCGCCAGCTCTCGGTCGCCGACAACGTCCGCGTCGCCGCCAACCTCCACCGCGCCACCTCCCCGCTGCAGTCGCTGGTGCGCGGCCGCGCCTTCCAGGACGAGGAGGCGATGATCTTCAACCGCACCGACGAGCTGCTCGACCTCTTCCAGCTCGCCCACCGCCAGCACGCCCCCGCCCTCAGCCTCTCCTACGGCGAGCAGCGCCGCCTCGAGATCGTCCGCGCCCTGGCGACCCGGCCCCGGCTGCTGCTGCTGGACGAGCCGGCGGCGGGCATGAACCCGGCGGAGAAGTCCGACCTGGTCCGCCTGGTCCGGCAGGTCCGCCAGCAGTTCGGCATCGCCATCCTGCTGGTCGAGCACTCCATGCGGGTGGTGATGGAGCTGTGCGAGCGCATCGCCGTCCTGGACTACGGGGTGAAGATCGCCGAGGGCGCCCCCGAGGCGATCCGCCGCGATCCCAAGGTGGTCGAGGCCTACCTCGGCGAGGGCCGCCAGAGCTGAGCATGCTCTCCGTCTCCCAGCTCGTCGTCGCCTACGGCGCCAACCCGGCGGTGGACGGCGTCTCGCTCGAGGTTCCGGCCGGCTCGATCGTCACGCTGATCGGCGCCAACGGCGCGGGCAAGTCCACCACCCTGCGCGCCCTCTCCGGCCTGCTGCGCCCGCGCGGCGGCGCCGTCCGCTTCCAGGGCGAGGACATCACCGCGCTGGCCCCCCACCGCATCGTGGCGCGCGGCCTCTGCCAGGTGCCGGAGGGGCGGATGATCTTCTCCAACCTCTCGGTGGAGGAGAACCTGGCGATGGGCGCCTACCTGCAGAACGACCCGGCGGTCGTCGCCCGCAACCGCGACTACGTCTTCGCCACCTTCCCCCGCCTGAAGGAGCGGCTGCGGCAGAACGCCGGCACGCTCTCGGGCGGGGAGCAGCAGATGCTCGCGATCGGCCGCGCCCTGATGGGCGACCCCAAGTTCCTCATGCTGGACGAGCCCTCGCTCGGCATCGCCCCGCGCCTGGTCACGACCATCTTCGAGAAGATCGTCGAGATCAACCGGCGCGGGATCTCCATCCTGCTGGTCGAGCAGAACGCCCACCTCGCGCTCGAGGTCAGCGCCCACGCCTACGTCCTGGAGGCGGGGCGGGTGGCCCTGCAGGGGCCCAGCCGCGAGCTGCGCGACCACCCCATGCTCAAGGCCGCCTACCTCGGCGGCTAGATGACTGTCCGAGGCCCCGGCCGTTGCCGGGCCCCGGGCCGGGGCGACGCTGTTCCCATCCCCCTCCTCCCCATGCGCACCCTCCGACTCCTCTGCCTCGCGGCGCTGGCCGCCGCGCCCGGCCTGCTCCGCGCCGGCGACCTCGCCTGGCCCCCGATCACCCAGGAGCAGAAGCCCTGGACGCGCTGGTGGTGGCCCGGCAGCGCCGTCGACCGGGCCAACCTGACCGCCCAGCTCACCGCCATCGCCCAGGACGGCTTCGGCGGCGTCGAGATCACCCCGATCTACGGGGCCAGGGGCTATGAGTCCAAGTTCATCAAGTTCCTCTCCCCGCAGTACGTCGACATGCTCCGCTACACCGCGGCGGAGTCCCACCGGCTGGGCCTGGGGGTGGACATGGCGACCGGCACCGGCTGGCCCTTCGGCGGGCCCTGGGTGAGCCCGGCCGACGCCGAGCAGAAGCTGGTGATCCAGGACGGGCGGATCGTCCCGCAGCCCACGCGCTTCAAGGTGAAGCGCTCCGCCCCGGGCGGCGAGGGCTGGGTGGTGAACCCCTTCTCGGTCGCGGCGCTGGAGCACTACCTCCAGCCCTTCACCCAGGCCCTCTCCGGGCTCCCCGCCGGTTCGATCCACGCGCAATTCCACGACTCCTACGAGTACACCGCCAGCTGGGCGCCGGAGGTGCCCGCCAAGTTCCGGGAGATGCACGGCTACGACCTCGCCGACCACGTCGCCGAGCTCGGCGGCCAGGGCAGCCCGGACGCGGTGGCCCGGGTCAAGGCCGACTACCGCGAGACGCTGGGAGAGCTCCACCTGGAATACGTCCGCGCCTGGGTCGACTGGTCGCACCGCACCGGCAGCCTCGCCCGCGAGCAGGCCCACGGCGCCCCGGGCAACCTCCTCGACATCTACGCCGCCGCCGACGTGCCGGAGACGGAGATCTTCGGCTCGAGCAACTTCCCCATCCCGCTCTACCGCAACCTGCCCTCCGAGACCGGCGAGAACGTGCCGCCGCCGCTGGTGAACCGGATGGCCTCCTCGGCCGCGCACGTCGCCGGCAGGCCCCTCGCCTCCTCCGAGACCTTCACCTGGGTGCGCGAGCACTGGCACGAGGCCCCTTCGGAAATGAAGCCGGAGCTGGACCAGCTCCTGCTCACCGGGATCAACCGGATCTACTACCACGGCAACGCCTACTCGCCGGCCGACGCCGCCTGGCCGGGCTGGGTCTTCTACGCCGCCACCCAGGAGAACACCCGCAACTCGCTCTGGAAGCAGTTCGGCTGGCTGAACGGCTACATCGCCCGCTGCCAGAGCCTGCTGCAGTCCGGGAAGCCCGACAACGACATCCTGGTCTACTGGCCGGTCTACGACCTCTGGTACGACGGCGACGAGCTGGCGAAGCGCTTCACCATCCGGGACGCCGGGCTGGTGGAGAAGTTCACGGTGCACGACGCCGCCGCCTGGATGGACGCGATGCCCTGCGGCCGGCTCGCCGCCGACCTGGTGGCCCACGGCTACCAGTTCGACTACGTCTCCGACGCCCAGCTGCAGCAGCTGCGGGTGGCCGCGGGGGCGGCGAGGCCGATCCGCGCTCCCGGCGGCGACTACGGCCTCATCCTCGTCCCCTACACCCGGCACATGCCGGTGGCGACCCTCGCCCGCCTGATCGAGCTGGGCCGGCAGGGCGCGACCGTGGTCTTCGTCGACGGCTTCCCCCGCGACGTGCCGGGCTACGCCGACCTCGCGGCGCACCGCGAGCAGCTGGTTTCCCTGGTCGACGGCCTGCGGGCGACGGACCTCGGCTCCGGCCGCCAGGCCACCGTGGGGCTGCGCGGCCTGATCGCCGCCACCCCCTCGCCCTTCTCCGCCACCGCGGCGGGCCTCTTCAAGCCGATCGGCGCCGTCCGCGAGCCGCTGGCCGACGCCGGCCTCGGCGTCCTGCGCCGCCGGCTCCCCGACGGCGAGCTCTACTTCGTGTCCAACCTCACCGGCCGGGCCTTCGACGGCTGGGCGCCCCTGAGCCGGGCGGCCCGCGGCGCCGTGCTGCTCGACGCGCGCAGCGGCCGGACCGGGGTCGCCGCGCTCCGCGCCGGCGGCCCGGTCTCGCTCGCCGGCGGCCCGCAGAACGGCCGCGGCGGCCCCGAGGTCTACCTCCAGCTCCAGCCCGGCGAGTCCGTCTTCATCAAGGCGCTCGACCATCCGGCCGAAGGTCCGGCCTGGCCGTACGCCGAGGCGGCGGGCGCGCCCGTCCCGCTCGCCGGCGAATGGCGGGTCAGCTTCGGACCGGACGTCAGCGGGCAGACGCCCACCCCGCCGTCCTTCAGCACCGCCGCGCTCGGATCCTGGACCAACGAGCCGGGCGAGGCCCAGCGCTTCGCCGGCACCGCCCGCTACGAGACCACCTTCACCGTGCCGGAGGGCGCGGCGCCGGACGACTGGCGGCTGGACCTGGGCGACGTGCGCGAGACCGCCCGGGTGCTGGTCAACGGCCAGGAGGCGGACCGGCTCTGGAGCCTGCCCTTCCAGGCCCGCATCGGCCGCTTCCTCAAGCCGGGGAAGAACACCCTGGTCCTCGAGGTCACCAACCTCTCCGCCAACCACATCCGCGACCTCGAGATCCGCCACGTGCCCTGGAAGAACTTCCACGAGATCAACTTCGTCAACATCCACTACCAGCGCTTCGACGGCGCCTCCTGGCCGCTCCAGCCCTCGGGCCTGCTCGGCCCGGTGACGCTGGTCCCGCTGAAGCTGGCGCGGCCGTAGCGCCGGCTACGGCCGCGCCTCGAGCCGGCCGCGCCCGTCGATCTGCATGCCGCCGGCCTGGAAGGCCATCTTCACCCGGAGCCGCGCGCGCACGGGGCGCCCGCGAACCCGAAAAGCGCCCCGGCGGCCAGCGCGGGAAAGAGGGGTTTCATGGCGGACGGGGGGGCCCGGCCCGTGCCAAGACCGCAAGCCCTGACGCAAGCGGTTGATCCCCAGCCCACTTTTGATGTTGTCCGGCGGAAGAGGGGCCGGCGGAGCCCGTCTCGCCGGGCGGAGGCGACCCAAGGGAGGGGCCGGAGGCCGCCGCCGGTTTCAGGCCGCCGCGCGCCGCCGCCGACCGGGCGGCAGCTTGATTTTTGCCCCAGTCTGGTATGATTGCGGGCTCCGCCCATCCCAGACCATGCCCGACGCCTCCCCCCAGACCTACGAGTTCCAAGCCGAGATCAAGCAGCTGCTGGATATCGTCATCCACTCGCTCTACACGGAGAAGGAGATCTTCGTCCGCGAGCTGGTCTCCAACGCCTCCGACGCGCTGGAGAAGCTGCGGCACCTGCAGCTGACCGAGAAGGAGATCTTCGACGACAAGCTGCCGCTCGAGATCAACATCACGACCGACGACAAGGCGAAGACCTTCACCATCCAGGACTTTGGCGTCGGCCTGACCCGCCAGGAGCTGGTCGAGAACCTCGGCACCATCGCGCATTCCGGCTCCAAGGCGTTCCTCAAGGCCCTGGGCGAGAGCGGCCAGAAGAACGCCGGCCTGATCGGCCAGTTCGGCGTCGGGTTCTATTCCGCCTTCATGGC
Source organism: Opitutaceae bacterium (assembly GCA_035546595.1). GTDB lineage: Bacteria > Verrucomicrobiota > Verrucomicrobiia > Opitutales > Opitutaceae > Palsa-1447. Next base: position 39,453 of record DASZWO010000012.1, read on the forward strand.
GGCCAAGACCGTGAAGGTCTACACCCACTCCTGGAAGCCGGCCGAGCCCGGCCAGCTCTGGACCAGCGACGGCGGCGGCGGCTATGCGATCGAGGAGAGCGCCGGGCAGCGCCGGGGCTGCAAGATCGTGCTCGAGCTGAAGGACGAGTGCGCGGAGTTCAGCCAGGAGTGGCGGGTGAAGGAGATCCTCCAGCGCTACAGCGCCTTCGTCTCCTTCCCGGTCAGCCTCAACGGGACGCGGATCAACACCGTCCAGGCGCTCTGGCTGCGGAGCAAGAACGAGGTCAAGGAGGAGGAGTACACCGAGTTCTACAAGTTCCAGGCCCACGCCCACGACGAGCCGCGGCTGCGCCTGCACTTCAGCGCGGACGCCCCGCTGGCGATCAACGCCCTGCTCTTCGTCCCGAAGGAGAACACCGAAAAGCTCGGCTTCGCCCGGACCGAGCCCGCCGTGGCCCTCTACTGCCGCAAGGTGCTGATCGACGCCCGGCCCAAGGACCTGCTGCCGGAGTGGCTGCGCTTCCTCAAGGGCGTGGTGGACAGCGAGGACCTGCCGCTGAACATCTCGCGCGAGACGATGCAGGACCGGGCCCTGGTCGAGAAGCTGAACCGGGTCATCACCAAGCGCTTCCTCAAGTTCCTCGACGACGAGGCGAAGAACCGGCCCGAGGACTACGCCGGCTTCTACGGGGAGTTCGGCATCTTCCTCAAGGAGGGCGCCGCCCTCGACCCCAGCCACCAGGAGGCGCTGATCAAGCTGCTGCGCTTCGAGTCCTCCCGCACCGACCCGGGCAAGCCGACCTCCCTGGCCGACTACGTCTCCCGGATGGGGGCCGACCAGAAGGAGATCTATTACCTGGTGGGCCCGAGCCGGCAGGCGATCGAGGCCGGGCCCTACCTGGAGGGCTTCAAGGCCCGCGGGCTGGAGGTGCTCTTCTGCTACGAGTCGGTCGACGAGTACGTGATGAACAACGTGCGGGAGTTCGAGGGCAAGAAGCTGACCGCCGCCGACCACGCCGACGTCAAGCTGCCGGATCTCCCCCAGCCGGCGGAGGGAGCCCTCCCGGAGGAGGAGACCAAGGCGCTGGTGGCCTGGCTCAAGGAGAAGCTGGGCGAGCGCGTGGCCGAGGTGAAGGTGGGCGAGCGCCTGGTCGACTCCCCCGCCCTCGCCCTCAACGCCGACAAGTTCATGTCCCCCCACCTGCGGCGGATGATGAAGGCCCTGCACAAGGAGGGGGCGGACTCCCCCCTGCGCGTCAACCTGGAGATCAACCCCCGGCACGCGGTGATGAGGCACCTCAACGAGCTGCGCGCCGCCGCCCCGGAGAAGGCCGCCCTGATCGCCGAGCAGGTCCTGGACAACGCCCTGATCTCCGCCGGCCTGCTGGAGGACCCGAACCAGATGGTGCGGCGCCTCTACAAGATCCTGGAGAGCGCCTAGCCGCCCATGCCCTTCGTCTCGGTCAACCCCGCCACCGGCCGGCGCCTGCGCTCCTGGCCGGCGCACCGGCCGGCCGAGGTGGAGCGGCGCGTGACGAAGGCCGCCGCCGCCGCCCGGCAGTGGCGGGAGGCCTCCCTCCCCCGGCGCGCCGCGCACCTGCGGGCGATCGCCCGGGCGCTGCGGGCGCGCTCCCGCGCCCTGGCGGACCTGATCGTCGCCGAGATGGGCAAGCCGCTCGGCCAGGCCCGGGCCGAGATCGAGAAGTGCGCCCTCACCTGCGAATTCTACGCGAAGCACGGCCCCCGCTTCCTCTCCCCCCAGCGGCCGGAGGGCGCGCCCCCCAACGCGGAGGTCCGCTTCGAGCCGCTCGGCACCGTGCTGGCCGTGATGCCCTGGAACTTCCCGGTCTGGCAGGCGCTGCGCGCCGCCACCCCGGCCATCATGGCCGGCAACGCCTTCCTCCTGAAGCACGCCCCCAACGTCACCGGCTGCGCGCTGGCGGTGGAGTCGCTGCTGGCCGCGGCCGCGCGCGATCGCCGCGGGCCCGCGCCGGCCGGCCTGCTCCAGGCCCTCCTGGTCGAGCCGCCCGCGGTGGCGAGGCTGCTGGCCGACCCCCGCGTCCACGCCGTCACCCTCACCGGCAGCACCCGCGCGGGCCGGAGCGTGGCCGCCGCCGCCGGCGCGGCGATGAAGAAGGGCGTCTTCGAGCTCGGGGGCAGCGACGCCTACGTCGTGCTGGAGGACGCCGACCTCGACCGGGCGGCGGAGATCTGCGCCGGCTCGCGGCTGATCAACAGCGGCCAGAGCTGCGTCTGCGCCAAGCGCTTCATCGTCGTCGAGAAGGTGCGCCGGGAATTCGAGGGCAAGTTCGCCGCCCGGCTGGCCGCCCGCCGGATGGGCGACCCGCGCGACCCCGCGACCGACGTCGGGCCGCTGGCCCGGCGGGACCTCCGGGAGCACCTCGACGCCCAGGTGCGCGCCTCGGTCAGGGCCGGGGCGCGGCTGGTCTTCGGCGGGCGGCCGGCGCCGGGCCCGGGCTGGTTCTATCCGCCCACCCTCCTCACCGGCGTCCGACCGGGGATGCCGGCGTACGCGGAGGAGCTCTTCGGCCCGGTGGCCGCGGTCATCGCCGCGCGCGACGAGGCCCACGCCCTGGCCCTGGCCAACGACTCGGCCTACGGCCTGGGCGCGGCGGTCTTCACCCGCAGCCGGCGACGGGGCGAGGCCGCGGCCGCGCGCCTCGACGCCGGGGTGGTCTGCATCAACGACTTCGTCCGCTCCGACGCCGCCCTGCCCTTCGGGGGGGTGAAGCAGAGCGGGCACGGGCGCGAGCTGGGCGCCTTCGGCCTCCGCGAGTTCGTCAACATCAAGACGGTCTGGACGGGATGAAGTCCTCGGCGGCGGTCGCCTACTTCAACCGCGAGCTCAGCTGGCTGGCCTTCGACCGCCGCGTGCTGGAGCAGGCCCAGGACCGGCGCCACCCCCTGCTGGAGCGGGTGCGCTTCCTCGCCATCGTCAGCTCCAACCTCGACGAATTCTTCGAGATCCGGGTCGCCGGCCTGATGCAGCAGGTGGACTCGGGGGCGAGCGAGCCCGGCCCCGACGGGCTGGAGCCGCGCGAGCAGCTGCGGCGCATCCACTCGGTGGTGGCCTCGCTGATCGAGGGGCAGTACCGCTGCTGGCAGGACGAGCTCCGCCCCGCGCTGGCGGCCGAGGGGATCGAGGTGCGCTCGGCCGCCGAGCTCTCCGCCGCCGACCTCAACTGGGTGCGGGCCTACTTCACCGAGCAGGTCTTCCCGGTGCTGACGCCGCTCGCCCTCGACTCGGCCCACCCCTTCCCCCAGCTGGCGAACAAGACCCTGAACATCGTGGCCGCCCTGGGGGACCCGGGGCATCCGGAGCGGGAGCGGAAGATCGCGATCCTGCCGGTGCCGCGGATCCTGCCCCGGCTGGTCCCGATCGCGCCCGCCGGCCGGGCGCCGCGGCGCTACATCTTCCTCAGCGAGGTGATCAAGCTCTGCGCCGGCGAGCTCTTCCCCGGCCACCGGCTGATTTCGGCCCACGCCTTCCGCATCACCCGCAACAGCGACCTCTACATCGACGAGGAGGAGGCGGCCAACCTGCTGCAGCAGATCGAGGAGGAGCTGCGCAACCTCCGTCGCAACGAGGCGGTGCGCCTGGAGATCGAGGAGGGGGTGGACGAGGAGATCTTCGAGACCCTCTGCCGCCACCTCGCCCTCTCCCACGAGTACGTCTTCCGGCTGGGCGGGCCGCTCAACCTCCTGCGACTGGAAAGCCTGGCCGAGATCGACCGGCCCGACCTGAAGTACCCCCGCTTCGAGCCCGCGCCCTGCCCCGCCCTCCGGGACCGCGCGCGGATCTTCGAGGCCCTGCGGGCGCGCGACGTCCTGCTCCACCACCCCTACGACGCCTTCACGCCGGTGGTGGACTTCGTGGAGGAGGCCGCCCGCGACCCGCAGGTCTTCGCCATCAAGCAGACGCTCTACCGCACCAGCGGCGATTCGCCCATCGTCCGCGCCCTGATCGAGGCCTCCCGCAACGGGAAGCAGGTCACCGCCCTGATCGAGCTGAAGGCCCGCTTCGACGAGGCCAACAACATCCAGTGGGCCAAGCAGCTGGAGGAGGCGGGGGTCCACGTGGTCTACGGCCTCGTCGGCCACAAGATCCACTGCAAGCTCTGCCTGGTGGTGCGCCGGGAGGGGAACCGCCTGCGGCACTACGCCCACCTCGGGACCGGCAACTACCACCCGCGCACGGCCCGGCTCTACACCGACCTGAGCTACTTCACGGCCCGGCGCGACCTGACGCTGGAGGTGGCCCAGGTCTTCAACGGCCTGACCGGCTTCGGCGGGGCCCGGCCGTTCCGGCGGCTGCTGGTCGCGCCCTACAACTACCACCGCCGGCTGCTCGAGCTGATCGGGCAGGAGGCGCGGAACGCGGCCGCCGGCCGGCCGGCGCGGATCGTGGCGAAGATGAACGCGCTGGTGGACCAGGCGGTGATCGACGCGCTCTACGCCGCCTCCGGCGCCGGGGTGCGGATCGACCTGATCGTGCGGGGCATCTGCTGCCTGGTCCCGGGCGTGCCCGGCCTGAGCGAGCGGATCGCGGTGCGGAGCCTGGTCGGGCGCTTCCTCGAGCACGCCCGCGCCTTCTACTTCGAGAACGCGGGGGGCGAGCCGGTGATCCTGGCCGGGAGCGGCGACTGGATGCCGCGCAACTTCCTGCGGCGGATCGAGGTCCTCTTCCCGGTGCTCGATCCCGGGCACCGGCGCTGGCTGACCGAGGAGTTCTTTCCCACCGAGCTGCGCGACGAGCGCAACGCCCGGGTCCTGCACGCCAACGGCGCCTACCTGCCCGTCCCGCGCCGCGGGGGCCGGCCCCCGTTCTCCGCCCACGACCACTTCATGGCGCGGGCGGCGGAGCGGGCCGCGGCCGCCGATCAGTAGTTCAACCCGAGCGTCCGCCGGATCAGCGCCTTGAGCATCCCGGGATAGGAGACGGCCTGGTTGACCACGGAGGCCCGGCCGTCGGGCAGGACGACGGTGAAGCGGAGCACCCGGACAGTGTCGTCGAGGCTGGTCAGCCAGCCCAGGCGCTTGTCGCTCATGTCCATCTTCAGGATCTGGCCGCGCCACTTCCGGCCCTGCATCGCGGGCGGCGCCTGCTCCAGCAGGGTCTGGATCGGGTCCTCGCTGATGTCCTCCACCGTGATGCTGCGGGGGAGGACGTCGCGCTTGAGCTCGATCTGGAAATCGTAGTCGACGTGCTTCCGGTCCCGGCTCGGCGCCAGGGTCGGCATGCTCGCCACCTTGAAATCCGCGTTCTGCTCCAGCACCGGCCCCCCGCCGCCGAAGGTCATCCGCGCGGTCTGGCCCCCGGCGATCGGCACCAGCACCGTGGTGTTGCCGCCGAGGATGGGGTTGGAGGAGCAGCCGGCCAGCAGGCCGGCGAGGGAGCCGAGGGTCAGCAGCAGGGTTCGGGTGGCGCGCATCCCCCAGGGTGCGGGCCCGCCGCGGCCGCGCCAACCCAGAAAAGCAAAGACCGCCGCGGGGTCGCCGCGGCGGTCGGTCTGAAGCGAAATTGCTGCGGGCTTAGGAGACGTGGCCCGAGACGAGCTTCGTCATCTCGAACATGCTCACCTTGCTCTTGTTGTTGAAGACGGCCTTCAGCGCGTCGTCCGCGTTGATCATCTTGCGGTCCTTCTTGTCCTGGAGCCCGTTCTTCTTGATGTAGTCCCAGAGCTTCTTGGTCAGCTCGGTGCGGGGAAGGGGCTTGGAGCCGACGACGGCGGCGAGCTTGGCGTCCGGCGTGACCGGGGCCATGAATTTAGCGTTGGGTTTGCGACCTGATTTTTTAGCCATGTTGGATTGGTTTATTGGTACTCGTTACTGCGAAAGCAACGGTATCTAGAGGGGATTCAGAGGGGTTTCCGAGTAAAAAATGACGCTATTTTACCCGGCGGCCCCCTGCGCGAACTGCCGGTAAAGCGCGGCGTAATGGCCGCCGGCCGCGAGCAATTCGGGATGGGTGCCGCGTTCGACGATGCGGCCGGCGTCGAGCACCAGCACCACGTCGGCGTGGCGGATGGTGCTGAGGCGGTGCGCGACGATGAAGCTGGTGCGGCCCGCCAGCAGGACCTCCAGCGCCTTCTGCAGCCGGGCCTCGGTCAGCGCGTCGACCGAGCTGGTGGCCTCGTCCAGGATCACGATCCGCGGGTCGGCCAGGAGGGCGCGGGCGAAGCAGACCAGCTGGCGCTGCCCGACCGAGAGGCCGGCCCCGCGCTCGCCCACCTCGGTGCGCAGGCCCCGCGGCAGCGCCTCGAAGAGGTCCAGGCAGTCGAGCCGGGCGGCGCAGGCGCGCACCTCCTCCTCGCCCGCCTCCGGCCGGCTGAGGCGGATGTTGTCGAGCACGCTCCCGCCGAAGAGGAAGTTCTGCTGCGGCACCATCCCCATCTGGCGGTGCAGGGAGAGGCTGCGCAGCCCGCGGATCTCGCGGCCGTCGATCCGGACCTCGCCCGCGCCGGGCAGGTAGAATTTGGCCACCAGGTTGATGATCGAGCTCTTGCCGCTGCCGGTGTGGCCGACCAGGGCCACCGACTGCCCCGGCTCGGCGGTGAAGCTGATGCCGTGCAGCACCGGCAGGGCCGGATTGTAGCCGAAGGTCACGTCGCGGAACTCGACCCGCGCGCCGGCCGCGGCCGGCCGGGGGTCCGGCAGGTCCCCGGCCGCCGGGTCGTCCACCCAGTCCGGCTCGGCGTCGACCAGCTGGAAGACCCGCTCCGCCCCGGCCATCGCGATCAGCGCCTGGTTGTACTGGTTGCCGATGATGGCGAAGGGGGCGAAGAACATGTTCGCCAGGAGGAAGAAGGTGATCAGGTCGCCGATCGCCATCGCCCCGTGGAAGACGCGCCAGCCCCCGACGAGCAGGAGGATGGCGACGAAGAACTGGCTGTTGAGCTCGAGCAGCGGGGTCAGGATCGCGGAGGTCCGCGCCAGCGCGATGTTGTAGTTGGAGTGGTCCGCCAGCAGCCCCCGGAAGAGGCCGGCGTTGACCTCCTGGCGGACGAAGCCCTGGGTCACCCGGATGCCGTTGACCGACTCGGCCAGGGTGGCGGTGACGCGGCTGAAGCTCTCCTGCGAGGCGCGGGAGAGGCGGCTGAGCTTCATCCGGAAATGGTTGTTCACCAGCGCCAGCACCGGCGCCATCGCCAGCACCACCAGGAACATCACCCAGTCGCACCAGAGCATGACCGCGGCGGTGAAGATCATCTGCCCGAACTGGACCACGCTGACGAAGAGCACGTCCTGCATCGCCGCGCGCACCGCCTCCACGTCGCTCGTCACCCGGCTGATGATCCGGCCCAGCCGCATGCGGTGGAAGAAGCTCATCGGCTGCCGCAGCAGGCTGGCGAAGATGGCCGCCCGCAGCCGGTTGACCACGGTCTCGCCGATCTCGAGGGCGTAGCGCTGGCGGAAGTGGAAGAGCCCGTCGGTCGAGATCGCCAGCAGGCCGTAGCCGAGCACGCCCAGGCCGAGGCCGGCGATCCGCCCGCCGGTGATCGGCCCCTTGATCACCAGGGCCGCGACCCAGGTCAGGGCCGGCAGCTGGATGGAGCGGATGACCGTGAGCACGACCAGCCGGCGGACCTTGGGCCGCACCGGCGCGCTGTAGGCGAACAGCCGGCGGATCAGCCCCCAGGAGAGGGGCCGGAACTGCTCGTCGTCCTCGTCCTCCCGCGTGCGGTGGACGAGCATGGCCGGGCCGCTCGGCGCGCTCATGCCGCCCCCTCCAGCTCGCGCCCGTCGACCAGCTGCAGCCGGGCCACCCGGAGGTAGGGCCCGGGCACGCGCATCAGCTCGGCGTGCGTCCCCTGCTGCACGATCCGGCCGCCGTCCATCACGATGATGCGGTCGGCCCGGCGCAGGGTGCTGAGGCGGTGGGCCACGATGAAGGTGGTGCGCCCCGCGATGGCGCGGTCGAGCGCCTCGAAGATCTCGTGCTCGGTCTCGCTGTCGATCGCCGCCGTCGGGTCGTCCAGCAGCAGGATGGCCGGCTCGAGCAGCACCGCCCGGGCGATGGCGAGGCGCTGGCGCTGGCCGCCGGAGAGGGTGTTGCCGCTCTCCCCCAGCACGGTGTCGTAGCCCTTGGGCAGCTTGAGGATGAAGTCGTGGGCGGCGGCGATCCGGGCCGCCCGCTCGATCGCGGCCGGGGTGGCGCCGGGGTGGCCGAAGGCGATGTTGGCCGCGACGGTGTTGGAGAAGAGGAAGCTCTCCTGGAAGACCAGCCCGATGTTGCGGCGCAGGTCGTCGAGGTGGAGGCGGCGCACGTCGATCCCGTCGACCAGCAGGCGCCCGCCGGTGACGTCGTAGAAGCGGGGGATCAGCCCCATCAGCACGCTCTTGCCGGCGCCGGTCGCCCCCAGGATCGCGACGCACTGGCCGGGCTTCACCTCCAGGTCGATCTCGTGCAGGACCCGGTCCGCCCGCGCCCCGGCCGCCTCCGAGAGGTCGGGCGAGGAGCGCAGGCCCGGCAGGCCGCGGTAGGCGAAGGAGACCTGCTCGAAGCGGACGGCGCCCTCCAGCTTGGGCCGGCGGATGGCGTCGGGCGCCGAGCGGACCTCGACCGGCGCGTCGAGGATTTCGAAGACCCGGCGGGCCCCGATCAGCGACTGCTGCACCGAGTTGACGATGTTGGCGACGTTGTTGACCTGCCCCGAGAACTGCTCGAGCAGCCCGGCGAAGACGACCAGGCCGGCGCCGAGCGGCAGCTGGCCGCGGATGACCAGGGCCCCGCCGTAGCCGAGCAGGACCATCATGTTGATGCGGGTGAGGAAGCCGACGGTGGGCGAGAACAGGCTCACCCGCCAGAAGATGCTCCGCTGCTGGGCCAGGACGGCGTCGTTGGCGCGGTCGAACTCCGCCCGGTTCTCCTCCTCCCGCCCGAAGCCCTTGGTCACCGCGATCCCCTGCACGCTCTCGCTCAGGCGCTGGACCATGACCTCGGCCAGCTCGCGGTTGCGGGCGTATTCGGGCTGGATCCTCCGGGAGAAGGCGGCGGAGAGGATCCAGAGCACCGGGGTGGTGGCGAGACAGGCCAGGGTCAGGCCCGGGCTCAGGCTCGCCATGTAGATGACGTAGACGGTGAGCGAGATCACCATGATCAGGCTCTGGATCAGCACCTGGTCGACGAACATCCGCACGTTCTGCACGTCGCTCGTCACCCGGGTGATGATCGAGCCGGTGGTGTTGAGGTCGAAGAAGCGGAAGCTGAGCCGCTGCAGCTTCTCGTAGACCTCGCCGCGCATGTCCACCACCAGGTGCCGCTGGACGAGGATGTTGACCATGACGCCGTAGACGTAGTTGAGCACGGCCCGGCAGACCGCCAGGCCCAGGATCAGCCCGGCCAGCAGCGCCAGCACCTGCCACACCGGCCAGGCCTCCGGCAGGTGGAGGCGGAGCTTGTTCGGCGCCAGCGGGGTCTGCGCGACCTTGTGCTGGATGTAGTCGATGCCGATGCCGGTGAAGCTCAGGCCGAAGATGCCCATGCTGAGCAGCACCAGCTGGATCCCGAGGACCGCCAGGCACCGCAGGCGGTAGCGCCAGGCCAGGCGGAAAAGCCGCAGGATCAGGGCCCCGTTGGAGGGCCCGGCGGCGGTCGCGGCGGCGGTCGCGGGCATCAAGCCGCCCAACCTACCAGACCGGCCCGCCTCCGCAAAAAGATTGTGCGGCGCTCAGGGGGCCCCCGGGCCGAGGCGCCGCAGCTCGTCCGCCGCGAATTCATCGCCCGCATCGAGCGCCACGGCGCGCTCGAGCTCCGCGCGCGCCTCCGGCCGGCGCCCCTCGCCCAGGTAGGCCTCCGCCAGCCCCTCGTGGGCCGCGGCCCGCCCGGGCCGCAGCGCGGCCGCGCGGGCGAAATGGCGCTCGGCCTCGGCGGGGCGCCCGAAGCGCAGGGCGAGCTTGCCCAGGTTCTCCTCGGCGAGGCTGGCCCCCGGATCGAGGCGCAGCGCCTCCCGGAAGCGCTGCTCGGCCTCGCCGTAGCGGCCGGCCGCGGCCAGCGCCGATCCGTAGTTGTTCTGCGCCTGGGGGCTGTCCGGCACCCGCGCGACGTTGTCGCTCCAGAGCCGCAGCGCCGAGGCGTAGTCGGCGTTGCGCGCCGCGGTGGCCGCGCCGAGCGGCAGGGCCAGCAGCAGCGCGCCGGCCGCGAGCGCCGCCCCGGCCTCGCGCTCGCCCAGGCGCCGCAGGCCGCGCCCGGCGGCGCCCAAGGCCAGGACCACCACCGGGACCAGCGCCAGGTACATCCGGTGCTCCGCCGCCGTCTGGCGGCCGCCGGGCACCAGGCTGGTCGGCGCGAGCACGGCGAAGAACGCCAGAACGAGCAGCCCCCAGTCCCGCTTGCGCCAGAGGCCCCAGGCGCCGATCCCGGCCAGCGCCGCGATCAGGGCCCCGGGCAGGAGCAGATCCGACCGACGAGCCAGCCACTGGGTCCCGTAGTCGAACACCAGCGGGTGCGGCCAGAAGGCGAGCCTGAGATAGCGCGCGATCGCCGCGGGCTGGGTGGCCCAGTAGCGCCGGGCGGAGACGGCGAGGCCGAAGCCCGAGGTGCCGCCGCGGCTCCCCTCCCGCCAGACCAGGGCGGCGAGCGGGATCCAGGTGGCCGCCAGCGCCGCGTAGTAGGCCCGGCGGCGCCGCCAGGCCGCGGCGAACGAGCCCGCGAAGCGGAGCCGGTCGAGGCAGAGCACCAGCAGCGGCGCGGAGACCATCACCTCCTTGGTTCCCATGCCGAGGAGGCAGGCCAGGACCGACAGCGCGTACCAGCGCGCCGGCCGCGCCGAGCCGCCCGCCGCCGCGCGGACGAAGGCGTAGAGCGTCAGCAGGTAGAACAGCCCCATGAGCGACTCCGCCCGCTGGACGACGTAGGTCACCGCCTCGGTGTTCAGGGGATGCACGGCCCACAGCAGGGACGCCCCGAAGGCGAAACCGAGCCCGCTTCCCAGCCGGCGCAGGATTCCCAGCAGCGCCAGCGCCGCCGCGAGGTGGATGCCGAGGTTGACCAGATGGTAGCCGCGCGGCGCGAGCCCTCCGGCCGCGTAGTTGAGGGCGAGGGTGAGGTTCAGGACCGGCCGGCCCGCTCCGGTATCCCCGCTGCCCGCGGGCGGGAGCAGCGCCTGCGCGGATCCGCGTCGGAGCGCCCGGTTGTCCACGATGGCGGGAAGGTCGTCCATCACGAACACCCCGCCCAGGCTGCCGGCGTAGGCCGCCGCCACCGCCGCGGCGAGCAGCGCGAAGGCCAGCCAGGGCAGCGCCTTCATGCCTAGAGCGGCCGGACGGCGATGCCGGCGGCCTCCAGCCCCGCGCGCAGCCGCCGCGCGAGGCCGAGCGCCCCGGGCCCGTCGCCGTGCAGGCAGAGCGTCTGCGCCTCGAGCGCGATGTCGCCGCCGCCGGCCGCGGCCACCCTGCCCTCGCGCGCCAGCCGCAGGCCCTGGGCCGCCGCGGCCT